>DASUFE010000106.1:0-14965 GCA_036274675.1 Gammaproteobacteria bacterium
AATAAATAGGGTCGGAGTCATTTTTCGGGCTGTAGTAATTTTTGAATTGAAAGTTGATTTGACTTTGCACCGTTGGCACGCGAAATCCGCCCCGGCATATTGATTACAGCGCACGACAAGGATGGTTGCGTTTCTGGTGTCGTGGTTAGAGTGAAAAATGACTCCGACCCTATTTATTGGTTCGTTGCCGGTGCATGGTTGGAGTAAAAAATGACTCCGACCCTATTTGTCCGACTTCAGTTACAACCCCGCCGGCCAGGTGGCGGAGCAGACCATCAGCAAAGAGATTTACCATCACTCCTGCGGCATCGGGAACACCGGCGAGTATCAGGTCAACGGCCAGAATGAATACACCGCGATTAACGGCCAGACCATCACCTACGATGCCAACGGCAATATGACCGGTATCGGCCCGAACGCCACCTATGCCTATGATGTGGAGAACCGGCTGATCTCGGTGTCCGGGACCACCGGCGCCACGCTGAGCTACGATTCCATGGGACGCTCTCTCAATAAATAGGGTCGGAGTCATTTTTGGGCTGCGGTTGATTTGACCTGGTTTTGCAGGCAGTCATACATGGATTGGCAAGATCTTTAACGAATCGGCTTTAGGTAACATCAGGTGTCGAGTGAAACCCTCGGCAAGATGATGCAGACGGCGGGTGGCTACTATGTGGCGGGATTTCTACCGTGCTGCCTGCGCATGGCGCATGAGGGCTGCTTCTTTTTGAGAGAACGAATTCAAATCATTCCCGGTCAATAATTTATCTTGCGCGTCAGGTGGTGCCGATTCGGTGTATTACGGAGGATACTGTATGAAACAACGAACAACATTCGGAGTTGCGGCATGCGCAGCGCTGCTTGCTTCCTGTGCTTCCATGACGGGGGGCGATAAACCCCGGTTGGGAAGTATGCTGGGTGATACCACGGGCCAGAAGGGCCGCGCCTGCATTAAGGTAAACGACATCAAAGGTTATGGCGTACTGGAAGACAATGTCATCAGCATCGAGGGTAAAGGGGAGCATTATCTGGCAACCGTTCAACCCGGTTGCAGCGAGATTTCACAGTCCGCGCAGATTCTGTTCAGCGGGGATTTCGGCGAGGTTTGCGGAGAAGCGCTGGATGAGATTGTAGCTGGAGAGGAGCGTTGCACTATCAATCAGTTGTTCGAGTTTAATAACAGGGAAGCCGCCATGAAGGCCTATCATGCGAGCCTGGAAAGACGTGATCAATTCACTAACGATCAGCCCACGGGCTGACTCCCGACGGTTGCGTTCGCAAAAGCTTCGGGGGAGGCTTTCGTGTTCGGTGAGCAAGCCGGTTTCACGGACTGTGAATTTCTTTACAGTAATAAAAAATTGTCAGTAGTAACTTCCACCAGGAACGAATACCACCGTTCCTGGTCAGCCTGTAAATACGGAGCTTAAGGAGGCTACTGATATGAATATCCTGAAAATTGCAGTCCCGGTTGTGGTTTGCGCAACCGTATTGGGCGGATGTGCGTCCGCGAGAGGCCCCAGCACGGCGAAAATTCTGGGCGATACCACGGGGCAAAACGGCCGCGCCTGCGTCCGATTGAACGATATCCAGGGGTATGGCGTGCTCGACGACAATATCATCAGCATAAACACCCTGGGCCAGGACTATTACCTTGCCACGGTTCTGCCTGGCTGTAACGATCTGCAGACTTCGATCGGCGTCCTGTTCAAGGGTGGCTTTGGCGAAATCTGCGGACAGTCGATGAATGCGGTTGCGACAAACAGCGATACTTGTGCAATCAACAAAATCTACAAATTCGAAAATCGCGAAGCGGCCTTTGCCTCTTATAACGATGCCCGCCAGAAGCGCAAGGCGATGCAGGAGAACCCGCAGTCATAATGCTTCCTGCCGCAGGTCGTGGCTTTTTGGGCTGTCAAAAAGCTACGGCCTGTTTCCGCGGGGTAAGGCTTTTGATAGGCAGGCCCGGCTATTGGAAAATTATGCGGGTTTCCTATCAGGAGCGGCTGTACTTAGAAGTATTGTTTCTCTTTGCGGTCTGTATGCTCGGTAACTGCCCGCTTTGATTCGCCTGAAGAAGCTATTCTCGAAGCCAGCCGGCGGATGGCCGGAAACCCAAGGAGCCGCAGCTTTTGCTTTTAAGGGCGGCACCCATGATCGTTTATGTCAGGTATGATAAGAGTCCGGCCGGCTGGGCGACGGTCAGAAAATAATGACTTTTGATCGGCGGAGGCTTATGAGGACAATAAACAACCCCGTGCTCCCGGGATTCAACCCGGACCCTTCCATCCTGCGCGTCGGCGACGATTACTATATCGCCACTTCCACTTTCGAATGGTTTCCCGGCGTACAGATTGCGCATTCGAAGGATCTGGTGAACTGGCGCGTGCTGGCGCGGCCGCTTAACCGCTATTCACAACTGGATCTGCGCGGTGACCCGAATTCCGGTGGAATCTGGGCGCCCGATCTGAGTTACTCAGACGGGCTTTTCTACCTGATTTACACGAATTCCCGGCGCTGGACGGGCAGCTTCAAGGATGTACACAATTTCCTGGTAACCGCCCCGAGCATCGAAGGCCCCTGGTCGGAACCGGTTTATCTCAACAGCTCGGGCTTCGATCCTTCCCTGTTCCATGACGAGGACGGACGCAAGTGGCTGGTGAATATGATCTGGGACCACCGTCCCCAGCACAACAGCTTCGGCGGCATCCTGCTGCAGGAATATGATCCGAAGAAAAAAGCCTTGCTAGGCCCGGTCGAGAATATTTTTACCGGCACGGCACTGGGGCTGGTGGAAGGGCCGCATCTATATAAGGTGAACGGCTGGTATTACCTGTTGACCGCCGAAGGCGGCACTTTTCACACCCATGCGGCGACCGTCGCACGCTCCAGGACTATCGGCGGCCCGTATGAGGTGATGCCGGGCAATCCCCTCATCACGAGCGCGCAGGACCCGAAGCTGCGCCTGCAGTCCGCGGGCCATGGTTCTTTTGTACAGCACCAGGACGGCAGCTGGGCGCTGGCGCATCTTTGCCGCCGGCCGCTGCCGGGTACCCGCTCAATACTCGGGCGCGAAACCGCGCTGCAGAACATCGAGTGGAAGGACGGTTGGCCGCGCCTGGCCTCCGGCGGGCAGGCTCCGCTCGACACTTTTCAGGCGCCCGAACTGCCCTTGCATCCCTGGCCCAAGGCTCCGGCGCGGGACGATTTCGACGCGAACACGCTCGCTATCGACTGGCAGGCGCCGCGCGTCGCCCTCGATGAGATCGCCAGCCTTTCGGCGCGCAAGGGTTATCTCAGGCTCTACGGCCGGGAGAGCATTACTTCCAATTTCACGCAGAGCCTGGTCGCGCGCCGGCAGACGGCCTTTCATGTCGAGGCCTCGACCTGCGTGGAGTTTGAGCCCGAGAGCTTCCAGCAAATGGCGGGGCTGGTCGCGTTCTACAGCACCGACAGTTTCTATTATCTCTATCTCACGCACGCGGCCCATTCAAGGCGCTGCCTCGGGCTCATGCGCTGCGAACGCGGGAACATCAGCTATACCATCGAGAAGGAATATCCGCTCGACGACTGCAAGAAAGTCTTCCTCAAACTCGTCATCAGGCAGGACCGCATTACGTTCCATTATTCAAAGGACGGCAAGATCTGGACGGCGGCCGGCTGGGAACAGGACGCCTCCATTCTGTCGGACGAGCAGGCGGCGCCTTGCGCGTTCACCGGCAACTTCGTGGGCATGGCTTGCCAGGATCTGACGGGTCAGCGCAAGCATGCGGACTTCGACTGGTTTGAGTACGTTGAGCTCGGAAAGCAGGAAAATTAAATTTCTCGTGGAGACGCGGGGTTCGCGGAGGGAATGTTCAATTTAATAAAAAATTCTTACCCTGCGTTTTCTGAGTTTCCGCGGGAGGATTTTTTTATTAACCCGCGGTTCCATTACCTCGCTTCTCGCGATGAATTCATCCCCCTGTCCTTCGGACATCCCCCTTCGTTCCGAAGGGGGATGCGGTTGAGAACAAAAAATCCCGGAAACAGCATTGCCGTTCCCGGGATATGTGAAGCCAGAGTTTAATTGAAATCGAAATCCTTCTTTTTTCCTTCGGCGCGCACGGCCTCGGTGAGCGCCTCGCTGACGGTCGGGGCGGCGGGCTTGACCTTGGCCTGCGCGGTGGCGACGTAAGCGTCGCGCGCCTTGGCCAGTTCCGCGATCTGTTCCTGCAGCGCCTTGCGTTCGCCCGCCTTTTCGGCGAGGAATTTTTCCTGTTCTTTCTTATCCATGCTTCGCATGGGCTCGGGCAGGGCGGCGGGCTTGACCTCCTCAAGCTTCACGGCGCCGGATTCAAGCGCATCGACCAGATCCCAGTTCGAATTGTCGTACAGCGCGGAAACCTTGGACTTGACCCGCTGCGCGAGCTGACCCAGGGAAACAATGGCGTTCCGGGTGTCCTGTTCGCTTTGACGCGCGGCCGCGGCCGCGCCTTCAGCGCCGTAGGGAAGGTAAGTCTGGTTCAGTTTCACGTTCAGCTCGGCGAGCTTCTGGTCCTGCGGCGCGACGATCTGCACGATCTGCTGGTTTTGATCGATGCTCATGTAATTGCCGCCGGCCAGTAATGCGCCTTCCTTCCAGCCTCCTTGAGCGCCTTCCTCATAGCTGCCGGCATGGATCGTGTTGACGGTAATGCCCTTGCTTCTGGCCGCGGTGACTGCCTGCTGCCCGGGCAAGGGTCCCTGGTTGAAAGCTTCGTTGCCGGCGATGAAGATGGCCTTGATATCGCCCTGCGCGCGGCTCCACTGCAAGCTCTTGAGAGCGGTATCGATCGCCTGCCCGCAGTATTCGTTGCCGCCGTTGGTGGTCAGCGCGAACAACGCCTCGGAAACCTTATCGAGTTCGCGGGTCAGCCCCGTCACTTGCCGGATATAGCCGTTTTCCGCTGACAGGTTGTCATTGCCGTATTCGTACACGGCCACTTCCAGCACCGGACTGACGCCGTTCTTTTTCGCTTTGGCGAACTCGTTTACCACCTGCCACAGCTGGTTGCGCGTCTGGTCGATCAGCCCGTCCATACTGCTGCTGGTGTCGAGCAGTATGGCGAGCTGGATCTTGGGTGGGTTATTGGTATTCCCGGGCAATGCCCGGGCGGTGCCGGAGGCCAGCAAGACCAGCCCCGCGGTGGACAGTAGCAACAGGCAGCGCGATAGGGTCGTGTTCATGAGAGCGTTCCTCGTGTGTTGATTCGATAAGATGAGGATACGCGGCCGGCGCAGGCGCGGCTGTTACAGTGCTGTAAACAATGCAGGGGCTTGTTTACATTACTTTTACAAACGCTAAGACAACCACAGAGAACACCGGGAAGTTTATATTCATTAACGCAGGCAGGGGTGGGTGCAACTAACCAACAGGGCCATCAAATTTGTTGGAGTTCACTTCGCTCACTCCAAAGAAATTCTCCGTGCTCTCTGTGTACTCAGTGGTTATTCTTCAGATTTATCTTGGGAACAGTTTGGCGTATTTGCCGATCCATTCCAGGGCGGCCTGGTCATAGCTCAATTCGCGGCCCTCCCGGGTTCGGACTTCTTGCCGGTAATGCTTGATATGGCAAAGCTGTTCCACCATGCGCAGGTTAAAGTTCTGCACGCCTTCGTCCAGGCGCACTCCGACCTCGTAGTCGGCATCTCCCCGGCACCAGACGACGATTCCATCGGCTTCGAAGGGCTGGCCTTCGAGGGGTATTTCGATATGGATTCGCGAGCCGACGGCAATGGGAGCGGGGGAGTGGAAACAAAGTCCGCCTTCACTGATATTTTTCAACTCTTCGCCGTCCTGCGCGATTTCCCCGACAGTGTAACGGATCGTGACATCGAAAGGATGGCGTATATATTGGCGCATGGCAGTCCTTTTGCGGGCGTCTTGGGACGCTTCCATTCCGAAGTATAACCAGGAAAACCAATCTGACAGCGCAACGCGGCGTTTGCGGCGACGAACGGGTATGAAAAGCTGTATTTTGTGAAGCTCTTCACCGAAACCGGAGCGGCGGTTACTACAATCCCGCAATGAATTTTAAAGCATCCATTCGGCCGGGAGCCGTATTTATACTGATCGCCATACTGTTGCCGCTAAGGGCCAATGCGCTCGAATTCAGCGTGGGCGTCGGGTTATCGGACGGCGGCGACGAAAATGCCGTCTTGCAACACGAGTATGCACGCCTGGAGCAGGATATACGCGCCTTGCGCCAACTCGAACGTCAACTGGAACACTTGGGCCGGCAGGAGCCTCCCGCTTCGCTGGGGGATGCCGAAAGGGCAGAGTGGCGTCAGCAATCCGCGGCTCTATTGACGCAATCCGGGGAAGTCGCAAGGCTCGCCGGCGAGACCGGGGAATATCTGCAGGAGTCCCGGCACGGCTCGGGCTCCGCCATGCTTTTTGATTACCAGGCGGCGAAATTCAAAATCACCCAGCGCCTTGACGCCATTGGGAACGAGGCGAAAAAATACGCGCCGCGGGGCCGGGCGGCGATCGAACGCCGCGACAATGCGGTCAAACTGATGGCTGCAACCTTTTAGCCTGGCCACACACCTTATAAGGAGCGTACATGACCGATTTAAAGAGCAAGACCTGCGAAGCCTGCCGGGCCGACGCGCCCCGGGCAACGCCTCAGCAAACCAAGGAGTATATGGCGCAGTTGCCGGGTTGGAACATTATCGAGGTCGATGGCATCAAGCGCCTGCAGAAGATTTTCAGTTTCAAGGATTTCGGAGAGGCTCTGAGCTTTACCAATGAGGTCGGAGATATTGCGGAGGAAGAGGGTCACCATCCCGCGATTCTGACCGAGTGGGGCAAGGTGACCGTCAACTGGTGGACACACAAGATCAAGGGACTGCACGCCAACGATTTTGTGATGGCGGCGAAGACTGACTCGCTTAAGTAATGTTCCGCTGACGGAAAAGATTTTGGTCTTGCATTACTAAAATGTATCTGATATTTACACTGCGCCAGTTTTTTATAACCACAATAAGCTCTTAAGGAGAAGTAAATGAACACTTTGATCAGATTAATTCTGTTGGCGGGGGCTGTGCTGTTTTCCCAAGCCTCCTTTGCCTTGTACTTAGATGCCGGACTGGGTAATGCCGATGTCGACGGTACCGTGCTGGGTTTTCATATCGATGATAGTGATACCTATATAAAGCTTGGTGTGGGCGACAAAATCAATAAGAACCTTAACTGGGAAGCCGGTTACTGGGATATAGGCACCACTGGCAAGGTCGATGGATTCTTCGGCGACGTCAAGGCCTCAATGCCTTTGAACAGCGATACCGAATTATTCGGCAAGCTCGGCCTTTATGTGTGGGATGGCGTAGCCCCCTTCGATGGCAATGACCTGTTTTACGGCGGTGGTGTGACCTTCAAGAAAATTGGCCCCGGTAATGTCAATCTGGAGTTGCTGCTCGCGGATTTGGACGGCTTCGACTTGATGACGATCGGCGGTTCTTACAGCATTCCGCTGAATATGTAAAAACAGCTTATGAGAAAGCAAAAGGCCGGTGCATGCACCGGCCTTTTTATTTTCGATGTATGTTTCCCTGCTTAGGTAGCAATACGAATGCCTGAGTGACTTAATAGAGCTATATCCTGAGCGCCTTTCTTTACATGCCGTAAATCTTTAGGGAGTGAAAATGAGAAAGGCGATTTTGCTGGCAGGAAATCTGCTGTTTGCTCAGTTCTCAGAGCCTGGATTCGCACAATTCCATCACGTCGTCAGTTGATGGTGTATTCGGAGATGTGAAAGGCAGCGCGGGTCTGAACAGTGACGTCAAATTGTTCAGAGGGTTGGTTTCATTATTTGGGATGCAAGGTCTTGCTACAACCACCACCTTGCATGCGAGCACTATGACAGCAACGATCTGTTTTACGCCGGCGGTGCCGGTTTTGAAATGGGGTCCGGCACACTGAATCTGGAATTCCTGGTGGTCTCCCTGAAAGTTGTCGAGGTCACCACGCTGCTCTCTCCTACAGCTATTCCTTCGGCAAGTAATCGCGGTTGACTCGAATTCCGGCCTGGTTGACCCGCCGCTCTTTTCTTCGATCAAGGGGGCTGATTACCGGATCAAAGGGCTCCGTGTTGTTACTGATGTGCTAAGCTAAAAATGGATTCGGGGAATTTCAAAGGACAGGGTTGTTGGAAGAATGAAAAACTTGCTCATTGTGGAAGACAACCGGATATCCGGCACCTTGATTCGTGCCAAGGTCTCCAGCGTGCTCGATTTCAACATCCACTGGGCCAAGAGCCTTGCGGAAACCATCGAACTTCTGAATACCCATAACAATAATTTTTTCGCTGCCTTGCTGGACTATGTGCTGCCCGACGCGCCTGATGGCCAGGTCATCGACGAAGTGGTATCCCGCGGCATCTCTTCAATCGTGTTTACGGCCACCATGACCGAGAAGGTTCGCAAGGATCTGTGGAAAAAGAACATTGTCGACTACGTCATCAAGGACGATACCCAGAGCATTGAATACCTGACCTTCCTGCTGTCACGGCTGGAAAAAAACCAGCATATCAAGGTGCTGGTGGCCGATGACTCCCGATTTTTCCGGGTGGTGCTGACCAAGTTGCTCAAGGTGCAGAATTATCAGGTGCTGGAGGCCGTCGACGGCGAGGACGCCTTGAAAATCGTTGAGAGCAATCCGGATATTCAACTGGTGATCACCGACTACATGATGCCGAATATGGACGGTTTCACCCTGACCAAGCGCTTGCGCAAGAAGTACGGCCGCGAGGGCATCGTCATACTGGGCGTAACTTCAGATCGCGACAAAACCATGGGCGCGCAGTTCATCAAGTGCGGCGCCAACGACTTCATCGAGAAAAAGAGTTTTATCGCGGAAGAACTGTATTGCCGGGTGAACCAGAACCTGGAAAACCTGGAAAGCATCCAAACCATACGCAAAATGGCCACCACCGATTTTCTGACCGGACTTTACAACAGGCGCCATTTCTATGAGCTTGCGACAAAACTCTGCGCCAGCGCCAGCCGCAGTAAGCACGATATCGCCTGCGCCATGATTGACGCCGACCATTTCAAGATGATCAATGATAACTACGGCCACGCCATCGGCGACAAGGTACTCAAACACCTGGCTGTGATATTAGGGCAGTATTTCCAGCGTTCCTCCGACCTGGTCGGCCGCATGGGCGGCGAGGAATTCTGCGTGCTGGCGGATAACGTCAAGCCGCAGGATGCCGTCACCCTGTTCGAGGAACTTTGCAGGCGCGTGGAAAACACGCCTTTCCCGTTGCCCGAGGGCGGTGAACTCAAAATTACGGTGAGCATGGGCGTCTGCACCCTGGTCGGCGAAGGGCTTGATCAGATGCTGAAGAAAGCCGATGAATTGCTGTACGGGGCCAAACACGGCGGGCGTAACCGCGTGGTTGTGGATACCATGACGACGGCCTGAGAGCCGCCGCTTCCGTTAATTCTCGCCCAGCAGATGGCCGACGGTGGCAATCAGCTCTTCTTCCCTGACCGGCTTCACCAGGTAATTCATGGCCCCCTGCCGCAGAGCCCAGACCTTGTCCGCCGTCTGGTCCTTGGAGGAAAGCATGACCACCGGGATATGGCGCGTCGTTACGCCTTTGGTGATGGCGCGGGTGGCCTGGAAGCCGTTCGCACCGGGCAGCACCACGTCCATGATGACGAGATCGGGCGACATCTGTCTGGCGTATTCGATTCCCTCGTCGCCGCTGGCGGCTACGATAACCTCATAGCCGTTCTTTTCCAGAATGCGGCTGGTAAAAAATGCCTGAGTCGTAGAGTCTTCCACCAGGAGTATGCGTTTCATTCTTTTTATCCTCTGCTGGCCAAGCCCGCAGTCTTTATAGTAGTAATGCCCGTCAAACCACGGGCGGCTAGGTTGTATAGCACAATTACGGCAGGCCCCCACTGCTGGATTAGCTGAAAAATAGATGTAGATCACATTCCTCTTTAAAATGGCGGATCTCCTACAAGCCCATGGGGAAAAACCCTATCGCATATCCAGCTTTACTCACATCTATGCCGAAGGTATTTCTCTATTTTGGTTTGGCTTGCCTGCGCAATTGGAGGTGTGGAGGGGGTTACCGATCGGGAGAGAGCGGTGCCATAGGAGGGGGACTATGGCACCTGATGCTCAACGTCATTGCCAAGGGTCTTATTCCTTGGATACAGCATGATCCGCCCGGCTGGATCAATGCTGTATCCGGGCAGTATGCATGGGCCGGAACCGAGGGACATCCCTCCAAGGAGGGAATTTTAATCACCCTAAAGGGCGATTCACCCTCAGGCAGGCTCACCGATAATGAGGGCTGGAGAGACCGGTCGAAAACCCGGGGGGAGTGAAAGTGAAGATTCTGGTGGTTGATGATCATCCGCTATTCATGGATGGTTTGCTGCAGGTTCTACGGCAACTGGCGCCGGCGACGGTTGCGGAACAGGCGTTGAATGCCGAGCAGGCGCTCGCCATCCTCAAGGCGGACCCGGGATTCCAGCTGATTCTGGTCGATATCAATATGCCGGGAATGGGCGGGCTCGACCTGTTATCGGCGCTTGTCGAATATGAATTATGGATTCCCGCAGTGGTGATCTCGGCACAGGACGATCCGAGGGTCGTTGCGGACGCCATGAACGCCGGGGCGCTTGGATTTATTCCAAAATCTTTCGGCGCGACCGAGTTGCTCCAGGCTCTGAAAATGGTGCTGTCGGGAGAAGTATTTCTGCCGGAGCCTCTGCGGGAGCAGATCGAGAGGATTCGCCGTTCGCCGGCAAGGTCGGAGCAGGGCGCAAAACTGGGAATTACTTCCCGCCAGTTGCGGGTGCTCGAGTTGCTGGTAAAGGGCTATTCAAACAGGAAAATCGCATTGAGCCTCAATCTGTCCGAACATACCGTCAAGTCTCACCTTAAGACTTTGTTTGCCGTTTTGAATGCGGATAACCGTACCGAGTGCGTGCAGAAAGCGGTAAAGCTCGGATTGGTCAGGCAGGTTTCGCCAGCAAATGATTGACCACCATCCTGCGCTGTCGCGGGTTGACCGCCCACAGCAGCATCCATCCGTTGTTGGATGAAGTGTGCAGCGGGAAATAGAGAAGTATCGAGATCAGCAAGGAGCTGGCGATAACGAAGGGCTGGTTTTTGTACAGTATCCTGACTTGCTCCGCGATTGTTTCGGGAGTGTATGCGTCGGCGTTCTGTTTTTCATGATTGATCTCATGCCAGCAGGACGTTGACGACCATTCTGAGTTGCCCCGGGTTGACCGGTTTATGGAGCAGTTTGAAACCGCTTCTTGCCGCTTCCTGCAGGCGTTCGGGCGCGGTATCGCCCGTGATCAAAATGCCGGGTACTTTTGTCCGCAGGGCTTCAATGATGGTGCGGATGGCATCCACTCCCGTTTGCGATTCGCGCAACCTGTAATCGGCGATAATCAGGTCGGGTTTCAGTCCTGAAAGAACGGCCGCCTTTGCCTCGTCGGCGGAATCCACGCAAACGGGATTGCATCCCCAGTTGGAAAGCAACTGCCGCATGGCATCGCGTATCTCCGCTTCGTCGTCGATCACCAGGATATTCGATCCCTTGATGTCCCAGCCCGGCCGAACGTTCTGTTGCGGCGCTTTGGCTATATTCGCCGGATTTCCCGGCGGCAGTGACAGAGTGAATTTCGTGCCGCGCTTCGGTTCCGATTCGAGTTTGAGCGGGTGGGATAGCAGTGCGCACAGGCGGCTGACGATGGAAAGTCCGAGCCCGAGACCCTTGGTGCGATCGCGTTCTGGGTTGTGCAGTTGATAGAACTCTTTGAAAATATTTTCCTGTTCATGAACGGGGATCCCCGGGCCGGTGTCCGCCACGGCAACCTGGACAGAATCCTTGTCTTTTACCGCGGCCACAGTGATTTTCCCCGAGTTCGTGTAGCGGATGGCATTGCCGATAAGATTGTCCAGTATGCGTTCCAGCAACAACGGATCGGTTACGACTACATCGTCCCCGCTGTTGAAACTGATTTCCAGGTTTTTTGCTTTTGCCATTGGGGTGAAGCGGACTTCGAGTCTCTTATAAATCTCGTTTATTGGGCAATCAATGATGGCCGGCTCGACAATGCCGGCATCCAGTTTTGAAATGTCCAGCAGACTCTGGAACAGATCATTTAATGCCGCGGTGGCGATTCCCATTTTATCGACCAGCTCTTCCTGGCGTTTGGTGTTGAGCTGGGTCTGCAGGGTGTCAAGGTAAAGGCCCAGCGCATGCAACGGCTGGCGCAGGTCGTGACTCGCCGCCGCGAGGAACTTGGACTTGGCGATATTGGCCTGTTCCGCCTGTCGTTTCTGCTTCTTCAGTTCTTCCAGCAATTCTTCCTTCTCAAACCGGATCCTGATCGATTCGATCAGCGTCTTTTCCTGCAGCCGGCTGAGATGGAGCAAGATCGTCAATCCCATCATTACGGCGATGCCGATATACCAGTATTCTCGGATATACAGGAGGAAGGTAAGGCCCACCGAACCCAGAATCGGTATTGAAAAGGAGAAGTACGCAGGCTTGTAAGTTGAGCCCGGGCCGAGAAAAATGGTGACCATTATTGAAAGCAGGAACACGACGGCGAGGAACAGGCCTTGGCTGGAAAAGGTCGCCAGCGGCGGAATTATGGCCCAGGCAAGGCCCGAAAGGAACGTACTGCGGACAGCCCGTTTGCCCCAGTACGGCATCTGGTCGAGACCGGGTTGGGTCCGCCTGAACGCGGAGGTCAGGCGCAAACGCAGCGCGACGGAACTGAAGATGAGGCAAATCCAGGCGTAGATGATACCGATGTCGACACCGCCCGAGATCATGTATCCGAAGATTACCATTGATGGCACATTGGCCAGCGACATATACGTGAAATGGTTGTACAGCAGACGGATTTGTTCGGCCTGTACTTCTCCGGTCGTGGCTTTGGGTTGGCTGCTCGTCATTTGACTTACCCGCGTCGATACGCTGTAAAATAGCATAAATGCCCTTTGCAGAGGCCGATGAGTTTAATATCCGGAGCGATTATGCACCGGATTCGTTGAGTGATTTTCCCGAGGTGCCCGTTTGTTTGACTATATTTCCCACGCCGAACAGAAGGCGCTGATGCCCGCGATCGTCGTCGGCTGTTGCATTCTTATCCTGCTCATCTGGTACGCGCTTGCGGCAGGCGGCCGTGAAGAGCGGCGCATACGGCGCGCAGTGCGCAGACAGGGTTCGGAGATTCTGGCCGCGCTCGAAATACCGGACGGCATGGACGGCCGCCTGTTCATCGATTATCTGGTGCTGACCGCTGACGCCATACGCGTGGTGGTGGTGAAGCGCTATGAAGGCTTCATATATGCCGGTGAAAAGCTGGCCGAGTGGACCCAGGTCGTCAAGCGGAACAACTATCGCTTTCCCAATCCGTTAAAGGAGTTGGAACTCAAGATCATTGCGCTCGGCTCCATTATCCCAGGCATTCCCATCACGGGATGCGTTCTGTTCAGTGAAAGTTGTAAGTTTCCCACCCGGCAGCCTGGGGGAGTGCTGCGCCTGGGAGATCCCGTGCCCGCCTACGGCAAGCGTCCGATACCGGAGGATTTGCAACATGCCTGGCGCAAACTGCAGCAGACGCGAAAGGATCAATAGTCCCCTGCGCGTGATGGCGGCTAACTCAGATGTTCGATTGGTCCGATTTAAGCTTGCTGATGCTGACCACGCTGTGCGGCCTTTATTGGTGGAATGATCAGGGTATGCGGCAACGGGTACTCGAGGCTTGTACCCGCCATTGCCTGGACCGCGAAGTCCAACTGCTGGATCAGAGCGTGTCGTTGCGGCGCCTCTGGCTCAGACGCGACGAGTGGGGCCGGTTTCGATTCTGGCGTCTGTACGAATTTGAATTTGCATCCCGGGAAAACGACCGGTATAAGGGGCGGGCTGTTACCTTGGGCGCCCGGGTGCTGGATATCGCCCTGGAGCCTTATCCCATAACCGGTTCCTGAAAAAATATGATTAGAAAACTGCTGCGGTTCCTGGGCTGTTTTGCGGCCTTCTCGCTTGTGCTCAGCATCCTGGCCGTGGTGGCCCTGCGCTGGCTTAATCCTCCGCTGACCGCTTTTATGCTGTGGGACCGGATCGGCAACGGCCGGGAATTGCATTACGAATGGGTGCCGCTGGAAAGCATTTCACCGCATTTACGTATCACTGTAGTGGCGGCCGAAGACCAGAAATTTCCCAACCATTTCGGTTTCGATTTTCAATCCATCGCGGAAGCGCTGGAAGAGGACAGGAGCCGGACGCGCGGCGCCAGCACCATCACCCAACAGGTCGCCAAGAACCTTTTTCTGTGGAGCGGGCACAGTTATGCGCGCAAGCTGATCGAGGCCTGGTTCGCCGCCCTGATCGAAATATGCTGGCCCAAGCAGCGCATCCTGGAAATCTATTTGAATATCGCCGAGTTCGGCCCGGGGATTTACGGCGCTGAGGCGGCCAGCCAGGCCTTTTTCGACAAGCCGGCGCGCCGGCTCAATCCTTACCAGAGCGCGCTGCTGGCCGCGGTATTGCCCAATCCCAGACTCATGTCGGCGGCACGCCCCTCGAGCTATGTGCATGGACGCGCTTGGGAGATTTTGTTGCTGGCCCGCGATCTGGGTGGCGTGAAATATCTGGACAGCGGTGAGCTACCCCGCAAACGGAAACTGGTGAACTAGCGGCGCGTAAATTCGTTCCGGGGAGCTTGTTTTTCAACAAGCTGCTATAGCTTTCCACGGATGAAGAATCGGATGAATGGATGCGATCCGAAACCGGGCGCCTGACGTATCATTACTCTATGAAACGCCGAATCATATTTTACCTGGCCGCCGGCATTATCGCCGGCGCCTGGATCCTGCTTATGAAAAAAACCCAAGCCGTGGAACAGCCGGTCACTGTCGGTCCCGCCCCTGAATTTACGGAGCAGAGGC
>DASUFE010000107.1:0-10988 GCA_036274675.1 Gammaproteobacteria bacterium
ATAAAGATTACCGCCAGCAGCGGGGCGGCCGGCAGAATTCTCTGGGTGAGACGCGGCAAATAACTCTTTATCACCAGTCCCAGGATCACCGGCACGACGATGACTTCGGCCGTATCCCGGAACAGGCTCCAGGCGTTGACTTCGATGCGGCTGCCGGCCAGCCACTTGGTCAGCAAAGGCGTCATCACCACGCCGACGAAAGTGGAAAACGTGGTCATCGTGACCGACAGCGGGACGTTGGCCCGGGCGAGATAGTTGATGACATTGGAGGCGGTGCCGCTCGGGCAGCAGGCGACCAGGATCAGGCCGACCGCCAGCGGCGTCGGCAGTTGAAAGAGTTCGGCGCACATCCATCCGGTGGAGGGCATGATCAGATAATGCAGCACGATACCGAGCAGCACGGGCCCCGGAGTTTTCGAGACGCGCCGGAAATCGTCCACCTCCATGGTGAGTCCCATGCCGAGCATGATGAAACCCAGGCCGATGGGAATCGACTTGCCGCTGAACCAGGTGAATACTTCCGGTTTGATCAGCGCGGTGCCGGCGCCAAGCAGTATCCACAGCGGGAACAGGTTGGTCAGTCGATTCAGAAATGCCGCCATATTAAAACTCCCTCGCAAAGGCCAGTGATACTAACGGTTTTCTGGAGCGCGGTGAACAATGATCGGTGTTCATTGTAAGTGGACAGCCCGGATAAGGGCTGACTATACTGCCCTGCGCTTTCCTGGCGGGTATCGTTCTTTGATTCATAAATAACGGGGTGGGAAATGAAGAAAGGAATTTTTCTGCTGATCATGCTGGTTATGTCCGGTTGCAATCAACAGCAGCAGGCAGGCCGGATCAGCCAGCCAAGCCAGCCGAATCCGGAGGAATTGACCGGCCCAGGCTTGACCAGCCCCGACGGCAAGCTGAGCGTGCAGGTGTACGTCACGGCCCAGAACACGCTGGCCTATACGGTGGACCGTGAAATGCAGCCGGTCATACTCGAATCGGATCTGGGTTTGCAGCTGACCGGCGCGGATTTTACCCGAGGCGTCGGCATCAAGAGCCGCTCGCCGGTTACGCTATTTACCGACGCATACTCAATGCGCGTCGGCAAGAAGAGCCACATCCTTTATAAGGCGAACGAGCAGACCTTTACGGTCGCCAACGCGCAGCAGCAAGAGCTCGCCGTCGTCTTCCGTGTTTCCAACGACGGCATTGCGTTCCGTTATGTATACGCGGACCCCGCGATTCCTGAGAAACAATTCGTCCGGGAAACGACCAGCTTCCGGTTTCCAGACACGGCGCGGGCCTGGCTGCAGCCCATCGCGCAGGTGACGCGCGACTGGGGCGGCCCTTCCTATGAAGAGTATTATGAGATGGATATCCCGGTCGGAACGCCTTCCACCAAGGGCATGGGCTGGGCGTTCCCCGCGTTGTTCAGTGCGAGCGGCAACCTGATATTGATTTCCGAATCGGGCATGGACGGCAGCTGGCACGCTTCGCGCCTGCATCACGATTCCACGGGTGCGAAATACAAGGTGGAGATTCCGCAAGCGGGAGAAGTGTTTCCGGGCGGCGCGCTGCTGGCGCACGCGAAAGACAGACTGGTATCGCCCTGGCGCATCGCCGCGATCGGTAGCCCGACCACTATTATGGAATCCACGCTGGCTACCGACGTGGCGGAACCCGCCGTCGCGTTAAAGAGCGATTTCGTGAAACCCGGCCATGCCTCCTGGAGCTGGGCCCTGCTGAAAGACGATTACACGACTTTCGAGGTTCAAAAGAAGTTCATCGATTACGCAGCCGATATGCATTGGGACTACACCCTGATCGACGCGGAATGGGACAAGAGAATCGGCTATGAGAAACTGCAACAGCTGGTGGACTACGCCGCCAGCAAGCACATCGGGATCTGGTTGTGGTTCAATTCCTCCGGCAACTGGAACGAAACCAAGTTGACCCCCAAGAGTGAGTTGTTGACCCATAAGCAGCGGGTCGCGGTATTCTCACGTCTGCACAACATGGGCGTGAAAGGGGTCAAGGTTGATTTCTTCAACGGCGACGCCCAATCGATGATCGCCTATTATGTGGATATTCTGAAAGACGCGGCCGAGTACGGCCTGCTGGTGAATTTTCACGGCGCGACCCTGCCGCGCGGCTGGCAGCGGACTTATCCGCATCTGATGACCATGGAAGCCATCAAGGGTTTTGAGTTCGGTACCTTCGATCAGAAGTACCAGGACCCGATTGCGTCGCACGCGGTCATGGCGCTGTTCGCGCGCAATGTGTTCGATCCCATGGACTTCACGCCCATGGTTTTCGGCGATATTCCCAAGATCAGGCGCGTTACCGAAAACTCCTTCGAACTCGCCGAATCCGTGCTGATGGTATCCGGCATCCAGCACTTCGCGGAAATCCCCGAAGGCATGGCGACCGTCCCGGATTACGTGAAGAATTTCCTGCGTGAACTGCCGCGCGAGTGGGACGACGTGAAATTTATCGATGGTTTCCCCGGCAAATATATAGTCATGGCGCGCCAGGCGGGCGATGCCTGGTACGTCGCCGGCCTGAATGCGGAAAAAATGGATAAAATCCTCACCCTGAATTTGAACTTCGTCGGCAGCAAGACAGGGTTCATGATCGGAAGCGGCGACACGGAACGCAGCTTTTCTCAGGCGCCGGTCAGCAGCAAAAAACCGCAGACCCTCACCCTGCGCCCGAACGCGGGCTTTGTGATGGTTTTGAAATAAAGGCAGCGTGCGTTTTCCGCCACACCCCCTTTTGTCCCCCTTCGTAACGAAGGGGGATGGCTGAAGGCCAGGGGGATGAAAACCTGTTTTGTTGGTTACAGGTCGGGTGAGCCTTTTGTCTGTATCATCCTGATACTCGCCCTCCGAATGTTCCGCATTATGCGGAGTGGCGCGCTTTGGCGCGCTGACTGAAACTGTTACTGGCGGTTTTGGGCTTTGTTTACTCCGTGTTCTCCGCGTGCTCCGCGAGATATCTCTTGTTTTTTGTGTCTAGTCGAACGACTCCAGCATGGACGCGTATTCCGCGAGGTCTTCCAGGATCTGCATCGCGCGCTCATCGAGCTCCGGATTGCTGCCCAGGTCCTGCAAGCGCCGGTTGAATTCCTGCAGCGTAATGCTGCCCCCGGCCTCGGGGTTGGTCAGGCGTTCGCGGCGATATTGCTGCCAGCGCCGCCATTCCTCTGCAGCGAGCGTTTCCGGGAAATTGCGCGCACGGTAACGGAACAGGAGCTCCGGCAGGCGCGCGTCATCGAAGGCGAAATGCCGCGTCGCGAGTTCCTGCGGCGCCGCTTCGCGGATCGCCTGCATGCGCGCGCGATCGCCGTCGCCGAAGAAGCCGCCGTACAGGTTGAGCTCGGGATCCATTCCGCCGCCGGTGTGCTCCTGCATCAGGGCGTCGTGTATCTTGCGGTCAAGGTTCACGTTCCTCAGCTGATCCATGTGGACCTTGATTTTGCCGAGATCGATCGCGATGCGTTCCGCCGCCGCTTCGGTCAGGGTGCCGAGCGGCGCCAGCGCGGGCGATTTGTTGATGTGCACGGTCTTCAGATGCACCCGTTCGACGCCTTCAGGCAGTTCTTCCGTGCGGGTGAAAATGCGTTCCCGCAACTGCTCCGCGTTCAGCGACAGCAGATCGTCCGGCGGATGGCGCAAGTCGTAGACAACGATGCCGTTGCGGTTGGTCGGGTGCAGCGCCAGCGGCAGCACGACGGTGGTGCAGCCGGACGCGGAGGGGAACATTGAAGAGGTATGCAGCAGGGCCTGACGCTCGCGCACGTTAAGCAGTTTCGCGACTTCCTGTTTCTGGCGCAGGTTGAACAGGTATTCGTAAAGTCGCGGCTGACGCTCCTTGACCAGCCGTGCCATGCCCAGGGTGGCGTAGACGTCGGAGAGCGCATCGTGCGCGGCCTCGTGCTTGATGCAGTTGGCCTGACTCAGGTGTTCGAGCTTGAAGCTGGGGCTGCCGTCCTCGTGCTTCGGCCATTCGATACCTTCCGGCCGCAGTGCGTAACACATGCGCACCATATCGATGATGTCCCAACGCGAATTCCCGTTCTTGTACTCGCGCTCGTAGGGATCGTAGAAATTGCGGTAAAGAAGATAGCGCGTGACCTCGTCGTCGAAGCGAATGCTGTTATAACCCGCGGCGCAGGTGCCGGTTTGCGAGAGTTCCACATGGACCCGACGCGCAAATTCGGCTTCGGCGACGCCGCGCTCGAGTGCGAGCTGCGGCGTGATACCGGTAATCAGGCAGGACTCCGGATGCGGCAGGATATCCTCGGAGAGGCGGCAGTAGACGCTGAGCGGTTCGCCGACGGGGTTCAAGTCCATGTCGGTGCGCACGCCCGCGAATTGCAGCGGGCGGTCGCGCGCTGTATCGATGCCGGTGGTTTCGTAGTCGAACCAGTAGAAAGTATTACTCATTTAATAAATTGCGCCGAGCCCGCGGCATCCCTTGGTTTGAATTTTGGCCCTATAATAAGCGCTTTTGCGGCTTGATGGAAATAAATGGCTGAACTTGAACCAGTGGTTATCGCCGCCCTGTATAAATTCGTGCGGCTTCCCGATTTCCGGGAGCTGCGTCCGCGACTGCTCGAGTTCTGTCAACAACAGAATATCAAGGGCACTTTGCTGCTGGCGGAGGAGGGCATTAACGGCACTATCGCCGGCGGCCGCGCCGGCATCGACGCTGTACTTGCCTGGCTGCGATCGGATCCGCGCCTTGCAGAACTCGAATATAAGGAATCGCTCGCGGTCGAACCGCCGTTCCTGCGCATGAAGGTGAAGCTGCGCCGCGAGATCGTGACCATGGGCGTGCCGGATATCGATCCGCGCTTCACTGTCGGGCACTACGTGAAACCGCGGGACTGGAACGCCCTCATCTCCGATCCGGACGTGCTGCTGATCGACACGCGCAACCGCTACGAAACCGAAGTCGGCACTTTCAAAAACGCCGTCTTTCCCGATACCGACAGTTTTCGCGAGTTTCCCGAGTATGTGGCGCGCAATCTGGATCCGGCGCGGCATAAAAAGATCGCGATGTTCTGCACCGGCGGCATCCGTTGCGAGAAAGCGAGCTCCTACCTGCTGAGCCGCGGCTTCGCGGAGGTTTATCACCTGCAGGGCGGCATCCTGAAATATCTGGAAACGGTGCCCGCGTCGGAGAGCCTGTGGCAAGGCGAGTGTTTCGTGTTCGACCAGCGGGTGTCGGTCAACCATGAACTGGCGGAAGGTTCTTACGAGCCCTGCCATGCCTGCCGCCACCCATTATCCACGAAAGACCGCGAGTCGCCGCAATACCGTCCCGGCGTTTCCTGTCCACATTGCGCGGGCAAGCGTTCGGATGAGCAGGCGGCCGCCGCGGCTGAGCGCTACAAACAGGTACAGCTCGCGCGCCGGCGGCGGCAGCGCCATCTCGGCCCGATGGACCCGGCGCAGCCCCGCAAGAAGGGGACTCCGGCAGGCGACTCTTGACTTGATCTTTGATTAGGAGGTTAATAGAACCTCTCTCAAATTGTCTCGAGCGTAGTAATTTTGAGACGGATTCTGGAACCGCATAACGAATCTGAGGGCTGGGGGCTTCATTGCATGAAACGATGCATGTGGATTCTGGGCTTGCTGTGGCTGGCTGCGGCCGCAGCCGCTCCGGCGGGCGGCGTCATCGTCCGTACCGCGGCGCTTAAAGACAACCCTTCCTTCACCGCGAAAACCCTGACCAGCCTCGCTCCCGGCGCGCGCGTCAACGTGACGGAGCGGCAGGGCGGCTGGCAGAACGTGAGCCTGCAGGCCAGCCCGAACGTGAAAGGCTGGGTGCGCACCTACGAGGTGCGGACGAATATCGAACCGGGCGAAAACCCCGCGGTGGTAAAGAACAAGGGATCGGATGAAGGCGTGCTCGGCGGTCTCGCCGGCCTGTCGCGCGCCTCCGCCGGCCTGTTCGGCCGCCGCGGCGAATCCAGGGACAGCAACAACAACATGGTGGCGACCATCGGCGTGCGCGGCCTGAGCGAGGAAGATCTGAAAAAGGCCAAGCCGAGCCCGACCGAGTTCGCCAGGCTGATGCAATATGGCGTCGACGCGGAAACGGCCAGGCAGTATGCGCAGGCGGGCGAGTTGAAGAGCCAGGCGGTAGAAGCGCTGGCCGAAGTGCAACCCGAAAAGAACAAAAAGAGAAGAAGATGAAAACTTCCACATTAATATGCGCGGCCGGCCTCGCTGCCTGGAGTATCCTGGCCTCCGCGCCGCTGGGCGCGCTGTCGCTGAATTTCGGCGAGATCAAGGATACGCTCAGCAAGGTCAAGCAGGCGACCTCCGACGTTCCGGTGGAAGAGGAAATTGAAACCGGCGGGATGGTAATGACGAACCTGCTCGGCGCCGCGCCACTGGTGCCGGACGAAGAGGCGCAACGTTATGTAAACCGCGTCGGCATGTGGGTCGCGCAGCAGACGGAACGCGCCGGCCTGCCGTGGCGTTTCGGCATAATCGCGTCGGACAACGTCAACGCATTCGCGGCCCCGGGCGGTTATGTGGTGATCACCAGGGGCCTGTTCATGATGCTGAACAACGAGGCCGAGCTCGCGGGCGTGCTGGGCCATGAAATCGGGCATGTCGTCGCCAGGCATCATCTGCTCGCCATGAAGAAGGACGCGCGCATGGGCCTGTTGGGCGACGTGGTGGGCAAAGCCGCTGAAAACAAGGGCAGGGATAAAAAGAAAGTTGCTGCAATCATGGATGCTGGAACGCAACTGTACGCGCGCGGACTCGATCGCGAGGATGAATTTGCGGCCGATCGCATGGGCGTGGTTTACGCCGCGCGTGCCGGTTACGACCCCTATGCGCTGCTGGATGTGCTGACCACGCTGGATAGCCTCAAGGACGATGAGCCGACCATCGCTCTGCTGACAAAGACGCATCCCCCGTTCAAGGACAGGCTGCAATTACTGGACCTTGCCATCGAGGGCCGGCTTGATGCTTTTGCCGCGCAGCCGGTGCTGCAGGACCGGCTGCTGGCCATGCAGCTTAGATTGCAGCCGACGCAACAGCAGCAAGCGGATACCAAAAAGAAATAACGCCGCCTTGCAATACGCGAACACTGTAAAACCGGGAAACCTCGAACCGACGATCTTGCTGATCGCGGCGCTGCTTGCAACCGCATTGTCGGCGGTCGCGCCCTTCGATTGGCTCACCTGGTGGATGGAAGCGGTGCCGGTTCTGATCGCTTTCCCGATCCTGCTGGCGACCCGCCGGCGCCATCCGCTGACGCCCCTGCTGTACCGCCTGATTTTCCTGCACATGCTGGTGCTGCTGCTCGGCGCGCACTACAGCTATGCGCGGGTGCCGCTGGGTTTCTGGCTGCAGGACTGGCTCGACCTGGGCCGCAATCACTATGACCGTATCGGGCATTTCATGCAGGGCTTCATGCCCGCGATCCTGTCCCGCGAAATCCTGTTGCGCACGGGCGCGGCGCGCCGCGGCGGCTGGCTGTTCTTCATCTGCGTCTGCATCTGCCTCGCCTTCAGCGCGTTTTACGAGCTGATCGAATGGTGGTCCGCCGTGGCAGCGGGCAATGCGACGCTGGAATTCCTCGGTACCCAAGGCGACGTCTGGGATGCGCAGTGGGACATGTTCTGCGCCCTGATCGGCGCCCTTTGCTCGCTGCTGCTGCTCAGTCGGCTGCATGACCGGCAGTTAGGTGCTTATGGAAATCGAGGAGCCTGATCCCTTGATCCCCACATTTATGATAATGGATAAATTGGATAGACTTTTTGAGATAGTGTTTGCGCGCTGCCGTCGTGAACGTAATGACTCGAATGTGAAATTATCATGGCGGCAAGCGTGGTTCAAAGTATCTGGACATATTTGCTGGGCGGTAATGTCAGTAGTGGTACTGTTGTATATGGGAACGCATTTTCTTATAAAGAATATAGGCTCTCCAATTGAGCGAAAGTGGGGATTTGCAGTTGTTAGTTCTCTAGTGGGTTTGAAAATAAGTGCTTTACTACATCGTAGATTCAAAAAATACCAGACATTTCCGCCAGTATTGCCCGCCGAAGAGGCGCATGCTGATAAATGGTTTGTATTTTGGTTCCGAACAATTTCCTTTTCGATGTTTGTTTTGGTTTGCCTAATGGGATACTTTCTTGGTGGGGTTGGTAAAAGTTTTCTCTAAATTCTCTAAATCAGGAAGTCAGAACGTAAACCCGGTTAACAAATACTCAGAAAGGATTGTTGTCCACTGTTTCCTGCTTCTATCCGATCTTCTCCATCTTCACGATAGAGTTTTCAGTAGTAGCTTCTCGGCGGGGCGAAGAACCGGACGTTCTTGTATTTGAACAGCGGGATCAGCAGCATGCCGGCGATGAAACCGCCGATGTGCGCGCCCCAGGCGACACCGCCTTCCTGCAGACCGGCGAAATAGGAATTGATCAGTTGCAGCAAGAACCAGCAGGCGAGCACCCAGCCCGCGGCGACGCGAGTCGTGTGCACCACGAATCCCAGGGGTATCGCCACCAGTATGCGGGCGTGCGGGAACAGTAACAAATAGGCGCCGAGCACGCCCGAGATGGCGCCGCTCGCCCCGATCATGGGGATATTGGACTGAGGGTTGGGGAGGGTCTGGCCGGCGGCCGCGGCCATTCCGCACAGCACATAGAAAAGAACAAAACGCTTGTGACCCATGACGTCTTCCACGTTGTTGCCGAAGATCCAGAGGTACAGCATGTTGCCGATCAGGTGCATCCAGCCGCCGTGCAGGAACATCGAGGTGAACACCGTCGCCCACGGCGGCACCAGGGCGAGTCCGTCCGGCAACTGGTCGAGGTTCAGGAATACCACCGGTATCAGGCCGAGGCCGTAGATCGCGCGGTGCACCTCGGGTCCGAGCGTGAGCTGCCAGAAAAACGTAAAGCAGCAGGCCACAATCAGCAGCATGGTGATTATGGGAACGATACGCGTAGGATTGTCGTCGTGCAGCGGAATCATCAGGGGTTCTACATAAACGGAACGCGCTAACACTATACCGGATTGATTCTCAGGTAAAGCGGCGGCTGTTAGAATCCGGCGCAATCACTCCCTAACTCCCAAGGACCGCAAGGAGCAAGCATGAAAAAGATACTCTATATATTAGGCGCGCTGATCGTGCTGGCGCTGGTCGCCAGCGCGCTGCTACCGGCGCACTCCCATGTGGAGCGTTCCGCCGTGATCGAGGCCGCGCCCGCCGCGGTCTATCGCTATGTCGCCGACTTCCGCCAGTTCAACCGCTGGTCGCCGTGGGCGGAGCGCGATCCGGAAACCCAATATGAATTCAGCGGGCCGAGCATGGGCGCCGGTTCCCGGATGTCCTGGTCCAGCAAGCATCCTGAAGTGGGTTCGGGCAGCCAGGAAGTGGTGCAGGCGGAGCCGCCGCATACACTGAAACTGAAGCTCGAATTCGGCGAGGGTATGGGTCCTGCCTTTGCCAGCTATACTCTCGAACCCCAGGACAAGGGAACGAAAATCGTCTGGGCCTTCGATACCGACCTCGGTGCCAATCCGTTGCACCGCTTCTTCGGCCTGATGATGGACAAATGGGTGGGCGCGGATTACGAGCAGGGCCTGGCGAATCTCAAGCGCCTCGTCGAGGCGGAGGCGGTAGCCGCCATCGAAACCAAGGAACTTACCTATGAGGTGGGCGGCAAGAAATTCAGCGGGTTCCTGGCTTATCCGGTGAGCGAAGAGAGCAAGCAATATCCTGGCGTGCTGCTGGTGCATGAGTGGTGGGGCCTCAACGACTATGTGCGGCGGCGCGCCCAGATGGTCGCCGAAGCCGGTTACGTGGCGCTCGCGCTCGACATGTACGGCGAGCACAAAATGGCGCACAACCCGGACGACGCCATGAAACTGGTGACCGAGGCTACGTCAAATCCCGAGATGGCCGTAGCACGCTTCCAGGCGGCTTTGGACCTGTTGAAGTCGCAAAGCCAGACCGACCCGGAGCGGATCGGCGCCATGGGTTATTGTTTCGGCGGCGCCATCGTGCTCAACATGGCGCGCGCGGGCATGGATCTGGACGGCATCGCCAGTTTCCACGGCACCCTGCAACCCATGATTCCGGAAGCGAGTCGCTCCCCGATCAAGGGACAGATCATCGCATTCACCGGCGCTGACGATCCTTTCGTGCCGCAGGAACAGCGCGACGCGTTCAGGAAGGAAATGGAAGACGCCAAGGTGAGCTACGAGCTCATCGAATATCCGGGCGCGAAGCATGCCTTCACCGTGCCCGAAGCCGACGGCCTCGGTGTGCAGTTCAACCTGCCGCTCAAGTACGATGCGGCGGCGGACGCGGATTCCTGGCAGCGCGTGCTGGCTTTCTTCAATAACGTATTCGGTAAATAAATCTTTGATTCCCATCCCCCTGGCCTTCGGCCATCCCCCTTCGGTACGAAGGGGGAAAGCAGGGGGATGTTGTAGTTCGCGCTTTGTTGCTGACAAAAAAGAAAAAAGGAAAAGGACATAGCTAAATTCCCGCTAGGCTTCACAGCGAAGATTGAGAGGGCGAAGGTACACTTCCGCGCTCTTGAGTCGTCCATAAACACTTTCTTGTCTGAAGATAGAAAAGCTTATTCCATTATCAAGGAAGCGAATAGAGAGGCGGGGGAGTACACTTTTCGGCTTCGAATTAACGAGCATCCCCCGCTCCTTGAGTGGTCCCTCCTGATCGGGGACTGCGTTCACAACGCAAGAAGCGCGCTCGACCACTTCTTTAAAGCCATCCTTATGAAGAGTCTCCCGGCTGGGGAGATCAAAAACACCTCCGATACCAATTTCCCTATCTTTAAGGATGCTGGGGGCTTTAACGGTAGAAAAACTAAGCTGGAGCAATGGGGCGTCGAAAAGGCAGCATTGGCAATGCTCGAGTCTTTGCAGCCTTACAACGCACGCGGGGGCGTAAATCAAAGCCCCCTCTTGTTTCTTCATGACCTCGATATTGCCGAT
>DASUFE010000108.1:0-5714 GCA_036274675.1 Gammaproteobacteria bacterium
CATTGAACGCTGCGGGCACCGCTGTTATCCGCCGCGTTCAGATATGTTTTCATCTGGATCATTTTGCTACACCTTGCTCAACAACCTTGACCAGGCGCCAGGCCTTGGTCTTCGAAATCGGACGGCATTCCTCGATCATCACCATATCGCCCATGCCGCAGGCATTGTTCTCATCGTGTATGTGCAGCTTGGTCGAGCGCCGGACGAACTTGCCGTACAGCGGATGCTTGACCGTGCGCTCGATCAGCACCGTCGCCGACTTATGCATCTTATTGCTGACGACACGCCCTACCAGGACACGCTTGGTTTTGTTCTCTTTGGTCTCTGCGTTCATAACAACCATTATTCAGCCTTGCTGGCTTTTTCGTTTAACACGGTTTTGATTCGGGCAATTTCCTTGCGCGCCTTACCGGGGGCATGCGGCTTTACCGCCTGCGTGGTCGCGGCCTGCACGCGCAGGTTGAACAGTTCCTTACGCAACTCGAGCAGCTGCTGCTGCAGTTCGGCTGCGGTCTTCTTTCTCAATTCAGTGGCCTTCATGATCACAGTACCGTTCTGGTTACAAACGTGGTCTTGACTGACAGCTTGGCTGCCGCCAGACGGAAGGCTTCACGCGCGATTTGCTCGGTCACGCCTTCCATTTCGTACAACACGGTGCCAGGTTTGATGCGAGAAACCCAGAACTCGACGTTGCCCTTGCCTTTACCCATGCGGACTTCAACCGGCTTCTTGGTCACAGGCACATCCGGGAACACGCGGATCCAGATCTTGCCGCCGCGCTTGATATGCCGGGTCATGGCACGGCGCGCCGCTTCGAGTTCGCGCGCATTAACGCGGCCGCGACCGGTAGCTTTCAAGCCGTACTCCCCAAAGCTGACTTTGTTGCCGGACTGCGCGAGACCGCGATTGCGGCCTTTCATCTGCTTGCGGAATTTGGTTCGTTTCGGTTGCATCATAACGGAATACTCTTATGAATTTTGGGCTCAGGCGGTCGCGGCTTCTTTGCCGGCCGCATCTTTCGCCTGGAGATCGAAGACCTCGCCCTTGAAAATCCAGACCTTTATGCCGATTACACCGTAAGTGGTCTTCGCCTCGGCAAAGCCGTAATCGATATCGGCGCGCAGGGTATGCAGCGGCACGCGGCCTTCGCGATACCATTCGGTGCGCGCAATCTCGGCGCCGTTAAGGCGGCCCGCGACGTTGACTTTTATGCCGAGGGCGCCCAAGCGCATGGTGTTGGTCACGGCACGGCGCATGGCGCGGCGGAACATGATGCGACGTTCGAGCTGCTGGGCTATGCCCTCGGCCACCAGGTTGGCGTCGAGTTCCGGCTTGCGGATCTCTTCAATGTTGATCTTGACGGTATTGCGCGAAATGCCGAGCATGTCCGCGACCTCTCCGCGCAACCGTTCGATATCCTCGCCCTTCTTGCCGATAACGATGCCGGGGCGCGCGGAATAGATGGTGATGACCGCCTGTTTGGCCGGACGTTCGATCTGCACGCGGCTGACCGACGCCTGCGCCAGCTTCTTCTTGATGTGGTCGCGTACGGCCAGGTCCTGCTGCAGGTATTTCGGGAATTCGCGCTTGTCGGCATACCACTTGGAAGTCCAGTCGGTGGCGATGCCCAGACGAATGCCAGTCGGATGTACTTTATGTCCCATGATCTCTACCTTGTTAATCCGCAACCGTAACGGTGATGTGGCTGGTGCGCTTGAGAATCCGCATGCCGCGGCCCTTGGCGCGCGGACGAAACCGCTTCATATGCGGACCTTCGTCCACAGTGATCGTCGCCACTTTTAATGCGTCGATATCCGCGCCGGCGTTGTGCTCCGCATTGGCGATCGCGGATTCCAGCACCTTCTTCACGATGCGCGCCGATTTCTTGCCGCTGAAATTCAGGATCTCCAGGGCCTTGCCCACCGGCAAGCCGCGAATCTGGTCAGCGACCAGCCGGCATTTCTGCGTTCCGATACGCGCGAACATATGTTTTGCACTGGTATTCATGATCATTATCCTGCAGTCGGGGCCGCGACTGTTTTCACTTTCTTGTCGCCGATATGGCCCTTGAAAGTACGGGTCGGCGCGAACTCACCCAGTTTATGCCCCACCATGTTTTCGGTAACCATCACAGGCACATGCTGACGGCCGTTGTGGATAGAGATGGTCAGACCGACCATTTCCGGAACGATCATGGAACGGCGCGACCAGGTCTTGATCGGACGCTTGTCGTTGCTGGACGACGCTTTGCCCACCTTATTCAGAAGGTGGTGATCGACGAACGGACCTTTTTTCAATGAACGTGGCACAAATCACCTCATCTGCTATTTGCTTCTGCGATCCTTGACGATCATGTTCGCAGTGCGCTTGTTCTTGCGGGTCTTGTATCCCTTGGCTTTGACACCCCACGGGGACACCGGATGTGGATTACCCTGGCCGGACTTGCCTTCACCGCCACCGTGGGGGTGATCGACCGGGTTCATCGCCACACCGCGCACGGTGGGACGGATACCGCGCCAGCGCTTGGCGCCGGCTTTGCCGTAGGATCGCAGGCTATGTTCAACGTTACTGACCGTGCCAAGGGTGGCGCGGCAGTCGATGTGCACCTTGCGCATTTCGCCGGAACGCAGTCGCAGCGTGGCATAGGCGCCTTCGCGGGCGATCAACTGCACAGTGGCGCCGGCGCTGCGGGCCAACTGGGCGCCGCGGCCGGGTTTCATTTCCACGCAACAGACTTCGCTACCGACCGGTATATTGCGCAAGGGCAGGCAGTTACCGTTCTTGATGGGCGCTTCCGCACCCGACATTAACTGGTCACCGATGGACAGACCCTTGGGTGCAACGATATAGCGGCGCTCGCCGTCCGTATACAACAGCAGTGCAATATGGGCGCTGCGGTTGGGATCGTATTCCAGGCGCTCGACCTTGGACGGGATGCCGTCCTTGTTGCGCTTGAAATCGACGATCCGGTAATGCTGCCGGTGGCCACCGCCCTGATGGCGGGTGGTGATACGGCCGACGTTATTACGGCCGCCGTTCTTGTTCTTCCTTTCCAGCAGCGGTGCGTAGGGCTCGCCCTTGTAAAGCTCGGGCGATACCACCTTGACGACGAAACGCCGCCCGGGAGAAGTTGGTTTGGTTTTGATGATAGCCATGGCTTAACCTTTTTCCCCGCCTTCAAAATTGATGTCATGGCCCTCGGCCAGACGTACATAGGCTTTTTTCCAGTCGGAACGGCGGCCGAGCTGACGCTGGAACGCCTTGACCTTGCCCTGGCTGTTGACGATGCGCACCGACTCAACCTTGACGTTGAACAGCTTCTCGACAGCCTTCTTCACTTCGAGTTTGCCGGCCTTGCGGTCGACGCGGAAGACGTGCTGCCGCAGCTTGTCGGCTATGATCGTGCTTTTTTCGGATACGTGCGGCGCGAGCAGCACTTCGGTAATGCGTTCCTGGTTCACGCCAGCATCCTCTCTACATTCTTTATGGAATCGACGGTCATCAGAATTTTGTCGAAACGGATCAAATCCACCGGGTTGAGACCGTTGGAATCGACCACCTCGACGTTATGCAGATTGCGTGCGGCGAGGCGCAGATTGATATCCTGGCTCTCCGTCACCAGCAATGCACTGTCAAGGTCGAGACCCTTGAGTTTTTCGACCAGCTGCTTGGTTTTGGGAGTGGTGACGGAAATTTCATCGACGAGCAAAAGACGGTTCTGGCGGATCAATTCGGACAGGATGGCCTGCATGGCGCCACGGTACATCTTCTTGTTCACTTTCTGCGAATGATCCTGGGGCCTGGCGGCGAAAATGATACCGCCCTTGCGCCACAGCGGACTGCGGCTGGTGCCGGCGCGGGCGCGGCCCGTGCCCTTCTGCTTCCACGGCTTGGCGCCACCGCCGCTGACTTCGGCGCGCGTCTTCTGCTTGCGCGTGCCGGCGCGGCCGGCCGCCATATAGGCGACGACTACCTGGTGCACCAGAGCCTCGTTGAACTCGCGTCCGAACGCGGTCTCGGAGACCGTGATTTTCTTGCTGTCTTTATGTAACGTCAGTTCCATAATCAAACCTACTTAGGATTTCTTGACCGCGGGGCGGACAATCACGGTGCCGCCGGCAGCTCCGGGAACGGCGCCTTTGACCAGCAACAGATTGCGCTCGGCGTCGATCTTGACGAGTTCCAGATTCTGCGAGGTGACAGAGTCATCGCCCAGATGCCCCGGCATCTTCTTCCCGGGAAAGACGCGTCCCGGGCTCTGGCGCTGGCCGGTGGAACCGGGCACGCGATGCGAGCGCGAGTTACCGTGGGTAGCATCCTGTTTGGCGAAATGATGGCGCTTGATGACGCCGGCAAAGCCTTTACCCTTGCTCACGCCCGAGACATCGACCACCTTAACGTCCTTGAAAATATCGACTTTCAATTCCGCGCCTACCGCGATACCGGAACCTTCGCCGTCGGCGAGACGGAATTCCCACAGGCCGTCGCCCGCTTCAACCCCGGCCTTGGCGAAATGACCGGCCAGCCCCTTGCTGACCCGGGTGGCGCGGCGCTTGCCGCGGGTAACCTGCAAGGCGCTATAGCCGTCGCGGTCCGGAGTCTTGATCTGGGTGACCCGGTTAGGAGCAACTTCAATGACAGTGACCGGCACGGCCCCGCCATCGGCGCCAAAAACCCGCGTCATACCCGCTTTACGTCCAATCAGTCCGATGGCCATTTTAAAATCCTGCAACTAACTCTTTGTTTACTAACAAAATGCGCCCGAACAGGGGCTTCGGGCGCATCCAATTTCGACAAAAACAGCCCGTTGCACGGTGTGCCGGGCTGAAAAGGTCGCGAATAGTACCACAAAATCTGTGGCTTGTAGCTACCCCTAAAACCGCTGCGCCTGCCGATACCGAGTTAAAAATACGCCTGCCGGCATATTTTCAGCCGAATGTACTCACTGGTACTTCCGGCGGCCTGCGCTCCATGACATTTCTGGAGTAGCTGCCGCGGTCTCCTGCCCTATAAAACAGGCTGGAGAACCGGCCGGGGAGTGCGCCACCCCCCGGATTCACAATCAATTCAACTTAATCTGTACATCCACCCCGGCCGCCAGATCGAGCTTCATCAGGGCATCAACCGTCTTGTCGGTCGGCTCGATGATGTCCATCAGGCGCTTATGGGTGCGGATTTCATACTGGTCGCGCGCATCTTTATCAGCGTGCGGCGAAACCAGTACGGTAAAGCGTTCTTTCTTGCTCGGCAGCGGAATCGGTCCGCGCACACGCGCGCCGGTGCGCTTGGCCGTATCCACAATCTCCGAGGCCGAACGATCGATCAGGCGATGATCGAAGGCCTTGAGACGGATGCGGATGCTTTGAGCTTTTTTCGTAGCCATGACTCGTTTCCTGCCCGCCTTGAATTATTCAATAATCTTCGCGACGACGCCGGCGCCGACGGTGCGGCCGCCTTCGCGGATCGCAAACCGCAAGCCTTCTTCCATCGCAATCGGATTGATCAGGCTCACCGTCACCTTGATGTTATCGCCGGGCATCACCATCTCGGTCCCCTTCGGCAGGTCCACCGAACCGGTCACGTCCGTCGTCCGGAAGTAAAACTGCGGCCGGTACCCGTTGAAAAACGGCGTATGACGGCCACCTTCTTCCTTGCTCAATACGTACACTTCCGCCTCAAACTTCGTGTGCGGATTCACCGAACCCGGCTTGCAC
>DASUFE010000109.1:0-2958 GCA_036274675.1 Gammaproteobacteria bacterium
AAGAACGAGACCATTGATTCAACGACGACTTTCGATTTGCAATACAGCTATCGTTTCGAGTCCTTTGAGCAGGCAGGTGAAGGACTGACGTTAACCCTGGGCGGGATTAATGTCACGGATGAGGACCCGCCTCATGTTTCCACCAACGGTGGTTATAATTCGAAGGTACATGATCCGAGAGGCGCCTTGTTCTATCTCAAGCTGAACGTGCCTCTTCTGTAAAGCGATCCGGAGAGCGCAGGATACCTGAATCCCGCGCTCTCCGTTCTTTGGTCCTGAATACAGCTCTTAATGGCAGAATCCACCGACATACCGAGCCAGTTTCCCGTTCTGGAAAATCTGATTTATCTTAACCATGCCGGCGTCGGTCCTCTGCCGCGCCGCTCACGCGATGTGGCTGCGCGCTTCCTGGATGAAAACCTGAATTACGGAGCTCTTTATTATCCTCAGTGGCTGCGAACCGAGCAGGAGCTGAAGCGCAAACTCTGCAGCTTGTTGAACGCGGAGTCGCCGGACTCGATTGCCTTATTGAAGAACACGTCCGAAGCGTTGTCCGTAATTGCTCACGGACTGGACTGGAAAGCGGGCGACAATATCGTGTTCTCCGCCGATGAATTCCCGTCGAACCGTATCGTCTGGGAGTCGCTGGCGCGTTGCGGAGTTGAGGCTCGCGTCGTTCCATTAAATCCCGCGGATCCAGAAGCCGCCCTGTTGGCTGCGATGGACCGGAATACCCGGCTGCTCAGCACGAGTTCGGTGCAGTATGCCAGCGGCCTGCGCATGGATCTGCAGCGCCTGGGCGAGGCCTGCCGCAAGCGGGATATCCTGTTTTGTATAGACGCCATCCAAAGTCTGGGCGCCCTACCCTTCGATGCTCAGGCTGTGCATGCGGATTTTGTCGCCGCCGATGGACACAAATGGATGTTGGGCGCTGAAGGCCTGGCGGTTTTTTACTGCCATCCCAGGCACCTTGAGCGGTTGCGGCTGCATCAGTACGGCTGGCACATGGTGGAGCATGCCGGAGATTTCAATCGCAGCGACTGGCAACCGGCAGCCAACGCACGCCGCTTCGAATGCGGCAGTCCGAATATGCTCGGCATTCACGTCCTCGACGCGAGCCTGGGACTGTTACTGGAATATGGGCTTGAAAACATAGCTAGAAATATAGATAGGAATACTAGATATCTGATTGAAAATACAAAGATTATGCAAGACTTGACGGTCCTCTCTCCACTGGCGGCGCCACGCCGTAGCGGGATTTTCACCTTCGCCTGTCCCATTCCACCGGCCACTTTGTATTCCAGGCTGCTGGCCCGCAATATCGTATGCGCAGCGCGCGGGGGCGGCATCCGTTTCTCGCCGCATTTTTATAACTCGGAGCAGCAGCTTGCGGAGGCGCTGCAAACCCTGCAAGACCTGCTCGCAGAAGGCTGAGCCCGCGCTTTAAAAAGCATGTAATATCTCAAGACATAAGAACCGGATGTGCTGATGGTACAGAATCTGCGCGACAAGCTTTGGGAATTCCTGGTCGGCTGGTTGACCGAAGAACCTGCTGGCCGGAACGACCTGCCGCTCTCCGATTACGAGCGGCTACGTTATGAAATCCGATTTTGCGACATACTGCTGGTCGAGGGCCGCAGCCGTGTCAGCGCGATCATACAAACCCTCACCTTGAGCCCCTGGACCCATGCCGCGATTTATATCGGCCAGCTGCATAATATCGATGATCCCGTGCTGCGGCAGAAAATCCTGCAGCATTATCCGGCCAAGCCCGAAGAGCAGCTGATCATCGAAGCGCTGCTCGGCGAGGGCACCATCGTGGCTCCGCTCGCCAAATACCGCAATGAACATGTGCGGATCTGCCGGCCCTCGGCGATTTCGCGCAAGGACGCCCAGGCGGTGGTCGCCTATGCCGCCAGCCGGCTCGGCTCCAAATACGACATCCGCCATCTGCTGGACCTGGCCCGGTTTTTCTTTCCCTATCGGCTGCTGCCCCGGCATTGGCGGTCCTCGCTCTTCGGCAAGACCGAGATCGCGAAAACCGTATGCTCGACCATGCTCGCCGAAGCCTTTTCCAATTCACGTTTTCCGGTAAGGCCCATTCTGCGCCGTACCGAAGACGGCCAGTTCAAGGTCTACAATTGGAATCTCAAACTTTATACGCCGAACGATTTCGATTTCTCGCCCTATTTCGACGTCATCAAGTATCCGACCTTCGGTGTGGAGAGCCCTGAAACCTACAAGTCATTGCCCTGGGATGAACATGGCGTGATCGCGCCCGAGGAGTCGTCGACCAAGCCCATGGAAACAGCGACGACTGAAGCGCAGGCGGACACGACGGAATTTCAGTTGGCGCAGGAGGCCGGCGATATACTGGATGACGCGGATGGCGGAAAGCGGAATTAAAAATCAGGAGTCAGGAGAAAGTGTTGCAGAGTTAAAGTTGTTGCCAGTCTCAAACAAAGAATTCTTATTCTGGCTTCTGCATTCTGGCTCCAGACTTCTCCCTTTTTACATCGTGTGAGTGGGACGGTCGGCGCCCAAGGCTCCCGCCAGATAACCTTCGATCTTGTTGCGTGTCTGGCCGTTATCCTGGTCGCTGAACTGAACGCCGATACCGGCTGTTTTATTGCCCTGCGCCCCGGTGGGAGTCACCCACACGATCTTGCCGGCGACCGGCAATTTCTCCTTCTCCTCCATCAGGGTAAGCAGCATGAAGACTTCGTCGCCGATCTTGTAGGGCTTGTTCGTCGGGATAAACAGCCCGCCGTTTTTCACGAAGGGCATATAAGCCGCATACAGAGCGCCCTTGTCCTTGATGGTCAACGATAATATGCCCTGCCGTCCGCCGCTGCTCGCCATGTCATGCCTCCATCAGTGACGCCGGATACCCGACCATTCCAGTAACAATGACTCATACAGTAAACGATGATTGACGGAAGAATCAAGCAATTGCTT
>DASUFE010000110.1:0-19917 GCA_036274675.1 Gammaproteobacteria bacterium
CCTACTCCGGGAGTCGCTGCGCCTTAGTCATCTTGGCTTTTAGCGTGTAGGATGAAATCCAGTTCAGGATATCGTCGAACTCGGGTGTGCTTGCGCCTGCCGGAACATAATCCTTGTCGACATATATTCTATCGTTATTCAGATTCTCATCTTCATCGGCGGATACAGCGGGAACGCTCACATGCGCATTCGGACCCGCGCTGAAAACAAGTGCCACTATATTATCGGCAATCGGATTGGCGCTGGCGGCGGAATCTTTGACGTCAATTTCACCTTCTGTCTCCGTCAAGCTAAAGGTTACTGTCTGGCCGGCGGGCGGGATGTCGGCATAAACATCGTCCACGCGGTACTGATAATAAGTGCCCCAAATATCCCGGGGAGGTAATCCGAGTTCCGCATAAGGCAGGTAACCGTATTCCCGCACGCAGGTATCTCCCGGCGACGTACCCGTCATATCGCCGACCCCGTCGGAGGCCGAACCCATCGTCGGTGCTGTCGGCGGATAATCGTTCACATCCGGACAGGGCAAGCGTCCTTTGCTGATCGCATAACCGATCAATGCTTCCTGTACGAGAGCCAGCTGGGCCCTGGTTTCCGAAAACTGGGCACGCGCGAGGAAGCTGGTCAGTGCGGTGATGGCCGTGCCCAGTATCAAGCCAATCACCACCAGTACCATGGAAAGCTCCACCAGGGTGAAGCCTGTCTGTTTCTTCGGAATAGACATTTATGGATCCACGATCACGAAACGGTCGTTGCTGGCGGTCGATGACACGGTTTGAACATAATCATTGTCATAGTCGGTGTTTTCATCCGTTTCAAGATAGGCGCAGATATCCAGCGGCAATGCAGCCCTGGATTGGTCATACGGTGGCTGGCCGCTGCATTGGATGCCATTCAACTCGATGCCCGCATCGATCACTAAGGCATGGATATCGACCGTTACGCCCAGCCTTAGAAAGCCGGCGCCATCGCAGTTATTGGTGGCGCTGCCAGCGCAGGCCGGCGCGACTGCGTACACGATATATTTGTACCATTCATTCTTATCGAACCAGTCGGGCAGCCCTTTGTAACCAGGATCATACCCCAAGTCTTCAGGTTTCTTGGCCGCCGCCTTCACCTCATCGTAAATGACTTCATACGGACAACCGGCATCGGCCCACATGGGTAACAGGCCGACCGTCTTTTGCTCAGTCGCGGTATTCAGGTCGCACCGCGTATCGAATTCGGCATAGGGGTAAAAATGGTTCGTGTTGTAATAGTGCTGGAGCGCATCCTGTGCCATGGATAAGGCGCTCCGGCTCGCCACCCGCATAATTTCGTCCACGGTTATGATCATGATGTGGTCGTTCATGCCGGCTGTTTCGACGCCGGTAAAGCGAAACAGGTTGTTGGGATCCGAATTTTCGCCTTCAAGATACTGCTGGATTACCTGGTCCGCGTCGTCGTCGTTTGCGGATCGAGTCTGCGACGACAATGCCGCTCCGGGAGCAATGATGATCGCGGCGGCCACGATGTCATTCTCCGGCGCGAAATCGAGCTGGCCAATAGAGCCCGGATTGATGATGGGTTCATTGTGAGCGGCGGCTCCAGTCCTGTTATAGAAGTCGGGTGAAACCACATACCACAGGTGCGCTCCGGAAGCGTCCGTCAGTTCCTGCGTCTCCAGTGTCTTCCAGGGAAACCAGCCGATCAACGGATTGTTACCGCCCGCAGTATCGGAAACGCCGTCCTGGTTGGCATCGGGCCGCGGCAATTCACCCGGCCTTGAATAATTGTCGCTCTGCCTCTGTGTCGCAGCAAAGGCCAGCACAGCTTCCTTGGCTGCCGCAAGGGCTTCGTAAGTCTTTTGTTGGCGCGCGACTTCGATGGAATCCGGGTCAGTGGAATACGCAATCAACGCGATGCCCAAAGCCATGAACATCAACAGGAGTATCAACAGCGCAGCGCCGTACTGCCGGGGATGTATCGGATGGCGCTTCAGCATCGGCGTGTTATTTCCTGGCGCCGTCGCCTTGCTCTGGCTGTTCGTTGCCTTCTTCCATCAGCTTGATGCGGACGTCCTGGTCGACGAGCTCGGCTTCGTTGAACTGCTCCTCCTTTGCGCCGTTGGCAGGATCCGCTGTTTTGGTTTCAGTGGCCTGCCCGGTTGCGGCTGCGGTTTTGCTGGCCGCTGCTGCCTGGGTGGCGGTTTGCGGGGCAGCTTCCTTGATATCGGTTTCCGCCGGCTGACCTTTTGCGAGCTCTTTATCGGCTTCGTAACCCTCGATCACGCGCTGCATTTCGAAAGAATAGATCTGGCCGGGCTTGAGCGTTATCTCGCCGCCGCCGGGCACCGACACCTGGAAGCGGTTGCCGCCTGCCCGGCGCACCGCCAGCTGGGAATTGCTGCGCACGCCGTTGATCCATACCTCCGTGCTGCCGTCATGGCGCATCACCACCCCGTCCACCTTGAGCGAGGTCATGGCCGCTTCATCAATGTCTTCCGTCACGGGGAGCTGTTGTGCGGAGGAATTCTGCTTGCGGGACTCGTCGAGCTGCTGGCGCGTACCGGGCTCCATGAACAGGCGGCCGATGTGCTCCTCGTCCTCCGCCGGCGCGAGCGCCGGCAGCAGGCTTAGAATCAAAATCAGCTTTGGCGCAAGGGTCTTCATGCGCCGGAGGCCTTGATGTGGACCGTGTACCAGCTGAGGGTGCAGTCCATGGTGATGAAGGGTACGCCGGGCTGGTAACGCAGCGAGCGGTGGGAACCGAGTTGCGTGGCAAGTTCGCAGGAATCCAGCGCATAGAAACCGTTGGCGCGCAGCTTCAAGGTCTCCAGCAACTCGATAAGATCTCCTTCGTGCAACAGGCCCGCGCTCAGTTTCATTTGCGATACGTTCAGCTCGATATTCCGCGGCAGGTTGAACGGCAGCTCCGCCTTCTGCTGCGGACTGATTTCGTACTGCAGCGAAGACAGCTGCAGCCGCTTGTTCACGTCCTGCAATACCTCGATCCAGCTCAGTCTCTGCTCATCGCCCACAATACCCTTCTCTGAAAGCCGTATATACCGATCGATGTACTGCCGGTACAGCTCCTTGTCGCGCTGTGCTTCGCTGTAGCGTTGCTGGGTATGGTTGAAATTCTTTTCCGCGGCCAGGAACTGGGTTTTTTCACCTTCGTTGTACTTAAGCGCCATCATGAACAGCAGGATGCCGACCATGACGCCGGCCGAGAACACAATGAGTGGTTTGTGAATGGTCTGCCAGTCTATATTCACAGCGGCTTCTCCTCTTTCACGACCACGAAACTGAACCCGGCCTCGGTGTCGCGCACCGACCGCTCCAGGCCCTGGCCGATCATACGGCTGGCGGAATCCACGTCGAAGGGCATCTTTATTATGTCGACCGTATATGCCGGATCGGTCTTGCGCATATCGCGAATGAAGGTATCGACAATCTCGACCGCGATGCGCGGATTGGCTTCGTAGTCGCTTACCACCGCCTCGATCAGGGCTTTCTCGTAACGCGGCGGCGGGAGTCCGCGCTTGGCGGGCGCGTCCTGCGGTCGATGTTTTTCACCGAAGGAATGCTTGGGGTCGTCGGTGACCAGCCATTTTATGCTCTTGAGGCTGACCTTCTCATTGCGCTCCAGGGATTGGGAAACGGTCCGCATCAGGCTATAGGGCCGGTGCTCATAGGCGGGCATGAGTTGCTGGGCTACGTCCACCGCATCGCGAATGTCCTCCACGCTGAGGTCCAGATCGGATATGTCGGCCACCACTTCCCGGTAGAGTCTTTCGTAGCGCTGGGTTTCCAGCTGTATATCGAGCTGCCGGTTCGAGAAGGAGTAAGCCTGGGCGGCCAGGAATCCGCCCCATAGCACAGCGATCGAGAGCACGGCGGCCGAGAGCGCGTACAGCCCCACCCGGGTCTGATGATAAAGAAAATATTTGCGCTCGGCGCGGGTGGCGTAATGATGCCGCAGCCGCCCGTCCTTGAGCAGTATGTGCGCATAGAGCCAGTTGCAGTACTGGCCTGGGAGCTGTTCGCGGATTTCGAGTGCGGCCGCCAGCGAGTCGCGGTTCAGCATATGGAAGCGCTTGCGCGTATCGTCACTGAAGATCTCGTCGAGATAGGCGTGCTCGTGGAGCGGCGCAACGATGAAGACCTCGAGCGGCTCGCTGCCGGTGATCAGATTCTGGTTCTCGAGATAGCGCACGGTTCTCTGGGTTTCCTCGCGCAGCGCCGTGTAATACGAATGCGGCTCGTCGCTACTGGGCGCCAGCCGGCTGAGCTTCAATTTGCCTTCAATGTAGAACGACTGGCGTATGTTTCCCGGAACCTGCTGGCTGATCACAAGCACATTGCGCGGCGGCTCGCCCAGCTCCCGTATCAGCTGCTCGCCGACCAGCGGCAGCGAATAGATCCCTTCCAGCGGAATCTTGAGCTGATGCAGTATGTCGACCCAGGGCTTGAACAGCGCCGGATTGGTCAGCGCCGACAGCAGCACGACATCGTCCCGGCGCCCTTTCTCCTGCCGCCCCTGGATGCGCAGCAATTTATGGGGATACTGGCGGAAATATTTGTTCAGCAGGCGTGCGTGCAGCGCCGCGCGGTCGCGTCCGTAGACATGCGGGCAGGTTTCGACGCGGAAATCCTCTTCGAGGATATCGACCAGCAGCCGCACCGGCGCCTCGATCTCGTTCTCCAGCAGCGACTTGAAAGCCGCGAAACCCTTCTCGTCCGGCTCGAATTCGGCCGAACCGATGAAAGCATTGGCCTGCCAGCGCAGGACAATCATGCGGTAACCGGCGAAATAGAGCAGATGCTTCAGTTTCATGCGTCACCGGAAGGCCGAGAGTTTAACGACGGCATCGTAGATGGGACCCATCACCGACAACATGATCCAGCCGACGATGCTTCCCAGAATTATGGTGATAACGGGCACGATAAGCGGCTCGATCCCGTCAATCGTATCCTTGACTTCTTTGTCGTAGAAATAGCTGACGTTGAGCAGCGCATCACCCATCGCTCCCGTATTCTCACCGACCCGCAGCATGCGCACCACCAGCGGCGGGAACAGCCCGACGTTACTGAAGCTGGCGCTGATGCTTTCGCCATCCGCGATCAGGTCATGCGCCTTTTCCAGGGCATCTTCGAGCGCCCTGTTGTTCATTATCTGCCTGGCCAGCATGATTGAATCGAGCACGCTGATGCCCGAGTTGTACATCAGGGCAAAGTAGTTGCAGAATCTGGCCAGCCGGATCTTGAACAGCACCGGCCCGATCACCCAGACTCTGAGTTTCAACACATCGAACTTGTACCGCAACCGGTAACTGCGGCCGACCGCAAGCCTGCCGAACACGAGCGCCGCCAGCGTTACCATCAGGATCAGATACCAGTTCGACATGACGAAGCCGGAGGTCGCGATCAGCGCCTTGGTATGCCAGGGGAATTCTCCACCGGCCAGTTTTATAAAAGGGATCAGCTTGGGCACGAGGTAAGTCATCAGAAACATGATCACCCCCAGTACCAACACCAGCACGAAAACGGGATAGGTCAGCATCCGCCTCGCCTTCGTAGCCAGCTCGAACTGCCATTTCAGCATGCCGGCCAGGTCCTGCAGCACGCGCACCAGCTGGCCGCTGTTTTCGCCGACATGCACCATGCTTACATAGACCTCGCTGAAAACCTTCGGATACTCCGCCAGGGCCTGGGAAAAGGTCTTGCCGGTGCCGATATTCTCGATCAGACCGGAGATGACGTTCTTGAGCATGTCGTTGTCCACCGAATCGCGCAGGTCCGTCAAGGCGTCCACCAGGGGCACTCCGGCTTTCAGTAGTTGCTCCATGTGATAGGTGAAGGTGATCAGCTCCTTGACCTCAATGCGTTGGCGATGCAGGGTGAACAACGGTTTGGTCTCGGTGCGATACCGCACGAGTTCCAGTTTCATGTGGGAAATGCGCGACTCGAGATCAGACTCGTTGCTGGCCTCGACCTGGCCTTCGATCATTTTCCCGTTCGGATCTATCGCCTTGTAATAGTAACGGGTCATGAGACCGCCTTCGCGTCCCGGCGGCCTGTCTTAAAAAACAAAATCGGGAGGCCGCGCGCGCTCATATACGAACCCGCAATGTCAGGTCGACCACGCGGGACACCTCTTCCACGGAGGTAATCCCGGTTTTTATCTTGTTGATGCCGTCCTCGGCCAGCGGCTGGAATCCCTTGGTATGGGCCAGGTGCGTGATCTCGCGCGTGGTGGCCCGGCGCGCGATCAGTTCATCGAGATCCGGGTCCATGCGCAGGATTTCCAGTATGGCCTTGCGGCCCCGGTAGCCCTGGTTTTCGCAGTGCTTGCAGCCCTGCGCCCGGTACAGGGTGATGTTCTCGCCGGGCTTGAGCCCCAGAATCATCCGTTCCGCCTCTCCGGGCTGATAGGGCTGCTTGCATTTCTCACAGAGAATGCGGATCAGCCGCTGGGCGATCACGCCGATGATGTTGCCCGCCATGATGTCGGGCAGAACGCCGATATCCAGCAGGCGCGGAATCGCGCCGATCGCGGAATTAGTGTGCAGGGTCGAATAAACCTGGTGGCCCGTCATGGCGGCGCGAAACGCCATTTCGGCGGTATCCTCGTCGCGGATTTCACCCACCAGAATGATATCCGGGTCTTGCCGCATGATGGAGCGGATGCCATTGGCGAAGTCGAGCTTCACCGCCTCGTTCACTGAGGTCTGCCGGATCAGGGACATCGGATACTCGACCGGGTCCTCCAGTGTCATGATGTTCACTTTTTCCGAATTCAGGTAATTGAGCATCGAATAGAGCGTGGTCGTCTTGCCGCTGCCGGTCGGACCGGTAATAAGGATGATTCCCTCCGGCCGCGCCATCATCAGGCGCAGGGTGGACAGTGCCTCTCCCGCCAGGCCGAGCCGGTCGATGGGAACGATGCCTTTCTGCCGGTCGAGTATGCGCAGCACGATGTTCTCGCCGTGATTGGTCGGCTGCGCGGACACGCGGAAATCGATGGTACGTCCCGAAATCATCAGCGAGATGTGACCGTCCTGGGGGGCGCGCATCTCGGCGATGTTCATTTCGGCCATTACCTTCAACCGTACCGCGATCGCGGACCAGTAATTCTTGTGCAGGCTGCGGATCTGGCGCAGCACGCCATCGATACGGTAGCGGATGCGCAGGAAGCCCTCTTCGGGTTCGAAGTGTATGTCCGAAGCGCCGCGCTTGACGGCGTCGGAGAGCATCGCGTCCACCAGCCGCACCAGCGGATGACTGTATTCACCGCTTTCGGTCTGGAGGCTGTCGTAATCGATCTCACCCGTCTCGATCTCGTTGAGAATCCCGTCCACCGACAGCTCGTAACCGTAGAACTGGTCGATGGAGTTCTCGATCTCGTTTTCACCGGCCAGAAACGTCTTGATGTGCGTATTGGCGCCCACGTAAGCGCGCACGCGGTCGAGCATCGGCAGGTCGTAGCTGTCGACGGCGGCCAGCGTCAGTTCGTTGGTTTCCTTGTTGTAGTTGAGCGGGATCAGCTTCAGTTTGCGCGCCATCTCCTTGGGTATCAGCTTGAGCGCCTCCGGATCAGGCACGGTAGACAGGAGTTCGACCGTCTCCTGGCCCAGCATTTCGCTCAGCACGTCGCGCATGACGCCTTCGGTGGCGAAACCGAGCGCCACGATGATCTTGCCGAGCGGCTTGTTGGTGCGTTTTTGTTCGGTCAGGGCGATCTGCAGCTGGTCGGAGGTAATGATCCCTTCTTCCAGCAGGATCTGGCCGAGTAATTTGCGTTTTTGGGTCTTATCGAGCATCGGGAGTGGCGCCCCCGGTATAGGCCTGCAGGGCGGAAATTCGCGCGCTGGCCTGAGCCAGGTCGAAATTGGGCTTACGCTCGCCGGACAGATTTATCGCGAGTTCGTAATAGCGCAGCGCGGTCTCCGGCTGCCGCAGGTGTTCCAGGCTGATGGCGAGATTGTATGCATAATCCGGATTCTGCGAATCGTTGCGGTGTGCGTCGAAGTAAGCGCTCTGGGCTTTCGGCCAGTCCGCGGCGGCGGCGTACACATTGCCGAGCGCGAAATGCAGCTGCGCGGACTCCGGCCGTTTCTGCAACAGCCTTTTGAGCAATGTTTCATCCGCCGCTCCCTGGACGTCCTGCTTCAGCCCGGAGATTCCGGCCAGCGCCAGGTCGTCGTTCGGGTCCAAGTCCAGCAGCCTGGTATAGCTTGCCATGGCGGCCGTGTAATCGCCTTTCTGGATTGACGTCGCCGCGATCCCGAGCAAGGCGTCGCGGCTCTCCGGCGCGCGGGCCAGCGCCCGTCGATATTCCGTCTCCGCGGTCGCGAAATCGCCTTGCTGGTAGGCGTTATAGCCGCGCAGCACTATTTCATGCAGCGGTTCCTGTTTGTTTTTTTTCACGCTCAACCGCGGTCTTGGGGTGCTTCGGGTTTGCGTCGCGACAGTATTTTCCGCCTGATCGGGTTCCGCTGGCGGCGCATTATCAGAGAAAAGCTGCGTCGGCTCCGGGGAAGTCGTCTGCGCGGCTGCGTCCCGGGCCGTTGTTTGCTCGGTCGGCGTAGCAGCCGCCTCCTGCTCAACCAACAGGCTGGTTTCGGTCCTGGCCGGGGTCGTCGGCTCGTTCGAGGCCGGCGCCGGAATCTCCGCGCCCGCGAGCAGGCGCTCCACCCGCACGTTGCTGCGGTTCAGGTTGTTCAAATATAGGGCATAAAATATTGCTACTAACAGCAGCGCCGCCGCGCTGCCGCCGATCAGCAAGACCGGTTTCGACCCGATGCCGGAGCGCTTGTTTTTGAACAGGCGGGCGGCGGCGGCGGGAGTAGCCGTCACGAGCGGAATCGATAGCGGGTGGCTCGTGTCTTGTTTTGCCGCAGCCGGTGTTTGTTCCGGAGTTTCATGTGGGGAACGGCGGGTCGCCTGCTGCTCCGTGGGATTGGCCCCCATAAAGGCCTGCAACTCGCTCGCCAGTACGTCGGCCCTGTGCAGGCGCAGATCGGTCCGGGATTCCAGTTGCAGTTCGTGAATGTCCTGTGCGTTGTCGCCGCCGCGCGGTGCATCGGTGACATCCACCGAAAGGACCTCCTCGACGGAAGCCGCCGCCGGAGCTCCGGCTTCATCCTGCCGCTGTTTCTCCAGCTTTTCCTGGGCGGCTCGCTTCAAGGCATCCAGTAACAGGCTCATGGGTCACCCGGTCACTTGCGGTCTGCCGAGGGCAGGAACTGCTGGAGGGATTTCAAGTCGGCCTCGAGACTGGGCTCGCGTACTATCGTCGCGCGCAGGAAAATTACCAATTCGGTTTTCTCGAACTGGTTGTCGCGGCTCTTGAAGGCTTCGCCCAGCAGCGGCACCTTCGAAATCACGGGCACGGAATCGGTCTGCTTGTCCACGGAATTCTGCATCAGGCCGCCGATAACCCCGACTTGCCCATTGATAAGACGCAGCATGGACTCCATCTCGCGCACCTGGATTTCCGGTATCAGGCTTTCTGTGTTCGCCGTCCCCAGCGTGGGATTCGGATCCTTTACAAACTGTAGTATCCGGGAGATGGTCGGCCGTATGTTGAGGATGATTTCATCCGTGTCGCTGATATAGGGAATCAACGACATGACCAAACCCACCGGCACGGTGTGTATCTCCGTTTCATAGGTCACGCGCGTCGTATTCTGATTCGTCGTTTCGGTGACATCAACCGTGAAATAAACGCGGTTATCGACCACCTTCAATAACGACGTCTGGTTGTTGAGCACCATCAGCTTGGGACTGGACAGCACCGATACATCGCCGAATTCCTCCAGCAGCCGCAGTGTACCGGTCACATCGTAACCGTCCCTGGCATCCCGGTAGCCGAGCACCAATCCCGGAGTGCTGCGCAAATTAGTTGGATTGAGCACGAATCCAAGCAGGTTCTGGCTGGTGGAGGTGCCATCGCCAAGTTGGGTGCGGGTTCCGCCCGAATCTATGCGTGCCCAGTCGATGCCGGCCTGGAAGCGCTTGCTGAGCTTGATCTCCGCCACGGTCGCTTCGATCAGCACCTGGCGCTGCGCGCTGTTCACGACCTTGTCGATAAATGCCTGAACTTCGGCATGCTGCTTGGACGTGGCGCTGACTGAAATCAACCCGCTTTCACGGTTGACGGACACGTTCGGGCTGCTGAGATCAGCGCTGTTCACTTGCGCGGTGTCCTTGATGATCGAGCGTATGTTAATGAACAGGGTGCGCCAGAAATCGTTGCTGGAGTTGTTCAGCACCGACAGCGTGGAATTGTTGTTGCCGGCTTGGGATGAGCCGGAGCTGCCTATATTCCCCGTACCGCCCGCGGCGATCTGGGTCGACAGGTTGATCTGTCCGATGCTGTCGCGGCTCATATTCACGTAGGGAATACGGTAGGTATAAAGATAGGGCTTATCGGCCGACACGGTCAGGTGGTCGCCCTCGATCTGGTAACGTATCGCCGTTTGCCGGGAGATGCGTTCCAGGATCTGCGGCAAGGTCTGGTCTACTGCGTTAATGGTGATCGTTCCCTCTATATCGTCGTAGATATCGAGATTCAGCTTGGCATCGCGCGCCAGCGCGAACAGCAGTTCCTTGATCGGAACCTGGTTAACGATCACGGTATACGTCTCGAGCCGGGTCTCGGGCTTGGGCGGCGGCAGGGCCGGCGCCTGGGTTACCGGAGGCGGGATATCGGCGGCCGGCGGCACGGCTTTATCGGCCGCGATATGGCCGGCGGATTGATCGATTTTTGGCTGACTCGAGCAGGCACCCGCAAGCGCGCAAACCAGCGCCAGCATAAGGGCGTAGCGCCCCTGGTCGGCAGCCCTTCGCGGTTTAAATACCCCCATCATGCGCGCTCCCACCCTTTTGGCTTATCCATCATGCCTGAAAAACGGCTTCTCCGCAGTGGCGGAGGGGGACAGGCCCGCTCTGGCTGCCAGCGGCTCCCGCTGCTGCCACCACCAGATAAGGGAAGCCAGGCATAAGCCTGCCAGCAGGCTGGCCAGGGCCACCCCCCACAGCCTCCAGCGGGAGGCGGCCGCGCCCGGAAACCGGCTGTCCACCGCGGCCTTGCGCACATGCGCCTCACGCAGCCGGGTCGTGTTATCCGCGTAGGCGGCCAGCAACACCTTATCCGCCAGAATATTGATCCTGCGCACCAGCCCGCGCGAATAAAATCCGATAAGGCGGCTGACTTTGGCGTCGAACAGGTCGGGTCCGCGGTAACCGGCATTGCGGATCCTGAAATTGAGATAGTCCTGCGCCTGGTTGCGGGCGAAAGGGTTCAGATAGAAGTTGTGGGTGATACGTTCGCGCAGCTGACGTATCGAAGGCTGCGCCAGGTTCTCGTCCAGCTCCGGCTGTCCGAAGAGCACAAGCTGCAGCAACTTGTCCTGCGCCGTTTCGAGATTGCTGAGCAGGCGCAGCTCCTCCAGCGTTTCCAGCGGCATGCCCTGCGCCTCCTCGATCAGCACCACTACCCGACGGTTCTGCCCGAATTTCTGCAGCAGCCATTCCTGCAGGCGCTGCATCACCTCGAGTTTGCTGCCGGGCTTGTCGATCAGGCCGGCCTCAAAGGCGATCACGTTCAGAATATTCTCGGGTGAAATGCTCGGATTGGCGATATAGACTGTTTCCACATGCTCCGGCAGACGCTCCTCGAGCATGCGGCACAACATGGTTTTGCCGGAGCCGACCTCGCCGATGACCTTGGTGATGCCTTCGCCGCTTAACACTACATAAGAAAGCGCGTCGAGCACGGAACCGCGTTCACCGCCGCTATAAAAAAAGGACGTATCAGGCGTGATCTTGAACGGAGGTCTAATTAATCCGAAGTGGCCATAATACATAAAACCAGCCTCAAAACTGCTCCGCTTGATGTTGCGTCGTTAAAAGCTCTTCACGTCAGCCATATATCAGGGGCTCATTTATTTCCCGATATATTCATCATTCTTAGGCCGGGTTCTCCCGGCGCACTCGCCTGGTTTCAATCTACCGGCGCGCTCTGCGTAGTGCGCGACGCTTTGAAACAGTTTTTTCAGCGGATCCCCAGTTTCTCCAGGCGGCTGTACAGGGTCGTGCGGTTCATTTTCAGCAGCTTGGCCGCCTTGCTCAGGTTACCGTTGCAATGCTCGAGCGCGGTCGAGACGTACTGCTTCTCGAGATCCGACATGAAATTTTCCAGCATGAAATCGTCGCTCAGGATCTGCTGCAGAATTCCGCGCTGATCGGCCGGCGGCGCCTGTTTCTCGGCCGGCGCCGGCATCTCGCCGGATTCGACCTCGGCGAGCACCTCGCGCTGCGTCACCACCCGGCCAGGATATTTGGTGCCGAGCCGGATCACGATATTGCGCAGCTCGCGCACGTTACCCGGGAAGGCATAAGCAGCCCAGCACTGTTTCGCGGCATCGTCCAGCTGAAATGGCGCCACGGTGCCGGCGTACACCTGCTTGAAATGTTCGAGCAGGAGGAACTTGTCCTCGCTCCGGTCCGCGAGCGGCGGTATCTTGATCGTCAGTATGCTGAGCCGGTGATAAAGATCCTGGCGGAAACGGCCGGTCCGGACTTCGAGCGCCATGTCCTTGTTGGTCGCCGCCACGATGCGGGCGCGCGACAGACGCGAGCGGGTCTCGCCCAGCCGGTAGTATTCGCCGTTCTCCAGCACCCGCAACAACTTGGCCTGCAACTCCAGCGGCAGCTCGCCGATTTCGTCCAGGAACAAGGTGCCGTCACCGCTTTCCTCGAAGAAACCGGCATGGTCCTTGGCGGCGCCGGTGAACGCGCCCTTGGCATGGCCGAACAGCTGCGCTTCGAGCAGGTCCTTGGTAAAGGCTGCGCAGTTGATCACGTAATAAGGTTTACGCATGCGCTGACTGCGCACATGCAGCTCCTGGGCCACCAGTTCCTTGCCGGTTCCGGAATCGCCCTCGATGAGCACGGGGAAAGGCGCGTCGGCGAATTGAGTGATCTGCTGATTCAGAATCTTCATCACCGGGCTCTCGCCGATGATCGGCGTCGCCGCGGCGGTTTTTTTCTCCTCGCTGCCGGCGCTCCCGACTTCGGCTTCCAGCAACAGGATCTGGTGCGCGAGCCGCGACCGCAGCAGCTCGGCATCGCAAGGTTTGGGTATGAAATCGATCGCGCCCAGCGTGAGCGCGTGCTGGATATTGGCGCGCGTATCCTGGCCGGACAACACGAGAATCTTCATCTTCGAGTCGCGGGCCAGCAATTCGGGAATCAGCGCGAAACCTTCCTTCGGCGTATGCGGTTCCGGCGGCAATCCGAGATCCACCAGCGCGAGATAAGGTTGCTTGTCGATGTTGTTAAGCTTTTCCTTGGCTTCGCGGCGGGACTGCGCAATGATGACGTCGTAGTCACCCTTCAACAGCAATCCCAGGGTGTCTGCAATGATGGGATCATCATCAACCAGTAACAGAGCCGGTTTATCACCGAGATTCATCGTCCGACTTCCTCGTCTGCCTATGGTTTAATATAAGCACACCGTCAATGCATCAGCCCTAGCCCGGCTGACGATGATTGCTTATATAGTGGGACTATAATAGACCGGCCAATGGTAAATTGCATCTTTCGCGCGGTGAATCCCCCTTTTTGCTGATTCAGATCAAATATGCTGCATGTCGTGCTCTTCCAACCCGAGATTCCGCCCAATACCGGCAATATCATCCGCCTGTGCGCGAACCTGGGGTATCCGCTGCATCTGATCGAGCCTCTGGGTTTCGTGCTGGACGACAAACGCCTGCGTCGGGCGGGCCTGGATTACCATGAATGGGCCAGCATGGAAAAGCATGTGAATTTCGATACCTTTATAGAACGTCACCGGCCGCCTCGCATCTATGCCTTCAGCACCAAGAGCAGCCGTTCCTTATATGATGTGCGTTTCGCGCCGGGCGAGGCGCTGCTGTTCGGTCCTGAAACCAGCGGGCTGCCTGCTGCTTTGCTGGAACGCTTCGGTCCGGACTCCTGCCTGCGCATACCCATGCAGCCGGCGAGCCGCAGCCTTAATTTATCCAACGCGGTGGCGGTGGCGTGTTACGAAGCCTGGCGGCAGTTGAACGTGGAAAATCAGATTTCTTAAGACCAACCACGGAGCGCAACGGAGTGCGCAGAGAGTTCTTTGTGGGGAGAGAAATTTAAAAGAATCGGTAAATGGTGGTGGGTAGAAAAGCCTCTTACTTGGAGGCCTATTATCTCTGCGCCCTCCGTGGTTAATTTTATTTCATTCAGTCGTAGGTTCGCGCGCGAGCAATTCTTTAACCGCCTGCCGCGCCGGCAGGCCTTCGTACAGTATCCGGAAAATCTGTTCCATGATGGGCATTTCCACCATCAGCTTTCGCGCCAGATGATGCGCCGCCAGCGCGCTCTTTACGCCTTCAACGGCCTGCCCGATTTCGGCGAGCGCTTCCGGCAGGGACTTGCCGGCGGCGAGTATCAGGCCGAGCCTGCGATTGCGGGATTTGTTATCGGTGCAGGTCAGAATCAGATCGCCGACTCCGGCGAGCCCGCTTAATGTCTCCAGGCGCCCGCCCATGCGCATCGTCAGGCGGGTGATTTCCGCGAGTCCGCGGGTCAGCAGCGCCGCGCGGGTGTTGGCGGCGAAGCCCAGGCCATCGGCGATGCCGGCCGCGATCGCGATCACGTTTTTCAACGCACCGCCGAGCTGGACGCCGATCAGGTCGGTGCTGGTGTAGGGACGGAACCATTCGTTGTACAGGCATTGCGCAATTTGCTCGGCCAGTTCTTCAACACTTGCCGCCACCGTGGTCGCGGTCGGCATGCGCTGCGCCACTTCCACCGCGAAATTGGGTCCTGAAACCACGGCCAGCGCGACGCTGTCGCCCAGTATTTCCCGCGCCACCACGCTCAACAACGAATGCGTTGCCTCTTCCAGACCCTTGGTAGCCCATACCAGCCGGCGCTTGTTGCGGATGATATCGGCATGAGTCTTCAGCACTTCGCGGAAGCCGCCGCTCGGCACTACGAGGAACGGGATGTCGGAGGCTTTCAGCGCGGCCGCGGGGTCGCGCGCGATGCTGATTCCGGCGGGCAAGGGGACGCCCGGCAGGTAACGCCGGTTTTCGCGATGAGAGTGCAGGGATTCCAGCAAGTCACTATCGCGATCCCACAGCTGCACGGGATGGCCGTTTTCGGCCAAGAGCATGGCCAGCGCGCTGCCCCAGGAACCCGCGCCCAATACCGCAAATGAAGTTTTAATCGATTTTTTGTTCAATGGCCAATCCCTGCGAATTGCGTCCGACTCAGTGTTTGGGCTGCACGGGCGCCTGGTTTGTTTGCTGCAGCCGTTCCTGATATTGCTTGTGCAAAATTTCGAAATTCATGGGCGCCAGCACCATGGACGGGAAGCCGGCGCGTTCAATCAGCCCTGAAAGCACCTGGCGCGCGTAGGGGAACAGCATGGAGGGACAGGATACGTTCACGATGTGCTCGAAATCCTCCTTCCCATAATTAGAGATGGCGAACAGGCCTGCCTGGCTGACTTCGGCCTGGTAAACCGCGGTCTGGGAATTTTGCGGTAAGGCCGTCACCGCCACCTTGAGCGCAACCTCGTACAGTTCGGCGGTGAGCTTGTAGGTTTTGGTGTCCAGGTGCAGCTGTATCTGCAGCGCCGGGACCTGGGACTGTGAACGGAAGAGTTCCGCCGGTTGCGAAGCATGAAAGCGGCTATCCTTTATATAGATCTGTTCCGGTTCGAAACGCGGATGGTTCTGGGCGTCGGCGGCGGGTTGTTTTTCCTGTTGGCTCATCGTTGGTCCGATTTGGGCGATTTATTTTGTGGAAGATTTATTTTCTCAAGTACGGTTATTTTTCGAGCGGCAGGTTTTCGTCCAGCCAGCCGTAGATACCGTTTTTCAGATAAGACACCTGCTGATAGCCCTCAGCCTTCAGCCGCTCGCATGCGCTCGCGGCGGTCATGCCGTTCTTGTCATACACGATCACCGGCCGGTTCTTGTCGCCCGATACGCGGCCGGCTTCTTCGGCCAGGCGCGACAGCGGTACATGCTTGGCATTGAGTATATGTCCTGCCTTGTAGTCAGCCGGCTCCCGGAGGTCGACCATCACCGCTTCATGGCCGTTGATCAACTGCACCGCCTGTACCGCCGTTATCGCGCGGGCCCCGGTCTTGCGCCGCAGCTCCGTGACGACGATGAACACGATGACCGCGGCCAGGGCGGCGCACAGGTAAGGGTGGTGCATTATGAATTGGGGTAGTTTTTCCATCGATTCTGCTTCGCCGCGGGCCGTTGCTCAAAAGCTGGGAGTTTATTGAAGCCTTATCAGTAAGGCAAATCGGCCTGACGGTTTTGGAGAATTCTGGGTTAATATGTCGCCATTCGACCCGGATGTACCGCAACATGCCCGGATTTCGTATTTGCCGTTATCTGTTAGCAATCCTCTGCCTCGGTTTTACCGCGTTTGCGGTGGCTGACAATCCCGACTCCGCGCGGCAAGTCAAAGACCAATCGCGCAAGCTGGAGGCCATTCGCGGCCAGATCCGGCAAATCCAGTCCGAACTCACGGCCCGCGAGGAGCAGCGCAACAGCCTGCTCTCCGAGCTGCGCATCGCGGAAACAGGGCTCAATAAAACCGCCCGCAAATTACACGACCTTAATCGCAATACCGCCGCAGCGAAGGCGGAATTGGCGGGACTGGTGGCCCGCCGGGTTGAATTGCAGACCCGACTGAACCGCAACCGGCAGCTGCTGGCGGCGCAGTTGCGCGCGGCCTATTTCTCCGGCGGACAGGAGCGCATCAAGCTGCTGCTGAACCAACAGGACCCCGCCGCCCTGGCCCGGGTCACGCGCTATTACGAATATCTCACTAGCGCGCGCCTGGACCTCATGCAATCCACTCGCGAAACCCTGGCCGGGCTGGCCCTCGTCGAAACGGGCATTGCGGATAATACGCAGGCAATGAAATACCTGAAACTTCAGTACGAAACTGAGCATCAAACCTGGTCCCAATTAAGGGTAGAACGCCAGCAGCTGTTGAGCCGTCTCGATTCGCAGATAAAAGAGAGCGCCGATACCATCGACCGGCTAAAAGCCGATCAGGCACGGATACAGGAGTTAATCGCCTCGTTAACGGGAATTTTTTCGGATATACCCGGCCCGCTGCAAGCCGTCAGACAATTTGCCCAGTTGAAGGGCTCGCTCAGTTTACCGGTGCGCGGCCCGCTGCTGAACCGTTACGGTCAGAAGCGCGCCGCCGGCAGCGATTTGATCTGGCAAGGCGTCAATATCGGCGCCCAGCGCGGCAGCGAGGTCAAGGCGATCTCGCGCGGCCGAGTGGCTTTCGCCGACTGGCTGCCCGGCCTCGGTCTGATGATGATCATCGACCATGGCCAGGGATACATGAGCCTGTATGGACACAACGAAGCCCTGTTCAAGGAAACCGGCGACTGGTCGGAAGCGGGTGAAGTCATCGCCACGGTGGGCGACAGCGGCGGCAGGACACAAACTGCCTTATACTTCGAGGTCCGACACCAGGGGACGCCGGTGAATCCCCTGGAGTGGTGCCAGAATACAAAAGGCTAGCCGCTTTGGTATTAAACATGAAGCGTGGTCACGGTCACTTACGGAGTTTTTGATGAAACAATATCGCGTTACTTTATTACTGATCCTTTCCCTCCTTGGCACCGGCATCGCTACCGGCGACACCGCCCCGGGCAAAAAACAGGAAGACCCCATCCCCTATGACGAGCTGCGCACCTTCGCCGAGGTTTTCGGCCGCATCAAAAACAATTACGTCGAGGATGTGACCGACACCGCGCTGCTGGAGAACGCGATCCGCGGCATGCTGTCGGGCCTCGACCCGCACTCGAGCTACCTGGACACTGAAGAATACCAGGAGCTGCAGGAAGCCACTTCCGGCAAGTTCGGCGGCCTCGGCATTGAAGTCACGACGGAAGACGGCTTCATCAAGGTGATCACGCCCATCGACGATACGCCCGCGCAGCGCGCCGGCGTGCAGGCGGGGGACCTCGTCATCCGCCTCGATGACAAGCCGGTGAAAAATATGTCACTGAACGACGCGGTCGGCATGATGCGCGGCAAACCCGGCACCACCATCAATTTGACGATCATGCGCAAGGGTGTCGAACAGCCCTTCGTTATTTCGCTCGAGCGCGACGAAATCAAGGTGCGCAGCGTGCGCAGCCGCGTCCTGGAACCGGACTACGCCTACATCCGCATTTCGAACTTCCAGTCCAAGACCGGTCAGGACCTGGTGGCCGCGATCGATCAGTTGAAAAAGCAGAGCAAGAACGGGCTCAAGGGTCTGGTGCTGGATCTGCGCAATAATCCCGGCGGCGTGCTCACCGCCGCGGTGGAAGTGGGTGACGCCTTTATCGACGACGGCCTGATTGTCTATACCGAGGGGCGCAATGACGGCGCGGGACAGAAATTCAACGCCACCAAGGGCGATATGCTCGAGGGCGTGCCGCTGGTGGTGCTGGTGAACGACGGCTCGGCCTCCGCTTCTGAAATTGTCGCGGGCGCGCTGCAGGATCACGCCCGCGGCATCATCATGGGCGAGCAGACTTTCGGCAAGGGTTCCGTGCAGACCGTGCTTGAATTCAAGGACGGCTCCGCGATCAAGCTGACGACGGCCCGTTACTATACGCCCAAGGGCCGCTCGATCCAGGCCGAAGGCATCAAGCCCGATGTCGTGCTGAAAAAACTGAAGATCGCGGAGGACGATAACAAGAAAGGTATCGACCCGATCAAGGAAGCCAACCTGACCCGCCACCTGACGCAGCCGACCACGGGTCCCGCTCCGGCGGCCGCGCCGGAACAGCAGAAGGCCGCGGAAACGGAAATGCTGGCGAAGGATTATGAGCTGTTCGAAGCGCTCAACCTCTTGAAGGCGCTGAACGTGCTGGACAAGAAACCAGACGTGCTGGCCAAGAATCAAGGCTGAACATGAACGTGCTGCGCGCGAGTCTGCCGACGGTCTTTATTATACTGTCGCAGCTCGCCGCAGCCGACATGCCGGATGTTGGGCAACCCGCCGCACCGATACCGGCAAGCTCGCCCAGCGTTGCCATCATCATCGATGATCTCGGCTACAGCCTGCGCCAGGGACGGCGCGCCATCGGCCTGCCCGGCGCAGTCACCTGCTCGATCCTGCCCGGCACCCCGCATGCCCATATACTCGCGCAGCAAGCCACGGAAGCCGGCAAGGAAATCATGCTGCATCTGCCCATGCAAGGCATCGACACCAGCCACATCGAGACGGATTCCTTATCTCCTGATATGACGGAACCAGTTTTCCGCGACGTCCTGCGCCGGCAACTCGCCGCCATTCCCGAAGCCGCGGGCGTCAACAACCATATGGGCAGCACGCTCACGCCTCTGCCAGAACAGATGAACTGGCTGATGGACGAGCTTTCCCAGCATGCCCTCTACTTCGTCGACAGCCGCACCACCGCGCTCACGGTCGGCGCCGCGGCTGCTCAGCAGCACCACGTTCCCTTCACCCAGCGCGATGTCTTTCTCGACAACGACAAGGACCCCGCCGCCATCGAACAAGCCTTCAACAAACTCCTCCGTAAAGCCAGAAAACACGGCCACGCCGTCGGCATCGCGCATGCGCATCCTGTCACCTTGGCCGCGCTGGAACTGCTGTTGCCAAAACTGGCGGAACAAGGGATTGTGCTGGAGCCGGTGTCGAAATTGTTGCCGCGGCAGGAAGTGCCAAATCTGACGGCGCAGAATCAAGGCGCTGCTGCAACCTCACCCCCAAGTACGCCCTGAAGATTTTATAGGATGTCTCTCATGGAACTCACGGAGAGCACGGGGGATGAATATGTTCGCAGGGTGGGTGGAGCATGCGAAACCCTTTAGTGTTGCCACACCTTCGCTCCAACGTACGC
>DASUFE010000111.1:0-13542 GCA_036274675.1 Gammaproteobacteria bacterium
CGATGCAATCAGGGTAACCCAGAAGCCCTATGCAATAGCCAATCGAATGGGTCCATAGCAGAGTCAGACAAAACATTCATCCGCAGATAAGTCCGGACATATGAAAAATACGAAACAAATTTGGCGTTTTTCAACAAGCTGCTAACTGGCTGTTTTCTTGGCGGGAGCAGCGACACGCTGGATCATTTCAGCGGCGTGATTACGCGTCGCTGCGGTAATTTCAACGCCGCCCAGCATTCGCGCGATTTCATCAATGCGTTCGCGAGCATCTAGTGTCGAGACACTGGTTTGCGTTTCCGCCATGCTGGACTTGGAAACCCTCAGATGATGATGTGCCTGCGCGGCGACTTGCGGCAGGTGCGTAACGCACAGTACCTGCCTTTGCTCGCCGAGCGCGCGCAGATGGGTTCCCACGACTTCCGCAATCCCGCCGCCGATGCCTGCATCCACCTCGTCAAAAATCAAGGTGGGAATCGGTTCCACGCCGGCGGTGATCATCTGGATGGCCAGGCTGATGCGTGACAGTTCGCCGCCTGAGGCCACCTTATTCATACTGCGCGGCGTCTGGCCGGGGTTGGCGCTGACCTGGAATTCGAGCTGATCCAGGCCGTGCGGGGTAAAGCCTTCGCCAGTCGCGGGGTCGAAGGCTTTGTCGCTTAATTGTATATGGAATTTACCGCCATTCATGCCCAGGGTTTGCATCGCCGCAGTCACGGCTTTCGACAGTCGTTCCGCCGATTGCTGGCGTTGCAGCCGCAACTGCCGTGCTTTTTCCAGGTAACTTTCGCGCCATTTCCGGCATTCATCGCCCAGCGTTTTCAGCCGGTCATCCGCCTGCTCGATATCAGCAAGTTCGGTCTGCAGACGCACGGCCAGCGCCGGTAACCGTTCCGGTTCACAGCGGTGCTTGCGCGCCAATTCGTGCAGGGCGCCCATGCGTTCTTCCAGCCACTGCAGGCGTGCAGGATCCAGTTCGAGATCACTCAAGTAGGCGCGCAGGCGGGACGCCGCTTCCTCGATTTGAATAGCCGCGCCGCCCAGCAATTCGGCCACGGGATTAAGCCTGTCGTCGAACTGTACCTGTTCCTCGATATTGCGCGCATGTTGGGAGAGGACCGAGTACACCGCTCCGGAGTCATTGTCATAAAGCTGTTCGAGCGCCCTGCCTGCCGCGTCCGTCAATCGACTCGCGTGCGCCAGCCGGCGATGCTCGTCCTGCAGTTCCGCCCACTCGTTTTCCCCAAGTTGCATCTTGGCGAACTCTTCCGTCTGGAAGCGCAGGATCGCGAGCCGCTCGTCGCGCTGCTGCGAGACAGTCAGCAGCTGCTGGAAGCGGGCCTGCAGTGCATGCCATTCCTGATAGACGGATGCAATTTCCGAAAGCAGGCCGGTGTTGCCCGCATAATCGTCCACTCGTTGCCGTTGCACGTCGCGTTTGAGCAGGGATTGATGCTCGTGCTGGCCGTGAATGTCGACCAGCATCTCGCCCAGTTCGCGCAGCATCTGCATGGTGACGGGCGCGCCGTTGATATATCCCTTGGAACGGCCGTCGCTCGCGAGCGTTCGGCGCAGCAGGCATTCATCGGCGCTGTCCAGTTCATTGGCCTTGAGCCATTGACGGACCGCGGGCAAGGCCGAAATGTCGAACGTGGCGTTTATGTCCGCCCGCTCGGCGTTCTGGCGAATGGAGCCGGAGTCCCCGCGGTCGCCCAACACCAGCCCGAGGGCATCGAGCAGGATGGACTTGCCGGCTCCGGTTTCGCCGGTGAGCGCGGTCATGCCGGGGTCGAGCTCGATGTCGATCCGGTCAATGATAGTGAAGTTGCTGATCTGCAGGTGCTTGAGCATCGGGTCAGACGCCGTCGTTTTCCAGTTGCTTGCCCCAGTTCAGCTTTACCCGCAGGATATCGAAGAAATCATAACCTCGCGGATGCAGCAGCCGGGCGTTAACCGGGCTGCGTTTTATCTGGATACGGTCGTTCGGCTTCAGCTCGATATTGGCCTGCCCGTCGAAGCTCGCCTGGGCCACGGTTTTGCAATCCGGGTCGATAACGATCGCGATTTCGCTGCTTGAATCGATTACCAGCGGACGATGACTGAGCGTATGCGGGCAGATTGGCACTAGCGCAATGGCGGACAGGGCTGGGTGCAGGATCGGGCCGCCGCTTGAGAGCGCGTATGCGGTGGACCCTGTGGGCGTGGCGACGATAATGCCGTCGGCGCGCTCATGGTTCACGACCCGACCATCGACCTGAGTGGAAAACTCAATCATACGAGTCTGGAACTGATTGTTCACAACCACGTCGTTGAAGGCGAGGTGGCGCACCAGCACGCGGTTGTCGCGAACGACCGTCGCTTCCAGCAGGAAACGCTCTTCGGTAATGTAACTTCCGCGCAGCATGTCGGCCAGCGAATCCAGCATCTTCGCGGGGGAGACATCGACCAGAAATCCCAGCCGTCCCATGTTGATGCCGACAATCGGCACCTGTTGCACCGACAGTATGCGCGCCGCATTCAGCAATGTGCCGTCGCCGCCTATCACGATGGCAAGATCGCAGCCCTTGAGGTCTCCAAGCGGCGGATAGGAGGCACCTGGAACCGTCAACGAATCACGGCAGGTGTCATCCGGGAAAACCTCGCAGCCTGCTTGCAGCAGGAAATCATACAGCCGCTGCAAGGTATCCTTTACATCGGCCTTGGCCTTGATGTCCTTGATATTGCGGGTAAGCGCGATTTTGCGGAATTTAGTCATGATTGGAACGTCTGTCAGCCGTGGCCCGTATTATCACCGAGGTTTTTAAGTTTATAAACCAGTTCCAAAGCCTGTTTGGGGGACAATTCGTCCACCTCCACTTCCGCGAGGGCTTGCCGCAGGGCGTTGTCCCGCGGAGATTGAGCGCGCACGGGGGTCGCCGGCGGCATCCGGTCGAACAGTCCGAGTTGGGCCTGTACGCGATCGCGTGCTTCGGCCGATTGTTGTTCCAGCACGGACAACTGTCGTCGAGCATTCGCGATCACGGCTGCCGGCACGCCCGCGAGTTGCGCCACCTGCAGACCATAACTCTGGCTGGCGGGTCCTGGTTTTACGCTGTGCATGAAGATAATCCGGTCGCCGTGCTCCACCGCATCCAGGTGTACGTTGCGCACCCTGGGAATACGGTCTGCAAGTTGCGTAAGTTCGAAATAGTGGGTTGCGAATAGGGAGAAGCATCCGCTATGGACCGCCAGATATTCGGCGCAGGCCCAGGCCAGTGACAGGCCGTCGAAGGTACTGGTGCCCCGACCTATTTCATCCATCAGCACGAGACTTTGCGCGGTGGCGTTATGCAGGATATTGGCTGCTTCCGCCATTTCCACCATGAACGTGGAGCGGCCTCCAGCGAGATCGTCGGAAGCGCCGATACGGGTGAATATGCGGTCCATGGGACCTAGCACAACTTCTTTAGCCGGAACAAAACAGCCGATATGAGCCATGATAATGATCAGCGCGGTCTGGCGCATATAGGTCGACTTACCGCCCATGTTGGGTCCGGTGATCAGCAGCATGCGCCGATCTCTATCCAGGGAAAGGCTGTTGGGGATAAAGGGTTCGCCCGATCTTTGTTCTACCACCGGATGGCGGCCATCGACGATCTCGATGAGTGACTGCCCGCTGAAGGACGGACGCACGTAGTTGAAGCGCTCCGCCCGCTCGGCAAAGCACGCCAGCACGTCAAGCGTGGCTATGGCGGTGCCGAGCTTCCGGCATTCGAAGAGGTGTGAAGACAACTGTTCGAGCAGCTGCTCGTACAGAAGTTTTTCCCGGGCCAGCGATTTTTCGCGGGCGCTCAGTACCTTATCCTCGAAGGTTTTCAGCTCGGGTGTAATGAAACGTTCGGCGTTCTTCACCGTCTGCCGGCGCAGGTAATCCACCGGCGCCTTGTCCGATTGCCCCTTGCTGATCTCGATATAAAAACCGTGTACACGGTTGTAATTGACCTTGAGCGTGGCGATGCCGGTACGGGCGCGCTCGCGCGCTTCCAGTTCGTTCAGAAATTCGTCGGCATGCTCGCTCAGGCGCCGTAATTCGTCGAGTTCGGCGTCATAACCTGCGGCGATGACTCCGCCGTCACGCAACAGCAGCGGCGGATTGTCGATCAACGCCTTTTCCAGCAGCGCCAGAGGTTCGGGCGGCAGTTTGAGTTGTGATGCCAGGGCATGGATCAGTTCATCTTCCAGTCCGACGACCGTCTCATGGATGGCGGGGGCGCGCCGCAGCGCGTCGCGCAGCGCAATCAGATCCCGTGGCCGGGCCGACTTGAGAACGATGCGGGAACAGATCCGCTCGACATCACCCAGGTTATGCAATTGCCGGCGCAGATTTTCAAACGCTTTCGCCTGGAGCAGGATCTCCACGGCGCCGTGGCGTTGCATGAGAGTCGCCTGATTGCGCAGCGGCCGGCCCAGCCAGCGACCGAGCAAGCGGCTGCCCATGGCGGTACAGCAAACATCCAGCAGACTCAGCAGACTGCTCTCCGCATCGCCGTTGAGACCCGTTTCCAGTTCCAGATTGCGCCGGCAGACCAGATCAAGTACGACCGCGTCCGCCGGCGATTCCGCCAGCAGGCGTGTCACATGGCTGAGCGGGGAGCGCTGCGTTTCCTGTGCGTATTGCAACAGGCATCCGGCGGCGCCGATCGCGATATTAAATGTTTCACAGCCGAATCCCTTAAGATCGCGCGTGCCGAACTGGCGGGTCAGCAGGCTAAGACCGGTCGCGCTTTCGAAATGCCAGGGTTGGCGCCGTTTGATGCTGGCCGCAGGTGTATAAGCGTCCGGCAATGACTGGTTATCGCTTAGCAGCAATTCGGCGGGTTTCAGCCGTTCCAGCTCTCCCAGCAAAGTTTGTTCGCTATCCGTTTCCAGGATGCAGAAGTCGCCCGTGCTCATATCCAGCCAGGCCAGGCCCCAGGTATTCTTGATCCGGTGCAGCGCTGCGAGCAGGGAACTGCGCTTTTGCTCGAGCAGGGCTTCATCCGTCACCGTGCCGGGAGTCACGATGCGCGTCACCTTGCGCTCCACCGGCCCTTTGCTCAGAGCGGGATCGCCGATTTGTTCGCAGATGACGGCAGACTCCCCATGTTTGAGCAGCTTGCTCAAATACCCTTCCAGCGCATGATAGGGAACGCCTGCCATGGGAATGGGGCGGCCGGCGGACTGGCCGCGCGCCGTCAGGGTAATATCCAGTAACCGGGCGGCTTTCTCGGCATCTTCATAGAACAGCTCGTAAAAATCCCCCATACGGTAAAACACCAGGGTCTCCGGATATTCCGCTTTGATGCGCAAGTACTGCTGCATCATGGGTGTATGTTCAGGCATTGCCGTATTGCTGCGGGTTTGAGCCATTTCGGATTTGTCGGAGTAACGGAAGACGGGAGTTTAACAGGAACTCCTCGACCTGCTAAAAAAGTCTATGTCAGGAAGTAAGCTTGTTTCCCTCGTCTACGGAGCCCACAATCAATTTTATGAAAGACGACCCCTTATACGAATTGGCCCTGAAGGTTGGTGTCACTCTGTCCAATCACCGTTATAGTCTGGCGACCGCTGAATCCTGCACTGGAGGCTGGATTGCAAAGGCCGTCACGGATATTCCCGGTAGCTCCGGCTGGTTTGAGCGAGGTTTTATTACTTACTCCAATCGCTCCAAGTCCGAACAACTGGACGTTGCGCCAGCATTAATTCTGGAGTGCGGCGCGGTCAGCGCTGAGGTGGTTGAAGCCATGGCGAGAGGAGCGTTAAAGTACAGCCCTGCCGACGTCGCCGTTGCGGTCAGCGGGATAGCGGGACCCGAAGGCGGCAACCTGGAAAAGCCGGTAGGTACGGTATGGTTTGCGTGGGCAATTCGTGCCGACGGGCAACACCGGGTCCATTGCGAGTTCGGTCACTTCGGCGGCAGCAGGGATAAGGTGCGTTATGCCGCGACGGAACGCGGGTTGGCCGGCATTCTGGAAATACTGTCGCGGAGTTGAGGTGGATGAACAAGAATCGGTTCTTGAAAATTCTGATGATAATGCTGCTGCTGACGCCGCTCATCGCCTGCGATTATCTGCCTTCCTGGGTGCCTGGAGCCAAAACCGGTAAAACCGCCGCAAAAAATTCGCGGCAAAAGCCGGAGGAAGGATTGCCGATCGAGCAGCAGATACAGAAACTCCAGCAGGAAATACACGCGGTCGAGGAGCAAAAGCGCAAATTGCAACAGCGCCAGGATCAGATACTCGACGAAAAAGAGGTGATCAACAAGACTTTGCAAGAGCAGGAAACGGCAGTGCAACATCTGGAGCAGGAACTGGAGCGGCAGGAGTCGGCTCCCTCGAAAGGTGGATGAGGCCCGGAAAAAACAGCGCTGCCGGGCTGTTATTTCTGTGGGATAATGGGCAACGCTTCAATTAACGTGATTTCAAGATATATTCTGTAAGGCATTAAAAGCAGAGGATCCAGCATGGATAACGACCGTAAAAAGGCCTTGGCAGCCGCCTTAAGCCAGATCGAACGCCAATTCGGCAAGGGTTCGGTAATGCGTCTGGGTGATGATAAAAGTGTTCCCGATGTCGAGGTGGTTTCAACCGGATCCTTTACCCTCGATATCGCCCTTGGAATCGGCGGCCTGCCCAAGGGGCGGGTTGTTGAAATCTATGGTCCGGAATCCTCCGGCAAAACGACACTGACTCTGCAGGTTATCGCGGAATGCCAGAAGGCCGGCGGCACGGCGGCTTTCATCGATGCGGAGCACGCATTGGATCCGGTCTATGCGGAAAAACTGGGCGTCAATGTGAAGGATCTGCTGATTTCACAGCCGGATACGGGCGAGCAGGCGCTGGAAATCGTCGACATGCTGGTCCGTTCCAGTGCAATTGACGTGATCGTCATCGACTCTGTTGCAGCTTTGACCCCCAAGGCCGAAATTGAAGGCGAGATGGGCGATTCACATGTGGGATTGCAGGCGCGGCTGATGTCACAGGCCTTGCGCAAGCTGACGGGCAATATCAAGCGCTCCAACACCATGGTGATATTCATCAACCAGATCCGCATGAAAATCGGGGTCATGTTCGGCAACCCTGAAACGACCACGGGCGGCAATGCCCTCAAGTTCTACGCCTCGGTACGATTGGATATCCGCCGCGTGGGGTCGATCAAGAAAGGCGAGGAAGTGATCGGCAATGAAACCCGGGTAAAGGTGGTTAAAAACAAGCTGGCCCCGCCTTTCAGGCAGGCCGATTTCGAAATTCTTTATAATGAAGGCTGTTCCAAGGAAGGCGAGATCCTGGAGTTGAGTTCCCAGAACGGACTGATCGAAAAGTCCGGCGCCTGGTACAGCTATAACGGTAACAAGATCGGTCAGGGCAAGGATAATGCCCGTGTATATTTGAAGGAACATCCCGAGGTCATGCGCAAGCTCGAGACCGAGTTGAAGGCGAAACTGCTGGTAAAACCCAGGGTTGCCGCGGCCGAGAGTGCCGAGGATGTGGAGGAACAGGCTGAAGAGTCCGCTTAAAACAGAACATGATGCGCGTGAAGTTGCTTTGGGATTATTGGCCAGGCGCGAACATTCGAAACGCGAGCTTATAATCAAACTCCGCGCACGCGGTTGCCCCGATAAGATCATCACCCAAGTCGTCGATCAGCTGGCTGCGGAAGGCATGCAGTCGGATGCGCGGTTTGCCGAGACTTTCGTACGCTCAAGAGTCGACCGCGGACGCGGCCCCTTGCGGGTCCGGGCTGAGCTGATCGAACGTGGTCTCGAAGACGAGCTTATCGTCGAGGCTCTGCTGCAGTATGAGGACTGGTGGCGGGATCTGGCGCTTGAAGCTTATAACAAGAAATTTGGCGAGAGTATGCCGCCGGATGATATAGAGGAGCGTTCAAGGCGCTCCATGTTTCTGCAGCGGCGGGGTTTTACGTCGGATCAGATACGGTATGCGATAGAACATCCAAAGCGTGCCTGATCGGGCGTCGCAAGACGGCTCGATAAGAAAGCGGATTCTGAATAGAAACTTTCAATCAACAATAACGATGGCTACTTTAGCTCAACTAAGAGCGTCATTTCTGGATTTTTTCAAGCGTCGCGGGCACGAGGTGGTCGCGTCTTCCTCGCTCGTTCCCGGCAATGACCCGACCCTGCTGTTCACCAATGCGGGAATGGTCCAGTTCAAGGATGTATTCCTCGGCCTGGAAAAGCGGCCCTATGTACGCGCCGCGAGCAGTCAGCGTTGTGTGCGCGCAGGGGGCAAGCACAATGATCTGGAGAACGTTGGCTTTACCGCCAGGCACCATACTTTTTTTGAGATGCTGGGCAATTTCAGTTTTGGCGATTATTTCAAGGAAGATGCTATTAAATATGCCTGGGAATTCCTGACGGGCGTCCTCAAACTGCCGCCCGAGAAACTGTGGGTTACTGTATACGCGGAAGACACCGAGGCCGCCGATATCTGGCTGAAAAAAATCGGAGTCGACAAAAACCGGTTTGCCCGGATCGCCACCAAGGATAACTTCTGGCAAATGGGCGATACCGGCCCTTGCGGTCCCTGTTCCGAGATTTTTTATGATCATGGACCGGGTGTGGCGGGAGGCCCTCCGGGCAGCCCCGAGGCGGACGGCGATCGCTATATCGAAATCTGGAACCTGGTGTTCATGCAGTACAACCGTTCGGCGGACGGCAAACTCACGCCCTTGCCAAAGCCCTCGGTCGACACCGGAATGGGCCTGGAGCGGCTGGCAGCCGTTATGCAGGGCGTGCACAGCAACTATGAGATCGATTTATTCAGAAACCTGCTGGATGCGGTGGCCAGGGCAGTCGGAGTGACGAACGAGGGGCAGAGCTCCCTGCGCGTGATCGCGGATCATATCCGCTCCTGTTCGTTCCTGATCGCCGATGGCGTGGTACCTTCGAATGAAGGACGCGGTTATGTGCTGCGGCGTATTATCCGGCGTGCGATCCGCCATGGACACAAGCTGGGCTGTAAGGACGCCTTTTTCCACAAGCTCGTGAAGCCGTTGGCGCGCGAAATGGGCGACGCCTATCCCGAGCTGGCTTCCGCCCAGGCCATGATCGAGCGGACCTTGAAAAACGAGGAAGAGCGTTTCGCCCAGACCCTGGAAAACGGCTTGCTGATATTGAATGAGACTTTCTTGAGCATGCGGGGTAAAACCGTTCCCGGCGATATCGTATTCAAACTTTACGATACTTACGGATTTCCCGTCGATCTGACGGCCGACATCGCGCGGGAACGCGGGTATCAGCTGGATACTCAGGGCTTCGAAAAAGCCATGGAAGAACAGAGGGCGCTGGCGCGTTCCAGCAGCCAGTTCGGAACGGACATGAGCCGGAGCCTGGACATCAAAACTGCCAGCGAGTTTATCGGTTACGATCATTTGCACGGCCGTTCTGAAATAAAACATTTGTTGCGTGATAATGAGCCGGTTGATTCGCTCAATGAAGGCGAAAGCGGAATCGTGGTATTGGCTACAACCCCATTCTATGCGGAGTCGGGCGGCCAGGTCGGCGACCGCGGCGAGTTGATCGCCGGCGGTGACGCACGTTTCCGGGTTGAAGATACCCAGAAACATGGGGACGCGATTCTGCATATCGGGCGCATGGTCTCGGGAAGTCTGCGCAAGAAGGCTGCGGTAAGCGCGCAGGTGGACGCTCGCCTGCGAACTTCGACTATACAGAATCATTCAGCCACCCATCTGCTGCATGCCGCCCTGCGCCAGGTGTTGGGTTCGCATGTGCAACAGAAAGGCTCGCTGGTAAACGAACACCGCCTGCGCTTTGATTTTTCTCATACGGCGGCGCTGACTGCGGATGAAATCCGGAAAATCGAATTACTGGTCAATGAGCAGATCCAAGTCAATCACCAGGCGCAAGCTCAACAGATGTCGCTGCAGGATGCGAAAAAGAGCGGGGCGATGGCTCTGTTCGGTGAGAAATACGGCGACCGGGTTCGAGTCCTGTCGATGGGAAATTTCTCCGTGGAGTTGTGCGGCGGAACCCATGTCAGTCGCACGGGTGATATTGGTTTGTTCCGGATTATCTCCGAGTCGGGGGTTGCCGCCGGCGTGCGCCGTATCGAAGCTGTCACCGGAATGAATGCGCTTAACCTCATCTACCAGACCGAGGCGCGGCTCGACCGTGTAGGCGCTGCGGTTAAGGCGGATCGCGAACAGGTCGAGACCAGGGTTCTGCAGTTGGCGGAGCGCAACCGCGAGTTGGAAAAGGAACTGCAGAAACTCAAAGCGCGACTGGCTGAGCGTAGCACGGCAGGGAGCGGGGCCGGCATTACCGAACAGGCTGTCGAGATCGGCGGGGTGAAGTTGGTGGCTGAAACCATCGAAGGCGCGGACAGCAAGATATTGCGCGATACCCTGGATCAACTCAAGCAGAAATTGAAAACGGCCGTAATCGTATTAGGCGCCATTGAGAATGAAAGGGTGCTTCTGGTTGCGGGCGTAACCAAGGACACCGTTACCCGAGTGCATGCGGGCGAGCTCGTCAACTATGTGGCGGAACAGGTCGGTGGGCGCGGCGGCGGCAGGCCGGACATGGCTCAGGCGGGCGGCACCAATCCTGCGGCTCTCAAGCCTGCCCTGGAAAGCGTCAAAAATTGGGTTGCAAGCAAACTGGTCTGATTTTCAATAACTTATATAAAAAACTTAATCCAATATGTCATTATTTGTATTGAAATTTGGCGGCACCTCGATGGGTTCTATCGAGCGTATCAAGCATGTTGCCGAGAAGGTTATAGGTTTTAAAAACGCCGGTCACGATGTGGTGGTCGTCGTTTCCGCAATGAGCGGCGAAACAAACCGCTTGCTGGCCCTGGCGCAGGGGATCACGGATCGCCCCAGTCCTCGCGAACAGGATGTGCTGTTGGCCACGGGAGAACAGGTTACCATCGCCTTACTGGCCATCGCATTGGAAAAGCGCGGGTTTGCGGCTCGTTCCTATACCGGCCACCAGGTTCACATACTTACCGACAGCGCTTATACCAAAGCGCGAATATTGGAAATTGAAGACAAACGGATGCGCGCGGATCTTGCCGCGGGTCGCGTTGTGGTGGTGGCGGGATTCCAGGGCGTGGATGCGGCGGGCAATATTACTACCTTGGGCCGTGGCGGCTCGGATACGACGGCGGTAGCATTAGCCGCAGCACTGAAAGCCGATGAATGCCAGATTTATACTGATGTCGACGGCGTATACACCACGGATCCCCGCATTGAACCTAAAGCACGGCGCCTGAAGGTGATCAGTTTCGAGGAAATGCTGGAAATGGCCAGCCTGGGCTCCAAGGTATTGCAAATACGTTCCGTGGAATTTGCCGGTAAATACGGCGTGCCCCTGCGTGTTTTATCAACCTTCGAAGAGGGCGAAGGCACATTGATTACCCTAGAGGATAAGATGATGGAAGCTCCTATAATTTCAGGCATAGCCTTTAATCGCGACGAAGCTCAGCTCACAATCGCCGGTGTCCCCGATCAGCCGGGAGTGGCGGCACGCATTTTGACTCCTATTTCAGACGCCAATATCGAAGTCGATATGATTGTGCAGAATGTCGCGGGGGACGATACCACCGATTTTACCTTCACTGTTCATCGCAACGACTATGCCAAGGCGCTGGAGATCCTGCAGGGAGTGGCACGTACCCTGAAAGCACGTGAAGTTTCCGGAGATAAGGAAATCGTAAAGGTATCGCTGGTTGGCGTCGGCATGCGCTCGCATGCCGGCATTGCCAGCAAGATGTTCTCCACTTTGGCGGACGAGAATATTAATATCCGCATGATTTCGACCTCGGAAATTAAAATTTCCGTGGTAATTGAAGAGAAATACCTGGAATTAAGCGTGCGGGCTCTCCATAGCGCATTCAATCTGGAACAAGCCGCCTGATCCGGAATCGGAGTACTGTGGAAATTAAAGAAAGCGCCGGTCCGGCCGTATATAAATCAGTAAATATGTATATAATACAATGTTTTCCGCAGCCGGCCTCAAAGGGCAATGGACTAAGGGCGCGGAAAACAAGAACGTTGAGCATTAAAGTGGAGTGGTTGATATGCTGATCCTCACGAGACGTGTAGGTGAAACCTTGATGGTGGGTGACGATGTTACAGTCACCGTCTTGGGCGTAAAAGGTAATCAGGTTCGCATCGGAGTGAACGCCCCAAAGGAAGTCGCTGTCCATCGCGAAGAAATTTATGAGCGGATCAAGCGCGAACGTTCGCCGGATGGCAATCCCGAAAGCTGAGGTTGCTCCGGTTTTTTAGAAAACAAGTCTTCTGAAATTTTTGGAAGACATCCAGGCTTGAAATCAATACAATTCGCTTTACCCGGAGAAGTGGGCCGAGAGGCTGACAAGCCCGCCGGGGGCGATTTTGAACTTGCCGCAAGGCGGCGAGACCCGGAAGGTGGAGCCTGATGGGGGGCAGATAGCAGGGGCAGGGATAGCTCGAGTAACGCACTCCCCGGAGTGTTTCAAGTTCTGTAAAAGACATCAGATCTTGAAGTGAATATAATCCGCTTTCGTTTGGAGAGGTGGCCGAGAGGCTGAAGGCACTCCCCTGCTAAGGGAGTATGGGGCTAAAAACTCCATCGAGGGTTCGAATCCCTCCCTCTCCGCCAGATATGTAATTGATCCAACTGAGGTTTTTCATCCTCATCTGAAAATTGGATCGCCAGTGGAGACATTTTAGAAATGTCAGATTGTTCAGCCGCCGGGATGCTCGACCTCGGCGGCTGACTCCACGCAGACTGTTCCGCCGCAGACACTTCCTCGACTTTCGCACGCGCACGATGCTCAATGCCCGGCAGAGCCAAATCTCTTGAGGCTTGCCGTTCCAGATCGGGATGCTCCTGTCCCATCCAGCGCCCGTAATGCTTATGCAACATTGCGGTTGAGGTGTGCCCTAAATATTCAGCAATCCATTTCTCCGGATAGCGGCCGCAGGACAATAAACGGCTGGCAAAGGTATGCCGGCACTGATTGATCCCGCGATAGCGCAAGCCCACTTTCTGCAAATGCCACTTCCAGAATTTTTCACACTCTTTGGAATCTGAAAACGGTTTTCCGGTGAGTGAGTTCAGAAAAACAAAATGCAGCGTCTCGCGCGTGACGGTTTTGTTATCGAACTCCAAAACCTCGATCTCAACGGGCGGCTGCATAAAGCTGTGCTGCTTTTGCCGCAGCAAAGCGTCATACGCCTGATCGAAGAGTTTTAAGGTTCGCTGCCGGGTTTTCTTCTTGGGGCGTTTATAGACGCCTAATACACACGCCCGCTTGATCGACACCGTACGCGCATTCCAATCGATGTCCTCATAGGCAATCGCAATGCCTTCCGAGGCGCTGACGCCGGAGAAGCAGGCGAACTCGATGTAGTTCAATTCCTGAATCCGATGCGTGGCCGTGGTCAACACCCGCTGAAGCTCCAGACTGGAAAAGGGGTCCGCAATGGTGGCGTCCGTCTCCAGGTAATCCAAATGATCGAAGGGATTCTTATCGATCACGCCATCCAGGC
>DASUFE010000112.1:0-27746 GCA_036274675.1 Gammaproteobacteria bacterium
AATAGGGTCCCATCCAGAGCGCATCCCCTGATTGCGGTAGCAATGTTGTTTTATTGCTTTCTAGACTGCTATCCTGCTAGAACCTGACCGTTAAAGTAGCAGCCATTTTATATCAAATCCCCGCTTTAATGGCTGTTTAAATTTCTTAAAAATCAGAGTCTTAAGTATATACAATCAGGTACGCTTGGGATTGATTCACGATAAAGTTGAAGGAAAGAGATTTGATACTCTTACTCCCAAATCTTACTTAATTAAATATTCAATAATCTATTTAAATCAATAAGTTATATATGTATGAGTGAGACTGCTGAATATAGAAGTAAACGCAGGTTTTGCAGCTACCTCAAAGACAATCCTTGGCAATGGCAATACACGGTATTTTATACATTCGTTGAGGAAGGCCAGAAAGCTATTGAACACGGCAAGGCTCTTAGGAGGCTTTTAGCCGCTAAATATACTTCTCAGCCATTCTTATGGCGGCTCTGTCTGAAAATCGTTCCTACAATTTATTTTGATGACGAGGCGGACTATTTTGATCCGCGTGACGTAGAGAACAACCATAGCGTTCCAAGAGTTGTCATGCCCTTCCATACTTTATTCACCACAGAAAAGCTCAGATATACGCCACTGTTCCAAAACATATCAATGAAGATAAATTCTGGTATCTGGCTAAAGAATAGGCGAGTTAGCCCGTATAAAGTCGAGAGATATTGTCGGGCAGTCATGCTAGAGAAGCCGCATGATCTAAAAAAATTCTTCGGGGATAAGAAGATCAACCGCTTCAGCCTGATTAACCGGGCCAGCCTGCCTGAGTAAGAGGCTTTGCTACTAAATTTGCTACTAATCGCCTATACTTGCTCTCTGTAACGCTTAGATTCCTCGGGAAACAGTCAGAGTTATCCAGTATGTGCCCTGTCTCGCCCTGGGCACCAACGAGTCCATAGATCTGTAACTTCAGCCATTTTTGTATCACGACGTCAGCACGTATAGCTGTCCCCAAACGAAGCCCAGCCGCCTGGATGCGCGGGGCCGCAGCCCTGTGTAGAAATAGCGATTCAAACGAACCCCCTATTGCGTCACGACGCCAGCACGTATGCTGACTTCAATCGCCTTTTTGGCAGGACAGCACGAATAGCATTACCAAACGGAAACTGCGGTACGTGCGGCTGGCTTCAACAAAGACTTCCAACCGTGCCGGCAGTCGAGCGGATGACCAATTTCGACAACGCCCATTACGCATACAAAAAGATGAAACTGAACCATAAGGATTTGGCGCTCCCACAGCGATCCGCTAGACTTGGCCGGAATGGATAAGAATAAACGTATTGAAGATCCTCATGCGGCGCGGGAAGCCGAGCGCTATCCGAACCCCATCCCCAGCCGCGAATACATACTGGAAACGGTACGAAACCACAAAGGCCCCTGTGTCTTCGAGCGGCTTGCCGAATTGCTGGGTTTGCAGGACTCCCGGCAACGGGAGGCCCTGGAGCGGCGTTTGTCGGCAATGGTGCGCGACGGCCAACTGCTGCTCAACCGGCGCGAGGGCTATGTACCGGTGAACGAACGGGACCTGGTACGCGGACGCGTGATCGCGCATCCGGATGGCTTCGGCTTCCTGCATCCCGACGAGGGCGGCGAGGATCTGTTTATCCCCGCCAAGCAGATGCGGCCCCTGATGCACGGGGACCGGGCCGTAATGCGCATCGCCGGCCTGGATCATCGGGGACGCCCTGAGGCCTCTCTTGTCGAGGTGCTTGAGCGCGCGAACAAGCGCCTGGTGGGGCGTCTGCACATGCAGGGCGACATCTCCTATGTCATACCCGATAACAAGCGCATCCATAATGAAATTCTGATACCCGGTCAGCATCTCGCCGGCGCGCGCCCGGGACAGATCGTGAACGTCGACATTGTCGAATATCCCACCAGGCATCATCCGCCGGTCGGCGCCATTGCCTCCGTGCTGGGGGAGCACATGGCGCCCGGCATGGAAATCGAGGTTGCGATCAATGCCAACGGCATTCCGCATGAATGGCCGGCGGAAGTGCTGCAGGAAATAAAGGGATACCGGGAAGAGGTGCCGGAGCCGGACAAGGCCGGCCGGCTTGACGTGCGCGGCAAGCCCCTGGTCACGATCGATGGCGAGGACGCGAAGGATTTCGACGATGCGGTGTATTGCGAAATGCTGGGCTCGGGCTGGCGGCTGTATGTCGCCATCGCCGATGTTTCCCACTACGTAAAACCGGGCACCGCCCTCGACCAGGAAGCCTATAGTCGCGGTAATTCGGTGTATTTCCCGCAGCGCGTGATTCCGATGCTGCCGGAAGTGCTGTCGAACGGGCTCTGTTCGTTGAACCCCGATGTCGACCGGTTGTGCATGCTGTGCATACTGGAGTTCGACCGGACGGGGCGTATGCTCGGCTTCCGTTTTGAAGAAGGCCTGATGCGTTCGCACGCGCGGCTTACCTACACTCAGGTTTCCGCCATGCTGGAAAAGCGCGAGTTGGACGTGCGCCGGCGTTATGAGAAGCTGGTGCCGCATCTGGAGTGCCTGTATGCACTGTACAAGGCGCTGTTCGCGCAGCGGCAGAAGCGCGGCGCCATTGATCTGGATACGGTCGAAACGCGGATCGATTTCGACGAAAGCCGCAAGATCCGCGCGATCGTGCCGATGGTGCGCAACGATGCGCACCGCCTGATCGAGGAATGCATGATCGCGGCCAATATCGCCGCCGCGAGCTTTCTCGCGGAGCGCAAGATCCCGACTTTGTACCGTGTGCATGAGCCGCCGCCCGCGGATAAGCTGGAGGACCTGGTGGTTTTTCTGGGCGAACTCGGCCTGAAATTTCCGGCCCGGAAAAACGTGGAAGCCCGCCATTTCGCGGCTTTGCTGAATTCCATACGGGAGCGTCCTGACTTTCACCTGATCCAGACGGTAATGCTGCGCTCGCTTGCACAGGCCCAGTACCAGCCGGTCAACAAGGGCCACTTCGGGCTGGCGCTGGAGGAATACGCCCATTTCACGTCCCCGATCCGCCGTTATCCGGATTTACTGGTGCATCGCGGCATACGGCATTGCCTCAAGGGCGGCCGCAAGGAGAATTTCGGTCACTCACATGAACAGATGGTATTGCTCGGGGAGCATGCTTCGATGACCGAGCGTCGGGCGGATGAGGCGACCCGCGACGCGGTCGACTGGTTGAAGTGCGAATACATGCGGGACAAGATCGGCGAGACCTTCGAAGGCGTGATTACGGGAGTAACCTCTTTCGGCCTGTTTGTGGAATTGGCGAATATTTATGTCGAGGGCCTGGTGCATATCACAGCCCTGCCAAAGGACTACTACCGTTTCGACGCCGTCGGGCACAAGCTGGCGGGTGAACGCTCCGGTCGTGTGTTCCAGTTGGCCGATCGTATCCGGGTGCAGGTGATGCGAGTGAGCCTGGATGACCGCGAGATCGATTTCGAGCTGGTGGAAGTGCTGTCCACCCGGCACCGGCCGCGCCGCGGCCGCGGGCGGCGTTAAGCTCATGGCAAGAAGAGAGCAGGACGGCAGGAAGCAGGCGCGCGAATGGATCTACGGCATCCATTCCGTAATGGCCGTACTGGATGCGCGGCCGCACGCGGTGCGCGAGCTGCGGGTTCTGGCGGGACGGCATGATCCGCAGTTCCAACGCATGATCGAGCTCGCGCGTGCGCACTCGATCGCCGTGCATGAATACGAGCGGCGGCAACTGGACGAGATGGTCGCGGCCAATCATCAGGGAGTGATCGCTTCGGTGCAGCAGGCTGCCTGGAGTGAGCAGGACCTGCAGGCGATCGTCGAGTCCGCCGGCAACCGCGCCCTGCTGCTGATTCTCGACGGAGTGCAGGATCCGCACAACCTCGGCGCTTGCCTGCGCACCGCGAATGCCGCGGGCGTGCACGCGGTCATCGCGCCGCGGGATCGCTCGGTCGGGCTGACCGCGGCGGTGCGCAAGGTGGCGAGCGGCGCGGCGGAAGCAACGCCGTTTATCCAGGTCGGCAATCTCGGGCGCAGCCTGCGCTGGTTGAAGGAGCAAGGCGTCTGGATCGCGGGCTTGAGCGGCGACGGAGAGAGCGAGCTGTATTCGATCGATTTGAAGGGTCCGCTTGCTCTCGTGTTGGGCGCCGAAGGTTCGGGTCTGCGCCATCTTACCGGCGAGTTATGCGATTACCGGTTGCGCATCCCGATGCGCGGCACGGTGGAAAGCCTCAATGTCTCGGTCGCAACAGGAATCTGCCTGTACGAAGTTTTACGCCAACGCGGCGTTGCAGCGTAATGGATTCATAGGCCGAATCAATGCCATCAAATCTTTCGATTGATGGCGTCTGGTGGCCGCGAGCCTTTCTCTATAAAATCTGTCGCAAGTTTTCTCAGGACTTTATCTTTCAGGAGGTTTGTCATGTCAGTACTGGTGGGGCGTCCGGCGCCCGATTTCACGACTCCGGCCGTGCTTGCGGACGGCAAGATCGTAGATGAATTCAATTTTCATAAAGCCATCAAGGGCAAGTACGCGGTCGTTGTTTTTTATCCGCTGGATTTCACCTTCGTCTGTCCCTCGGAGCTGATCGCTCTGGACAAGCGCGTTCCCAAATTCAAGGAAAAAGGCGTTGAGGTGTTCTCGGTTTCCATCGACTCCCATTTCACGCATAACGCCTGGCGCAATACGCCCATCGACAAGGGCGGTATCGGTCCGGTCCGGTACACCATGATTGCCGACATGGCGCATCAGGTTTGCAAAGCGTATGACGTCGAAACGCCGGATGGCGCCGTTGCCTATCGCGGCACTTTCCTGATTGACCGCAACGGCGTGGTCCGCCACCAGGTGGTCAACGACTTGCCGCTCGGCCGCGATATGGATGAACTGCTGCGCATGGTGGATGCCCTGCAGTTCACCGAGGAGCACGGCGAGGTCTGCCCGGCAGGCTGGGAAAAGGGTAAGAAGGGTATGAAGGCCAATCCCAAGGGAGTGGCCGAATACCTGGCCGCCGAGGCCGCCGAGCTCTAACAGCCCCCGTCGATCCGAAAAAGCCCGCAAAATGCGGGCTTTTTTGCTTTTTAGGCTGCTTTTTCCGGTATTTTCGGCATTGCACGGGCCGGGGGAGTCCAGTAGAATCGCGCCCTCAATAAGTTCGAACCTGCCCATCATAAGGCAGTGTTCTTAACTCCTTGCCTCACTGCCTCAGGGTGGGAGGCTATTTAACCCGAGAGGAGCATTCATGAGACATTATGAAGTTGTGTTCCTGGTCCATCCTGACCAGAGCGAACAGGTCCCGGCCATGATCGAGCGCTACCGCGCGATCATTCAGAACGGCGGCAAGATCCACCGTCTGGAAGACTGGGGTCGCCGCCAGATGGCATATCCCATCAATAAGGTTCACAAGGCGCACTACGTGTTGATGAACATTGAGTGCAACGCCGAAGCACTGACCGAATTGAAGAACGCGTTCCGTTTCAATGACGCCGTGTTGCGCAACATGGTTCTCGCCCGCACGAATGCGGTCACCGAGCCGTCGCCCATGATGACGCAAAAGGCGCAGGAAGAGCGCGAAACCCAGGCAACGCGCGCGCGCCTGACGGAAAACGAAGATGCGGCCGATGAAGAAACGGCCACCGAAGAAGCGGTACCGGGCTGATCCCGGCCGCGTTGCAACGAACAATTTTGAGGTAGTCATATGGCCGGTTATTTCAGACGCAAGAAATTCTGCCGCTTTACTGCGGAAGGCGTGGTGGAGATCGATTATAAGGATCTCGACATGCTGAAGGGTTACATCACCGAGACGGGCAAGATCGTGCCCAGCCGTGTTACGGGCACCAATGCCAAATACCAGCGGCAGCTGGCGGTAGCGATCAAGCGGGCGCGTTATCTGTCGCTCCTGCCCTATACCGATCAGCATCATTGATATAGGCGACGCTCCAGGGATGGGCAGACCGCGGGCCGTCGCGCGGAGGTCAAGGTGAGTGTTTGGGCCGCCTGGATACTGCATGGCAGATCCCGCTCGGTTCTGTTTATCAGCGCAACCGGCCTATTGTCGCAGCTCATATTGCCCTTTGGGCTGTTGAGTGGCGGAGCGATTACACTGGTCGCCCTGCGCAACCGGTTCCCGGAGATCGCGGGGGTATTGGTCGCGGCTTGCGGCATTTGCGCGGTTTTTTTATGGGCCGCCGTCGGCAAGGCGGGCTTCGCGCTACAGCTGCTGTTGTTCTGGGTGCTGGCGGCGCTGGCGGGGATACTGCTGCGCCGCAGTTCGAATCTGGCGCTCGCAATGCTGGTCCCTGCGTTGGCCGGTTTATCCGTGGTGGCCTTTATATATACGGCATTCCCGGAGCCGGTGGATTTATGGAAGCAGGTGCTCGTCCAGAGCGGGCAGATTTTAGGACTGGAACCGGATATGCCCGGTTTCACGGAAGTCGTGGCCCAGCGGGCACGCTTGATGACCGGCCTGGTGGCTGCGGCAGTTATGGTCGGCATGAGCGCATGCCTGCTGCTCGGTCGCTGGTGGCAGAGTTCGCTGTATAACCCGGGAGCATTCGGGCGTGAGTTTCGGAACCTGCGTTTCGGACGCGCGATAACGCTGGTTAACGTCGGTCTCTACGCGCTGTTCCTGTGGAGCGGCTCGGAGCTGGTACTGTCGGTGCTGTGCGTGCTGGCGGCGATGTATGCCTTGCAGGGCCTGTCCCTGGCCCATGCGTTTGCCAGGGCTCGCGCCTTGAACATACTGGCGGTTACGATTTTTTACGTTATTTTGTTGTTATCGGTGTACGCGAAACTGTTGCTGTCGATTCTGGGAATGGTTGACGCGTGGGTTGACGGCCGCAGACGCTGGTTAGGCGGCGCGTCATCGGCTTAAAAGCCCGCTGTTCTGGAAATATTTGCTTTGAGTATACTCAAGGGGATTACGATGGAAGTCATTCTACTGAATAAGGTCAGCAATCTTGGCAATCTTGGCGACAAGGTAAAGGTCAAAAACGGCTATGCGCGCAACTTTCTGATTCCCTCCGGTAAGGCCAAACCGGCAACTCCAGAAAATATCAAGGAATTCGAAGCCCGTCGCGCCGAACTGGAAAAACTCGCCGACCAGGCTCTGGGTTCCGCGAGCGAGCACAAGCAGAAAATCGATGCGCTCGGCTCCATCACCATCCGCGCAAAGGCGGGCGGTGAAGGCAAGCTGTTCGGTTCAGTGGGAACCTTCGATATTGTGGAAGCGGTAAAAGCGGCCGGCGTGGATCTGGAAAAACGCAACGTGCGCCTTCCCGCGGGTAATCTGCGCGATATCGGTGAATATGAAATCGGGATCCATCTGCACACTGATGTGGAAACCAAACTCAAAGTCATCATCGTCGCGGAAGAGTGATTGTCGGAGTCCGGATGTTGTCGTCCGGAAACGTCTGCAAGCAAAGCCCCTGGAAAATACACAGGGGCTTTTTATTTTCCGGCATAAATGCGGCGACACCGAATTTTTCCGTCGCGCCGCGCCGGTTCCACAAGATATGCACAGGCTTTGCAATGACGCGGCCATTTCCCCATGCTCTAATCTCGCACCCCTTTTCAGTACAGGCCCGGATGTAGATACGCTATGGTGCAGTTGCTTCATTCAGCGCAATCCAATAATCGCATCCATGCGGATCTGAAAGTTCCTCCCCATTCCATCGAAGCAGAGCAGGCCGTGCTGGGCGGCCTGATGCTGAGCGACAGCGCATGGGACCAGATCGCCGACCGCGTTGGCGAAGGAGATTTTTACCGCCAGGACCACCGGCTGATTTTCCGCGCGATCGCGGCTTTGGCCAATCAGGGCAAACCACGTGACGTCGTTACCTTGAGCGAATGGCTGGAGCAGCGCGGTGAACTGGAAAAAGCCGGCGGCATGCTGTATCTGGGAACCCTCGCCAAGGATACGCCGAGCGCAGCCAACGTGAAGGCCTACGCTGATATCGTGCGCGAGCGTTCGGTCTTGCGCCAGTTGATACAGGTGGGCGAGGAAATCGCCGCCGAGGCCTATACCCCGGGTGACCGTGAAATCAAGCAGCTGCTGGACAGCGCAGAATCCAAGGTATTTCGCATCGCCGAGCAGGGAATGGCCGGCAAGACCGGCTTCCAGAACATCAAGCATCTGTTGAGCCGCGCGGTCGACCGTATCGATGAGCTGTTTCACAAGGATGACCCGATTACGGGTATTGCTACCGGTTTCGAGAAGTTCGACGAGATGACGGCGGGGTTGCAGCGCTCGGACCTCATTATCGTCGCCGGCCGCCCCTCGATGGGCAAGACCAGTTTCGTCATGAATATCGCGGAGAACGCCGCGATCCGCCATAAATTGCCGGTGGCGGTATTCAGCATGGAAATGTCGGGCGAGCAGCTGGCGATGCGCATGATATCCTCGCTCGGGCGCATCAATCAGCAGAATCTGCGCACCGGCAGCCTGGAGGATTCCGACTGGCCGCGTATCACCTCGGCCATTTCCATGCTGTCGGAAGCGCCGATCTTCGTCGACGATACTCCCGCGCTGTCGCCCGCCGAATTGCGTGCCCGCGCGCGCCGGCTCAAGCGCGAGCAGAACCTGGGCCTGGTCGTTGTGGACTACCTGCAGCTGATGACGGTGCCGGAAAACCGGGAGAACCGGGTTAACGAAATCTCCGAGATCTCGCGGTCGCTCAAGGCTCTGGCGAAGGAGCTGGATATTCCCGTTATTGCGCTGTCACAGCTGAACCGCAGTCTGGAGCAGCGCCCGGACAAGCGCCCCCAGATGTCGGATCTGCGCGAATCCGGCGCTATCGAGCAGGATGCCGACCTGATCGCCTTTATCTACCGGGACGAGGTCTACAACGAGGACAGTCCCGACAAGGGGACAGCCGAAATCCTGATCCGTAAACAACGCAACGGCCCGACCGGCATGTGCCGGCTGACGTTCCTTGGCCGCTATACCAAATTCGAAAATTACACGCCGGAAATGTATAGTAACGAAACCTGAACCCCGGGTTTTGCCGCCGCCAAGGAATTCCAATGCGCATCGCCCGCGCAATCATCGATTTAAACGCCCTGCGCCATAATTACCGCGAAGTCCGGCGTTTTGCGCCGCAGAGCCGCATTATGTGCGTGATCAAGGCCAACGCCTATGGCCACGGCATGGTGGAGGTGGCTAAGGCATTGCCGCAGGCGGACGGTTTTGCGGTCGCCTGCCTCGACGAGGCATTGCAGCTGCGCAGTCACGGTATCCGGCAGCCGCTGACCGTTTTCCAGGGATTTCAATCGACGGAAGATCTGCAACTCTGTCGGCGTCACGGTTTATGGCCCGTGGTACACCACGCTTCCCAGCTTGAAATGATGGCGGGCGAGGCGACCACTGCAGCGCCGCTCGAAGTCTGGCTAAAAATCGCCACCGGTATGAACCGCCTGGGATTCCGTCCTGAAGATACAGCGGGCGCATGGGAGCGGTTGCGTGCATCTGGCGGCGTGCGGCGGGTTCGCCTGATGACGCATATGGCACGTGCGGACGAAGGCAGGGATGGAGATACGGATCCGACTGCGCTTCAGCTGCGCCTGTTCGATTCCGTAACAGCGGGGCTGAACGCCGAGCGCAGCCTCGCCAATTCCGCTGCGCTGATTGACTGGCCCGATGCGCGGCGGGACTGGGTAAGACCGGGCATTATGCTGTACGGCGTTTCGCCGTTCTTGCCAGGCCACGGACCCAGGCTGGATTTGAAGCCCGTCATGACTCTGCGCAGCCGGCTGATCGCCATCAACAACCGCAAGAGCGGCGAACCCATCGGTTATGGCGGCGTCTGGGTCTGTCCCCGGGATATGCGGGTGGGTGCGGTTGCCATCGGTTACGGCGACGGGTACCCGCGCCATATTGAGACAGGTACGCCAGTATTGGTAAATGGAAAACGTGCTCCCATTGTCGGCCGGGTTTCGATGGATCTGTTGACGGTGGATTTATCCGCGTCGGATGCCAAGGTCGGCGACGAAGTCATGTTGTGGGGCGAAGGGCTGCCGGTGGACCAGATGGCCGTGCATGCGGACACGATCGCCTATGAATTGCTATGTAGCGTCTATGGCCGAGTGAACTATGAATACGAATACAGGGAATAAATACCCCGAATATAAAAGGAACACGCCTGGTTGCCACGGCTTTATATATTTTTCATCACGCAGAGCCGCCAAGATAAGGATTCTGTAAATAAGAATATGAGAGGCATTTCTATGCTTCTTGGATATTTATTTCTTTGAGCCTTGGCGAGACATGAAATCAAAATGTCTCGGCAACATTGCATGCTTATTTTTCCGATTGCTCCTGCTGTTGTCGTTGCCAGATTTTGCGGCGGCACAGTCCGGATGCGTCGCAATAGTCGCATACCGGCGGCTGGCCCAGTGCCGGCAGCGGCGCACCGGACCGGATACGCTGCATCGCCTCCAGCAGGCGAGCGCGTACCTGCAGCCTCAGCTCCTGCAGCTGCTCTCCCTCGACCACGGTTTTGTCTTCAATTTTCTTGCGGTCAAGCCCCAGATATTGAACCCGCACCACATCCTCTCTGAACAGGCTGTAGCTGGGTAGCTGCACGTCTTCGCCGCTCAACACTTCATCCAGCGAAGGCGTGCGGCCGGTCTTGTAATCGATCAAGGCGACTCCGCCGCTGCCGCGTTCGATGCGGTCGATGCGTCCGCGCAGGTTCAAATGGGAATCGAGCGCGACCTGGTATTGCTGTTCGGCGTTCTCGACCGCCCAGTCGGCGTTATGCTCGAGCTGCCAATCGATGTAATCCGGCAGGCGGCCCAGCCAGCGCTGCAACCAGCCCCGGTGCAGAAAATTATCCTCGATATCGTCGGTGAATACGGCTCGAGCGATCTGTTGCAGCAGGTCGAGTGCCTGCGCGCGGTTTTGCTGTGTTACCGGCTGCCCGAAGGGGCCGGGCAAGCCCTGGATTCCGGTGTGAAAAGCCTGCAGACACCGGTGCACACGCTCCCCGTAATCGGATTTTTGCAGGGCCTGACGGATTTCATCGGTCGCTTTCAGTTGCAGGACGTCGTAGACGTAAAACTGATAAGGGCAATCCACGAGGCGCTGGTGTGATGAGGCAGTGATATCGGCAGGCACGGCGGATGCTGCAACAGCGGGTTGTGGACGCTGCGGTATCTCCGGAAGCGCGATATCGCCGCAGACAGTTGCATCAGTCTGCCGGGAATCCTGGTCCGGCATGGCCAGTAGCCTGCGGTTGTAGGCGGTTTCATGGAAGTGATTGATGATTTCGAACCATGAACTGAGTGCGACCGGTTCGCCGGCCGCATCTCGCTGCCAACTGACGAAAATACGCGGATTGTTTTCGAGCAGGCAACGGAAGTGATACTGCCGCTCGCGCAGCCGTGCTTCCCAGTCCGGCAGGCTGAGCGCGCCGCGGACCGCATCGTTGAAGAAGGGCAGTGCGTCGGCGAAGCCGGGAATCCGGTTTTCGTCGGCGGAGGCGATAATCAATGTGTCGAAACCCTGCAGCGGACTTTGTTGCAGGGTTAACAGCTGTACCCGCGAACCGCCACGAGTGGCAGGTGAAAAATACTGGGTTTCCAACGCATAGCCAAGCCAGGTGCGGAAGTCCTGCCAGCCGATGTCGGCGCCGATCGCGGAGGCGCCGCGCTGAATGCGGTCAAGCAGCGACAGGGCCATGCGGCCGGCCTCGTCCCCATCCAGCAGGTGATGCAGTTGCAGGCGTTGCAGGCTGTCCAATAGCTCGCGGGCGTATGAGTCCGCGGGCCAGACCTTCCGCTGCAGTTTTTGCAAGGGAACGGCGGCTCGCTCATGCAGTTCCAGCAATTCGATCAATTGTTGCTGCACGGCACTGTTCCACCATGGCAGGCGGCGCGCACGCGACAGCAGTGCTTTACGATAGCGTTTTATCCCGCTACCGATATTTTCATGCAGTATGATATCCGTTTCGAAGCGGTAGATCAGCTTCAGATACTCCTCGTCCCCGGGCGGCGCTGCGGATTTCAGCAGGTCCAGGAAGGCATGGTGGGGAAAATCGTTTTCGACGCACTGCAGCCAGTTTTCCAGCAGGGCCACCGCACGGGTGGTCGAGAGTGCCCAGCCGGTCGCATCATGCAGATCGATGCGGGAGCGTTCCAGGTACGCGCGAAGACGGCGTGCGAATTTCCGGTCCTCGGTGATTACCCCGATGTAACGGTCACCACGCTGCAGCGCGCGTTGGACCTCCAGGGTGACCAGTTGAATCTCCTGTTCGAAGGAGTCCGCCGGCATTATGCGTATGCGTTCAAGAGCAGGGCTTGAGGCGTGCCGGGAAACAAAATCACGCGCTCTTTGCAGTAAGGGTGCGGCGGCGGTATCGAGTGCGGCCTGGAGAAAGTCAGAGAAGGCTGTGCGGTTGTGATTCCGCGTGAAGCCGAGCCTCGGCTGAAGCCCGGATTCGTCCGCATCGCCCTGCAGCATAAGTCGGAGCGTCCGCTGCTTCGCCAGCATGCGCAGCCATTCGGTTTCCGCGGGAATGAAACGGCTGAACCCGGTAACGTAAAAATGCGCATTCTTCGGCAGTCGCTGCAGGCTCTGTCCGAGCTGCTGCAGATAATAACTGGTTGCATCCGTCCAGCCTTCGGCCCGCAGCTGTTCGTGCCAGGCCTGCCAGAGGGTATGGACGATCTGCGCCTCTCTCAACAACTCGGGATGTTCCAGCTTCGTGCGATAACAGCGGGTCAGAAAATCCGCGAACTGCGGAACCGTGTGCGGGAGGTTGATGCGGTAAAGAGTCAACTCATCGAACAGTTGCAGCAAGTCGGCCGCGAGCAACCAGGGGTTACTGGTTCCGTATAAATGTCGATGCCGTTGCAGGGCGTCCACCAGTAGCAACAGCCGTTGCTCTCCTGGAATGACGCGATCCGACGGCGGCGCCAACTGGTCGAGAAAATCGCGCAGCGTACAAATGCGGGGTAACAGCAGGCCGGGAACAGCGCGCTCGCGGGCCATATGTAACAGCTCCAGTTTCAAAGGCGCGGCCGGTTGGTAGTTGGGCAGTAATATGATGATATGGCTGAGATCGGGCAAACGCATTGCATGCTCGCGTATCAGGGTTTGCGCGAGATGAGTTACAGGATTTTCCCCTGTTGGAATAAGGGTTGTGAACTCTTTCATGCGTCGATTGCCGGTGTTTCACGCGAGTGCGCGGAAAGGCTTTCTTCAGCCTTATGGGAATAGTATCATGCGCAACTCGCGATTAAATTGGCAAATGGAGGGAATCAATGTCGGTGGTGCGCAAGGCGGTATTTCCTGTGGCGGGATTGGGCACCCGTTTTCTGCCGGCTACCAAGGCCAACCCGAAGGAAATGCTCCCCATTGTCGACAAGCCGTTGATCCAGTACGCGGCCGAGGAGGCGGTGGCCGCCGGAGCAGACGAACTCATCTTCATAACGGGGCGCAACAAGCGCTCGATTCCGGACCATTTCGACAAGGCTTACGAGCTTGAAAACGAGTTGGAACAGGCCGGCAAGCAGGACATGCTGGAAGCGGTGCGTGGCATCGTGCCTTCCTACGTTACCTGCGTCTATACACGCCAGTCAGTGGCATTGGGTCTGGGCCACGCCGTATTATGCGCAAGAAAGCTGGTCGGCAACGAACCTTTCGCCGTGATCCTCGCGGATGACCTGATACGCGGTAAAGGCGGCAGTTGTCTGGAGCAAATGGTCGAGGTTTATAAGAGCGAACGTAACAGCGTGCTGGCTGTACAGGAAGTGCCGAAAGAGGATACCTCCAAATACGGGATTGTCGAGGGCAAGAAATATAAGAACCTGGTCGAACTGACGGGTATCGTGGAAAAACCCAAGCCCAAGGACGCCAAATCCAACCTGGCCGTAGTCGGCCGTTATATATTCAACCCGCGCATTTTCGCCATGCTGGAACAGGTAAGGCCCGGCGCCGGCGGCGAGATACAGTTGACGGACGGGATCCAGACCCTGTTGCAGCATGAACCGGTATATGGGCACAAGTTCGAGGGCAAGCGTTTCGATTGCGGCAGCAAACTGGGTTATTTGCAGGCCTCTGTCGAATACGCGCTGGAGCATCCGGAGGTCGAAGAGGAGTTCCGGGACTATCTGAAAAACCTGAAAATTGACCATTGACCGGTCATTTTTCGCAGCGTACCATACCCCGCTTCCAGCATTCCCGGATAGCTCAGTCGGTAGAGCAAAGGACTGTTAATCCTTGGGTCGTTGGTTCGAGTCCAACTCCGGGAGCCATTTTCAAATCGGCACAGATCACGGGATTTGTGCTTTGCAAAACAAAAACGCCCTCGCGCTTTCCGTTTCCGGACCCCCCGTACCGACCATGAAAAAAATCATTTTGAAACCGGGGCGCGAGGAATCCTTGCGGCGTCGCCATCCCTGGGTTTTTTCCGGAGCTGTCCAGTCGGCCGGCACGGAGCCGGCTTCCGGCGAAACCGTATTGCTGCTCGACTCGGCTAAAAAACCATTAGCTCTGGGAGCCTGGTCGCCCGGTTCCCAAATCCGCTGCCGGGTCTGGAGTTTCGATACGTCGATCCAGATCGACGCAGCTTTTTTCAAACACAGGTTGCAACAGGCCATCGAACTGCGCCGTTGCAGCGGTTTCGTACAGGATGACGTCTCCGCTTGCCGCCTGGTCTATTCCGAAAGCGACGGTTTGCCCGGTCTTATTGTGGACCGTTACGGCAGATGGCTGGTTGTGCAATTCCTGTCGGCGGGCGCGGAATACTGGAAAGACATCATCGTCGCGGTGCTGCATGAACTCATACCCGGTCATTCTGTTTTCGAGCGTTCGGATGCCGGTGTGCGAGAAAAGGAGCATTTGCTCCCGCGGACGGGCGCGCTCAGTGGCGATGAGCCGCCGGAGCATATTGAAATCATCGAGCACGGATTGCATTACCGGGTGGATATCCGTCGCGGCCACAAGACGGGCTTCTATCTGGATCAGCGCGACAACCGGCGCCGGATCGCCAAACTGGCCTCCGGCGAAGTATTGAACTGTTTTTCTTACACCGGCGGTTTTGCCCTTGCCGCGCTCGCGGTCGGCGCCGATTGCGCCATCAATATCGATTCCTCCGCCGGAGCGCTTGAGCAGGCGGCAGCGAACGCGCGTCTGAATGGCATCGATAACAGAAGAATGGAAAACATCGAGGCCAATGTATTCGAGCAACTCCGCGAATTCAAGCATATGCAGCGCCATTTCGATCTGATCGTGCTCGATCCGCCAAAGCTGATTGATTCCAAGCAGACACTGGATCGCGGCGCACGCGCTTACAAGGACGCGAACCTGCAGGCATTGTCGTTACTGAAGCCCGGCGGCCTGTTGATGACATTTTCCTGTTCGGGTCTGCTTCCGACCCAGCTGTTCCAGAAAATAGTCGCCGATGCCGCTCTGGACGCGGGGCGTCAGGCGGTGATCGTCGAGCGTCTCGGTCAGTCAGCGGATCATCCGGTGGCGCTGAATTTTCCTGAGGGTGAATACCTGAAGGGTTTGTGTATAAGGGTGGAGTGATTCTTTGTTTATCAATCCCAACGCCGCATGGTTGAAAGCGGATATCTATGGTTTGTAGCTTTTGTATAAGTTATTTATCGATTCAAGAATGTAATTTTTAGGGAGAGAACACTAATGCGGAACTGTGGAGCGGCCTTATTAATGGTGCTGGTCCTGATATGCGTTTCCTGTGGCGGAGAGGCGGGGGGAGAAGGGCAGGCTAAAAACGGTGAAACGGAACCGGGCGTCAGCTGCCTTGGGGAAACCTATTCCAGTTGTATCTGCCCCGGGCACAAGGTCTGCCCTGTGGATGGCGAATACGACTTCGTAAATGTGCAGTGCGACAATCCGGTCGAAGTCACCGCCCAGAACATTGACAATATCGTCGGCAGCCTGCGTCTCAAGGATCCTCCCTGCAAGGATTCCCGGAATTGCCGCCGTGTCGGCGTGCATGACAGTTTCGCGGCGCCAGCCAACGATCCAAATTGCCGCTGCCGCGAGAAGATTGCCATGTGCAAGCCTAGGATATAGGCAAACTCCCTTCCCCGGAAAAGCAGGCCCCATTCAGGCCTGCTTTTTTTATTTCAGTCGCTCTTTTTGGATTAAAAGTCGGTATTGATTGTCGATAATTCATCAGCAGTAAGGATACAAGGATGGATAAGGATATGGTTAGCAATTTCAGCAAATGCCTTTTGATCTTCGTGGTTTTATCAAATATGCCTGCCGCATACTGTCATGGTTGGTACATAGGGATTGGAGCGGGTATCAGTACTTATGATTTGCCTAATGATCTTGAGAGTACTTTGAACGATTTGGACCAGGCAACAAGCGATCTAAACGATCTGGGGGTTGATGCCTCATTTGATGCCGATGACAGCGATACTGCAGCAAAGATATTCGGTGGTTTTAATATCAATCCATATTTCGGGATTGAATTCGGATATATCGATTTGGGGGAAACCACGGCTGACTTCTCTTTGGACAGTGACGGTAATCTTTTCCCATCAGGTGAAACCAGGGTCGGGAGCTCTTTCAGTGTCGATGGCTTTAATGCCGGGGTTGTCGGTAGTCTGCCCTTTTCTGATTTGATTTCGTTAAATGGCAGAGCCGGTGTTTATTTCTGGAACAGTAAATCCGAGTTTAGCGCGCGGGATACCACTGGCGCCTTTTTCAACGATTCGTTTTCGGAGAGCGATAACGGCAATGATATCTATTACGGCGTCGGGCTGGACATCGGCTGGTTCGGACTTTTTTATGAAATTTATGATATCGACGGCGATGACATCAATCTGGCGGGCATCTCTGCCAAATTCAGCTTTGAATAGCGCAATCATCGCATTGGAGTAAAGCAGCAGGCCCGCGATGCGGGCCTGTGTTTTTTGGGATGGCTTCGTGCAAAAGATGTTCAGGGGGATGCTATGGGGGCGCGTGGCGATTCCAAACGGTTACTGCGGGGCGCGGCAACCGGCTTGATTAAAAGCTTTTGTTATGTGCGCTCTGGAAGTACAAATAAAAAATAAGGAGTAATGGCATGCTCAAGAATCATGGTAAATGCGCTTTTGCATTGATATTTTTGTTTGGCTTATCGACGGTTCATGCGGATGGGTGGTATATCGGGCTTGGGGGCGGCAGGCTCACTGATTTAACGGATTCCTTTGTGGAAATGCGGGATCTACACGGCTCGCCTAACGCCGATACGGAGAAAGACGCCACCACGAAAATATTCGGAGGCCGTTATATTAGTCCGAATGTTGCATTTGAATTCGGATATGTCGATCTTGGGAAAGTTTCCTATGATATTTCGACGTCGCGTAAGCTCGTGACTGCTGTCTCCGCATTCAGTGCTTCGGGTAGCGAGAGTATCGAGGGTTTTAATATAGGACTGGCCGGTGGCTTGCCGCTGTCAGGCACGGTTTCGGTGATTGGCCGTGTAGGAGTGCTTGACTGGGAATCGGAAAGTTTTTTTTCTACGAAACATAAAACCGATTATCCCCCTCCCCGCCATGACAGCCGAATGAACCATGCAGAGGTGAGCAGCGACAGGGGGAAGGATCTTTATTATGGCCTTAGCCTGGGCAGCCAGTGGTTCAGCCTGTTTTATGATTTTTACAGTATGAGTGACGATAATGCCGGTGTGATCGGTTTTTCAGTTATTTATCAATGGAACTGATATTTGTTACAGGGCGCGGGTGAAAACAGAACAACAGCAGGCCCGCATCGCGGGTCTGTTGCATTGTGAATCGAAAAATCTGGCAATGCATTTGAGCGCTCCTTTAACAGGCGAACCGTGCGCCGGTCTGTCGTCGCTTAAATTGGGGGCTATCTCCGGTAGCCCCCCATGGATGCTCAGCCCGGCCAGATTCTGAAGCGTGGTGTCACAAAGGATATTGTGCGCAGTCAGAATTTATCCGGTTGTGTTAGTACTGTCTTGCCGGTTATTGCTGGAAATACCGGATTCTTGCGGTAATTGGGTTCTGGATTCAGGCGTTTTGCGGTCTAAAGGGCTTTTCGGAAGGCGGCGGGAGTGGTTCCTGTGTGACGCTTGAAGAGAGTAATAAAGTGATTGAGGCTTTCATAGCCGACTTCAAGGGCGATCTCGGTAATCGTTAATCCGGTCTGGGCCAGCAGACACTTGGCTTTTTCCATTCGGCAATGAATGATGTACTGCAACGGCGTCTTGTCGACGGATTGCTTGAACATGCGCAGGAAATGGTATTGGCTCAGGCCGGCAATCAGGGACAGCGATTCCAGGGTGATCTCCCGGTCGAGGTGCATGTGGATATATTCCAACACGCGTCTTAACTGAATTTTTGCGATACCGCGTTTATATTGAGGGACTTTGTAGTTAAGAGTGCAGTGATTGCTGAGGAGGTGCAGGGCCAGCATCTGGGCGGCCGTTTGGGCGTACAAGGGGCCGCAGGGATTGCCGGACTGCAGTTCGTTCTTGACCGCTAGGAATAACTGTTCCATGAATGCATCCGAGGCGCCCATGTTTTTTGGCATTTCGATACACGCCGGTTCTGTGTCGAGTGCTTCAACGGCTGCACGCTTTATCAAGGCGGAAGACAGGTAGGCGCAGGTTATATAAAGCGGCTGCGCGTTTTCAGTTTCCGGGAGCCAGCGCCAGTTAATCGCATGATCAGGTGGCGCCATAACGATTGAACCTTTGCGCAAAACCTGTTTTGTCCACGCCCCCTGGTTGATGCTGAATTCGCCTTCTTTCCCGCCTTCGTAAACAAACCCGAATGTGTAATCGGCGATGCCGGGTGCCGGGCCTTCCGGCAGGAATGCGGGTAGTTCAAAGGCATTGAACAGCAGTCCCTGCCAGTTGCAGGACTGGCTATCCATGAGCAGCTTGCCGGGCACATAGTCCTTGTACCGTTGCGTAGAGACAAGCCGCGGCGGTCTGCGTCTTTTCACTTGTCAGGATTCTCTGCGGTATTGGGCGGGTATAGCGCCGGTATGAGATTTGAACAGAAATATAAAATGACTGATGCTTTCATATCCGACTTCAAGCACGATCTCGGTAATGGATAAGTTACCATGCACCAACCGTCGTTTTGCGGCGTCCATCCGCACCCGGATAATGTACCCAAGGGCGTGCCCCCGTCGATTTCTTGAACTGGCCTGCCGGGTTTGTTATTTCTCGGGCTGAATATAACAAATCAGGCCCGCAGAGCGGGCCTGTTATTTTCACTTATATGAGGAGTATGAAAGCAGCTCAGGCGATACTGGCGATGCGCTTAAGGGCTTCTTTCAACACCTCGTCACCGGTGGCAAAGGAGAGGCGTACATGCCCTTCCAGCCCGAAGGCGGAGCCGGGCACCAGCGCGACCCCGGCCTTGTCGATCAGGTGCGAAGTCAGTTCCAGATCGTTTTTAAGCCCCAGGTTCTTGATCAACTTGCTCATGCTCGGGAAAAGGTAGAAAGTGCCGTCGCCGGGAATGCACTCCACGCCTTTAATCTTGTTCAGGCCTTCCAAGAGCATGTCGTGTCGGCGTTTGAAGACGCTGTTCATCTGCTTGATGAAACCCTGATCGCCGTTCAACGCGGTTTCAGCCGCAACCTGGGCGATCGACGTCGGATTCGAGGTGCTCTGCGACTGGATATCCTTCATCGCGTTGATTAGTGTCGCCGGGCCTCCGGCATAGCCGATGCGCCAGCCGGTCATGGAGTAGGCCTTCGAGACGCCATTCAGCACGATGGTGCGCTCATAGAGGTCAGGGCATACCATGAGGATGTTGCTGAAGGCTTCGTCGGCCCACATGATATGTTCATACATATCGTCGGTGGCGATCAGGATGTTTGGGTGCTTGCGCAGCACTTCGCCCAGGCTCTGTAGTTCCGCCCGGGTATAAGCGGTGCCGGTCGGGTTCGAGGGGCTGTTGATAACGATAAGGCGGGTTTTTTTCGTGATGGCCTTTTCCAGTTGCTTCGCTGTAATTTTGAAGCGCTGGCTCTGGTCGCCGGTAACGATGACCGGCACGCCGTCGGCGAGCAGCACCATGTCCGGATAGGAGACCCAGAAGGGGGCGGGAATAATGACCTCGTCTCCCGCATTGAGATAGGCCTGAGCGAGGTTGAAGAAACTCTGCTTGCCGCCCACGGAGACAAGAATCTGATCCGGAGTATAATCCAGGCCGTTGTCGCGCTTGAACTTGGCGATAACCGCTTTTTTTAAACCTGGAGTGCCGTCGACCGCGGTATATTTCGTGAAACCCTTTTTAAGCGCCTCCACCGCCGCCGCCTTGATGTGCTCGGGCGTGTCGAAATCCGGTTCGCCGGCGCCCAGGCCGACGATATCCCGGCCTTGCGCTTTTAGTTTGGCCACCAGCGCGCTGACAGCCAGGGTGGGCGAGGGTTTGATTTTCTGTACGCGTTGCGAGAGCTGCATAGAGGAACCTGTTCTGTATCTTTAGGGTCTGGTAGATTTGGAAAAATCAAAAAGCAGCAAATCATACTGAATTCCTGAATAATGTCTAAGACTTTCTCTTTGCAAACCGACTATGCGCCGGCCGGCGACCAACCGGAGGCGATCGCCCGCCTGACCGAGGGTCTCAAGGACGGTCTGGCGCATCAGACCCTGCTTGGCGTGACCGGATCGGGCAAGACCTTTACCGTTGCCAACGTGATCCGGAATCTGCAGCGCCCGACGCTGGTGCTGGCGCCGAACAAAACCCTGGCCGCCCAGCTTTACGGAGAAATGAAGGAATTTTTCCCGGGCAACGCCGTGGAGTATTTTGTTTCGTACTACGACTATTACCAGCCCGAGGCCTATGTGCCGGCCTCAGATACCTACATAGAAAAGGATTCTTCGATCAACGACCACATCGAGCAGATGCGGCTGTCGGCCACCAAGGCCGTGATGGAGCGCCGCGACACGATCATCGTCGCCACCGTCTCCGCCATTTACGGCCTGGGCGACCCTACCTCCTATTTCAGCATGATCCTGCACCTGGTGCGCGGTGACCGCATCGACCAAAGGCAGATGTTACGGCGTCTTGCTGAACTGCAATATACTCGCAACGACCTGGAGCTCAGGCGCGGCACCTATCGCGTGCGCGGCGATGTGATCGATATCCATCCCGCCGATTCTGAACGCGAAGCCGTACGAGTGGAGCTTTTCGACGACGAGATCGAGAACCTGAGTCTGTTCGATCCCTTGACTGGTGAAATCATCCACAAGGCCGCGCGCTATACCGTCTACCCCAAAACCCATTACGTCACGCCGCGCGAGATTATGCTGCAGGCGGTGGACAAGATCCGGGCCGAGCTCAAGGAGCGGCTGGAGCAGTTGTACGCTGCCAACAAACTGGTAGAAGCGCAGCGCCTTGAGCAGCGCACCATGTTCGATATTGAAATGATCAACGAGCTTGGTTATTGCAATGGCATCGAGAACTATTCACGCCACCTGTCCGGCCGCCAGCCCGGCGAGCCGCCGCCCTGTCTGTTTGATTATCTGCCCGCAGATGCGTTGCTTGTGGTGGACGAGAGTCATGTCACCATCCCGCAGCTGGGCGCCATGTACAAGGGTGACCGTTCACGCAAGGAGACACTGGTCGAATACGGCTTCCGCCTGCCGTCCGCGCTTGACAACCGCCCGCTCAAATTCGAGGAATTTGAACGCCTGGCCCGGCAGACGATTTTCGTATCGGCGACGCCGGGACCCTACGAGCTGGAACGTTCAGGCGCAGTGGTCGATCAGGTGGTGCGCCCCACCGGGCTGGTGGACCCGCGGTTGGAAGTGCGGCCGGTGGCGACACAGGTGGACGATGTAATGTCGGAAGTGACCCGGCGTGCGGCGAAAAACGAACGCGTCCTGATTACTACATTGACCAAGCGCATGGCGGAAGATCTCACCGATTATCTGGCCGAACACGATGTGCGCGTGCGCTACCTGCATTCGGATATCGATACGATCGAGCGCATGGAGATCATTCGCGACCTGCGTGCCGGAGTGTTCGATGTGCTGGTCGGCATCAACCTGTTGCGCGAAGGCCTGGACATGCCGGAGGTTTCCCTGGTGGCCATCCTGGATGCCGACAAGGAAGGGTTCCTGCGTTCCGAACGCTCATTGATCCAGACCATCGGCCGGGCTGCGCGGAACCTGAACGGCATGGCTATTTTGTACGCGGACAAAGTGACGGGTTCGATGCAGCGCGCCATCGACGAAACCGACCGGCGCCGCGATAAGCAGACTGCCTACAATCTCAAGCATGGCATTACGCCTCAGGGTGTACGCAAGCGAGTGCAGGATATCCTCGAAGCCCGGCCGGAGCCCATGGTGGGAGGCGGCAGGGTCCGGGTGGCAAAGGTTGCGGAAACCGCCGGAGAATACAACGGGGGCAAATCCTTGAAACCGGAGCAGGCGGCGCAATTGATCAAAAAACTGGAGCAGAAGATGTATGCGCATGCCCGGGAGCTTGAGTTCGAACAGGCGGCCCGCATTCGTGACGAGATCGAACGCATCCGTGCCCAGGGTTTCGAATTGCCCGAATCCATTGTGCAGTAAATTCACTTTTTTGATTCTTAAAAAGATGCCCCGCTTCCGGATTGGAAGCGGGGCAATTTTTTTAACCAGTTCTAATGCCGGTTATTGCAGGGGCGGATACGCGTTCTGCAGCAACACGCGGAACCCATCGGGGAACCAGCGGCCCGCGTGCGGGGCGTTCGCCATCGCACCCGTCTTGTACGCGGAATTGTACTGGTTGTTCGCCAACGGGTCGCACATCGGATCGTGCCGCTTGGCGGGATCGTTCGGATCCGGCGTGAAGTTCGGATCGCTGACGCCGTCCGATTCGCCCTGCGGCTTCACCCAGACGTAGGCGTGCACGCCCGTCGCGGGGTTGGCCGTTGGACGGAAGCCGACGCCGCCCGGCTGGTTACACCAGTTGCCGCGGTGGAAGCGGCGATCGATACGTGACTGGTCGACATAGGTATTCAATACTGTGCTGGTGGATACGGCTGTCGGCCGGTTCGCGCCGCCCCAGCCGTTGCGGCCGGTGTCGATCAGCATGCCGATACGAGAGGGCGCGCTTTGCTGCGCAATCATCGCATTGCGCCAGTCCTGCACAAATTTCAACTCGGCGATATAGTCGTTCCACTCGTAGAATGCCGCCGACTTGATCGGGTTGCCACCTACCGACAGGGTCGCATCCGGCATGAACGGTTCTTCCACCGGCGTAAAGTTGGAGGTGTTGCTGATAAAGCCCGACACGCTGCCCCAACCCGCGTTTGTCGCCTTGATGACATCTCCAATCAATTTGATGCCGCCCGAGAAGTTGTTGGGCCAGCCCATCCAGCCGGAGTGCGCGATGTCCAGATAGTTGTAGACGTTGCTCAGGGTCGAGAACTTGTTCAGAGCGTAGGTGATACCTTCCTTGTAGCCGCCCGTGCCATTCGCTTCCGCGCAGGCAGGAATGCTGAGATTGGTCACCAGGTTCGGCAACGAATCCACTTCCATGATCGTCACGATCCGGATATTACGGTATGCCGTATCGGACAGAATGTCGTAGATCGCATCGATGTAATCGGTTTTGTAGCGCGCAATACCGTTCTGCGAAACCAACAGCTCGCCGTTGGAGGCCTTGGACGAGCAGTCGCGGTTCGGCAGGTCGTAGACCACGAACATGAACAGGTCGGCGCCCTGGGCCACCGCGTTGTCCAGGTGTTCACGCAAGCCGCCCGGGCTCTGGGTGATCGCGCCGATGCGATCCATCCAAACACCCGTGGGATAGTTTGCCAGAACGGAACCGCCCGTCTCGCCGCGCGCCTTGGCCGACCAAATGGAATCTACATACCACTTGGTCGAGGCGGCAAAAGGATTGTCCGCGCGGCCGCTGCTGGTTGATGTAGAGCTTGAACTGCTGGAGCTGGACGAACTCGATGATGAGCTGGAGCTGCTGCTTGACGAGGAGCTGCTCGAAGACGATGAGCTGGAGCTTGAGGAGCTCGAGGAACTGCTGCTTGAGGACGAGCTTGAGCTGCTGCTCGAAGAACTCGAACTTGATGAGCTGCTGGACGACGAGCTGGAACTTGACGAACTGGAGCTGGATGAACTTGAGGAGCTGCTGCTCGACGAAGAACTGCTCGAAGATGAGCTGGAACTCGAAGAGCTGCTGGAAGTACCACCAGACCCCGTGCAAGTCGGCGCCATGAAGCTGCCGTCATGCGTTCCCTGGAAGCCGAACGCGTTTACCGCCGTCTGGCCAGGAGCTGGCAGCTGCCAGCTGCAGCAGTTGGTGAACTGGAAGATCGTGCCGGGACTGGTGCCGGTGCGTGTCGCATTCCATTGAGCGCCTGCCGTGATCTGCTCAGGGAAGGTCAAGGTCACGGTCCAAGTGCTGAGCGCGGTGGTGCCGGTGTTGGTTACGCTCACGTCCACCTGGAAGAAGGTGCCGCCGGTGTTGGATGGCGTCGCCGTGCAGGTGTACGCGGCGAATGCCTGGCTGCCGACCATCAGGCCGAGCAGCATTGCCCCTAACTTGATGAATGTTCTCATTGACAGTACCTCGCAAGGTTGAGCGCGGTTTTGACGGATGAACCATTGTTCGCGATCGTCAAATGGGGTCTAATCGCGTTCCTGGTGCCGGCAGTGCCGCATTGTTAATCCAGAAGATGCGCTGGCATCAGCCGCAGCAGGTGCCTGCCCACTTTCTGAAGATGCATACTGTCCCCCTCTGAGGAAGCGCGTATGGAGGTTACAAACTAGGTGTATTCCCTAGTCTCTGGGTATAGGTCGATATATGTGAACTCACTAACATTTCCTGCTTTTTTGTGAACCAGTTCACAAAGTTTACTGGAATAAATATTTCATAAATTAGAATTCATGCGGATGAGGTTGTTATGAAGCAGCGATCGCTGGCTAAAACCGGAGTTGCCGTCAGTGAAATTGGACTGGGATGTTGGCAGTTTGGAGGCGATTTCGGGCCAATGGACGAAGCGACAGCCTTCGAAATCATGCAGGCCGCGGTGGATAGCGGAATCAATTTTTTTGACACGGCCGATGTATACGGCGCCGGCCGCAGCGAGGCTCTGATCGGCGAGTTTCTGAGGCAAAGCAAGCAGCCGATTTTCGTGGCGACCAAATTCGGACGTAATGCCAAGGTTTATCCAGACAAGTATTCAGAAGCGGCGCTGCGGCGCGCCGTGGATGCCGCCCTGGAACGGCTCAGTCAGGATGCGATCGATCTGCTGCAGTTGCATTGCGTTCCAATCGGGCTTTTGCGGGAGGCAAAGGTATTCGATTGGCTGCGACGTATCCAGGATGAAGGCCTGATCCGGTATTTCGGCGCCAGCGTGGAAACCGAGGAAGAGGGAATGCTGTGCCTGCAACAGGAAGGTCTGGTATCCCTGCAAGTCATCGTGAATATTTTCCGTCAGCGCCCGCTGGAGCAACTGTTACCGGCGGCCAAGGCCCGGGGGGTCGGCATTATTGTGCGGCTACCGCTCGCGAGCGGTCTGTTATCCGGCCGCTACACCCGGGATACGCATTTTGCGCCCACCGATCACCGGACTTACAACCGAGACGGGCAGGTCTTCAGTGTCGGTGAAACCTTTGCTGGCCTGACCCTGGAAAAAGGCGTGGCTTTGACCGATGAGCTGAAGCGTTATGTGCCTGCGGATATGAGTATGGCGCAGATGGCGCAGCGCTGGCTTCTCGACCATGATGCGGTGACGACGCTCATTACCGGCGTCAGCAGGCCGGAGCAGGCACGCGAGAATACAGTGGCTTCGGCTTTGGCGCCATTGCCGGCCGATCTGCGCTCAAGGCTGGCGAAATTCTATAGGGAAGAGGTCAAGCCCCATATCAGGGGTGGCTTCGGTTAAAGCACTGCGCAGAGCAAGTCCGCAGAACTTGCGTTCATAAACTGCGCATGTTAGCTTTTGCGCCCCTTGGGAGCCAAAGTCCAAGGGGTTAAATCTGGTACAGGCACGTAGCTCAGTTGGTTAGAGCACCACCTTGACATGGTGGGGGTCGTTGGTTCGAGTCCAATCGTGCCTACCAACGAGTCCACAGATCTATAGCTTTAGCCCTGTATCACGACGGCAGCACGGATAACGGGCTCCAAACAAAGCCTCTCAAAAGGCGTTCCAAACGAAATCTTTTCAGAAGCCGGACGGCAGAATGGCCACCTGGGCCTTCGCCTCCGCGTCACGGCTCAGACACTACAAATAGCGATCATCGCACGATCACGACTGCAACACTTCGGCTCCAAACGAACCCCTTATCAGAAGTCGCGCGACACGAATAGCTTTAGCTACTTCATGTCACTCCAAATTCCATTCTGAATCCACGCGCTGATATGGCAGCAGACAAGAAATAAAAAAGGGCGGCCTTGCGGCCGCCCTTAAAGTTTCATCCATGTTTACTGTTAAGAACTCAATGCCTGGATGCTTTACTGAACATTTCCACTACCGAGCTGGTTGAGCCAGTCAACGGTGAATTGTCCCATGTAGTTATCATAAGTATCCGCGTTGCCGCCATGGAAACGCGATTGCGTGGTGCTCTGGCCATTGCCCAGAATGATGAAGTTCTTGTCGACCATAACCGACCGATAGGTCGGCGACCAGTTCCAGGCAACCCAGTGCGCGTTCGAATGCGAATTGATGTAAGACTTGTACTTGTTGCCGTAGTTCGAAGCCGTGCCTGTCGTTACGTTCGCATCGCTGTTGTTCTCATATCCCCACTCCGTAAAGATGACCGGATGGAATTGCAGGGTGTAATTCGCCCAGGTGGGGATGCCGCCGCCGGAATGCGCAGGATAGATATGGTTGGCATAGGCGATATTGCCGCCGCTGAAGAAGGCGTCGGACGAGCTCTGCGGCAGGATCTGGGACCAGGAGGGGCCGCCCGCGATAATCAGATTGTTCGCCGCCGGCCGGTTGGGCAGGCCGTAGGAGGACCAGTTACCGCTGCGGATGGCATTGACCCAGCCTTGCGCGGTTTGCTGCCAGGACTGCCAGGTACCGCCGCCCGGTTCATTAAAGAGTTCGAATACCACGTTCGGATGGTTGGCGTAGAGAGCAACCATGCGGTTCCAGAAGTCCGCCGTTTTGGCGCCTTCATTGCCGGTCCAGCCTACACCCACATAATGCCAGTCGATGATCGCATAGCGATGTGACTGGACTACTGCGTCGACAGCAGGCTGGATGATTTCACTGATGTAGAAATCAGGTGTCACCAGATCCCAGCCGTGCTGACCGACTTCATCATTGACCCACGGATGGATGGTCAGACGAACGATATTCGCATTCTTCCACGAGAGATCCTGGAGCCGGTCGATGTAGTCGTAGATGTTCTGCGAACTCGGCGTTCCACCGGTCATGCCGATCACATAGAAGCCTTTATAGATGGCATGCAGATCGTTAACGGCGACGCCGTGCAGATGCACATTACCGACCGAGTTCCGGATATTCGTACCCGAGACGCTCAAGGGCAGCAAGGTACCGCCGGTAGTTGAACTGCTCGAAGAGGAGCTACTGGAGGACGAGGAGCTGCTGCTCGATGAGCTGGAGCTGCTCGAAGAGCTCGACGAGGACGAACTGCTGGACGATGAGCTGGAACTGCTGCTCGAGGACGAGCTGCTGGAGCTCGACGAGCTCGAACCGCTGATCGAACCCGCGGAGACCGTCAGCGTCACCTTATCCAGCCGCGCGCCGTCTTCGCGCCGGACGATACGCAGCGTGTGCGCACCGGCCGACAGATTGCTGAAGGTCGCCGGCGTGATCGTGCCGTA
>DASUFE010000113.1:0-13169 GCA_036274675.1 Gammaproteobacteria bacterium
TGAAAGTCACCATCGAATGGCGCAAGCGGCCCGTGTTCATCGTACGCCGCACTCCGGAAATGCTGGCTTCCCTGGAGGAAGTCGAGCCCCTGCTGGAAGATCCCACATCCGAGAAGGCCGCAAACCAGCCCGATTACGCGCAGAATCCCGCCCGCTCGATCAAGCCCGAATACCTGGTCATGGTGGGCGTCTGTACCCATCTGGGCTGCTCGCCGACCTACCGTCCGGACGTGGCGCCACAGGACCTGGGCGAAGAGTGGAAGGGCGGTTTCTTCTGCCCCTGCCACGGTTCCAAGTTCGACCTCGCCGGCCGCGTTTATAAAGGTGTACCGGCGCCGACCAATATGCGGATACCGCCTTACCGTTTTGTGTCCGATTCCGTGATCCGGATCGGCGAAGATCAGGAGGCCGCATGAAACAGCAGAGCACTCTGACAAGCGCCCTGAACTGGCTGGATGAGCGCTTGCCGCTGACCAAATTCTGGCGCGGCGCGATGACCGAATACTACGCGCCCAAGAATTTCAATATCTGGTATTTCTTCGGTTCCCTGGCGCTGGTGGTGCTGGTACTGCAGATCGTGACCGGCATTTTCCTGACCATGAACTACAAGCCGGACGCCAACCTGGCTTTCGGTTCAGTCGAGTACATCATGCGCGACGTGGAATGGGGCTGGTTGATCCGCTACATGCATTCCACCGGGGCTTCGGCTTTCTTCGTCGTGGTGTATCTGCACATGTTCCGCGCCCTGCTGTACGGTTCCTACAAGCAGCCGCGCGAACTGTTGTGGATCTTCGGCATGCTGATTTATCTGACGCTGATGGGCGAGGCCTTCTTCGGCTACCTGCTGCCCTGGGGCCAGATGTCCTACTGGGGCGCGCAGGTCATCATCAACCTGTTCGGCGCGGTGCCGTTCATCGGCGAGGATCTGGCGATCTGGATCCGCGGCGACTACGTGGTATCGGATATCACGCTCAACCGCTTTTTCGCCCTGCACGTGATCGCGCTGCCGCTGGCGCTGCTGGGCCTGGTGGTCGCCCACCTGGTCGCGTTGCGCGAGGTCGGTTCCAACAACCCCGACGGCATCGAGATCAAGAAAACCAAGAACAAGAACGGCGTTCCGCTGGACGGCATCCCGTTCCATCCTTATTACACCGTGAAGGATATTTTCGGCGTCGGCGTGTTCCTGTTCGTGTTCGCCGTGGTCGTGTTCTTCATGCCGGAAATGGGCGGCTATTTCCTCGAGCACGCCAACTTTATTCCGGCCGATAATCTGAAGACGCCGGAGCACATTGCGCCCCTGTGGTATTTCACGCCTTTCTATTCGATCCTGCGGGCGATACCGCCCATGTTCCAATCCCAGTTCCCGGGCGTGCTGGCGATGGGTGTCGCGGTGGTGATCCTGTTCTTCCTGCCCTGGATCGATCGCAATCCGGTCAAATCGATCCGCTACCGCTCCGCCGCCTACAAGTGGCTGCTGGTGGTCTTCGTGATATCGTTCATCGGCCTGGGCTATCTGGGCACCAAGCCCGCCGACGGGATACGCCCCTTGCTGGCGCGGATTTATACCGTAGGTTATTTCGGCTTCTTCATCGCCCTTTATTTCATCAGCAAGAACGAAAAGAACAAAATCGTACCGGACAGGGTGACCTACAAATGAAAACACTGTTTCTGATTCTGGGTTTATTGCTGCCGGTTGCCGGCCTGGCTTCGGAGTCGGGCTTTCCCATGGAAGAGGCCAAGGTTGACCAGGCTGACAAGGCTTCGCTGCAACGTGGTGCGAAGTATTTCGTGAATTACTGCATGGGCTGCCATTCATTGCAGTACCTGCGTTATAACCGCCTGGCCGAGGATCTGGGCCTGACCGATGAGCAGGTGCGTGACAACCTGATTTTCACCCATGACGACGAGGGTGCGCCCACCAAGATCGGCGATACCATGAAGATCGCGATGGACAAATGGTATGGAAAGACCGCCTTCGGCACCCTGCCGCCGGACCTGACACTGGTCACCCGCTGGCGCAGCCCGGACTGGGTCTACAACTACCTGCGCGATTTCTACCTCGATGAGACCAAGCAGTGGGGCGTCAACAACGCCATGTTCCCGAACGTCGGCATGCCGCACGTGCTGTGGGAACTGCAGGGTTGGCAGAAGCCGGTATACGAAGACCGGGTCGACCAGCATGGCAAAACGCACAAGGTGCTGGTAAAGCTGGAGCAGGTGCAGCCCGGCAAGATGACTCCGGCCGAATTCGACCGGGCGGCGCTCGATATCACCAATTTTCTTAGCTATGCCGCCGAGCCCGCGCGCAAGACGCGTTATCTGGTGGGTTTCTGGGTGCTGTTCTTCCTGCTGATACTGTCCGCGATCGCCTATTTACTGAAGAATGAATATTGGCGCGATGTTAAATAAAGCGCCTCATAACCGGTACGAAAGAGCTGTCGCCGCCCGACCATGATGACCCTTTATTCAGAACCGGACAGCCCCCTGAGCCACCGTACGCGTATTGTACTGGCTGAGAAGGATATAGCGGTCGAGGTACTGGATGTGGACCCGGCCAACAAGCCGGAGGATCTGCTGGCTCTCAACCCTTACGAGATCATGCCAACCCTCGTTGACCGTGAGCTGACCCTGTATGACTCGCGGGTCATCATGGAATACCTGGACGAACGCTTTCCACATCCGCCGCTGTTGCCGGTAGACCCCGTGTCGCGTGCGCGCTGCCGGCTGGCGCTTTACCGGGTCGAGCAGGACTGGTACACGCTGCTTCGGGATATCGAGGGCGGCGGCGAATCCGACAAGCAAAAAGCGCGCAAGTATCTGCGCGAGAGTGTTCTCTCGATCGGACCCATCGTGGAGAAGATGCCGTACTTTATGTACGAGGAATTCACCATTGTAGATTGCACAATCGCGCCGGTACTCTGGCGTCTCAATCATTACGGCATAGAATTGCCGCCCCAGTCCAAGGCTGTATTCAAGTACGCGGAACGCCTGTTCGCACGGCCGTCCTTCAAATCCAGCCTTTCGGACCTCGAAAAGCAGATGCGGGTCTGAACCGCTTTAGTGCTTTTTTCCTTAAAGCAGCCCCGTCGAAACCCCGATTTTTAAGGGTGGCCGTTGTCTATTGGGGCGGCATTGGCTACTCTTAGTCCATATGAATTCCAGCCGACCTTACCTTATCCGCGCCATCTATCAATGGATCGTGGATAACGGGACTACACCCCACTTGCTCGTGGATGCTTCGCTGCCCGGGGTCCGTGTCCCGCGCGAATACGTTGAGAACGAAAAGATTATCCTGAACATCGGGCCTATGGCCGCGCACGGGCTGCAGCTGGGCAACGAACAGATCGACTTCAGTGCCCGCTTCGCGGGCAAGTCTTCGCACGTAACCGTACCGGTGCAGTCGGTACTGGCGATCTATGCCCGCGAGAACGGCCAGGGCATGGTGTTCAATGAAGAACGCCGCAAGGACCCGGCTTCCGGGGCTTCCAAGGAAAAACCCAAGAAACCCCATTTGCGGGTCGTGAAATAAGAACGCCACGTTGCCACGACTTTATTATTTCTGTCTCTCGCAAAGACGCCAGGAATTAAAATACACCTTACTTCTTATTCCCCCTTCGCGCCGAAGGGGATGGCGAAGCTAGGGGGATGAGACGTGTAGGTTGTGGTGAGTTACGCCTCAACAACATAATCAGGGGAAATTCAGGGAAAACATCATGCTCGAACTGCGCCCCACCTGCGAACACTGCAACAAGCTGCTGCCGCCGGATTCGACGGAGGCGATGATCTGTTCCTTCGAATGCACTTTCTGCAAGCCCTGCGTCAACAAGATCCTGGACAACGTCTGCCCCAACTGCGGCGGCGGTTTCCAGCCGCGGCCGATTCGCCCGGTGAATAACTGGAAGGGCGGCGATTATCTGGGCAATTATCCGCCGAGCGACAAAATCAAACACCGGCCAGTGGACCTCGAGGCCCACGCCAAATTCGCGGAGCCGATCAAAAAAATCCCCCCGCAAAAAAGATAGAAAAATATATCTCGCCGGGACGCGGAGACGCAGGGGATGGAATCAAATATAAACCTCTCTTTTCGGGAGAGGAGGGTGAGGGGGTATAACCAAAATGTGGTTTATGTTCGGGTTCACCACGTTGATCGCATCCGCGGCTTATGCCCTGGAAGTGCGAATAAACGCGCCTTCGAAGGGAGGGTTGAAAGACGCCGCCGGTTTTCCCTATTGGTATAAGGTAAGCAGAGGCAAGTACGGAATCACCGGATTTCGCCTGTCCATCAAAGGCCCTTCGGGCTACAACTTTTCTTTCAAGAAGGAAACCGGGTCTGACCGTTTTTTCAAACAAATTGGGGTCTGCGCCGAGTATCAGGTTGGTCGTGACGCTTTCGACAAGGCAATTTACATTGTTTCCGACGACACTTTTCTGTGCGCCCAACTTTCCGGAAACGGGAAACTCACGGCTGAAATTCTCAAATTGTTCCAGGATGGGGAAACTTTCAGTCGGGAGATAAAGGAACTGCGTTGTGTCTCGGGGTACCTGGTCGCAACTTACAAGGTGCGCAACGATTACACAGAACATCAGATCTTCACCGCGGCACAGGATGCGGTGCCCATTCTGGCCCGCATCGGAAACGAACTGCAACACGTTGCAGCAAAGCCCGGCGGCAAATGGCGGGACCCCTTCGTAATAAAGGCTGCTGTCATTCTGGCGATCAGCAGCGCGCTTGCCATCAGCGGATTCATGCAACTGGTCAGGATAGGGTGGACGAAGTTGCCTCTGACCCTGGATACGGGTCTCTTATGGAGGGATTCGATTTTGGCGGGGGGATTGATCGTTGCGGCACTGATTGTGGCAACGATAATGTCGATAGGGCGCAGCGCCAGAACACATCTGGTCTTGATCGAACTGCTTTTGTTTGGGGCTTTTGGCGCCGTTGCAACCTCCTTTTCCGAATTGCGCGACATCAACATGGAATTGGATACCGTATCTCACACGGAATACAGGGTTCAGCTTTATGACAAATATGTCAGGAAAGGTCGTCATGGTCGCAGCTATTATTTTTCGCTCGAGAACTGGACGGGGGTGGGGACGAGAAATATCCAGGTTTCGGAAGGTTTGTACGATCAAATACGCGCTGGAGAAAAAGTAATCATTTTGCAAAGGCCGGGGTATCTAGGCTACCGCTGGGTGGAAAGTATAGCGAGGGGAGGATGAAACAAAGCGCTTATGAATGATTTAACCCTCTACGTCGACTCTAAATTCACCAGCCCTTTCGCGATGTCGGTGTTTGTGGCTTTGAAGGAGAAGAGTCTGCCCTTCGAGATCAGCACGGTGGATCTGTATGCCGGAGAGCAGCATAAGGCGGATTACGCGAAACTGTCGGTGACGCAACGCGTGCCGACGCTGGTGCATGGCGATTTTAAATTATCGGAATCCTCCGCCATCACCGAATATCTGGAAGAAGTATTTCCCGCGCCCAGCTATCCCCAGGTATACCCAGGCAATATTCGCGAGCGCGCAAAGGCGCGCCAGGTGCAAGCCTGGCTGCGCAGTGATTTTCTGCCCATCCGCGAAGAACGCAGCACCGAAACCATTTTTATCAAGCGCGCCGACAAGCCCCTGTCCAAAGAGGCGCAGGTATCGGCCGCGAAATTATTCGCGGGTCTTGACAGGCTGATAAAAGACGGCGCTCTGAACCTGTTCAACGAATGGTGCGTCGCCGATACCGATCTCGCGCTGATGCTCAACCGATTGCTCGCCAATGGCCACGAAGTTCCACCCAGGCTGGCGGCTTATGCCAGGCATCAATGGCAGAGAAAATCGGTGCAGGAATGGATCGGTCAAAAAAGGCCAAACAAATAATATCTCTCGCGGAGGCGCGGCGCGGGCACAAAGCATTTTCCGCTTTGTATTCTGAATCTGCGGCGAATTTGGATGATGGGCCAAAGAAATTAATACCGGATTGGCAGTGGCTTTCGTTGTTGTAAAATTTTATTTCCGAGTCTTCTTATTCCCGCCACTAAATATGCTTTTTATCGGTTTCTTAATCAATCTTTTTGCTCGGTGTTCCCTGTGCCTCGATCTCCGTTCCAGATCGATTCTGCTGATTGCTGTAATCGTCCGTGAGAGTTCCTTCTTAATGTTTTTCCCACAATGACAAACTCGCGCTGGACCAGCTGAAGCCCGCATCGTTCTTGTTTAACCATTTCGCCTGATTCTTTTCGGTATCCGGATTGGCGAATTTGAAATGCGCCCACTGGCTGCCGTCGTGGGTGAGCGTCCATTCCGGGTCGGCGAGTCCGTCGACATTTTTGGTATAGAGGTAGGCGACAACTATGTCCAGAAAATCGAATTCACCTTTCGGTATCGCGAAGGATATTTCGTCGTTGGTTCTGTCTTTCGGGTCCCACCAGTTATTGTCGATACCGTCGAGCATGCGTTGTTCGGCGACAATCTCCGACGAGGCGACTGGCGCGTAATTGCGGTAGACGCCAGGCTCCGCTGGGCTGTCGGGGATTACGTTGTCCCGGTTGCCGCGTTGTGTCGGGGCGGCGATGCGCCGGCCTTTCACAGTGAGCCATTCGGCCGGCACGTAGATGCGGCGGTTGGATGGATTCGAGGCGTTAATGACGCCTCTGACCATGATAAGGCCGTCTTTCTCGCCGGCGTATTCGAGCCGCACGTCCAGTTCCAGCGCGGTGGGTTCATGCGCGGGTTTGATGAATTCCTTGAAGAAGAATTCGTAGGAAGTCCAGGCGACGGTGAAAACAATCACCGCCATCTGCAGGGTTTCCTTGAACTGTTTGCCCTTGCCGTCTTCACTCATTGTTGTTTCCTTGTTGTTATTGTTAAGCCCTGTAAACCCTTCCGTGGGAGCGGAGCGGGTTTAAGTTTTCATGAATAGCGCCACGGTGCCGATTCCCAATGCCGTCATGACTAATGAGCCCGCCACATGCGCGGACATGGTGGTGAACGCCCAGCCCAGCCTGTTTTCCTGCAGCAGAGTCACCACTTCGGCGGAAAAAGAGGAAAAGGTCGTCAATCCTCCCAGGAAGCCGGTGATGATCAAGAGGCGCCATTCCGGGGCTAGTGAAGGATTGTTTGAAAACCAGGCGATCGCGACGCCAATGAGGTAGCCGCCGATCAGATTAGAGGCCAGCGTGCCCAGCGGCAGGGTGGTCAGCACGGGATTCAGTTTGTTGCTCAACATCCAGCGCATCACGGCCCCGGTCGATGCGCCCACACTGATTGCCGCAATGGATTGAAACATGGCGCGTATGCTAGCAGCATGAATTATCGCGCGACAAGTTCAAAATCATGAGCGGGCTTCCCCGGGAATATGTCGTCGTCCGGCGACAATTAAAGGTGTAGTACTTGGGGTGAATGCTGGATGCCTGGAACATTGGTTTTTATGTGAGTGTCCATTTTTACTCTTACATTTAATACGGAGGTTAATTATGAACTCATCCAAGCATCCGGCATCTTTTCTTGCCGTGGCTCTGTTAACCCTGGCGGCCATGCCGGTCTTTGCCAATCAGTACGGCCAGGGCAGCCAGGGCGGCCGCAACGACCGCAGCAACCAGAGCCAGAGCTATCAAGGCTCCCCGGGCTCGCAGAGTTATGGTTCTCAAAGTTATCAGGGCGGCCAGAGTCAGAGCTCGGAAAGCGCCGAGAACGTGATCCGGAACTGGAAGGAAACGCCCCAGAAAGTCGCGCGTGAAATGCTGAAGAAGTACGGCCAGCCGCAGGAGGTTACCGAAAACATGCTGGTCTGGCACGACAACGGTCCCTGGAAGCACACTGTGATAACCAATGAGGAAATCGACCACAAATTCCCGTTACCCCACAAGGATGCGCTACTGCAAGTAGTCGCTTATCAGGTTCCGACCGACAAGTTCGACGAACTGGCCGCCTTTGACGGCAGTGTGGTCGTGGACCGTACGCGGGGCGAGATCGGCGCCCATTGCGACAACGAAGCGGCCAACTTTCTGGCTTTGAATCTTGCCAACGAGATTGCGACCGGCAAGCGTTCGGTCGAAGAAGCAAGAAAAATATACGGCGAACAGATTGTGGCCTTTGCCAAGGGGAAGCCGTCTTCTTATACGAAGGAACTGAATTTCCGGTCGCAGTTCACGGCGCCGGACGCGGATAAAGCAACATTGGACGATAAAACCGCGGATCAGGTTACGAAGCTTATGAAAGAGAAAGAAGAAAAAATGGCGCGTGGCGAAGACTCGAACGAAACCATAATCCGGTAACAGTCACACCCTTTTATTTATTCCCCTCACACTTTGACCCTCTCCCTCGGGGAGAGGGTTTTCTATTGTTAAGGTTCGCTCGCTCATTGCATCCCCCTGGCTTTCAGCCATCCCCCTTCCTCCAGAAGGGGGATTAAAGGGGGGTGCTTTTCCTGCGAGCTGATTCCTTGATGATTTTAGTCCCGTGTTCTCTGCGGGCTCTGCGAGAGAATTTTTTCTTATCCCTGGTGCTGCTCGATCACGTTCTGCAGCCATTCGCAGGCGAATTTCTCTTCGATTCCCGGCTGCATGGCGATCACATCGAAGCGCATGTTCTGCAAAAGCGGCTTCTCCTGTTGCAAGTAGGTCATAGCGGTCTTGAGCAGTTTGGCCTGCTTGCCGCGCGTGACCGCGCCGGCGGCCCCGCCGTAATCGTTGTTGCCTCGATATTTGACTTCGACAAAGACCAGCGTTTGTCCGTGCTGCATCACGAGGTCGATCTCGCCATAGCGGCAGCGGTAGTTCTGCGCGACCGGCCGAAGCCCCTGCTTTTGCAGCCAGTCGCGCGCCCATGCCTCGGCCTCGCGTCCCTGCCTCAGCGTATCGCTCACTCGGTCGTCGACTCGGCGGTGGGCGCGAGTTCGTCTTCGAGCTCGAACAGGTTGTATTCCTGCAGGTTCTTGAACTCGAGCAGTTCGGGGTTGCCCTTGGTGAAGACGCCCCAAGTCAGTTCCCGGTGGATCTGGTTGTGCCCATTCATCGAGATATTGCCGGTCAGCCCGCTGAAGCGTTCGTAGGTGTACTGCTGCAGCAGCTTGAGGTAGGGAATGATATGGTAGGCGTCCAGTCCCAGCGCATACAGGCGCGAGTAGCGCTGCATCTCCTGCGGCCAGTTCTCCAGCGCGGCGGCGAACTGGCGGTTGCGCTTGCCCTGGAAAGTCCACGGCATGTCGGTGAAGACCACGCCGTCCATATCCTTGTCGGGTTTGTCCGCGATACCCGAGTAGGACATCGAGGTGGCGTAGACGGCGATGTCCCCTGAATCGAAGAATTTCAGTTGGGACCGGAAATTTCTGGTCTGCGCGGGGTCCGCGACCAGGAAGATAGCCTCCGCGTCGGAGCGGCGCCGCGGTTCGAACTTGAGATCGCGCTGCAGCACGCTTTTCAGTATCGAGTTACGATTCTTGCTCTGATTGATCTTGAGCGCGTGCTGGATCGGGTCGCTATGGTCGTTGGCTCCTGCCGCGTATTTTTCGACGCCGAGGATCGTGCCGCCGAGTTCCGTGTAACGCGCGACGAAGGTATCGCCGAGACGCTTACCGAGCGCATTATCCGGAGCGAACACGATCGCGTTCATCTGATTCTTGATGATGGCGAGTTCAGCCGCCTGCCGCGCCTCGTCCTCGGGCAAGAGGCCGAACTGGAGGACATAGCGCGAGAAAGCCTGCGGATCGTCGCCGTAATTGAGAGCCAGCACCGGCACCTGCAGGCGCGATACGCTGAGCAATTCGTTGACAGCGGCCTTTTCCAGCGGACCGATGATCAACTGCGCACCGTCTTGCACCGCCTGCTGATAATGCGGCCAGATCTGTTTCGGATCCTCGCCGCTGTCGTACACCCGGATCGAGGGTCGTGTTGCCGCGTCATGGCTGAAGTAGCCGGCGAGGAAACCGTTCAGGATTGCTTTGGCCGGCGGGGCCAGCCGTCCGCTCAGCGGCAGCACCAGCGCCAGCTGCCGCGGATGCGGCGTAACGAGGTCGATTTGAGTCTGCAAAGCCTGGGTCAGGGTCTTGCCCGCCGGATGGTTCTTATATTTGGCCGTCCAGGCGGTAATGGCCGCCCCGATCGGAGTCCCGCTCTGACGCGCTGCACGCACACGCTGACTGAGGTCGACCCAGCCGTTCAGCACGGGGTCCTTGCGGTCCAGCGCGTTCAGCATATCGGGCGGCATGGCTTGCAGCAGCGACCAGATGGCCAGCTGGTTCGGTTGAGCGATCTGCGGCTTGTCGGGCACCGCTTTCTGCAGCGTCCGGTCGAGTTGCAGGCGTATGTTCAGGCTGTCGCTCAGGTAGCCGAGCATGGCCAGCGCCTCGGCGCGCGTGTCCAGGATGGCGATCTGTATCGGCAGGGGATACGCGGAATTGTGTTGCGGAAGTTTCTGCAGCGAGAGCGGCGCATTATCGTGCGCCAGCGCGAGTTGTGCGTCGAGCAGTTCGAGCCGGTAGGCATACTGCTGATCGAGTGCCTGCAGGTCCGCTCCGGCGAGCCGTTTTTCCACTTCCTCGATTTTGTCCTGGGCCATCAGCAATTCAATGGCGAGCAGTGTATAGTAAGCCTTCTTGCCGGCGGTCGGAGCCGCGGCGGCGAGTTGTTCCAGCTCTTCGAGGCGCGCTGCCGGATCAGGCGTCAGCAGCAGAATATCGGGCGTCGCGGTCGGTGTCGGCGCGCGCACGCCCGAAGGGGCGCAGGCGTTTAACAGCAGGCCAAGCGGGAGCAGCAGAATGAGCAGTAGGCGCAGCGGCATTGTTTCGATTATCTATTTGTTGAGTTGCGATATTGTCTGTTAATTATCGTTTTATGGCCAGTTCCGGATCGATGCTAAGGGTTATACCTGATGACGACGTCTGACGCCCCTGTTGGAGCCGGAATCCTTTATATAGTTGCGACGCCGATCGGCAATCTGGAGGATATTTCACAGCGCGCGCTCATGGTGCTGCGCGATGTGAAACTCATCGTGGCCGAGGATACGCGGCACAGCCAGCGCCTGTTGCAGCACTACGGTATTCAGGCGGAACTCAAGTCGCTGCACGATCATAATGAGCGCGAACGCGTGCCGGCCGTTATCGAGCGCCTGCTGGCCGGCGACACGGTCGCAATGATATCGGATGCCGGCACTCCGCTGTTGAGCGATCCCGGTTATCTGCTGGTGAAGGCGGCGGCCGATCGCGGAATCGTGGTGTCGCCGGTGCCGGGTCCGAGCGCGATCACCGCCGCCTTGTCAGCCGCCGGCCTGCCGGTGCAGCGCTTCGTGTTCGCGGGATTCCTGCCGCCGAAACAGGGCGCGCGCCGCGCCGCCCTCGAAAATTTGCGGCATGAGCCCGGAGTTGCCGTGCTGTTTGAATCCACCCACCGCATATTGGAGTTGCTGGAGGATATCAACGAAGTCCTCGGGGGCGCGCGCCAACTGGTGCTGGCGCGGGAACTGACCAAGCTGCATGAAACTTTTCTGCGCGGTAGCTCGGGTGAAATCCTGGCGCGGCTGCGCAGCGATGCCAACCAGAACCGCGGTGAATTCGTTGTGTTGCTTGCGCCCGCGCCGCAACAGATGACGTCGGAGGAAGCGTCGGCCGAGAAATACCTGCGTATTCTGCTTGCTGAATTGCCGCTGAACCAGGCGGTGCGGCTGGCGGCGGACATTACCGGCATCAAGCGTAATCGGCTTTACGATCTGGCCCTCGGTATCACTCGAGGGACCGGCCCCGCGGAGACGCCCCCCCCCGACCAAGCATAAGCCCGGATTTTGGCTTAATATCATTAAATATTGGCATTGAAAACGGATTCCGAACATATGGGGTTACGGCAGGTCCAAATCGTGCGGCCCGCTGAATTTCCAGGCATTTCGGCCGTTAATTAAGAGACCAATGAGAACCTCATCTCAAAATCCTGAAGTAGTGGTTTTGAGACATACAGGAGAGCTTTTATGTGGATAGTCCTGTTAGCCCTCGCGGCATTGTTGACGATGATCGCGGCATTCAGACTGAAACTCTGGCACTTCAACCTGCTGGTCGGAGGCGGTCTGTTGCTGCTGGGTTACGGGGGCCTGGCCGCGAGACCGCTGGCCTTCGGTCTGTTGCTGGTCTTCGTGGTTATCATGCTCCCCTTGAGCATTCCGCCGCTGCGGCGAACGCTGCTGACGGGACGACTGTTCGCCTGGTTCAAGCAGGTACTGCCCCCGCTTTCCCAGACCGAGCAGATCGCTATCGACGCGGGAACCGTGTGGTGGGACCGCGATCTCTTCACCGGCGATCCGGACTGGAACAAGCTGCTGAAGATTCCGGCGCCGGCATTATCGCCGGAAGAGCAGGCCTTCATCGATGGCCCGGTGGAAAAATTATGCGGGATGCTCGACGACTGGCAGATCACCGCCGAACTCAATGATCTGCCGCCCGAGGTCTGGGATTTTATCAAGAAGAACAAGTTTCTCGGCATGATCGTGCCGAAGGAATACGGCGGCCTCGGCTTCTCCGCGCTCGCCAACTCCACTGTAGTGATGAAGATCGCGAGCCGCAGTATCACCGCGGGCGTCACCGTGATGGTGCCGAACTCACTCGGCCCCGGCGAACTGTTGGTGCATTACGGCACACAGGACCAGCGCGATTATTATCTGCCGCGCCTGGCCAGCGGCGAGGAGATTCCGTGTTTCGCCCTGACCGCGCCGACCGCCGGTTCCGATGCCGGCGCGATTCCCGACCGCGGCGTCGTCTGTTACGGCGACTACAAGGGAAAGAAGGTGCTCGGCCTGCGCGTCACCTGGGAGAAACGTTATATCACCCTCGGCCCGGTTGCGACGGTGCTCGGTCTCGCGTTCAAGGCCTATGATCCGGAGCATCTGCTCGGCAAGGCAGAGGATCTCGGCATCACCTGCGCATTGATCCCGACCGATACGCCCGGCGTGAATATCGGCCACCGGCATTTGCCGCTGAACACGCCGTTCATGAACGGCCCGAACAGCGGCAAGGATGTATTCATTCCCATGGACTGGGTGATCGGCAAGGAGCAGGGCGTCGGCGAAGGATGGCGTATGCTGATGGGATGTCTCGCCGCTGGACGCGCCATTTCACTGCCCGCGATGGGCGTCGCCGCGGGCAAGTCGTGCACACGTTTTACCGGGGCCTATGCGCGCATCCGCCGCCAGTTCAAACTGCC
>DASUFE010000114.1:0-5008 GCA_036274675.1 Gammaproteobacteria bacterium
CACGCAACAGATTGAGATCAATGGTGGGGCGGCTGAGACGACGACCTATGGCTACGATAACAATGACCGCCTGACCCAGGTTACGTACCCCGATCAAACCACGACTTACACCTACGACGATGCCTATAACCGCCGGACTGAAAGGACCACGGCCGGCGCCAGCCTCACCGAGAACAAAACCTATTCCTATAACAATCGGAATCAGGTCACCGGTATCACCGACTCCGTCAGTGGAGAAGTCATCGGCTACACCTACGACGCCAACGGCAACCGAATTCAAAAAACTGTCATTGCGAGCGGAGCGACGCAATCTACCGACTTCGTCTACGATGTACGCGACCAGCTGCGCGAAATCCTGAGCGGTGGCTCCTCCATCGGCCAGTTCCTCTACGACTACCAGGGCCTCCGAGTCCGCAAGCAGACCGCGGCCGAAACCGCGCGCTACGTCTACGACGACCAGAGCGTACTCCTGCAAACGGACGATGCCGGCAACACGCTTTCCAAATACGACTACGGCCCGGATCATTTACTTTCATTGAATAACGTCACCGAAGGCACTCAGTTCTATCTGTTCGATGCCTTGGGTTCCGTCACCAACCTGATCAAACCCGGCGGCGCGATCCAAGCGCGCTACCAGTACGACGCCTGGGGCACTATTCGAAACAAAGTGGGCGATTCGGAAAACGTCTTCGGCTTCACCGGCCATGAGATGGACACCGAATCCGGCCTTATCTACATGAAGGCACGATTCTACGATCCGGATCTGGGGCAGTTCCTATCGCAAGACTTGTTTGAGGGCGCAACCGATACGCCGCCTTCCTTGCACAAGTATTTGTATGCCTACGAAAATCCAACGGTTTATACCGACCCGGATGGAAACGAGACCAAGACTTACAAATATGTTGATGAGAATGGTGTAACAAACTACAGCCAAACACCGCCTCCGGTAAGTCAGGAAGACATTGAGCGGAATAGCGATGAAAATCAGCAACTCCTTGACCAAGAGCCTACTGAAGATCCAATCGAGCTTTCGAAACAGCAGCTGCGTGAAGAACAGAAACGCCGTTCTGAGGTTGTGGAAGATGAGCATGGTGTTGGAACCAAGGGAGGCGTATCCCCAGACTGTGGCGAAGATGTGGCCTGTGAAGTTAATGCAGAAACAGAAAAGTATTCTGCTGGTCCTGCAAGAAGGTTTGCAGAGGGCGCATCAAAAGGTGCTGATGTAGTTGATGTTGTTGTAACGCCGGATGAAACGACCGCAATAATGATTGTAGCACCAGAGGCGGGTGTTATTGCTAAGGGAAAAAAGGTAAAGAGAGCATTAAATGCGGCGGATGAAATAAATGATGTTCGGAAGGCTGGAAAGGTTGAGACGAAGATAAATAATGCCATTGAGAGTAGCACTGCCAAGAGTTGGAAGCAAACTACTGTTCTAGATAGAACTGTTTATAAGAATGATAATTTAATTGACCCTTTAAAGATGGATAAAGAAGGCAGAACAAATGTACAAAGAATGAAAAATGGGTTGGCTCCAATTGGCCCTGATGGTGAGTCAGTAGAGCTCCATCACACTGTGCAACAAGAGTATATGGGATTTAGTGGACAAAGAGGTCCGTTGGCGGAGGTTTCAGCCGATTTTCATAATGATAACTATAACGCTATCCATATTTATAGAAAGAATGATCCTGATTATATTAGTTGGAGAAAACTTCATCCTGATCAAGCCCGGGAATATGATGCTTATAGAAGGGCATATTGGGTTGAGCGTGCAAAGGATTTTGAAAAATGAGCGCAAAATATATTGATGAAGCTATTTCTAAGATTGATGCCTCTGGCGCAGAACGACCTTTTCTACAAAGTAAACTCCGAGTAGATCAAAGCCAGATCATTGATGCCGAGAAAGTCGTTGGCTTTTCTTTTCCGGAATCATTCCGCTATTTTTTGTATAGCTACGGGAGTGGTGATTTTAAAGGAATTGAGTTTTACGGTTTGGTTCCGGGGAATAATGATCTTGAAGAAATCCCTAATTCTTTGTGGCTCACAATGAAACATAGGCGTAAACAAAATCTTCCGGATGATTTATATATCGTCGAAAATCTTGGCGATGGGTCGCTGGCATGTCTATTGTTATCACAGCGCGTTAAAGACGAATGCCCCGTGATTCTTTGGGATTACAGTGAGGGCCGAAAAGGTCGCCCTCATGTTCTGGCGGGAAGCTTTGGTGAATATTTTTATCAAAGAATAATTGAAGTCCTATGATTAAACGACCTGTGCCCTTTAACAATAAAGGGGGTCGGAGTCAATTTTAGATTTTCGATATTAGCTGGAATTTGAAATTTGGCGCGGGCACCGCGAGGTTAATATGAAAGGTTGGAAATTTTACATGCTGGCTCTGTTGCTGGGATCGCAGGTCGCGATAGCAGGCGAGACTTTGCAGGATATTACGGTGCTGGCTTTGAGCGCGCCGGATGGGCGGGCGGTGGTGAGACTTCCGGATGACAAGATGCAGGTATTGAAACCCGGCGATGCGGTCGATGGCACGCAGGCAAAAGTGCTGCAGGTGCTGGCGGACAAGCTGGTGCTGGAGGAAACGGTTGCCGACGAGAAGTCCGGCGAGAAGAGGCGGGAAACCGTTTGGCTGTATAAGGCGGTAGACGGCAAGTCGCGGATCGAACGCTTGCTGCGGGTGCTGCCCAAGGGTGAACAGCCGGTACATGAGGCGGCCAAGGCGGTAAAAGGGCGTCATTGAGCTTCGGTCGTTGCGCTTAACCTCCTTCTCCCCTTCAGGGGCGCTGGGGAAAGCCCTGCATAGAAACAGTAATGAGGGTGTTTTGGCAGAATTTTTCATCACCCTCACCCATACCCTTTCCCTGTGCAGGGAGAGGGAAGAAAGGATTCAGCGCTAGCTGGTCCATTTTTAATTTGGAGATGGGCGCTAACTCGGACGAGTGAATGCAGAGAGCATTCGGTTTATCAGGGAGTTGAGGCTTAATTCGATAACGCGCCGCGATACGCGGCGCAGGGTGTGAGTATGTGGGGGCTTAAACAAAGAGCGCGCTGGGTGTTGGCAGGCTTGCTGGTCTGCACCGGTTCCGCATGGGCGGACAGTACGGCCGTGCTCGAAACATTCCCCGAAACCGGCGCCTTCTCGGCCCATTACCGGGAAGATCGCGGCGCGGTTTCAGTCATCGACTTCGCCGGCAATTACAACAAGACGGTGAACAGCCGCGATAACCTCGAGCCGCGCGCGGTGGTGGCGCGCGAGTTCTTCCGCACGCACGCGGATAATTACGATTTCCTGGTGGTGTTCACCACTTTCGAGTTCAATTCGGGGGACGCCGCCGCTTTTCATCTGGGTCTGCAAAATCATATAAAGGGAATCGGTCTGCCGCAGTATGACCATTCCACGCTGTTCGGCAGCAAGGGCCGCCTGGGGGGCTACATCGATATGGCGGCCTTGAGCCGCTGGGTGATGGACCCGCTGCGTCCGGAATTCGAGCGCGTTCTCGCGGTGATGGGGCATGAGATGCTGCATCAATGGTCAGGTAACGTGCGCTTCGACCAGGGTCAGGGGCCGGAAACGGCGCTGCTCGGCGATGACGACTCGCACTGGAGCGATCTGCTGGATACCAATGCCTCTGTGTTGTACGGGCACAAGTGGCGTGATAATCATGATGGAACCTTCACCTCGGAAGGCTTCCGCAAATTTTTAAGCCCGCTGGATCTGTATCTTGCGGGATTGTATCGCGCGGATGAAGTGCCGCCGATGACCTTGATCGTCAACCCGGCGCTGGACCCGCGAGTGACGCCGGAGCAGGGCTTACTGGTGCATGGGACCACGATCAGCGGCACGGCGCGCACCATCAGCATTCAGGATATCATCACGGCCGAGGGCGAGCGCATACCCGCAGCCGCCGACTCACAGAAAAATTTCCGCCTGGGCTTTATTCTGCTGACGCCGGCGGATCAGGAGGTTTCGGAGAGTCAGATCGCAGGGATTGAAGCGGTGCGGCGCAGTTTTACTGAAAGGTTCGCGATCTGGACCGGCGGCCGCGGCACGGCCGAGGCTTTCCCCGAAGCGCTCCCGGAATTTTCGACCGGTACGCCGGGCACGATCGGCGGCGGCGATTTGCGCGTCGATCCATTGAGCCTGGCGCAAGGTTTCGCCTGGCTGCGCGGGCGGCAACAGACGGAGGGTTTCTGGCGCGACAAGACCACGACTGTTATGCGCGACACCGCGGTATCGCTGGATGTGCTGTCGCGCTTCGACAGCGCCTTCGTGCGCAAATCGGACGCGCTGAACTGGCTGGGCACGCAGCAGACGGCGAACGTCGACTACCTGGCGCGGCAGGCGCGCATTCTGGCGGCTGGCGGACGCGCGACGGAAGCGGCGGCGCTGCGCGCACAGCTTCTGGCGCTGCGTAACGGCGATGGCGGCTGGGGCCTTAACGCCGGCTTCGCCAGCGATCCGCTGGACAGCGCCCTGGCTGTGCTGGCGCTCGCCGGGCAGCCGGATGCGCCCGTCACCACGGTCAGCGCCGCAGCCGATTATCTGGCCGCGCAGCGGAACAGCGACGGCGGCTGGGGTAACCGGCCGGATTCGCCGAGCCGCACCAGCGTAACCGCAACCGTTGTGCGCGCCTTGCACGCGGCGGGCCGGGATGTTGCTCCCCTCACCGTAAGCTTCCTGGCCGGACGGCAGAACCCCGACGGCGGTTTCGGCGACAGTCCCAGCACGGCGCACGATACCGCGAATGTGCTGCAGGTCTTGATGGAACTGGATGCGCTGGCAAGCGTCCGCACCGCGGATGCCTCCAACTATCTATATACACGGCAGACAGTGGACGGCAGCTGGGAGGGCAGCACCTACGCGACTGCCTCGGTGCTGGCTGCGTTGCAGCGTTTCAATTTGCCGAACTGGGCGCTCGAATCCCTTGAGTTGCAGCCGGCCGCTCCCATCGATGGCGACCGGGTGAACGTGACTGCGCGCGTGCTCAACGATACTGCG
>DASUFE010000115.1:0-81471 GCA_036274675.1 Gammaproteobacteria bacterium
CCTGGTAGCCGCGCGGCAGTTTCTTGCCGCGACGCCCGCGGGGCGCACGGTACTCCTTGAGTTCGTCCGGCTTCATCGCCTTGAATTTCTTTCCGGCATGCACCGTCAGCGCGTCCCCGTTCGCAATCACGCTCATATGCCGCACGAACTCTGCGCGCTGCTTGAAACGCGGTCCGGGTATGTTGACGAATTTGATGCCCTTGCCCCGGGCGAGCTGCGGCATTTCTTTCAGCGGCGTAATCAGCATGTACCCTTCTCGGCTCACCGCCACAATCCGGTCTTCCTTGTAATTGCGCACCGGAACCGGCGGCAGCACCTTGGCCCCCTGGGGCACATTGAGCACGGACTTCCCCGCCTTGTTGCGCGTCTGCAAATCCTCAAGTTTGGCGACATAACCGTAACCGCCGTCGCTGGCGAGGAAACACAGGTCATCCGGCTGCCCGATCACAACCCCGACAAAGGCGGCGCCTGGCGGCGGATTCAGTTTGCCGGTCAATGGCTCACCCAGACCTCGAGCGGAAGGCAACCCGTGCGCAGGCAGGCTGTAAGCGCGACCCGTGGAATCCAGGAACACCGCCAACTGGTTGCTGCGCCCGCGTGCATAGTGCAGCAGGCTGTCGCCCGCCTTGAAAGCTAGGGTCAACGGGTCGAGGTCGTGTCCCTTCGCTGCGCGCACCCAACCTTTCTCCGACAAAATCACGGTCACCGGCTCGATGGAAATCAGTTCGGTCTCATCGATGGCCTGCGCGGCCACCACGACCTTGGCGATGGCGGAACGTCGCTCGTCGCCGTACTGATCCGCATCGGCCTGCAGCTCGCCCTTGATCAGGTTACGCAGACGCGTTTTCGAACCGAGGGTTTTCTCGATTTCGGCTTTCTCTTGCTGCAGCTCGTCCTGCTCGCCACGGATCTTCATTTCTTCGAGCTTCGCCAGGTAACGCAATCTCAGGTTGAGGATTTCCTCGGCCTGTATATCCGTAAGTTTGAAACGCTTCATCAGCACCGGCTTGGGATCGTCTTCCCGGCGGATGATCCTGATCACCTCGTCGATGTTGAGATACGCGATCATCAGGCCTGCGAGGATATGCAGGCGCTGATCCACCTTGTCGAGGCGCCATTCCAGACGCCGTGTTACGGTCCTGACGCGGAACTTCAGCCACTCGATCAGGAGATCCTTGAGATTGAACACCTTGGGCCGCCCGTCGATGGCGATCATGTTCAGATTGACCCGGTGCGTCTTCTCAAGGTCCGTAGTAGCGAAGAGATGCGACATCAATTCGACCACATCAACCCGGTTCGAACGCGGTACGATCACCAGCCGGGTTGGGTTCTCGTGGTCGGACTCGTCGCGCAAGTCCTCCACCATCGGCAGCTTCTTCGCCTGCATCTGCTGGGCGATCTGTTCCATAACGCGGGCCCCCGACACCTGGTGCGGCAGCGCAGTAATGACGATCTCATCCTCTTCTTTCGTATAGACGGCGCGCTGACGGATCGTGCCGGTACCCGTCTTGTAGATGTCGCGTATTTCTTCCGGCGGCGTAATGATCTGCGCCCCCGCCGGATAGTCTGGACCCTTGATGATCTTGCACAGGTCGCCGAGTGTCGCCTTGCTGTCGTCCAGCAACAACATGCAGGCCTTGATCACTTCGCGCATGTTGTGCGGCGGGATATCGGTCGCCATGCCGACCGCGATGCCGGTAGTGCCGTTCAGCAGCACATGCGGCACCCGCGCCGGCAGCAGCGAGGGCTCACTCAGGGTGCCGTCGAAATTGTGTTGCCAGTCGACTGTGCCCTGCTCCAGCTCCTGCAACAGCAATTTGGCGATGGGAGACAGCTTCGCCTCGGTATAACGCATGGCGGCAAAAGATTTGGGATCGTCCTGTGAACCCCAGTTGCCCTGCCCGTCGATCAGCGGATAGCGGTAACTGAACGGCTGAGCCATCAATACCATGGCCTCGTAACACGCCGAATCGCCGTGCGGGTGATATTTGCCGAGGACATCGCCGACCGTGCGGGCGGATTTTTTGTGTTTGGACGCCGCGCTCAGGCCAAGTTCGGACATGGCATAGATAATGCGTCGCTGCACCGGTTTCAAACCGTCGCCGATATGCGGCAGCGCGCGATCCAGGATCACGTACATCGAATAGTCGAGATAGGCCTTCTCGCTGAACACTTTCAGCGGCAACTTCTCGATCCCCTCGTAATCGAGGGCCAGATTCCTGCGGTTACCGTCGCCGCTGCTTTTGCCGCTGCTTTTCTTCGCCATTATTTGATATCCGCCAGGTTGCCCTTGGTCTCAAGCCAGGTCTTGCGATCCGCCGCGCGCTTTTTCGCCAGCAGCATATCCATGATCTTGTGTGTGTCGTCCCCGGCGTCGACAGTAAGCTGCACCAGGCGCCGCGTATCCGGGTGGATGGAGGTCTCGCGCAGTTGCATCGGGTTCATTTCACCCAATCCCTTGAAACGGGTTACGCTGACTTTCGTTTTCTTCTTCTCGGCCTCGATACGATCCAGTATGCCGGCACGCTCTGCGTCATCGATCGCATAATAGACGTCCTTGCCGACATCGATCCGGTACAAGGGCGGCATCGCGACGTAGACGTGCCCTTCCTTCACCAGTGCCGGGAAATGGCGCAGGAACAGCGCGCACAACAGGGTGGCGATATGCGCGCCGTCGGAATCGGCGTCCGCCAGTATGCAGATCTTCCCATAGCGCAGGCCGCTCAGATCGCTGGAGCCGGGATCAACGCCGATGGCGACCGAAATATCGTGCACTTCCTGTGAACCCAGCACCTGCTCGGGATCGACTTCCCAGGTGTTAAGGATCTTGCCACGCAGCGGCATGATCGCCTGAAATACGCGGTCGCGCGCCTGCTTGGCCGAACCGCCGGCGGAATCGCCCTCCACCAGGAACAATTCGGTCACCTTCAGGTCCTGCTCGGTACAGTCGGCCAGCTTGCCTGGCAATGCCGGGCCGCTGGTGATCTTTTTGCGCAAGACTTTTTTCGCTTCTTTCATGCGCGACTGAGCGGATGAGATCGCCAGTTGCGCCAACTGATCGCCGATATCGGGATGCTGATTGAGCCATATCCCGTACATATCCTTCACCACGCCGGCCACGAAGGCCGCCGATTCGCGCGACGACAGGCGTTCCTTGGTCTGGCCCGCGAACTGCGGCTCCTGCATTTTCAGCGACAGAATGAAGCTGATCTTGTCCCAGACATCTTCCGGGCTGATCTTGACGCCGCGTGGCAGCAGGTTGCGGAATTCGCAAAACTCCCGCATCGCCTCCGTCAAGCCGGTGCGCAGACCGTTGACATGGGTGCCGCCCTGCGGCGTCGGCACCACGTTGACGTAGCTCTCCTGCACCGCTTCGCCGCCCTCCGGCAGCCAGCAGACCGCCCAATCCACCGCCTCGGTACGCGCCTGCATTGAGCCCATGAACGGTTCGGCGGGAATTTTCTCCCAGTCCTGGAGTGCGGACAGCAGGTAGTCCTTCAATCCGTCTTCGTAGCGCCATTCGGCTTTTTCGCCGCTTTTCTCGTCCTTGAACAGAACGTGCAATCCGGGGCACAACACGGCCTTGGCATGCAGCAGGTGCTGCAGCTTGGGCACTGAGAATTTATCGGAATCGAAATACTTGGGATCGGGCCAGAAGCGCAGGCTGGTGCCGGTATTTTTCTGCCCGACCTTGCCGATTTCCTTGAGATTGGATTTGCGGTTGCCGTCGGCGAAGCTCATCAGATATTCCTTGCCGCCGCGCCGTACCTTCACTTCCAGCCGCTTCGACAAGGCATTGACCACAGAGACGCCGACCCCGTGCAGACCACCGGAGAAGGTGTAGTTCTTGTCGGAGAATTTGCCGCCCGAATGCAGCTTGGTGAGAATCACCTCGACCCCTGACATTTTCAGCTGCGGATGCTGATCGACCGGCATGCCGCGACCATCGTCAATGACTTCCAGGGAGCCGTCCTTGTACAGAATCACCTCGATTCGGGTAGCATGGCCCGAAATGGCTTCATCGACACTGTTATCGATGACTTCCTGGGCAAGATGATTCGGACGGCTGGTATCGGTATACATGCCGGGACGCTTGCGCACCGGCTCCAGGCCGCTTAATACCTCGATATCAGCCGCGTCATAGCGCTTGTTCATCCGCGATTCTGTAAAGACTCTATAGAATGGGGGCCTCATTATAACCCCACCATATATATGGTAGTCGAGGGCCGCAAACATTCGGCTTGAGAAAGAGCGGCCATCCTGTTCAACACCTGGCCCGCCCCGACCTGTCGGACAGGTCCTACAGTTTTTTGGGCTCCTGTGGGAAGGCGCTTTTTACAGGTCTTGCTAAGCTTTTAATCACGGAAGCTTTAGGGACCATGCAGAAATGGAGATTCAGGGACGAACACACATTCCGTAACTTACAAAGGATTGACTTAACTACCCCGGCAGCGATGCCGGGGTTTTTTTATTTAAAACCTCCAAATGTCATCCTGAATTCCCGAAGTACTCCTCTGCCGAGCTCTTGCTGTATGGAGGGAGCGGATCGACAGCTTGCGCTCACGGCATTATCCTTGCCCGCATGTCCGATATCGCAAATCCGCTCGAAGCCAGCACGCCTGAGATTAATGCAGTTGTCGATGCATCCGCCGGTACCGGTAAAACCTATCTGCTGGTAACCCGCGTCATCCGTCTGTTGCTGGCGGGCGCGCCCGCTGACCGTATCCTGGCGCTGACGTTCACCCGTAAAGCGGCCGGAGAAATGCGACATCGCCTGCATGAGCGACTGCGCATGATGGCGATGGCAGATGATGCCGCTCTGCAGGGTGTTCTCGATGGAATGGGCCTCGTTCCCGACGCTGGCGTTCTGGATCGGGCGCGTCGCTTGTACGAACAGATTCTGCTGTCACCACGCCCGCTTCGGATCTCGACCTTCCATGCCTTTTGCCAGCAGCTGCTGCAACGTTTCCCACTGGAGGCAGATGTACCGCCCGGTTATGAATTGCTGCAAGCCGGCAGCATCGTGCAGACTGCCGCCTGGGATGCCCTGTTCCTGGAAGCCACGCGCAATCCGGACAGTGCACCGGCGCAAGCGCTGGAAACGCTTTTTATCGCCTGCAACGGCCGGCTGGACAGCGTACACGCCGCTCTGATGCAAGGCTTCCTCGCCCGCCGCAACGACTGGCTGGCGTACACGCAAGGGCGGGGACACCCGGTCGAACATGCCAGCGAGCAGTTACGGCAACTGCTGCAAATGGATCCGGCTGAACCGCTGCACGTTTTTTTCCGGGACGCCGCGGCAGACCTGTCCACCTTCAGGGATTTGCTGTTACGGCATGCCACCGACACCAACTCAAGGCATGCCGACCTGATCGAAGCGGGTTTGAATCCGGAAAGCGCTCTGGAAACACGTTTTGAATCCGTCAAGGGTGTCTTCCTGACGCTCGACATGGAGCCTCGCCAACGCAAAATTTCCAAGGCCCTGGAAAAATCCCTGGCCGCACGCGCCGCGGAATTCCTGCAATTACACGATACTCTCTGCCGGCGCATACTGTCGGTGCATGAAAGTCTGTTACGCCGCGAATACTGGAAAACCGCAAGTGCATGGTACCGCGCAGGCAATGCCCTGCTGCAACACTATCAGCGGATAAAGCAGGAGCAACGCTTGCTGGATTTCGACGACCTCGAGTGGAAAAGCTGCCGGCTACTGCGGCATCGAGACCACGGATTATGGGTGCAATATAAAATAGATCAGAAAATTGATCATCTGTTGATCGACGAATTTCAGGACACCAATCCCACGCAGTGGCGCCTGCTGTTACCGCTGCTGGAAGAAATGGCGGACGCTGATCCCGGGTCGGGGCGGCTCCGCAGCATATTCCTGGTCGGCGACGGCAAACAGTCTATTTACAGTTTCCGGCGGGCCGACCCGCAGCTGCAGGAAGCCGCCGCCGGTTGGCTTAAGGAGCGCATGCAGGCACGCAAATTTGCACTCGACAAATCGCGGCGTTCCGCGGCTGCCATTATGCAGACCCTCAATTACCTGTTTGAGGGTACCGCCCTCGGCGGGAAACTGCATGCCTTCGAGACTCACTCAAGCCACCGCAGCGAACTATGGGGTCAGGTTGAAATCCTGCCTTGTATCGAACTACCCGCCGTTGAAACGCCGGCCGTCCCATCCGGGCTGCGCGATGCGCTCACGACGGCCAAAGTCGCGAGCGAACCGGATCTTCGATACCTTGAGGGACTGCAAATTGCGCACCATATACATGAGATCGTCGAGAACGGTTACATCGTTGAAAAAAGCGCTGGCGGATCCGGCCCGGCGGACTATGATGATATTTTCATCCTGTTCCGCGCGCGCACTCACATCGCCGCCTTTGAACAGGCTTTGACCGAGCATGCGATTCCCTTCGCAAGCCTGGAAAAAGGCACGCTGCTGGAACAGCAGGAAGTCGAAGACATTGAGGCTTTGCTGAACGTGCTGCTCACCCCCTTCAATAATCTGGCGCTGGCGCAAGTGCTCAAATCGCCGATATTCGGCGCCACTGACGCGGATTTGATGCTCCTATCCACATTGCAGGGTGACTGGTACGGACGCCTGAAAATCCATGCAGAAGATGCTTCCGGCGCCGGCAGATCTCCGGCTTTGCTGCGCGCATGGCGTCTGCTCGCAACATGGCGCAAGCTGCTGCCGGAGCTGCCGCTGCACGACCTGCTGGACCGGATCTTTCACCAGGGGGATATCATAGCGCGCTACCGTAGCGCCACTCCGACCCTGCTGGCCAATCGCGTCATATCCAACCTGCAAAGACTGCTGGCGCTCGCGCTGGAAATTGACAGTGGGCGCTATCCCAGCCTGTCGAACTTCCTGCTCCAACTCAGGCGAATCCGCGCTTCCGACCAGGACCAGCCGGATACTCCGCCGCTCGCCTCCGGCGAACGCAGGGTGCGACTGATGACCATCCACGCGGCGAAAGGTCTGGAAGCTCCTGTGGTGTTTGTCGCCGACACCCGAGCCGCAACCTCACGTAACGATTCCTTCCAGGCACTGGTGGACTGGCCGCATACGGCCGACAGACCGGAACACTTCCTGTTATACATCGCGCGTGCGCGGATGCCATCCATTCTGGAACCCCTGCTGGAACGGCAGCGGCAGCGGCAATCGAGGGAGCAGGCCAATCTGCTGTATGTCGCCTTAAGCCGTGCCAAGCAGATGCTGTTCATCAGCGGCAGCGGCAACAATATCCAGGATGCAACCGAATCCGGAGATTGGTACAGCCGCATCGTGCAAGCCCTGAAGCCTCACGCTACCCGGCTGCCGGGCGGTGGTTACCGCATAACTAGCGGCGACGTGCAGCAAGGTCCCCGCTCGGCCCGCGTCGCCGAAAGCCGCGATTCACGGCTGGAAATTCCGTTACCCAGCTTCACACACGGGGATGATTTGATCACCCCAGGAGATACGGTCGAAGTTGCATCGGACACTGAAATATTGCGGCAGCAACCGCTGGGCAGACAGCATGGGACCGTCGTTCACAAAATGCTGGAAATGCTGGCGCCGCCCGAGGCGGTGCATGCGCTCGAGCTGGATGCGTTTCTCGACTATGGCCTGCAGCGTGAGCTGCTGACGACCTGGCAGAAAGAAGCGCGGGCAGTGCTGGCAAAACCGGAGCTGCAGTTCCTGTTCAATCCGGAACTGTATGACCGTGCGTACAAGGAAGTCCCGCTCATCTACCGCACGGACACGGGCGCGGTCGTACACGGGCTGATTGACCGCGTGGTGATCCAGGGCAACGACGTCTGGCTGATCGATTACAAAACGCGACGGGCGGAAGATGCCCTTGAGCTGCAGGAGCTGGCGCGACACTATCGGCCGCAGTTGCTCTACTACGCGGAAGGCCTGCGAAAAATATGGCCGGGTAAGAACGTGCGTCCGGCGATACTCCTGACCGGATCACAGACACTGCTCGAAATCGAATAATATCAAGACGAAAAAACGGGGCATGATCACGGGATCATGCCCCGCAGCTGATACAGTTCGGCGATCAGTTCGCCTGCGCCTGTTTCGCGTCCTGTTCCAGGCGCGCCAGTAACTCGGTCGGCTCAAGATATCCCGGAATCACCATACCGTTGCTGGTCACCATCAGCGGCGTGCCCTGCAGTCCCAACTTACGCGCCAGTTCTACATGCTCGGCGATGGGGTTGGGGCAGGTTTTCTCAGGCACCTGGCCGCCGGATTTGGCGATAGTGAGGGCTTCCTGCTGATTCTTCGCGCACCAGACGCTTTCCAGTGTCTTGGCATCAGGCGAACCCAGACCTGCGCGCGGGAACAGCATGTACCGGACTTTGATGCCTTCCTTGTTGATTTCCGCCATTTCCGAGTGCAATTTACGGCAGTAGCCGCAGGAGGTATCGGTAAAGACGGTTACCGTATATTTCGGATTCTTGGGTGAGAATACGATGGTTTTCGAATCGTCGAATTTGGCGAGCAGTTTCTTGTTGACTACCGATTTGGCCTGTTCGGTCAGATTAACGCCGCCGACACGGTCATAAAGCTGTCCCTGGAAAATGTACCGGCCATCGGCGCTCATATAGAGAAGCTGCCCTGATGCCACAACTTCATAAAGACCGCTCACGGGAGCAGGCTTGACCTGCTCGACCTGCAAACCCATGGATTTGAGGTTTTCCGTCAAATCCGCTTTTATCTTATTGAGATCCTCAGCTCTTGCCGTCATCGACAGAACTGCGATGCACAACCCCACCAATATACGCAACATATAATTTTCCTCTGATTAATAAACTTTCAGTCTTCTTTTTTAAATAATAATTATTGCGGTTTTCCCCGATTGTGAGACCTCGACTACGGGAAAACATTCCCCTCCTACGCCCGGGGATGATGTCGGGCATGGAAGTCGCGCAATCTTGCCTGAGCTATATGAGTGTAGATCTGGGTTGTCGAAAGATCGCTGTGACCCAGTAACATCTGCACGGCTCGCAGATCAGCTCCGTGATTGAGCAAATGCGTGGCAAAAGCATGGCGCAAGGTATGCGGCGACAATGATTTATCGATCCCAGCCTGCCTTGCGTACCGCTTAATCATATGCCAGCACATCTGTCGTGTCATCCCGCCGCCGCGTCGCGTGACAAAGAATTGCTCGGGCCGGGCATCGAGTGCCGACAGGAGCACACCCCGCCCCGTCTCCAGATAACGAGTCAACCAGTGCAGGGCCTCCTCGCCCAGCGGCACCACCCGCTCCTTATTGCCCTTGCCGAACAGCCGGATCAGTCCCTGGCGCAGATTGATCTGCCCGAGCGTGATCGTGACCAGCTCCGATACCCGCAGGCCGGAGGCATAGACGGTTTCCAGCATGGCTTTGTCGCGCAACCCCAGAGGCGTATTTATATCCGGAGCCGCCAGCAAGCGTTCAACCTCGCCTTCCGTCAATATTTTCGGCAAGAGTCGACCCGGCTTGGGCGCTTCCACTAGCGCCGAAGGATCTCCATGCATATGCCCCTGCCGCTCAGCCCAGCGGTAAAAACATTTCAGCGCCGACAACAAACGTGAAATGGTGCGCTTACTGGTCCGGGCGAGGATACGGTCGCTGAGATAAGACTGTACCTCGCCGCGCGAGACCCTCAACAGATTACAGTCTTTCCGCTGCAGCCAGCCGGCGAACTGCCGAAGATCGCTCGCATAAGCTGCCAGCGTATTGCGGCTCAACCCGCGCTCGGCCCATAGCGCATCGGTAAACGCGTCAATGATGCTGTCGTCGATGGATGCTGGATGCGTCACTGCCTGCTCCGGAACGGGAATATCTCTCGCCGTCCATTATTTCTTTATAATATCGCATCTCCACAAGCGGCGTACGCTCTACATGTCCGATTCCCCGATACCTCCGGTACTTGGCTTCGCCGCCTTCAGCGGCGTTGGCAAGACCACCCTGCTGCTGAAACTGCTGCCGCTGTTGTGCGAACGCGGCCTGTGCGTGGGCATGATCAAGCATGCACACCACAACTTTGATATCGACAAACCGGGCAAGGACAGCTTTGAACTGCGCAAGGCCGGAGCGCAGCAGATGCTGGTCACTTCCAGCCAGCGCTGGGCATTGATGGTTGAGCGCGAATGCGAGCAGGAACCGAAACTGGACGAGCATATCGCCCATCTCGATCATTCGACCCTGGATCTCATCCTGGTGGAGGGCTTCAAGCATGGACGCTTCCCGAAAATCGAGCTGCACCGCCCCGCGCTCAGCAGGCCGCTGCTGTTCCCGCAGGACGAGTTCATTATCGCTGTTGCAAGTGATTCACCGCTGATCCTGCCTGATCACATCGCCAGCCTCGACCTTAACAACGAATTGCAGATCCTCGATTTTATCTGTAGACGCTTTCTCTCCCATTTGTTCAAAGCCGGCCGGGAAAGTCATGGCGGCTCCTGAAGAATCCGCGCCAATGCTTCCTGCCGGCGTACTGAGACGCCTCGGCGCAATCGTTTACGACAGCCTGCTGCTGCTAGCCGTGCTGCTGGTGGCTTCAATACCCCCGGTTCTACTCAACGGCGGACCGATGCGCGACGGAACCTCGTTGGGAGAATTTAAAAACATGCTTTATTTACTGTACCTGTTACTGCTGATCTTCCTGTTCTACGGCTGGTTCTGGACCCGTAACGGACAAACTCTGGGAATGGCGGCCTGGCGCATCCAGGCAACCAGCGAAGACGGTTCGCCGCTGAGCTGGGAGCAGGCGCTGATTCGCCTCAGCACGGCCTTGCTGGGTTTAGCCAATCTGTGGATATGGTTCGATCCTCGGCAACAGGGCTGGCATGAGCGTCTATCCCGCACCCGAACGGTTCGCCTCCCCTGAGCCCGACTAAAATCGGTAATCTGTCACAGTATTTCATCCGGAAAAACGCTAGGTTCCATCCTTGCTTCGCAGGTTAGAGGCTGAAGTATTCATGGTGGAGGGCTGCTATAAGCACTTGTCCGGCTGTATTCAGGGATGGTCCGGCTGAATAATGCAAACCACCGCTCAGCAACTATACTTACGCTAACTATAACTATTAACCTCTAAAAATCAGGAGAGCGCCCTCATGGAAGCCTTGAATTTCTGGCAGAACATGTCGCCTTTGGCCATCACCGGCGTGGTGATCGGCAGCATGCTGTTTTTATTCCTGGCCCGCACGCCCATCCACAAGGCCTTTGAAAGCCTTTCAGAAGGAACGGGGGGCGGTTTCAGGCGCATCGGTGATTGGGCCAAGAAGCTGGCTGAGAAAATGCGCGAACGTGACCGCAAAGTCCTCCTGGAATCGGGCATTGCCGCCGCAGAAAACAAGCTGCGCGAGGAATTCCTGCGCGTCGAGGCCAGCTACAGCAAGCACTTGGCTGATTTCCCCGGGCTGCAACGCAAGCTCGACGATAACATCAGCAAGATTGAGGGCGACTACCGCGAATGCGGGCAGGCGACACCCGAAGCGCCGGGCTGGAATGATGCCGTTGCCTCCATCGCCAAGATCAAAGGCTCTTCCGGCGACCGCATCATCGAAAAAATGCTGGGCGAGATACATAAATCCGCGATCGAGGGAGAAAAGCGCGCGCTCTCCGAATTGAGAACGACCACCGCCAAGCGTCACAAAATACTTTCCTCGATGGCCCCGATGTGGAAGGGCATCAGCAAAACCCTCAAAGAGGTGGGTGAGCAGGTTTCCGCAGTGCTGGAAACCACCCGACGCATCGACAAATACATGACCCAGTTTGAAAAAGTGCGCAAGGGCGACGAGGATTCGATCGACATGCTGGCCTCGCGCGCCAACAAGTTGTTCATCTTCTCGCTCATCATGATCAGCATCGCGGCGGCCGGCGTGTTCGTCAATTTCAACATCATCGCCCTGCCTGTCTCTGAACTGGTCCCGGGCGATACCCGGATTCTGGGCCTGCCGGTCTCCAAGTTTTCGGCCATGGTTATCATCTGCCTGGAAGTGATGTGCGGCATCTTCCTGACCGAGGCCCTGGGCATGACTAACATCATTCCGCATATCGGCATGATGACCCGCGGCAAGCGCCGTATGATTCTGTTCGCCTCGTTGATCTTCCTGTTCCTGCTGGCCTGCGTCGAGGCCTCGCTAGGCGTGCTCCGCGAAGCGCTGGCAGAAGGCGATGCCTTGCAGAAACAGGCCCTGGCCGGGGTTGCGGCGACCGGCCTCTCCAGCAGCACCTCCAAGTTCACAGTGGTCGGACAGGCGGGACTCGGCTTCATCTTGCCGTGGATATTGTCGATGGTCGCCATACCGCTGGAAATGCTGATCGAAACCAGCCAGCACGTGTTCTACAAATTTCTGATATTGCTGGTCAATCTGTTCGGCTATCTTTGCAATGCTATCGGCTACCTGATTGAATATGCGATCAAGATCCTGATCCATCTGTATGACGCCTATATCATCGTTCCGTCACAGATCGGCAACGCAGTTGGCGGCGGCAAATCCAAGGCAAGGATGACATAAGATAAGGATTAAACATGAAAAGAAATATAAGAATCTCCGTGGCTGCAACGATATTGCTGCTGGGCGCGGGATGCTCCGACAGCAAGCAATACGAAACGGCCATGTGCGCCCTGGTCGACGTCTCGGGCACCTACGCTCAGGAGAAACCCAACGTAGTCAGAGCCATCAAGGCCGGCCTTCTTCCCGAACTGGAGCCGGGCGATAGCCTGTTCCTGATCACCATTGACAGTAACAGTTACAATGAAGAAGACCTCAGGGCCAAGCTGACGCTGGATTACATCCCATCGAAAGCAAATGAACAGACACTCGCCTTCGCCAAAACGCTCGATGCATTCGCCAAAAACGACATGCACTCGAGCCATACCGATATCAGCGGCGCCATGATGCTGTGTTCCGATTATCTGAAAAACACCGGTTCGGGTAACCGGGCGATCATCACTTTCAGTGACATGAGGGAGGAGTTGCAGTCCGGTTTAAAACGCGAGTTCCGGCCGACGGAATTCGAGGGTACGGATATTGCGGCCCTGAACGTGATCAAGCTCAACAAGGACACAATGGACCCCGAAATATACCGGCAGCGCATGGCCGACTGGGAGAAGCGGGTGATGGCCGCGGGCGCCAAAAGCTGGACGGTTATCCTGGATGCGACCAAAATTCCGGAATACATGGAACGGTTAAAATAATTCGAAATAAGCGGTCGGGCTGTGAAATCAACAAGCGCCATATTACGATTCGGAACCCGTGTGGCCTGCGATGCCGGCCACAGTCCGCGTCCGGCCAGGTCCAGGGACGAGTTAAAATGAGCATGGCGGCCGAGAACAAACAACACGGCTCTTCCGAATCATTCGCCGCGCTGAATGAGCTGGACGTTACCGGAACCGTGCAGGTAACCAACCCGGAAGTCGTCAAAAAAGAGGTGGTTTCGATCTTCACAGGACTGTATCCGGATCAGAATGCCGGACAACTCAACCTCGCTTTCGATTTCTTCACCCAACTCTATCGCGGTTCCCACCCTGACTATTATCCGTGTGACACCATTTATCACGACATGCAACACAGCCTGGATGTCACGCTGACAGCCACCCGCATTCTCGGCGGTTACCAGAAAATACACGGCAATCTGCAGCCTCACAAGATACTGCTGGGGATCATCACCGCGCTGTTCCACGATATCGGATATCTGCGCAAGCGCGGCCAGGATTCGCGCATCAACGGGGCGGAATATACCAGCACACACGTATCGAGGGGCGCCGAGTTCATGCGGCGTCATTTCAACAATCTGGGGCTGAATCAGTTTACCGCCACCGCCAGTGAAATCGTGCATCTGACCGGTTATGAAAAGAACCCGGACATGGTGCACACGGAAACACAGGAAGACCGCCTGATCGGCAATATGGTGGCCTCAGCGGACCTGCTCGCGCAAATGGCTGACCGCTGCTACCTAGAGAAATGCCGCGACCGGCTCTATCCGGAGCTGGTGCTGGCGGCGATGGTTCAACAGAACCAGTCGTCGCTCACGCCGAGCTTCCGTTCCGCGGAAGACTTGTTGCGCCAGACTCCGGACTTCTACCGTAAATATGTGACCAAGCGCCTGAACGAATACTTCCAGCAGGTGCACCGCTACGCGTCGGCATTTTTCAACGGCCGGGATTTATATATGCAGAATATCGAAAAGAATATCCGGCATCTGGAGCAATTGCTGTCCAACGATACGCTGAATGTATTACGTCGGATACCACCGAACAATTACGGCGTTTCAGTGTTCCCCTTCACCAGCATCGAGCGGGCCTCCGACGGTTCCGCCGAAAATACAGTGGAGCACACCGGAGAATTCCTGCTGAAAAAAGACACCCCGGAACCCTCCTGAGGCGCGAATTCAATCCGCGCGGGCGCCCGCAACCAGCCGCGCCAGGCCTATTACGAACATAATTGCGAAGATCAGTAACAGCCAGCCGGGCATACTCAACCCGAGGAAGGTCCAGGTCACCTTGGCGCACTCGCCTGAACCCTTGAATATCAGGCCCAGCGCGTCGCTGAAGGGAAAATTATCCAGGATATATTGCAGGCCCGGACCGCATTCCGGGACGCGATCCGGGGGCAGACTCTGCAGCCATACATGACGCCCCGCCGTGGCAATGCCACCCGCCAGCGTAAGCAAAGTCGCTCCAAGATAAATCCGGCGGATCCATTCGGCCCCAGGATTGTGCAGGAATGCAAGCAGGCCGATCAGGCCGATGATTATGACGAAAACCCGTTGCGCCACGCACAAGGGGCAAGGCTCGAGTCCCTGCACGTGCTGGAAATACAGGGCTGCAAGCATCAATGACGCAGCGGATATCGCCGCGAGCAACGACAAAAACCGAAAACCAAGCAATCTCATAACCTCACCCTCAGCGGATTTTTCTTAAACCAAATAACCCAATCACCGTGAAAAACAGCACCGGCAAAACCGCACTCAAAAGCGGCGGGAACTGGTAGATCTCCCCCACTCTCGATACGACCTGCAACAGTATATAGAATCCAAGTCCCAGCAGAATACCGATAACCAGCAACTGGCCGGTGTTGACCGATCTCAGCGAACCGAACACGAACGGCATTACTATCAGCATCATTACCACGCAGGAGAGCGGCGTGGTTATCTTCAGCCAGAAAGCCAGCCAGTAAGAGGATGCGTCGAGTTTGTTATTCAAGAGATATTCGGCATAACTGTGCAGGTCGCGTATCGACATTGTTTCAGGCTTGACGCTCAACACGCTCAACAGCGCGGTATCCAGAAGCGCTTCCCGGTACTCGACATCCAATATCTGATTGGAGACCGGACCGCCCCCGAATAGCGTCCTGCGCACGCCGCGCAACTCCCATGAGCCGCCTGCCTGCAACGCGGATTTGGCGTGCGTAATGCTGGCCATGGCGCCGCTCTCATCCAGTTCATAAATGGATAGATCGCGGAGCCGCGAATCGGGATAGACCGTTCCAACATTGATGTAATAAGAGCCTTCGCGCGCCCAGAATCCGCGCTTCCCGGATTGCGCGACCTGCATGTTCAACTTCTGCCAGCGGAACTCCTGACCATACTGCTCTGAAACGGGGACGACAAACTCGCCGACCAGAATAAGCGCCAGCATCAGAACCAGGCCCGCCTGAGCGGCGGCGCCGATAATGCGCATAATCGAAACCCCCGCCGCCCGCATCGCCACCAGTTCACTACCCCCTGCCAGGGCTCCCATGCCAATCAGGCCGCCGACCAGAACCGCCGCGGGAAACAGATCATACAATCTGCCTGGCAAAGTCAGCAGCACATAAATAATGACTCCGACATATCCATAACCGCCCTTCCCCGCATGTTCGAACTCGCGCATCACAGCCAGAAACGTATCCAGCGCGCCCAGCACCAGCAGGGCGAGAGCGGCGCCTGTTATGATTACACGCGCGATGTAGCGGTCCAGAATATTCATGCCGCCCTTCCCCGGCCGGTGCGATGCCGTGAGAAGAGCTGCCTTTTTTCCGTTTGAATCAGCATTAACAGCAGAGCGGCGATAAAAATAAAATGGATCCACCACAAACCCGCCCATGAGGGCACGATCCCGCGCTCGAGCCAAGCCCTGCCCAGCCCGATGAGGTTCGAATATACGATATACACCAGTATCCCGGTTCCAAGCTTGGCAAATCTACCCTTGCGGGGTGAAGTATGACTGAGGGGCAAAGCCAGCAGAGCAAGGACAAAACAGCTGACAGGTATGGCGAAACGCCAGTGCAATTCCGCCAGGTGCTCCGGCCGCCCGTGGGCCCACAATTTGGATATCGGCAAAGCGCTGATTCGCAGCTTGATGGCGGGGACCTCTTTTTCGCGTACCCGCAAGCCATAGCTTGAGAATTCCGTGATGCGGAAATCCCTTCTCCCAGGCCGTCCGCTGTAACTTTCGCCTTCGTTAAAAACCAGATAGGAATTCCCGTCCGGGTCATGCAGCTGCACTCCCGTCCTCGCCAGCTGCGCCGTGGGCTGCTCCGTCTTCGAGTTATACAGGAACACCTGACGCATGACCGAAGCAGCCGGATCCAAGCTTTCGAAGAACAGGGTCTGCCCCACTCCCGATTCATTGAACTGGCCTGGCGCCAGGCCGGCGAGCGGGGATTGATACTGGGCACGGTGCCTCAACTCGTCCTGTCTTGCCGCAGCCCAGGGAGCCAGATAAAAAACCAGACAGGCACTTAACAGGGCGACCACGACAGCCAGGTAATGCAGCGGCCGGTACAACTGCAGCGTGCCGACACCGCCGGCGAACATCGCAGCCATTTCGCTGTCGCGGTAGAAACGCCCCATGCCAAGCAGAATGCCCAGGTATAAACCCAGCGGCACCAGGATCACCAGATAATTAATCATGTTGACACCGAGCATGGGCAACAGGGAATCCGCGGATAATTTGCCCTCGGCGATATTGCCGAGCACGCGTACAAAGGAATTGCCGAGCAATATGAACAGTAATACTGCTATTACCGCCAGTGTCGCAAGCGCGCATTCCTTGAACACATAACGATCAATGATACGCAGCATGCATGCCTCGTTCCGCGCGCCTCATTTCAAGCCTCACCCCGCCCATGGTATAGTGTTTCCCGTTTTATGAAAACCAAGAAACGGGGATTGTACTCACCCCGCGCCCTCCCGGAGAACCTATGGATTATGCAGTAAAAGCCGCTCAGGCTGACAGTGTGAAAACCGATTGCGTCATAGTCGGCATATTCGAAAAGAACGATCTATCCGCGGCTGCCCGTCAAATCGACCGCCGCAGTAACGGGTTTCTGAGCAGGCTGCTCAAACAGGGCGATATCATTGCGCGGGTTGGCTCCGGAAAAATCATACATAACGTTCCCAATATCGGTGCTGCGCGGGTGCTCGCGGTCGGATGTGGCGCCGCCGGGAAAATCACTGCGGGTGATTACCAAGCCATCTGCTCGGGCGCGGCACAGTCCTTGAAGTCGAGCGGCGCGGCAGAGGCTGTTTCTTTCCTGCATGAAATCGAAGTGCAGGGCTTGGACCAGGAACGCAAGCTCCGTCAGGCCGTGATCCATAGTGAAGAGGCTCTGTATCGTTTCGACAAATACAAGCAACAGCAGAACAAATCCAGACTGCAAAAACTGGTGTTCGGTTTCTCTGCCGGCAAACCTGACCGCGCCAGCGCTCGTGCCCTCGTCACTGGATCGGCCATCGCTCATGGCATGTCACTCACCAGAAACCTCGGTGACCTGCCCGCCAATGTCTGCACGCCCTCGTACCTCGCGCAACGGGCACGCGCCCTGTCGAAACGTTATCCATCCGTCAAAACCACCGTGCTTGAAACGGCTCAAATGAGGAAACTCGGCATGGGCTCCCTGCTGGCGGTCGCCCAGGGCAGCAAACAGCCGCCCAAACTGATCATCATGCAATACCGGCAAGGCAACCCGGGCGCAAAACCGGTGGTACTGGTCGGCAAGGGCATCACCTTCGACACGGGCGGCATTTCCATCAAGCCCGCACAAGGCATGGAGGAAATGAAATTCGATATGTGCGGTGCCGCCAGCGTCATCGGTACAATGGCGGCCTGCGCGCAGATGAAGCTGCGCGCCAATCTCATTGGAGTGATTGCCGCAGCGGAAAACATGCCGGGCGGCGGCGCAACCCGGCCGGGGGATATCGTCACCAGTATGTCGGGGCGCACCATCGAGATCATCAATACGGATGCCGAGGGACGCCTGGTACTGTGCGACGCACTCACCTACGTCGAACGTTACCAACCGGCCGCTGTAATCGATATTGCGACTCTAACGGGTGCCTGCGTAATCGCCCTCGGACGCTTCCCCAGCGGCTTATTCGGCAACAACTCTGAACTGATCGAAGCCCTGAAAAGCGCCGGCCAGCGCAGTTGGGACCGGGTATGGGAACTCCCGCTGTGGAGTGAATACAAGCCGCTGCTGAACAGCAGTTTCGCTGATCTTGCCAATGTCGGTAACCGCGATGGCGGTGCCATCACTGCGGCGACATTCCTGGCGCACTTCACGGAAAAATACCCGTGGGCGCATCTGGATATCGCGGGCACTGCCTGGAAAAGCGGCAGCGACAAAGGAGCCACCGGCCGGCCGGTACCTCTGCTCACTGAATATATCCTGTCGAATCATACCTAAGCCCGCGAATGCGTATCGACTTTTACATCCTGAAGAGCAACCAGAACCGCGAATTAACCGCCTGCCGTCTTTGCGAGAAGGCCTGGCAGCAGGGAATGCAAATCCATATCCAGGCCGATTCCGAAACCCAGGCCCTGCAACTCGACGAACTGTTATGGACTTTCCGTGATGGCAGTTTCGTGCCGCACTGCCTTGAGACAGATGCTGCCTCGGCAGCCACTCCGGTGACCATCGGGTGGAACGAAGCGCCACAACAGCAGAGGCAGGTTCTGATCAACCTTGCGCAAGCGGTACCCCCTTTCTATACTCGCTTCGAGCGCATGGCCGAGATCGTCAATCAGGAAGAGCGCATCAGGAATGCAGGCCGCGAGCGCTTTACTTTCTACCGTCAACAGAATCACGAATTACACCACCATGAAATTTGAGCATCAGCAAAAACCGGAATCATGAACAAAGCCACTAACAAAAAATCCATCGACCCCTCGGATCGCATTCCCACTCTGACGGAGATCGTGGGCACGTCGGATCGGCCGGTTCTCGAACCCTCCCTCGCGGCACCCCCAGCCCCCGACAAAGCTGCAAAGGCCTCGGCCGGCGGAGATTTACCGAAGGATCTGGCTGAGACCGTGGACCGTCTGGTCTACAAGGCGCTCTACCGCCAGCTTCCCGCGCTTAGCAAGGAAATCGGCGCCGAGATCATCAACACCCTCGAAAAACAGCTCCGCGACAAGAAATCCCGGTAATTTGCCGAAACAGTCCATCTTTGATCTTTTTGTACCCGCTTCGGCGCGACGCGCCTTGCGAAAGGGCGCTTTCCCTGCGCCTTATCCAGCTTTTTAAGGCCCGCAAGCCAACTCATTACTTGCCCCGCTTTCGGCTATAATGCCGCGCTCGTGCGCCATTATGCGCAGCCACACAACCGCGATAACTTCGATAAAGGCATGGAAAAGACCTACAACCCCCAGGAAATAGAAAACCGCTGGTACCGTCAGTGGGAGCAAAACGACTATTTCCGGCCTTCGGGCCGGGGCGGTGCCTACTGCATCATGATTCCGCCGCCCAACGTCACGGGCACCCTGCATATGGGCCATGCCTTCCAGCATACCTTGATGGATGCCCTCATCCGCTATCACCGGATGCGCGGCGACAATGCGCTGTGGCAACCAGGCACCGACCACGCCGGCATCGCCACCCAGATGGTGGTGGAGCGCCAGCTGGAGGCCCAGGGCACTGGCCGCAAGCAACTGGGGCGTGCTGCTTTTATTGACAAGGTCTGGGCCTGGAAAGAGCAATCCGGCGGCACCATCAGCCGCCAGATGCGGCGCCTGGGTGATTCGCCGGACTGGAACCGCGAACGCTTTACCATGGATGAAGGCCTGTCCCGGGCTGTCACCGAAGTGTTCGTGCGTTTGCACGACGAAGGGCTGATTTACCGCGGCCAACGCCTGGTCAACTGGGACCCCGTGCTGCTGACCGCGATTTCGGACCTGGAAGTCAATTCCGTCGAGGAAAAAGGCAAGCTCTGGCACATCCGCTACCCTTTAAGCGGCACCAAGGGCCACCTCGTGGTCGCAACCACGCGGCCTGAAACCATGCTCGGTGACACGGCCGTCGCGGTGCATCCGGAAGATGAACGTTATCGCAAGCTGATCGGCCAGACGGTTGAGCTGCCACTAACAGGCCGGCGCATACCGGTAATCGATGACGATTACGTGGACCCGGCCTTTGGCTCGGGCTGCGTCAAGATCACGCCCGGCCACGATTTCAACGATTACGCCGTAGGCCAGCGGCACAAGCTGCCAATCATCAACGTCTTCACGCCGGATGCGAAAATCAACCGCGAGGCGCCCCCGGCGTATCAGGGCTTGGATCGCTTCGAGGCGCGCAAGCGCGTCATCGCTGACCTGGAAGCAGCGGGCCTGTTGGAAAAAATCGAGGAACACACGCTCAAAGTCCCGCGCGGCGAACGCACCAACTCCGTCATCGAACCTTACCTGACCAACCAGTGGTATGTCCGCACCAAACCGCTCGCAGAACCGGCGATACGCGCCGTCGAAGACGGGCGCATCCGTTTCGTACCGGAGAACTGGAGCAAGACCTACTTCAACTGGATGCACAATATTGAGGACTGGTGCATCAGCCGCCAGATCTGGTGGGGCCATCGCATTCCCGCCTGGTATGACAAGGATGGCAATGTCTACGTGGGCCACAACGAGACTGAAGTACGTCAGAAGCATGAGCTCAAACCCGATGTCGCGCTGCATCAGGACGAAGATGTACTCGACACTTGGTTCTCATCGGCGCTATGGCCCTTCTCCACACTTGGATGGCCCGATAAGAAACCGGAACTCCAGACCTTTTATCCTTCCTCTGTGCTGGTGACCGGCTTCGATATTATTTTCTTCTGGGTCGCGCGCATGATCATGTTCGGCCTGAAATTCATGGACGACGTACCGTTCCGCGATGTTTACATCACGGGACTGATCCGCGACGAACACGGCCAGAAGATGTCCAAATCCAAGGGCAATATCCTGGACCCGCTGGACCTGATGGACGGGATCGACCTGGAGGCGCTGGTCAAGAAACGCACCAGCGGCCTGATGCAGCCGGAGATGGCGAAGAAGATAGAACAGAACACGCGCAAGGCTTTTCCGCAAGGCATGCCGGGCTACGGCGCCGACGCGCTGCGCTTCACGCTGGCCTCGCTCGCGTCCACCGGCCGCGACATCCGTTTCGATATCCAGCGCATGGAGGGTTATCGCAATTTCTGCAATAAATTGTGGAATGCCAGCCGTTATGTGCTGATGAACACAGAGGACCAGGATACGGGTCTGGACCCCAAGGATCCCCTGGAGTTGTCGCTGGCGGATCGCTGGATCGTGTCGCAGCTGCAGATCACGGAACGGAATATTGGGCAACATCTGAATGAATACCGTTTCGACCTGGCCGCGACAGAGCTCTACGAATTCACCTGGAACGAGTACTGCGACTGGTATCTGGAATTCTCCAAGCCATTGCTGCAGTCCGCCCAGGCATCGGCGGCCGCCAAGCGCGGCACCCGCCGCACCCTGGTGCGCGTGCTGGAAACGCTGCTGAGGCTGGCGCATCCGCTCATACCATATATTACTGAAGAGTTGTGGCAGCACATCGCACCGCTGGCGGGTAAACAAGGCGCCACGATCATGCTGCAATCCTACCCGGAAAGCGACCCTGGAAAGATCGACGACAAGGCCGCGGCTGATATAGGCTGGCTGAAGCAGTTCGTCACCGGCGTACGCCGCATCCGCGCCGAAATGAATATCGCACCGGCCAAACTGCTGCCGGTGATTGTCCAGGGCGGAACCGCCCAGGAAAGTGCATTGCTGGCGCAATACAGCGAATATCTGAGCTCACTGGCGAAACTGGAATCGTTGACGCCCCTTGCTGCCGACGCCGCCACCCCCGAGTCTGCGATCGCGTTAGCCGGCGAAATGAAAATCCTGATACCGCTGGCAGGGTTGATCGACAAATCCGCCGAACTCAAACGCCTCGACAGGGAATTGCAGCGTTTCCGCCACGAACAGGAACAGATCGGCAACCAACTGCAAAACAAAAATTTTACCGACAAGGCGCCACCCGAAGTTATCGGCAAGAAACGCGAACGCCTGCATGAACTCGAACGCGCTCTAGGCGACCTGCAACGTCAGGCCGAGCGCATAAAGTCTCTCTGACCCAATCCAGGAGAAATCAGGTGCAGGATTTTATTTTATATATACTCGCTGGCGGCTCCGTCGGTTTCGTTGTTGGAATGACGGGGGTCGGCGGCGGCTCTTTCATGACCCCGATTCTGTTGGGCTTTGGTTTCCCACCAACGACGGCGATCGGCACCGACTTGCTATACGCGGCAATCACCAAATCCGGCGGTATCGTCACCCATGCCCGCCAAGGCTCGGTTGAGTGGAAAATTGTCGGCCTGCTCGTCGTCGGCTGCGTACCGGCTTCGATAATAATCACCCTGCTGCTCAGGCATTTCCAGAAAACCGGTTTCGATTTCACGGATCTACTCAAGCAGACTCTGGGCATCATGCTGGTGCTGACTTCACTGGTTTTGCTGTTCCGGAGCTTCCTGATCAGGGAACGCCATCAACTGGCGGACAGTCATTCCGGTGTCGGCGAATTTGAACGCCGTCATGCCGGCTGGCTGACCATCCTGATGGGAATTTTTTTGGGTGTGGCAGTAACATTATCATCGGTTGGGGCCGGTGCTTTTGGAGCGACCGCTCTGATGATGCTGTATCCCCGCATGCCGATGATCCGCGTAATAGGTACCGACCTCGCCTACGCCGTGCCCCTGACGGCCGCCGCCGGTTTCGGCCATATGCAACTCGGCCATGTCGACTATCGTCTGCTGTTGAGCCTCATCATCGGCTCTTTACCTTGCATCTGGCTGGGGACCAAGGTTGCCGGCCTGGTTCCGGAAAAAATTATGCAGCGCATAATGGCCGCAATTCTTATGCTCCTCGGCTTGAAGTACGTACTGTAAGACTGGAAACCCACTTCTTATCCGGCCCGGCCTGTACATGCTGCTCCGTGCTCTGCACCCCTGGAATCTGACGCCAGCTGAAGCGATTACCTTGCAGCTCCAGCTTGCAAAGCAGCTGCTCGACCGCGACAACTTCGGCGCCATACGCTACATTGCCGGCATCGATGTCGGATTCGAAGATGAAGGGCGGGTCACCAAGGCTGCCGTCTGCGTACTGGCGATACCCGAATTGCGGCTAGTCGAATCAGTGGTGGCAACGCGGGCGACCGACTTTCCCTACGTGCCTGGTCTGCTCTCGTTCCGTGAAATTCCCGCCATTCTTGAAGCCTTAAAGCAACTGCGCACTCTGCCAGACATGCTGTTCTGCGACGGCCAGGGCCGCGCCCATCCGCGCCGCCTGGGCATCGCCTCGCATCTAGGCCTGATCACGGAACTGCCAAGCGTTGGCATCGCAAAATCCGTGCTATGCGGAACACATCAGCCGCCCGCCCAGGCCAAAGGCTCTCATACGCCGTTGATACACCGCGGCGAGATAGTCGGAGCCGCCCTGAGGACACGTGAAAATGTCAGACCGGTTTACGTATCGGCCGGGCATAAAATCAGCCTGCAGAGCGCTCTTGAATACGTAATGCTGTGCGTGACCCGCTACAAACTACCGGAACCCACTCGCCTTGCAGATAAATTAGCTTCACACACCCCGAAGAAGCAACGCATGTAACACTGCCAAGACTTTTAAGTCTATTAATAGCAAAGCCGCCGAAAAATCCATCGATTTATCTCCCGCATCCGAAAATAGCCGCGAGCGGATAAATATTTTGTTCTTTTGGTCTTGGCATTGCGGCACCGGTTTCTAAAGCCCGGAAAAAACTGACTGCAAATATGACATTTCCCGTTGCTGAAAAGTCTTGAAGAATTCCGCTGAGCCCCGCATTTTTTTGAAAGCTGCAACTCCGCGCTCAAGATAGTCCTGCAGCTCACCCAACCCCATTACTCGCGCCGGCTGCCGACACATTTTCAAGCCTAAAGTGACAAATGGCTTGTGCACGATGGCCTCGATCTCCTCCCCAATTTCGAGCACCAGGGAGATTTGCCGGCGGTATTCCTCATGGGCGGCCATTGCGCGCTGTGCGCGCTGCATCATGGCGGCATCCGGCAGAGCGCCGGGCTCAGCCGTAACATCCAGAATTTCAGCCAGCCCGAGATCGAGCCTTATCGTCAGCAAGGAAAATTCCACGGCCTGCGCGACGGCCTTTAATAGCCCCTCCGGCAGCACTCGCAACATAGTGGCTTCCGCCTTCTGCAATCCCAGTTCGCGATAGCATAGACTATTAGGTCCGAACAGATCGTCGATCAGGAAATCCACTGCGGCTGCGTAGCGATTTTGGAGTCTCAAGTCCAGATATGCGGCATGCATGCGTTTGGAGCGCTGGGCGAGAATATGCATGGACCAGCGCTGATACAGGGGCGCCTGCCGGAGTTGCGCCTGGAGATCGGATAATTGCTGAAGTCCCAAATCCAATTCAAGAACCTGTTTCAGAGCTTCCGCACTTGTTTACAAACCACCGAAATGCAGTATCAGTTTGACTACGCCATACAGCACGGCGATGAACAACGCGGTGAGTATAAAACCGGTGATTATGAAATGTACCGGTTTACCTTTTTCAAAATCGCGCCGGCGCACGCTTTCCTTCTGCACCCCGAAAAAGGACATCAGGACGCTCTTGCAAATCTCCAGGATACCGATGCCTTTTTTCTGGTCGTCCATCAAAACTCACTCCTTAGATTTAACTCGTCCGGCGTGGCAGATGCAGCTTCAATAGCACCCAGCCGCCAATAGCCAGCAAAATAATAATCGCCAGCACCGAATAGCGGCTATTTCCTGTGACGGCGCCTATGGTGCCCATCAGGACCGGACCCAGCAGTACCGCCGTTTTGCCCAGCATATTGTAAAAACCGAAAAACTCGGTACTCCGTTCCGGAGGTACCAGGCTCGCATAAACGGCGCGGCTGAGCGCCTGTACGCCGCCCTGCACCAATCCGACTACTGCAGCCAAAACATAGAACTCAACTGCAGTATCCATGAAATAGGCCCACACGCAGAGCACAAGATAAACGGCCAGTGCCAACAGGATTCCGCTCTTGGAACCTATCCTTTCACCGAGCCGCCCATAGAAAATTGTTGCCGGGAAACCGACAAACTGGGTGATCAACAGCGCTGTGATCAGATCATTGCTGTCGATGCCCACCGAAAGGCCGTAATCGGTCGCCATGCGGATGATTGTATCGATGCCGTCAATATAGAACCAGTATGCGAGCAGAAACTTGAATACCAGGGGATTATCGCGGATATGGCCAAGCGTTGCCTGCAGCTGCTTGAAGGATGATGCCAGAATATTGCCAGTCACCGGCCGATGTGCGGCCGCTTCAATATGCGTCGAGAGCAGTGGAATGCTGAATGCAGCCCACCACAAGGCGGTCAACAGAAAAGACCAGCGCACCGCATCGAGCGCACCGGGAAAGCCAAACCATTGGGGATGCAGTGACATGAGAATACAAAATGCAAACAGCAGGCCTCCGCCCAGGTAACCCAGGGCGTAACCTCCGGAGGAAATGCGTTCGTAATAGGCTGCAGGCACGATGCCAACCAGCATTGCATCGTAAAACACCATGCTTCCCATGAAACCTATGCCGGCGATCAGGAAACAGGCCAAACCGAACATCCAGGAATCCTCTGCCAGAAAGAACAGACCACCCGTGCCGGCGACGCCGATCAGGGTAAAAATCAGCAAAAAGAGTTTTTGTTTTCCAGTCTGGTCTGCCATTACCCCCAGAATCGGACCCAGCACGATGATAGCGAAACCTGACAGCGAATTGGCCAGTCCCAGATAAAAGGTGCTGACCGTATTTCCAAGGTCGACAGCGAGCACCTGTTTGTAGAAAACCGGAAAGAAGCCGACCAGCACAACGGTTGCAAAAGCCGAATTAGCCCAGTCATAGAACATCCAGGCCAACGCTTTTTTGCGGTCATAATCGAGCATATCGGGTACAGCCCCCCAGAAAACGCAAAGTTTGGATTTTACTCGGGCATCTTAAAAACCAAAAGCCCCGACATGGGCGGGGCTTGGTTATTTGCTGATCCACATAAACCGGTTTTATTGCTGCAACAACGAAGTAGGAGGGCGTTGTCCGCGATAGACAAGGCAAAGCACTGCTACTGCAATTTAAAGACTACCTTCTTTTCCACATCCTTGGTGTCAACCGCTACGCCATTGACGACGCGTGGCTGGAATTTATATTTCTTGACCGCACTGATTACCGAATCATTGAATATTTCCTCGGGTTCAGCCTGGGTTATCTGAATGGAATTCTCATCCACATCCCCGGTCTTGGTCACAATGAATTTAACGGTAACAAATCCTTCGATGTTGCGTCGGATCGCGCGCTGCGGATAACTCGCCGGGGCGCCTACGATCTGCCGTAGCGGAGTATTGGTTGCGCTCTCAGCCCCACCACCAGCTGTGGTTTTTCGCGCAGCCAGCGTGGCCTGGACGCGGGTAATACCACCGGTGACCGAACTCAGGCATTCCTCCAGGCCCCCCAGTACCGTATCGATCTTCTTCGCAGTGACCCCATCCTGCTGCCTGCCCTGCGCCAGCAGTTGCCGACGCTGCGACAAGGCTTCCTGTTTGAGTTTCTCGGCCTCGGCCGCCAGCGACTGTATCTGGCCAACGGTCTGGCTTCCATAGGAATCCTTATCGTTGATCAGATTTTCCGCGCCGCGACACTGGCGGTCGGACTGGCTCAAACTGTCCAGCACGACCTTGAATGCGCTTTCCCCATCCTTGGCCGATATCTGCAACTGGCCCTTGTACTCCAATTCCGCCTGCTTGATATCGGCTTCCAGCCGGTCGCACAAGCGGATTTCATAGGAATTCTCATATACGTCGAGCACGCTCTGGCTGATGGCCAGGGCGCCTTCCTTATACTGCTGGTAACGCTGGTACTTCTGTCGAGCCTCATCAAAGGCTGCGTTGGAAATCAATACACGCGCTTCGGAACATTCCCGCAGACCGCTCTCGAACAGGGGAAGGGCTTCGGCGCGCTCCAGATCGTTCTTGACTATGTTGCAGAAATCCAGGACCTGGGTGACAGCCGGGTCATTGGAATTCAGGAGATTCGGTTCGAGGGCGATGGCCTTGTTCAGCAACGCCGTATAGGCCTTGAAATGGGTCTGCGCTTGCTCAAGATTTTCCCGCCGCAGCTGCTTTGCGGTACGGCATTCGCGCGAAGCTTCGCGTATAAGCGATTTTACATCCTCTGCTTGTCCGAATGTGGACGAAGTCGGGATGAGAAAACTTACTGTTATGGCGAGAATTATGACTGAAGCAGGCTGAACACGAATCATATAGTCACCCAAATTAAAAGCTTTGCCTTGTCATCATATGGGCCAACCCGTAGAAAAAATCAAGACTCAACTAAAAATCGACTGCCTAGGTTTTGGAAATGGTTATCTCCTGAACTTCTGCGGCATTCACGGGCTGTCCGTGATCTCCTAGGGCTTGTTTGGATTCAGCGACGACTTTTTACCCGCTGTTGCTCGAATAACTTGGGCCGGATCGAGCTTTATTGACTATTGGATTGGATGCAGCGCCCTTAGGTTTTGGTAAGGACTTGGATCATAACATAGGGCCAATTTACTGTAAAACCAGCCTAAATGTGGATTAAAGAAGTGGGGGCGATACAACCGTAAACACTCTTGCCAGGCGGCTCCCGCAGTGTAGTAGGGCGCAGGAGCCGTCAGGAATTCAGGCATGGCCTATTTGTGCTTGGGGGTTTTCTTGTGCGACTCGTTTCGCTTGTGAGACTCGCTGCCCTTATGGGCTTTATCCCCCCCCTTACGGTTCTCGCCGATGGTGTCGGCAAGGAGCAGCGCACTCTGCTCGTCAAGGATCTGCATGATGCCGCGCGATAAGGCGACCAAACCCGAGTTAATGAACAGGAGCGGAATCGCGATACCAAGGCCGAGCACTGTGGCGATCATGGCTTGCCCGATACCATGGGCCATAAACCGGGGATCGCTGGTCCCGGATGCCACGATCGAATGGAACGTAATAATCATGCCGATTACGGTACCGATCAGACCGAGCAGCGGGCCTGCAGATACGGCCAGTCGGAGAAACGACTGGAAGCGTTCCAACTGCGGGACTTCGCGCAGTACGGCTTCCGATAATCTAAGTTCCGCGAGTTCAGCACTTTCCGGGGCTCGCCGGGCTTCGCCGTGGCCTCCCCTGAACGCCAGCAGGAGACGTCCGAGCGGGTTGTCGTCTTGCGGTTTCGACAGTTTCTCAAGCTGCGAGTGTACAGCAGAGCGCGTCTTGACCAGGTAGCCATACTGGTAGAGCGCAAGCAAGACACCGAGGATGCCGACCGCAATAATCACATAGCCAATGACTTCACCACGCGCAATACGCTGCAGCCAGTTCGGCCGCTGCAAGTACAGGCCAAGCAAGGCGCCGCTTGTTGGATCGACCACGGCCTTGGTGTAACCGGCGTCGGGCGGCGTATTTACGAGATTGTCGGCGATGTCGCGGAAACGGGCAGCCAGATGGCCATCGAGCTCGGTAAGTTTCGTCGCGCTCGGCAGGTAGCCCAGATATTCGTCACCGCTGATCGCGGTAAAAGAACCGATACGCACCACCTCCTCCGTAACCGATTGATTATCTTCAATCTGACGGACTTCGGCCTGATAGCGGACAACTTCGCCAGCCATGGTTATTTCACGCAGCAACTCGAACCACAACCGCTCAAGTTCCCGGGTCGATGGCAGAGTTTTCTCGGCGGTGATCCGCACCATGAATTCGGCACGCTCCTCCTGACCTGGCGGCGGTTTGAGCTGAGTCGAGATCAAGGATTCCCGCAGCGCACGAGCCGCGTCGCCGGCAGTCTGCCGGGTGACGCCGAAAAGCTCGCCAAGGTTTCCCTGTTGCTGCTTCAACAAATCGGTAAGTTCTGCCAGCTTCTTATCGTTCACTTCCCATTGGCGGTCAAGTTCCTTGCTGATGGCATCGGCGTAGTCGCGACGGGCGATCATGCGCCGCGTCTGCTCCTGCTGCTTGGCCAGTCTTTCCTGCGCTTCCGCTTCCTTCTGCTGCATGAGCTTCGCTTCGCGCGTGCGCAATGCCTGAATCTGCTGCTGCAGCTGCTGGAAAACCTGCTGCGGATTGGCGGCAGCAGCCTGCGCGGCCTTTTTGTCACCCTTACCGCTCGATGCTTTATCTCCCTGCGCCAACACGCCGCAAGGTGCAATCAGCACAGCCGCAGCCAGCCCCGTGCACAGCGCGAGTCGCAGGCGTTCCAGCCGGGAACGAACGCCGATCCTGATTCGCGTACCCGTCATGAGCGGCTCTCCGGTGCGGGCACCGGCAGGACAAGGAGGTCCGGGGCAAGCGTTTCCTGAGCCATGCGGATGGCTTCCTCGATAGCGCGGGCGTAGTCGGAATCTACAACCCAGGATTTCGTGTTGCGATCCCAATAGCCGGTCTCGTCTCCGTCGGTCGTACGGTACATTAACGAAACCCGGCCAAGGTGAAGAAACTGGACATCGCGGCCATTAAGCTGGCCGGGATAGTTCTGCATGGTCCGGCCGTACTCGACCTCGATCATGTATGCCTCCAGTAACCGCCGGAATTTCTCCGCCGGCTCACCCTCCTTCTGCATCTGCTCCCGCAACGCAGCAATGCGCTCGTTGCGTTCCTTTTGCATGAACGGCAGATCGCTTGCAACAAATTTCTCTAGCTCAGCGAACATCTTTTGCACCAGCGACTGCACCTTATCCGCCGTGTTTTGCAGCCCTGCTATCTGCCGCGTGAGCGACTGGATGTCGCGCTGCTGGGATTGGAGCAACTGCTCAAGATGCACGTTGTACTGGCTGTACTGATCGACCTGGGCCATGACTTTCGCGTATTCGTTGCCAGAATCCTGCGCAGCGGCTGCTCCGCTGACGAGTATCGCAGCAAAGGCCAAAGCAACTCCGCCGGACCTGTACCAACTTTTGATGTTCATAATCTGAAAAATCCTGTCACTCACAATTTTGCCCACCGACCGCCTTAATTTCGCTGCCTGTACCGAATCAGTTTGACGTAGTCACTCGCCATGTCGCCAAACTTCTCGGAGCGCGTGGCGCGCTGGAAATATTTAAGCGCGTCGTCCAGCCGGTTCAGATTGAACAGCGCAATACCGGCCAAGAGATTTGCCTGGCCGGCGTCTTTAAGTTCGCCCTTCTTCAAGGCCGCCTGCAGGGCATCGACGGCCTGCGGCCACTGCTTGAGCTGTATCTGCACCTGGCCCAGGCGCATGAACAGCTCGCCGTTCTTGGACAGCTCCGCGGCACGGGTCAGCGGTGGAATGGCCATATCGTAATCGCGTGTCTGAATCCAGGCGTCAGCAAGCTTCTCGTAATTTTTGGAATTCGCTTCGACGTTTTTGTTTTCTATCGCCTGCTCCAGCACCCGCGCAGCCCGAAAGGGAATGTCGTTGAAACGCAGCATGCCGAACAGGCGTTCGTATTCCGAAGAGTCCTTGAAATAACCGGCGTTGTACGCGATCTGGATCGCGGCCAGTGCCTTGGCATATTCTTCCCGCTGTTGATAGAGCGAAGCGAGGCGCAGCCAATGGTCCTTCTTCTGGGGTTGCATAGCGGTAAGCCTCTCCAGCAAGGGCAGCGCAGCATTGTAGTTTTCGCGCTGGAGATAAAGCCCGAGCAGCAACTCGATCCAACCCGCCTGCGGATTTTCACTCAACTCAACCGCCTTTTTCGCAGGCTCGAAGGCGGCATTGAGATCGTTCTTCTGGTAGTAGGCAACAGCCAGCAGGTAGTAAGCCGCTGAGTTCGGTGCCGGCGTGGCCTTGAACCATTCCTTTAGTGTCGCTATGCCCTGGTCATAGTTTTCACCCATGATGAAGAGCTGCGCGATCTGATACTTGGCATTCAAGATCTCGGATTCGCTGAAGCCGCCGGAGTCGATCGCTTTCTGCAGGTGTTGCCTGGCAGAGGGATAATTGCCCGCCGTGTACTCAATGCTGGAGCGGACCTGTTCCAGGCGACTGATTTCATATGGGCTGAGACCCTCGGTGGAGATGTCGGCGAGCAGTGCTCTGGCACCCGCGGCGTCATCTTTGTTCAGAAGCTCGATTGCCTTGCTCAACGCCTTGCCGAACCGCTCACTGACAGTCGCACTCGCGGGACGACGACCTTCTTCCTTGGGTTTGTCCTGGGCGAACGCGGCGGAGGGCGCAGCCAACGCAAGCACGACCAACGCCTCTGCAGCAAACGAAATCAAATACTTAGTAGTGCGTAGCCGCATCGCCTATTTCTCTTTTTGTTTTTCGGATTGATCCATTTCAAAACGAATAGTCGTTCGCACACCAACGCGCTCGACAGCGACACCGTCTTCGATCTTCGGGTTATAGCGCCAGCGCAGGATCGAGCGGATGGCCGCCTCGTCGAAGAGCCCAGGCGGCTGGGCAGCGACCACCTTTGCGTCGGTGACGGAGCCCGTCGCTGTGATCGTAAACTGTACGAGCACCGAGCCTTCAATACCCTTCTGCGCTGCGCGCCGCGGGTATTCAGGCGGGATGCGCACCAGCGGTATTACATCGGTATCGGCGCCGAGTTTCATGTTCAAACCCATATCGAAATTCACCGAGAGCGGTGAGAGACTGGTATCGATGCTCGCCATCGTGGGCGATATACGCGGCACCTGCGGTGCCGGCGGGGGTTCGCGTTCGACCTTTTTGTCGCGCTTACTCGCGACATCTGTGTCGTGACGCAGGCGACTGAACTCGATTCGAGTCGCCTGGATCCCTTCATCCACGTTGATGGGCTGGCCGACCAGCGACCACAGCACCCAAAACACACCGGTGGTCAGCGCCGCACCGAGTAATAACGTCGACGATAACCGCATCATCATCGTCGATGGCAACCGCAACATCATCATGATCGAATTCTCCTGGCCTCAACCGCCCGGCTCGGCGGCGATGGACATTTCTGAAATCCCGCCCGCCTTCACCTCATCCATTACTTTGGCCACCACGCCGGCGTCGGAGTCCTGGTCGGCAATGATAACCACCGTATCGTCCGGGCGTTCGATGTGCAGGCGCTCGATCAGCGCCCTGAGTTCCCGCTGCTCGATACGTTCACCGCCCATCCAGATGTCGTTATTTTCGCGGATCGCAATCAACAGGTTTCCGGTGTCGCGGTGTTCCGCGGTCACCGCCTCCGGTTTGATTACCTTCACCCCGGTCTCCTTGATAAAGGAGGTGATGATGATAAAGAAAATCAGCAGATTGATGGTGAAGTCCAACATCGGAGCAAGGTCGATGCCGGTTTCCTCACTTTCCGGTGCATGATGGCGTATTTGCATGCGTCAACGTCCTCGCGGCCTACTGCGTAGTGGTAAAAGTAATGTCGTAGATTCCGCCCAGATGGACCTGGTCGACGACTTTGACTACGACGCCATTGGGCGCCCCTTCCTGAGCAATGATGAGGACGCCCGAGTCGGATTTCGCGGCGCTCAGCCGCTCGACATTGGGACGTACCGCCCGGGGATCAATTACACGGTTATCCATCCAGATCGACCCGTCGTTCAAAATCTGGATCCGGATACTCTCGACCTCATTTTTTTTCTCCGGCTGATCGACATCGGTCGGGCGATTAACAATGAGGCTGGATTCCTTCACGAACACGGCGGTGATAATGAAAAAAATCAGCAAATTGATGACGAAATCGAGCATCGGCGCAAGGTCGATACCGTGCGATTCCGTATGCGCATTTTGGGAGTGACGTTTGATCCGCATAAATCAATTAGAAGCTAAATTCGTCCGCCAGCAGTTCGGTCTCGCGAACCGCCCGGGTACGAAAGTAATGGACGGGCCAGAGACCGGTAATGCTCACCGCAAGGCCGGTCATGGTACAAATCATGGCTTCGGACACGCCGCTCGCCATACTCCGCGCATCAGCGCTGCCACGCAGGGCCATCGAGTCGAACACCCCGAGCATACCGCTGACTGTGCCGATCAGCCCCAGGAGCGGCGACATCGGCACCAGCACCTGCATAACCGGAAAACCGGCAGTCATTGAAACGTTGAGGCGCGAGATCATGGCCTGACGGATCTGGCGCGCCATCCAAGACGTATGATCGGTGCGCGCGCGCCAAGCTTGCTTGGCCTCAGCCGCTTGTCCAGGCAGTATTTTCTGGAAATACCAGTACCGTTCGAAGATCAGCGCCCACATCAGGATACCGGCCGCGAAGATCAACATAACGAACGGCCCCCCGTCATTCACCAGATGGGCGACGCCGCGGATAAAGGGAATCTGCTCAAGCATTGCGCCGCTTCTCGATGCTTTCGGCCAGCATGCCGGCGCTCTGCTCGTCGAGGATCTGCACCACCGACCGGGACAAACCGCTCAGCAGCGCGTTCGCGAACAGGAGCGGAATGGCGATGCCCAGACCCAGCACGGTGGCGATCATTGCCTGCCCGATACCAGTTGCCATCAGTCGCGGGTCACCTGACCCGGACTCGGTGATACTCTGGAAGGTGAAAATCATACCGACCACGGTACCGATCAGACCGAGCAACGGACCGGCGGCGACCGCCACGCGCAGGAAGTGCTGGAAGCGTTCGAGCGTCGGCACTTCGCGCAATACGGCCTCGGAAATCCTGAGCTCAGCGACATCGGCATCTTCTTCAATGCGGTTTGGGTCGCCACGGAAAGCCAGGAGCACTCGTCCAAGCGGGTTGTCATCCCTCGGCTCGTCGAGGTTATCGAGCTGCTGCTTGACTGCGGTTCGGACCTGGATCAGATGCAGCAGCTGGTACACAAACAGGAAAGCTCCGGCAAGGCCGACCAGGATGATGATATAGCCGATTTCCTGGCCGAGGTGGATACGTTCTATCCAGGTCGGGCGTTCAATATAGAGAGCCTGTAACACACCGCGGGTGTAATCGATGACCGCCGGGACATATTCCTCGCTGGCATCGTAGAAATCCTCGGCAATGTCCATAAATTCATCGGGCAGCTGCCGCGGCAGCACTGTCAGCGAGCCGAGATCAGGCATGTAGCTGAGGAACTGCTCGTCCGACAACGCAACAAACGGCCCGATACGGACGACATCAACCGACTCGGCCATGCCATCCGGCTGTACAACCTCGGCCTGATAGCGCAGCACTTCGCCTTGAGCGGTCATTTCACGGTGTATTTCGAACCACAGCTGCTCCAGTTCTTCCGGGGTAGGCGTCTGACGACCGTCCGCGAAATCCCGCAGAAACGCCACGCGATCGAGTTTGCCCTCGGTCGCCTTGAACTGCGAATTGATCAGTGACTGATGCAGGATGCCCGCAGCGTCCCCCGCAACCTGACGCGCCAGCCCGAACAGCTCGGCAAGACCGAGATCCTGCGCCTTCTCTGTCAGGTCGTGATGGAGCTCGTTGATTTTGATCTCGGTAGCGGCATAGGTGTCCGCCATCTTCGTCGACGCCGCACTGAGTTGGGCGAGTTTCTGCTGCGCATCTCGCAGCATCTGTTCCTGCTGGATCTTCGGGGCCGCGTTGAACTTGGCAGCGCGCTGCTTGTACAACTCGTTTTCACCCTGGTGAATCGAACGCACGCGCTCAAGCAGAGCTTCCTTCGAGCTCGCGGGGGCGGCGGCCGTATTGCCCGCCTGCTGTTGGCCGAAACCGGCCAGCGGCAATGCGCCGATCAGCGCGGAGGCTGCGAGTACAGCGAAAATTCTTGATTTGGATGTGCTCACGATTTGACCTCCACGGGAGCGGGTACTGGGGCGATCAACAATTCGGGCGCAACTTCCTTTTTGGCCACACGGATTGCCCGCTCGATGGTGTCCCCATAACTGTTATCGGCCACCCATTGCTTCTGGATCGCATCCCAGTAGCCGGACTCGTCGCCATCCAGCGTGCGGTACATCAGGGAAACCCGGCCGAGCCGGACAAACTGCACCGTGCGCGTCTGGTCGTCGGCGGTTAAAGTGCCCTCGTAAGTCTCGAGCGTGCGTCCGTACTCGAGCTCAATCTGGTACGCCTCCATAATAAGGCGGTATTTTTCGGAAATGGATACGTCGGCACGCGTCATCAGGTCTTTCAGATGATTAATGCGTGCGGTGCGCTGCTCAATCAGGAAAGGTATGTCAAGCCCGACGAACTGGTCCAGTACCTGCACCATTTTCTGCATCAGCGGCAGGACTTCACGGCCGGTTGATTTGATGTCGAGCAGCTGCTGCTGGGTGGAAGCGATTTCCTCTTCCTGCGACTTCAACTGCGCCTTCAATTGCTCGTTATAGCGTTCATAGCTTTCGGCCTCAGCCATCGCCTGCGCGTACTGCGCGCCGGCATCAAGCGTCTGCTCGTGAATCTGGTCGATCCGCTTCTGCGATTGGGCGGCCTCCTTGTCGACCTGAGTCTGTGCCTGAAGCGTCTCCTGGAGCTGCGCGCTGGCTACGGCAGTCGCAAGCAGGGCGACAATCGTACCCACCGCAATGAGTGCGGGTCGCCAGCTGCCCGGTTCGCGAGGAGCGGCAGGGAATCGCGCGCTCGATTTACTGGTGTCGAAACGAAACAACCTCATGACACATATGTCTCCAAGTTATATTGTTTTCCTCGCAGCCGTTTGAAACCGGCCGCTCTGGGACGATTACCTGACGTGCAAACTGGAAATCCATTCGTTTCCGCGGCGGGTGCCAAAGGAAAGCCACTCTTTGCGCTGTCCCATGCGACCTTATTTTGTCTAGCCGCCTCGTGCATCCCCCAACGGCGGCGGGAAGTATCGCATACTGTTTTCGATATGGCAAACTACGTCATACCTCCCTATTGCAGTTGCAAAGACCTGATAAATGCGGTCAACGGGCCTAATCTTAAGGCCTGCGGGAGTACTTGGCATATATCGAAATATCCGTAAGGAGTCCTTGATCAATTCCGGTCAGGCATCGGCGAGATGCCATTGAAATATTGACCGTGGCGGTGGGTTGATGATGCGTGCGGTTGCACCCAACTTGGGCGAGATATCCGGGAAACCCGGCTATTTTCAAGTCCTGTCCGCGCGCTTTTGCCCATCAGAGATATATGCAGGACATATATATAAGGATAGCCAGTTGCGACAGGCGGATTTCGCCATCCAAAGTCAAATGAATTATTTAACGGCAGCCGCGGATGATTGAGTGGACGAGGGATTATCAGGTGGAGCAGCAGCAACCGACGCCCGCTCGGCCTGGATATCGACTATGACCTTCACTGGATCAGGAATCCAGGTGGTGGCCTTCCACTCACCCTGTCCTACACCGAAATCCAGGCGATTGAAGGTGACTTCGCTCTGCAGCCGGAACACCTGCTTGCCCTGCTCTTCGGATATAACCAAGCGGAAGGGAAAAGGCAGCGGCCGCGTCTGATCGCGAATGGTCAATTCGGCATCCGCCTGATATTCATTTTCGCCGTGCTTTTCGATTTTGAAGGTTTTGAAATGCGCCTGCGGCCACTGCTTCACGTCGAACATATCCTTCGAGAGCAGTATCTCGTCGCGATCCTTATCCCCTGTATCCACGGATTTCATGTCAACCTTGACGTCGAAACCGCTCTGTTCGAGCGCGTCAGCCCCGAATTTAAGTTGCGAGGGAAATGAGTGGAACTGCCCTTTCTCGTCCGTACCGGCCTGGCCGAATATGAACACGAGGCTGCTCTTTGCCGGCAGCAACCGCCAGTCCGCAGCCGCGGTATCGGTTGCCCAAGCTCCCGCAGCCCAGCCCATCATGAAAAAAACAAGAATTCCGATTGAAAACTTCATGGTTTATCGCGCCTCATCAAAACCCCGGGTAACATTCGAACCAGCACCTCGTCTTGCTTGAAACCGTGATGGTAAAAAGCCGCGCCGATATGCAAAGAGGCAACAACCGCCAGCAGAGAGTTCAACCAAAAGTGTACCTGCTTGCTGGCCTCAACCAGGCTTTTATCCGGAGATGTCAGTACCGGTATATCAAATAGACCGAAATAACTGACCGGAATGCCGGCCAAGGACGACATAACCCAGCCGGACAAGGGTATGGAGAAAATCAATATATATAAGAGTGCATGCGAAGCATGCGCACCCCAGCGTTCATAGGGTTTCATATGGGAAGGCAGCGGCGGGGCCGGATTGAACAGGCGCCAGGTCAGCCGGATACAGGCCAAGGCCAGCACCGTCATGCCCACGGCTTTATGCCGTACTATCCAGGCGATCTTTTCCAGTCCGAGCGGCATATCCCCGAAAATCAGTACCAGGCCGTACTGGATAAGAATCAACAAGACCACTGACCAGTGCAGAAATTGAGCGACCAGTCCGTAATAGCTCTCGGTATTGCGCAGCTTCATGTATCACTCCTGATAACCGACCGTGGCCAAGTCTACAACAGAATCAAGCGATTCCCTATCCGATACCTGGCCGCTTGCGGGCGGCATCCGGCTGACAAACGGCTTGGCAAAGACTGAAGGCGTGGAGTATAGTTGGCCTTATGCGCGCATTTGTACCTGAATTCAGTAACTCCCCCGTCTGCGGTCAAGCGCAGACCAGCGCATTGTCCCTGCCCCTGCTTAACAACCTGTCCCTGCAACTGCTGCTGCCCTGAGGGGCACACAGTTGATGCCTGGCGAGGCTAACGACGCATCCAACACAGGAATATCAATCATAAAGCAGATACAATCTGCCGGCGCCGTTTGTACGGCCGCGCCGCTGCAACGACAGGATTAAGCTTATGCAACAGGATAAATTGATCATTTTCGACACCACTCTCCGGGACGGCGAACAAAGCCCCGGAGCCTCCATGACCAAGGACGAGAAAATCCGCATTGCAAAGGCGCTGGAGCGTCTGCGCGTGGACGTCATAGAAGCGGGATTTCCCATCGCCAGCAAGGGTGATTTCGAAGCTGTGCATGCGATCGCGGGTGTCATCAAGGATAGTACGGTCTGCGGCCTGGCGCGCGCCGCCGACGGCGACGTCGACCGTGCCGGCGAGGCCCTGAAACCCGCCCGTTCGGCGCGCATACACACCTTCATCGCCACCTCGCCGATTCACATGCAGAAGAAACTCCGCATGCAGCCGGACCAGGTTGTCGAAGCCGCCGTCAGGGCGGTCAAACGCGCCTTGCGGTATACCGATAACGTAGAGTTTTCGGCTGAAGACGCGGTACGCTCCGACATGGACTTTCTCTGCCGGATCTTTGAGGCCACGATCGACGCCGGCGCCCGCACGATAAACGTTCCCGATACCGTCGGCTACAGCATTCCGCATTCCTGGGGCGAACGCATCAAGACCCTGATCGAGCGCGTACCGAATTCCGATAAGGCCATCTGGTCGACTCACTGCCATAACGATCTCGGCCTCGCGGTCGCGAATTCGCTGTCCGCCGTATTGAATGGCGCGCGCCAGGTTGAGTGTACGATCAATGGCCTCGGTGAACGCGCCGGTAACGCATCACTGGAAGAAGTGGTGATGGCGATAAAAACCCGTCGCGATATTTTTCCCTGCGACACCGCCATCGATACCACGCAGATCATGCATTGCTCACGCCTGGTGTCCAGCATCACGGGCTTCAACGTTCAGCCTAATAAGGCCATCGTCGGCGCCAACGCTTTCGCGCACGAATCCGGTATCCATCAGGACGGCGTTATCAAAAGTCGCGAGACCTACGAAATCATGCGCGCGGAAGACGTCGGCTGGACCAGCAACCGCCTGGTGATGGGCAAGCTCTCGGGACGCAATGCCTTCCGCAAGCGCCTGCAGGAACTCGGTGTCGAATTCGAGTCGGAAGAGGTGTTGAACGATGCGTTCAGGCGCTTCAAGGACCTCGCCGACAAGAAACACGAGATCTACGACGAGGACATGCTGGCCCTGGTCACAGAGGCGGATCTCGAGAACGCCAACGAACACATCAAGCTCGTCTCAATGCAAGTCTCCTCGCAGACCGGTGGTACACCGCGTGCCGAAGTGACGCTCAATGTCGACGGGCGCGAGAACTCGGCGGTGGCGACAGGCGACGGCCAGGTCGATGCCTGTTTCAAGGCCATCGAGTCCATCGTGAACAGCGCAGCCGAACTACAGGTATTTTCGGTGAACAGCATCACCGGCGGCACCGATGCGCAGGGCGAGGTCAGCGTGAGGCTTAAAAAGGACGGCAAGGTCGTCAACGGCCAGGGTTCCGACACCGATATCGTGATCGCCTCCGCCCAGGCTTACATCAACGCACTGAACAAGCTCTACACGGCCGGCGCGCGCCAGCACCCGCAACTGAGCGCGCTGTAAAGACCTCTCGCAGAGAACGCAAAGGCGCTTAGGTACTGTGTGCGCAGAGTAATACCAGAGAACGCAGTGTAATGCCCGCGGGCTACATTGCGGGTTCTGCCTGCTTCGCGAACAACATTTATACCGGAGCGCCTCTGCTTACTCGGCGAAAAATGATTTCCCGGCGAGCTTTGCGCGAGATATTTCTTCTTACTTCTTTTTGCTCGTGGTGAGCTTGGGTGGATTCCGGGTGGGCAGCAGCAGGCGCGGGTCCAGGGGGGTGTTGAACCAATACAATCCCCAGTGCAGGTGCGGCCCGGTGGCGCGGCCCGTGGAGCCGATAGCGCCAACCGGTTGCCCTTGGGCGACCGTATCGCCCTCCTTCACGTCGATTCTGCTCAGATGCATGAAAATCGAGGACAGACCGTGACCGTGGTCGATCACGATGGTGCCTCCGGTATAAAACATGCCGGAATGCGTCAGAGTGATTATTCCAGGAGCAGGCGCCTTCGCCGGAGTGCCCGTCGGGGCCGCCACGTCCAGCCCGTAATGCGGGCGCTTGGGAACCTTGTTCAGAATCCGCTGGCTGCCGTACACGCCGGAGACGATGCCTTCAGCCGGCCATATGAAGCCTTTCAGAAAATCACTGCGTTCGGCATCGTTTGAACGCGCGTTCTTTATCAGCTCGGACTCCCGGGCAATGCGGTCCCATTCCTTCTTCGGTGGAGTCACCTTCTCCTGCGGCAAACCATCCACGTGCTGCACCTCGTACTCGCGACCGGCAAGATCGATGACATGCGTTTCGCTCTTCCCGTCCGGTCCGACGAGCCGGATACTCTGCTTGAGTTCCGCGTCGCGGCCAAAACCGACGATGAACACGCCCTCGGGCGAGACCCGCGGCGTGTACTCCCCGTATTCGACCCGCGCGCCGGGAACGGTACGACCGATCAACAACCCGCCCTGGGTCAGGTGTCCTTCCAGCATGAGCCGGGATTCCGGCCCGGGAATTTTTTCCATCACGGGAGTTTCCAGCGCGGGCGAGGCGCAGGCGACGGAAAGCAACAAGGGAAGCAGGTAAACTGTTTTATACATACGAACTTTCAGTTGGAGACCAAGTCCTTCGGCAAGCTAAAGTGAAAAGTGGTTCCCCGGCCCATCTGCGATTCCAGCCAGATGTCCCCCCCATAGAGCTGGACGATTTTCTTGACGATAGTCAGTCCGACGCCGGTGCTCTCAACCTTATCACGCGGCGCCAGGGTTTGAAAGATCTGGAAAATCTTTTCGAAATGCGCCTGTTCGATGCCCGGACCGTTATCCCGCACTGAAAAATGCCACTTGTCGCCCTCGTCGCCGCAACTGACGTGGATCTCGCCGCGCTCCTTGTCCATGTAACGGATCGCGTTGCTGAGCAGATTCTGGAAGACCTGGCCGATTTTCACCGGTCCGCAGAGCACTACCGGCAGGCCCGCGTCCACCGTGATTGCGATATGCGGCGGCGGCGCGAGCAGATCGATCACTTCCGGGATCAGCGCATTGAGATCGACCGGCTGCGGTTCCTCTTTCTTGCCTTCGACGCGTGAGTAGCTCAGTACACCGTCAATCAGCTGGCTCATGCGCTGAGCGCGGCTTTTCAGCAGCCTCAGGTTTTCTTTGCCCTCCTCGTCCAGCCTGGACGCGTAGTCCTCGTACAGCCAGTCGGCGACAAAGGAAATCCCGCGCAGCGGCGCTTTAAGGTCGTGGGAAATGATGTAAGCGAAATCGTTAAGCTCCTTGTTGATCGCCTCGAGCTTCTGCTTCTGCCTTTCGATCTTGCGCTCGGCCTTTTTGCTCTCGCCGATATCGCGGGCTATCACCGTTACGCCAATCATGCTGCCTGCCGGATCGAACGCCGGTGAAATATTGAGCAAAACATCCATTCGCGAGCCGTCCTTGCGCCTGTGCACGGTCTCATAATGCTGAATTTCTTCGTTGCGGTAGAGCCGGTCGCGCACCGCAGCGACCTGGTCTGAGGCGGCATCGGGAGCAAGTATGAAGACGGTCTTGCCGAGGACATCCTCGGAGCGATGGCCGTAAAGCTTCTCGGCCCCCTTGTTCCAGAAGCGAATGGCGTCCTGCATATCGATACCGATGATGGCATCCGTCGAGGAACGCAGGACCGAATCCAGATAATGATCGGCGCCTGCCGAATTCCGCTGACCTGATTGCAGCTTCCCGTTCATCCATGTCCTCGCGTTGTAACGCAGCTTCCAGCAACATCGGCCCGCGGGATTCCTTTCTTTAACAAGGCCCCGGAGCAGCCATCCTTGATGAAGTGTAGACCAAAGCCGGTATTGGGAACGTGCAATGGTGCTCAGGAATCCGGCGCAGCGGCGCCCGCGGTCTCAGGCAGTGCAAACTGGACCATGTCCCAGCCCACGCCCAGAGGACGGCGCACACGCCATCCACCTGGTTCCCAGTAGTTGTAAGCGGCCGCGAAACCGCCGACCGCCGGCACATAGTCCATATTGATTTCAATATCATGCCACCCAGGCTCCAACTGCAGGAGCAGGGACGTAGGCGTAAAAAAATCCCCGGTAATATTGACGGGCTGCTCGCGCTTGTCGATCGACAGACGAAATGCCCACGCACTGTAAACTTCGAACTCCACCAGCGCCGACTCCGCACCGAGTATCTCCATCCGGGTTTGCATGCGCACCGGTCCCGGATGCAACAGGGGTGGATGAGACTCCGCCACATGGAACAGCCCCGGCTTGTCCTTGCTGAATGGAAACCGTAAACGCCGGACATCAAATTCAATCGGGCGCGCGGCGCCATCGGACGCCGGCAGGCTTACCCGGACGCTGCGCGGGCCCAAATCCTGACGCCTGATCTCGTTGACTCCCGCGACGACGGCGGTTATGGCCAGCAACAAGCTGCCGTAAATTACGACCGACCGCAACCAGCCCTTACGATCCTGCCAGTACAGTTCAAGCAGCTTGAAGAACAACAGATAAAACATGAACAGTATTGAATAGGTATAACGCGGTTCGCCGGTGAAAACGGCGCTGATGATCAGAGTCAGGATAACCGTGGAAATCATCAGCACGAATGCGGGCTTGTGTTCGCCCAGCCGGCGCCACATCCAGGCATAAAGACCCAGCGTGAGAAACATCCCGAACTTGAACCAGTCCCAGACCGGCCGCCAGAACGCGAAGCCCGGCGCATCGGGTCGGCTCGGCAGCATATCGGCGAAGAACAGATGGCCCATATGTTCGAAGCCGCGGAATAGTCGCATCGGATAGCGCTTGAGAAACTCCCAACCCTGCTGGAAATAATAAGCCTGATTATAAAACGGTACGTTGGTGTAAAAGGTCCCGTTCTCCGGTTGCCACGATAAGGCCGGGACCACCACTATGAAATGCCAACCGTCGTAATTTGTATCCACCGCATGGTAATTGGACATGTTGATGAAAAAATCCAGTCCAGCGTTCGCCGACAGGCCGAACACCCGGCCGCCGGAGATGCGGGCGACCTCAAGGCTTCCCAGCAGCACCAGAGCGAAGAACACGGCGGAAAAAAGCGCTGCCCGTCCGAAGAATTGCCGACTCCAGCCATGGCGGGCCAGGAAGAACAATATGAAAGCGAGACCATAGGGCGCGAAGGACGGCCGCACGCTCGCCCCCAGCGCCAGCAACAGAGCGCCGGCGGCGACCGCCCACCAGCCCGGTTTGTGCACGATCAGAACATAAGCACAGATCATCAGCGGCATGCCGAGGTTGCCCGACAGTAAAAAGGCGTTGAAATAGAGTGAGGGAAATCCGAAAGCGTATAACAGCACGGTGATCAGAATTAATTCGGAACGCGCAAACCACTGTACCGCCACCCGTTGCAGGGCGTACACGGATACCGCGAAAGCGATGATGTTGATACCGAGCGCGGTTTCCAGCCGCACCCACTCCTCCAGGCCCAGCCAACGCAGCAAGCGGAACAGTTCGGCGAGAAAAATATGATAAAGGGGCGGCCAGGCGACGAACTGCGCCTCCTCGAACTCGGCCCCATCCAGCCGGGACATTGCGGAATTCCAGAATTTCGCCATGTCGCTGAACAGGAAGTCCTGGTAAGGAGCCCATAAAAACACGTAGCACAGCAGCGCCGCGAAGGACAGCAGCGCCGCCGCCAGGCCAAAACCGCGCGTGCGCGCGAAGGCCTGGAATTTCGGATAAAACACCGACGCAGCCACGGTCCCGGGGCTGAACATTCCCTCTGCCATAATCAGGCCTCTTGAGCCCCCGCCAACCAACCGGGTCTGCTCCGGGGTTCCGATTCCTTCGGATCGAGGCGGTTTCGTTCGATATCCCGCATTTCTATAGGAGATTTCAAAAGGAACCCCAATGATCTCCGATGAAGGCAGACCTTACAAGCATAAATTTCGGGATACCCCTATCTTAAAAAAGGCGGCGAAGCATGCCCGGAACCGGCAGGCGATGTCATTGCCTACTTTAGATGGCATTGTCTTTACCGATCATCAGGAGGCCGCCATGAAACTTTCACCCCCGTTTCTTATACTCACCGCCCTGACCGGCAGCGGCGCCTGCATTGCCGGCGGCGACGCCATACTGGAGGTACTGGACCGCGACGGCAACGGCTACCTGACCCTGGACGAAACCCAGAACAACCCGGACGTGCACTTTCAGTTCAGCCAGCTCGACCGCAACCAGAATGACCGCCTGGACGCCGAGGAAATGAAGCTCCTCAGTCTCAAGCCTTCCTTTTCGGACTTCGATATTGATGAAAGCCTGGGCATCAGTCCGGAAGAAGCCTCGGCCCTGCGCGCGCTACAGAATAATTTCGGACGCCTCGACCGCAACCAGAACCAGACCATCGATCCCGATGAGTTCGCGCGATTCACCGAGGATTCCAGCGGCAGCGGTTGACAGCCGTGGCCCCGGATAAGGCGCAACGAACGAAATCTCCGTCGCGACTTTAAACGGCGGAGCGCCCACCAGGGAAAATATGCGTAATCCGGGATTAGCCCGCAAGATGCGTGCAATCGGGTTTTTATCTGGGGGGTTATTGAAAAAGGCCGCCAATGGCCTTTGCAACCCGCTTCGACCCGACGAGCCTCACTCCAAATCAAACACTTGACGTGTTTGATTTTTAATGCGGAGCATCCAGCAGCGCCTGGCAGCTTGTTTTTCAACAAACGGTTAGACGGCCAGGCCATACTTGCGCAATTGCGAGCGCAGATCCTCGGGCGAGGTAAACACGATCGCCTCAAACCCCAGCTGCCGCGCGCCCTCGGCATTCGCCGGCACATCGTCGATAAACAGGCATTCCTCCGCGCGCCGCCCGATGCGCTTCAGCAACACCTGGAATATGGCCGGGTCCGGCTTGATCAACCTCTCCTCACCCGACAGCACGATGGTTTGAAAGCGTCCGAGAAAGTCGTAGCGTTTTTGAGCGATCGGGAAGGTTTCCGCCGACCAGTTGCTGAGCGCGCACAGATAATGTCCTTGGCCATGCAAATCCTCCAGCACCGACACCGTGCCCTCGATCGGACCGGCCAGCATCTCTTCCCAGCGCCCGTAATAGGCCTCGATCAACTCACCATGCCGTGGATATTGCGCCAACAACTCCGCTGTCGCCTCGGCAAGGGACCGCCCCGCATCCTGACGCGAATTCCACTCCGGCGTGCATACCTCGCTTAAAAAACGCTCCATCGCCACCTCGTCCCCCTTGAACAGGCTGCGATACACGTAGCGGGGATTCCAATCCAGCAACACCCCGCCCAAGTCAAATACGATGGCGGGGTTTTTATCGGCAAATCCGGCTTTCACTTGCTCTCTCATGTTTTTTTTAAAGGGAGCAGATGATAGAGGAATTTATGCCCTTATTAAAAGAGCAACAAAACCCCGCCTTGGGTGGGGGTTGAATTTGGCGATAACGGCAGACGGAAGAAAGCCGCCAAGATCGGTAATGATCTTGCCATCTTCATTTTTGGCCAGGCCTGTTTCGCCGAACTGAAAATGATTTGTGAGAGGCCGCACCCCTCGGGTCCATAACCGCCCACGGCACGGATGCACACCGTGTGTAATGCGGCTTTAAAAGCCTTGACCGAGGAAGAAATACAGGGCCTGGTCGCTGTCTTCGGTGCTGCCGAATGCTATATATAAGGGGCCGAGCAAGGTATCCATCCCTACCATCACGCTGGCGGCGGCGATCGCGCTGTCGATGCCGATTTCGCTGGTATTCTGCCAGGTATTGCCGAGTTCCAGTGATGACCCGAGGTAGATCGGCATGGAGAACAGGGAATTCTCCGGAGTGATTTGATAATAGTAAACGAGGCCGCCCAGCGCGAAATGATTGCCGGTCAGCTGACCTTCCTGCAGGCCGGACAGATTGAGGAAGCCGCCGAGGCGGAACACATCCTGCAGTCCGCTGTCCTCGTCGTGCCGCTTGGTGCCGGCATCCAGTATTCCGAGAAAAGTATGGCGGCCAAAAGTCGCCGCCTTTAAATAATCAAGCTGGTACAGATCATATTCATCGTCGGCGCCGAAGCTGTCGCGGGAAAACTGGCCGCGCACCAGCCAGCGCACGCCTTCGCGGGGGAAACGCACGTTGTCCAGCCGGTCGTAGGCGAACCGCAGGGAGTACTGGCCAATTTCATAATCGCTGTCCTGCAGGGCGGGATCGGAAACGTCGCCGATACGCAGGCGCGAATAGCCCTCGCCGCGGCGCAAACCCAGCCGCAACTCGCCCCAGTTCCCGAGCTCCCGTCCCGCATCGAGGCCCGCCGCGCCTTCGCCGATACGCAGCTCCGCAATGCGTGCACCTCCGTCGAAAATATCGAGCTGCTGCTGGTTGAAGCCGATGTGAGGCGCCAGGAAAAACGGCGAACCCGGGCTCAGCGGCTGATAAAATTCCGTCGCAATCCCGGAGTCGGCACCGACCTGCGCGTCCACCCGCCATTCCGCCGCGAGCGAGTTGATCTCAGTCCGGGTATAACGCGTGCTGACCTCGAAATCGCTGCCGCCTTCGAAATCGTTCTGCAGCCCGAGGCCGAGATTGAGGTAGTGCGGACCCCAGGATTTGCGACGAGTATTGATATTCAATATCGCGTCGCCCTCATCCTCGATCAGGCGTGCATCAACACTTTCAAACAGGCCAAGCCCGTAGATACGGCTGACATCCTGCGTCAGTTGGGCGGAGTTCAGCGGACGTCCGATTTCCGTACCCACGACGGCCCGGATATATTCGTCCGATACCACCGAATCTTTTTCTATATTGACGCGGCGAATCACCGGCGAACCGCGCTGCCGCACACCCCGATGCGTCAGGTAACGCTGATACTCGGCCTCGGGCAGCGCCAGCGCCTTGAATTTCGAAGTCTGTGCCGACGCGGAGCGGTATCCCATCTCCACTGCCTCCCCCACCTGCAGGAAATCCGAGGAATCGATCCCTTCCAGCGAGAGCTCGAGCAGCACATCGACGTTCTTCTTCAACAGGGCCTTGCCCCGCGCCGTTTCGTTATTAATCAGGATATTCAGCGTCTGGTTTGTCACATCGAGTGCCGTGCCGAAACCCTGGGTACTCTGCAATGGAAAGCCCACGTCCACTGCGATAATGATATCGACATCCATATCGCGCATGACCTGTATGGGAAGATTGCCGTTCAGCCCGCCGTCCACCAGCAGATGTCCGTCGAGCTTCACCGGCTCGAAGATACCGGGCACGGCCATGCTGGCGCGCATCGCGCCGGCCAGATCGCCGGAGCCGAGCGCCACCGGCCGCCCGGTGACCAGGTCGGTTGCGAGTGCCCGAAAAGGAGTGGGCAGATGGTCGAAATCCCGGATGTTATAGACCGGCAGGGTGACGCGCCGCAGAAAAGCCATGATCTTCTGTCCCTGGATCAGGCCCTTGGGCGTGGCGAGACCGTTGCGGGTGATGCCGACATCGAATTTGATCAGGAAATCGTAATCGTCCTCCTTGCGGCGGAAGGACAGGTCCGGACGCGCGGTATCGTCGGTGAACACCTCCTTCCAATCAATCGCCAGGATCTCGCGTTCAATCTCCGATACCGGCATACCTGATGCGTACATGCCGCCGATGATTGCGCCCACGCTGGTGCCGGCCACCGCATCCACCGGGATCCTGTTTTCTTCCAGGACTTTCAACACCCCGATGTGGGCCGCTCCGCGGGCACCACCCCCGCCGAGCACCAGGCCGATGCGCGGCCGGGCCTGTTCCGCCGCGTACAGCGGATTGCACAGGCCCAGCATCAGCATGCCGGGTAGAATGTATTTTCTTATTGGCAAGACAGTCTCTCCATCCCCATCCTCATCCCTCGACAAGTCGCGTACGGCGGCACAGAGTTTGCCAGCAATGTTAGCGAATTACGATGCCCGGGGATGTTGTACCCCCCACAAATCCGGCGGGGACGCCACGGAGAATACCAATGAACACTGCACTGTATCGAAATCTTCTGTTGCTGCTGAGCGCCGGCCTGTGCTTGATCGGCGGATGCGCGACGCTGGAACCCGTAAATATAGCCGACGAATCCGGACGCACCACGCTGGCGAAAGGCGATACGGTAGTAGTGACCACCGTCAATGGCGAGACACATAGCTTTAAAATCGTGGATATTACAGCCGATGGCATTCACGGCAAGGAGCTGAGCATTCCCTACTCGGATATTCGGCTGCTGCAAATCAGGCGTGTCGATAGCCTGAAAACCGTACTGCTGACCCTTGGCGTCATCGGAGTGGGTGTAATCGCTGCCGATTCAGGGGGTAGCGATGGCGGAGGCTACTGACGGCGCCCAATCACCGGCAATGACTATGCCCGAGGACTAAACAGCCCTCGAACGAAAACAGGCGGAACACTCCCTGTGTTTCAGGATCCGGGGGCCATCGAGCCTGGATTTATTATTAATCAATCCAGGGGCGATACTCTCGACAGCGCATTGACCAATTTGCCGTCGATATTGCGGTTTTCCCTTTCTGTGTAAATCCGCGCCTGCCATGCCTTCAAAATTCCGATTTTTTGCGCTGCATCCAGGGTATCAGCGATCACCACGTCCTGAGGCTCCTTAAAGTAGCGACCCGGATCCTTCAACATGGCGTTATATTCGATCATTTCATTCATGGTTCACCCGCTGCGAATATCTGCGGGGTTGCAATATATATGCCCCGCCTGTAGCCCGGTCCATGGGTGTAAAAGTGAAGTCCACCTCAAAGCTTGCGTATCTTGCGCCAGATTTTGAGTTCAGGTACGGGGAGTATGGGTGGGCATGAAGCATTCGTGAAGCCGGCAAAACACTCACTCAAGGGAAGGATCTACAGGCATTCCTGAAGCCTGTAAACCCTCACTCACAGCAAAGAAATACCGGCTTAGGCGCGCATCAAAACAGCGCATCCAAATAATCAATAACGGCAGCCGTATTACGAATCATCTGCGCTTGATTATGTGCCGGTTTTTTCTTCGCCGTAGCGTTTCAGTTTATTGTAGAGGGTCTTGAGACTGACGCCCAGCGATTCCGCGGTAAGGCGCTTGTTGCCTTCGAAACGCTCAAGCGTGGCGAAAATCAGATTGCGCTCGACATCCTCCAACGACACGCCGGCGGACGGCAGAGTACCGCGGTTGCCTGCGTTATGCGCGAGCAGCGACAGCATTTGTGAAACATGCGACGCGGTAATAACGTTGCCATCGCTCAGCAGGTACATTCTGAAAAGCGCGTTCTTCAGTTCGCGCACGTTGCCGGGCCAGGAATGCTTGGTGAGTTCGAGCAGCGCATCCCGCGACAGTTGCTTGTTCTGGCTGCGCTCCTGGTTGAACTGCTGCATGAAATGCAAGCCCAGCAATTCTATATCGCCCACCCGTTCCCGCAGCGGCGGCAGATGCACCGGCAGCACCATCAACCGGAAATAGAGGTCTTCCCGCAGCTTCTTGTCCTTGACCGCCTGCACCGGATCGCGGTTACTGGCGGCGACCAGTCGCACGTCCACCTTGATCTCTTCGGTACCGCCGATTCGTATCACGGCTCCGGTCTCCAGTACCCGTAGCAGGTTGACCTGCATGTCGAGCGGCATTTCGGTAATTTCGTCCAGAAACAGAGTGCCGCCGGAAGCGCGCTCGAAATAACCTTTGTGCTGGCGGCTGGCGCCGGTGAAACCGCCGCGCTCGTGCCCGAACAATTCGTTTCCGATCAGATTCTCCGGCACGGCCCCGCAATTCAAGGCCAGGAAGGGCCCGCTGCGACCGCTCAGGCGGTGGATGGATTCCGCTGCAAGCTCCTTGCCGCTGCCGCTTTCCCCATAAATGAAAACCGTGGCGTCGCTGGGAGCTACCTGTTCCAGCAAGGTATAAGTTCTCTGCATGCTGGGCGAACGCCCGATGAACGCGCCCCATCCGGTGGCGCCGCCCGCGACGGGACTCGCCGCCGCATTCTTGGAAGCAAAGGCTTCCTCGGCGGTTGCGTCACTCATGTTCTGGTTGGATTTCAGGCGATGCAGGCACTCCTTAAGGCGCGTCATGTCGATCGGCTTGGTCAGGTAATCGCTGACCTTCTTGCGCAAGCCCTCCACGGCCGTGTCCACACTCGGATACGAGGTCATGACCAGGGCTTCGGTATCGGTATTCTCGAATTCGTCCAGCAAATCAAGGCCGCGGCCGTCGGGGAGCAACAGATCCACCAGCACGACGGAAGGAGGATGATTGGCAAATTCGCTTTTCGCCTCCTGCAAGGTCGCCGCAACGCGGACATTGAACCCCTCGGCCTGCATATATTCGGACAGGGCAGCGGTGAAACGGACGTCGTCGTCGACAATCAGAACATTGAGCATAAAGACCCAGGGAAATCCAAATGACGGCTTTTGAGAGCCCAATATCTAACAAATTTAGTTGTTACCACACAAGATCCGAAATAAATGACGGTTATCATACCCTGCGAGGGGATGACGTTTTTTAATCCTGAACCCGATTAGCGGAATCAGGGCAAGTCTAATATAAGCAAATCAGGAACATCAGTCCGTAAAAACCAGTAAGCGTTTCCCTGATGACGAATCGGTTTTTTCACTGTTCAACTATCAGGACTTTTCCCGAGCGCTCTTTATATCAGCACCTGATAGGAGCCGCGGCATTTCAATTGCATGCGCGCCCGACACACTAATCGCGCCTGTTCAGGCAAGGTTGAAACCATGTGCGAACAGAGGCTATGATCATCCAACATCTTTTACATCAAAAGCAAGCAGCACCACTCATGAAGCAACCGGCAACCGCGAACCAACCGACCCAGCTGTCCGGAGACGGCTCCCTTCAGGAACTCACCGCATGGCTGCGCGGCGCCAATCTGGCCGCGCTATACAACAGCATCGCGCATGAACTTAGAGGGCCTCTGAACGCGATGAGCATCAACCTCGAGATGCTCAAACTCACGGTGAACGATCCGGTTAAAAACAGCTCGGACAAGCCTGAGCACTATATCCGCATACTTTCGGAAAGTATTCGCCAGCTGGACCAGCGGCTTTTAGTATTTTTCGGACATTTCGCTCCAACCGCCCAACCGCTGCCGGTTCAGAAACTGCTGTCCGAAATCGAACAGTTGGCGATTACACAGGCGCACACTCAAAGCGTAGGCATGAAAATTACGCCGCCGGCCGAGGAGAATCTCAACCTGCAAAGCCATATCCCGGCCTGGCGCCAGGCCGCGCTGCATCTGGTCGTACATGCCCTGTCGGGATTGGGCAGAGGTGATGAAGTGACGATTGAAGCGGTTCGGTCGGGGCGACAACTGCAATTGCGGGTTTTCGACTCGGCAAGCCTGCTGAAGACTCCCTCCCAAATAACCACTCCCGGCTTGAATAAGGTGTCCGCGCTCGCGGCCCACTGTGGCGGCACTCTGAATTTGTACGGAAACTCCGGCGGCAAGAACGGAGTTTACCGGGAACTGGCGATTCCCCTCGGTAATTGAACGCCCATCGCGCCGCGATGGGAGGTCAGGACCAGCTTTCCTTGCCGATCCATGCCGGTAATTCCGCAGGCGTCCGGTAATCCGCATCCGCAATCACGCTGCGCTCCATTCCGCCCCCCATGGGGGCGAGAGACGGCGCATCGGTCTGACCGAACTGCCACCAGTACAACAAGGCCAGTAACAGCGCCAAACCCGCCAGTACTCCACTTACCAGCACCAGCACCCACTGGGCAGGCATGGTCTCGGCGCTTGCTTCGCTTCTTTCGTAATACCCGCTGCTGGGGGTTCCCTGTTCCATGTATTGCTTCATATCGCTCTCCTCAAATCGAAAAAATAAATCGTCGCCGCTATTCGCGACGCATGATGGTCCACACTGCATGGATGATGCCCGGAATATAACCGAGCAAAGTCAGCAGGATGTTCAGCCAGAAATGGATCCCAAGTCCGATCTGCAGAAACACCCCGAGCGGCGGCAACAGGATTGCCACTACAACACGGATGACATCCATATCATCTTCACTGGTCACGGTATTCATGCAAACCCTCCGCGATCCTGTCGCTGGTATAACCGCTTGCGGTTCTGATCAGACTGCTCCAGAACACGCTCTTCGCGAGAGCGAGCCACTGACCGAGAAATTTCAAACGCCCGCCCAGCGGACTGCCGCCATGTTGCGGCGGCCGCACCCACGCACGCCATCCCAGCAATAATCCGGCAGCAAAAGTGGTTGCCAGCGCGGCTCTGGAATGCAAGGCCTGGCGCACCGTTTGCGCCAGTTCCGCACGCAGCAGATTCATCTTGTAACGGTTGAATTCCAGCTGCTCGTGCTGCCCCTGTATCTCCCGCTTGATATCCTTCAGCTTATGCATTTGCAGCTCCATCAGGGTGTCGGGTGAACAACTCATGACGACTGCCCGAGAACAGGAGATTGTTGCTGATTTTTTTCAAAGCCATCATCGCAACGCCCGCCGCGATGAGATTGGCAACACCCAGTGAAAGCACCACACCCAGGACCGCCCAACCTTTGCCGGCCAGCCAGATGGCCAGGCCCGCGTTGAACAGCAGCCATGCGCTCACCATAAGCACGGCACCGATCACAGCAAGCAGCAGCATGTACGCCAGGCTCAAGCCGGCCAGCCTGCCTTCGAGCGCGATGATACGCACCAGACCGCCGGCCCGATCGAGCAGCGCCTCGGTCAATCCCGCGAACGACTGCAACAAACCACCCTCCTCCGCTGCCGGCGTACCGGGCAGGGCCTCGCCGGCATTCTCCGGCAAGGCCTCAGCGGTGGAATGGATGCCGCCGGTTCCGGTAACAACCATTGTTATTTCCTGAAGAGGGCCGATACCAGCAGCCCGGAAGCGAACACGATACCCAGCGCCACGAAGGGATGCTGGCGCAGATACTGGCTCGCCTGGTTGATTGCGACTTCACCCTGCTGTTCAACCTTGCGGCTGACGGAACGCACCTGGGCGCCGATTTTCTCGGCCTTTTCGCTCAGGCGGTCGGCGGTCCGCTGGGCGGCATCGGATGCCTTTTGCGCCACGTTTTCGGGGCTGGTAGATTTGGAAATATTCGTTGTCATAGCATTCTCCTTCTATATTTATTCCGTATTCGCGGTAAAAAAAGATTCGGTCAAGCATTGAGCCGACACCCGCCCACCCGCAGCGGACTGGCGGCGCCGGTCAAAACGATTGCATGGTATACATCGGATCCAAAGCAACGGATAAATCCACTGCACGAAAAATGCCAAAAGTTCCATGATGCGATTTTGCGGCCCGCGCGGATTTCGCGAGCCGGTTTTGTCAGGACAGCGGAGTAAAAATTACAAAGGCTCATGCAAAAATCTCCTCGCACGAAATACAAACAAACGAACGCAAGGCTCAAATCGTGTTACCACCGCGAAATGAAGACTTGCATGGATGGCGCGTGGAAACACTTTCGAAGACACGGGCACAGTGCTTGCTTCGAAGCCGGTAGGCCGGAGCAACCGGCAGCAGCCAACGTACCCACCAAGGAGGTGTTTATGTTCAGTTGGGCGCTTATCTTTTTAGTAATCGCACTAATCGCGGCATTATTCGGTTTTACCGGTATTGCCGGCACCGCGACCAATATCGCCTGGATATTGTTTGTTGTCGGAATCATCCTGGCGATTGTTTTTGCAATAGTCGGACGCAGGCCTTCTGTTTAGCGAGGTTCATTCCCATGAGAAAAAATACACCCTCATCGAAAATTTTAAGACTTTTTACAATAACCATTCTGGGCAGCTGCGCATTCGCGATGGCGGAAGGCAGCTACCAGAAAGATCAACCCTCCGGCCCGCAGTTCAAACAGGACAGGCAGCAGTCGAACAGCCAGTCCTCGTCGAACTACCCCTCGTCATCGAGCAGCCAGAAAAACCAGAGCTACCAGAAGGACTCGAGCGGCTCGGACAGGAGCATGAGTGTGGCGGCAAAGGACGCCTGGATCCAGGGCAAGCTGGAAGCCACCTACGCCTATAACCAGGATTTGAGTTCCTTCGCGATCGATACCGACGTTAATAACGGCGTGGTGCATCTGCAAGGAAACGTGGAGTCCCAGACCGCCAAGGATCTGGCGGAACAACTTGCGATGAATACTGAAGGCGTTAAAAAGGTGGACAACGATTTACAGATCGTTCCGGACACCCAGGGATAGCGCACCGCCGGCGCCAGGCAAACAAAAAAGCCGGGGGGGCACCCCCGGCTTTTTAATTTACTGCTCCGGTATTGCTCCGGAATCCGCCTCAGTGCTTCATCCGGCTGCCGCCACCGTGACGATTAGAGCTGATGGCATAATATTCCTGTACCCGTCGTTCCCACTCGGGATCCGTCATATCCGGCCAGTCATTCTCGTCGAAACCGGGAGCATGTTTCAGCTGTTCCGTATCCACATCAAGTATGAAACTATGATCGTCGGCATCCAGTTTCAGGGCTGTCAGAGGCACTGCGAAAAGCTTGCCGTGCATAGCCACGAACTTGCTGAAAGATAACACCGCATAGGCGACTCTCGACGAGTTCAGATCCAGCATGAAGTGCTCGATCCTGCCAAGACTCTCGCCCCGCATATTCTTCACCTTCTCTCCTGTCAGGCTGTCGGAAGGCATCAATGGAAGACGCGCCATAAATCACCTCATCAACTTGAAGAACATTTAACTTCAAATACTCATGACATTATGAGCGCATACACCACGATAAATTCGTGGCCGCCGCCTTCCTTGCACACAGGCGCCGCTGATTTCAGGTGCCGACTCTCTCAGGCTGCCAGCAAGGGGGATTTACTGCGTATGGCCTTGTAGGCGCTGTCGGAAGTGGCGTACCACATCTTCAACAGATCATGGAGTTCATCCGTCTTGATTTTCTCGAGGGCATCTCTCATCAGGTTAAGCACGCATTGTTCCAGCACCTGGATACGCACTACCGCCTGCTTATCGTCGCCGCCCGCGAGCTCCGCCTTGATCGCCTTGTAGGACTGCTGGATACCATAGACCAGCATTACGTTCCGCTGATGATTGCATTCGCCGCGAAGCATGCAGGGCTTGAGATCGTTAATGATCTCCGCCTTGATGGCTGCCATGCGGTGAAACGCAGGCTGCATGGCAGGAATCCTGGTGTATTCCACAGCCTCGCGGTAAAAAGTCTCGCCTTCGTAACAGACGGCGAGCAAATCATTGATAATTTCCGCATCGTACGGATTCATAAACTGCCTCTCTCGCTCACGCTTTATCGGAATACCTCTGGTTTGCAAGCAACATGCCGTTCGAGGAAATCCGTCGCCAGCCAACGACATCGTGCGTCCCGAGACGCACGGGGTTACTGCACGGACCCGGCCCAAGGAGGAATTTTTTTCCGGATACGGGGCGTAAAACTTGCAAACATTACAAATTCCGGGGAATGACAAAGCGTAAAAACGGGATTTGACGGAAAAAAACGTCAGACCAAAACCTGGACCGTTTCTTGCCTCATAAACGAACCGCAATTCGGCAACTTTCAGTCATCCTGATCGCACGTACTGATTGAGCAAAGTCTTCGCGGCACAAGGAATCGGACGGATGGATCGGACTTGGCTCCGTGATGTCAAACTTTCGTGCCGCAGGACGCCAGAATCGATTGCTGCGGACAATTGATTTTGCAAGCGGGCGAAAAACCGCGCTTCGCCCGCAAATGCTCTGAATATTTCAGGGATGAAAATATTCAGAGCTCCCATAAGGATGAATACCCGGATCTGCCGATCCAGGATGGATTCAGGCAGGTTCAATCACCCTACGTAAAACCGAGGAATGCAAGATGAACAGAACTGACACCTCCACCATCAACACCGGATCGGAATGGATCACCCTGCGTAATCGCGGGACATCCAGCTACGACGACGATTTCGCCGACGATCTCAGAGATGACACGCCGTCTCCTTTCGAGGAAGAGGTGTCGTTGTACGCGTACTGGAGCACTGAGGAGCTGCACAACCTGGCGCGGGAACTGGAAATACCGAATTATCAGCATATCAATCGCGAAGCCTTGATCGAGATGATGATCAGACGCCTTTTCTAGCACGGCGGCGCCGCCGGTCCCGCAACAGGCCGGCGGCGCCACCGCCATTCCCGTGACAGTCATCCTCCCGATGCAATCCCCTTTCCCGGCGCGAACCGGCATACATGCTTAAACAATTAATAGACGTCAATACCGGCACGCAACTGGCGATGACTCCGAGAATGCAGCTTGCGATACGCCTGTTGCAACTGTCGCGCGTGGAACTCAGCAAGGAACTGTTGACCCAGTTGGAACAGAACCCGTTGCTGGAGGAAGTGGAAGCAACGGCTTCCGAAGAAGAAGATGACGAAGCGGATACCGAAATAACCCTGCAACACCTGCGGGACCCGCCGAGTGCACCGGTCGTCAACTCCCACAATATGGAGAGCGACGTCGGCGAACTACTGGAAAAGCAACCCGCGCGCCCGTTGACGCTGCGCGAGCACCTGCTGGAGCAACTGCAACTGTGCGCGATCGGCGATCTGGACCGCGCCATCGGCACCGCAATCATCGAATCGATTGACGATGACGGATACTTGCGCGAACCGCTCGACTTCATACATGGCCAGCTCGGGCTCGCGCCGGACCCTGACCTCAGGGAAGTGACCGCTGTATTGCACCTCATCCAGCAATTCGATCCGGCGGGCATCGCCGCCCGTGATCTGGGCGAGTGCCTGGCTCTGCAATTACGGCAGCTGACACCGGATATCCCATTCCGCCAGTCGGCACTGCGGCTGGTGGAGAATCATTTGCAGGCACTGGCATCGGGGCGTATGACATCGTTACGCAAGAAACTGGGCCTTGATGAAGCGGGATTGCAGGGCGCCCTGCAGTTGATTCAGACCCTCAATCCGAAACCGGGCACGCAACTGGGAGCGGCCACGGCCGGGTATATCACGCCCGATGTCATCGTCATGCTGACGCCATCGGGACAGTGGAAAGTCTCGCTGAACAGTGAAGGGCTGCCCAAACTCGCGGTGAACAGTTACTACGCGGCGCTCAGCCGCAACTGCAACAAACGGGACGCGGCCTATATGCGTAATCAGCTGCAGGAGGCGCGCTGGTTCATCAAAAGCCTGGACAAGCGCCACCAGACCCTGCTGCGCGTGGCGACCGCGATTGTCGAACATCAGCAGGAGTTTCTGCTGCACGGCGAGCAGTATATGAAGCCCATGATCCAGCAGGAGCTGGCGGACGAGCTCGAGATGCACGAATCGACAATCTCGAGGGTCACCACCGGCAAGTACATGAGCACTCCCCGCGGCAACTACGAACTCAAGTATTTTTTCTCGACCGGGCTCGGTAACCGCTACGGCAGCCCCTGCTCCGCCACCGCGGTACGAGCCACAATCCGCCGCCTCATCGCCTCCGAGCCGTCCGACAAACCCTTCAGTGACGCCTACCTCGCGCTGCAGCTGCAGGCGCAGGGCGTAAACATCGCGCGCCGTACCGTCAGCAAATACCGGGAGGAGTTGCGGATACCCAGCTGTAGCGTGCGCAAGCGCACCAGCTCCCCGTCGCATCATCGTAAACCGAAAACCGACGTGCCGCCGCTGCGGCCGGACACCAAGCGGGACAACCTTTTCCGGAATTAAAAAATAGTACGCCAGGCCGTAAAGAAGGTTACGGTTTGATTTTTTTTGGGGGATCCTGGCGGGAAAGGGAAAAGAAATATAAAACCTTGCAGCTCAGCGTTCTTCAGCAGCGGCACGGAATGAAGCGCCAATGCACGAATTGCCGGGAGCGATTTTATGAGCTACATCCTTGCGGCTCACCTGATACGCAGGCCAGCCAGGCCCGTTCAAAACTGCTCCCGGCCGTTTTGTAAACTGCGTAGCTGACCCGAAGGGCGCGCGCCGGGACAGAATCCGCGGATGCACTTCGTTTCATCGGGGCAACGGGAAAATCCAAAAAACCGCGGCAACCTTGCGTGCTTCAGTTCCGCGCCTGCTCTGCCGGAACCGGCGGCAGCAGGGTTTTGAGGTTGCCCAGGCTCGCGGGCTTAAGCAGAAAATGATCGAAACCCTGGGCAATCAACTGCTCACCCTCATCCGGCTGGAACCGCCCCGAGAGGGCGATAAACAAGGTGTTCTCGAAATCACGCCGGCTCTTCAGTATCCGCAATACTTCGGTCCCGTCGCGATCGGGCAGCGTAAGATCCAGCAATACCACGTGCGGCATGAAATCCTGTGCGACCCTGAGCGCGGTTGCCGCGTCCTCCGCATAGCGGCTGATGTAACCGGCCGCTTCCAGCAATTTACAAAGAGCCGTGCCGGCGTCATGATTGTCCTCGACGATAAGGATTTTCACAGGATCCCCGCCCTGGACTTCACCACCGGCCGCAGGCTGGGTAAGCGATTTCACGCCCTGCGTGTAATTATCGATCATGGCGAGCAAATGTTCGTCGTCGATAGGCTTGCAGAAATAATCGTTGCAACCGGCCTGCAGACAGCGCTGGCGGTCACTCTCCCGCGCCGCCGCGGTCAGGGCCACGATCGGCCTGCGGAAACCCTTGTCGCGAAGCCGCTTGACCGCTTCGGCTCCGTCCATTCCAGGCAGCATGATATCCATGAGGATCAGATCGAATGCATCGCCGCTTTCCTCGGCCTGCGCCACGAACTGCAGCGCCTGTTCGGCATCGACCGCCGTGCGCACGCGCGCACCCGCTCCGCAGAGTATCTGTTCCAGCAGTACGCGTACATCTTCGATATCATCGACGATCAGGATTCGCGCGTTCAACTGATGCTGCGTTTCCGGACGCGTAGTATGGACCGTGGCCAGCAGATTCGGATCCAGACTCACGTATTTCACGTCGTGCAGCGAGCCGGTCGGAACCCTGACCGAGAATACGCTGCCGCGGCCGAGTTCGCTGCGTACGGAAATGGTTCCGCCCAGCATTTCGGTCAGATGCTTGCTGATGGTGAGGCCGAGGCCCGCCCCCTGATAGCGCCGCGACGATGAGGTCTCAGCCTGCTCGAAAGGCTCGAACATGCGCTCCAGGTCGCCGGGAGCGATGCCGATGCCGGTATCGCGCACCTCAAAAGACATCACCGGCGCGTCCTCCGAGTTTTCCAGACGCATGGTGATCGTAATCCGGCCCTGGGAAGTGAACTTGACGGCATTTCCGATCAGGTTCAGCAAAATCTGGCGCAGGCGCGTCGGATCACCCTCGATGGTTTCCGGGATTTCGCCTTCCGCGTTGACGCCCATTTCGATTCCCTTGTCACGCGCCCGCATGCGCATGACTGAACACAGGTCGGCCAGCAGGCGTTGCGGAGAGAAGCGCTCCTTGCGCAAGGTCAGTTTGTTGGCTTCGGCCCTGGAGAGATCCAGCACGTCGTCTACGATCTCCAGCAGATATTGGCCGTTCTGCTTGATCTTGGCCGCGAAATCCGCAACCTTCTTCCAATCCGATTCGACAAGGATAAGGTCCGAATAACCCAGCACCGCCGTCAGCGGGGAGCGGATTTCGTGACTCATATTGGCGAGAAACTCGCTCTTGACCTGGCTGGCCGCCTCCGCGGCCCGGCGGGCGGCCTCGAGCTCGATTTTCAGGTTCTTTTCCTCGGTGACGTCATAATTCACGCCGAACATGGAGAAGGGTTCGCCTTGCTCATTGAACAGCAATCCGCCTTTCGCTCCCAGCCAGCGTACTTCGCCGTTATCCGCGCGCACGATCCTGAACTCGCTTTCATAATCCGTGCGCTGTTCCAGAACCTTCGCGATATATTCACGCAACTGCGCGGCATCCTCCGGATGTACGCGTTCGTAAAAGGATTCCAGGTTGATGAAGGATTCCTCCGGCAGACCCATCATATGGAATACGCTCTTGTCCCAGTAGAGGATGCTGCTCTTGATATCCCACTGCCAGCAGCCGATGCGGCCGAACTCCATGGCCAGGCGCAAGCGGGCCTCGCTCAGATGCAGCATTTCCTCGCGGCGATGCCGTTCGATCGCCTCCCATAACACGTGGGCGACGGATTGCAGGAAATGGATATCGTCGGGCGTGAAATGCCTGATTTTGCGGCTGTGCACGCTAAGCACGCCATATGGTCTCTCCACCGTACCGATAATTACGCTGATGCCGCTGCTGATACCGTGATCCAGCAGCAGCTTGGCGGGGGTGAAGCGCTGTTCGCGTTGCATGTCCTCCACAATAACCGGTTCTCGGGTCGTCAACGCAAAGCCGGATTGTGAACCCAGTCCTGCAGGAACGGTGGTCTTGCCCACCAGGCCCTCTGTCCAGCCGACACCGGCGCGCAGCAGCAGTCGATTGCCCGGCTGCAACTCGAGCAGCTTGACGTACTCGACGCCGCAAACTTCGGCGACCCGGGCCACCGCCATTTCCAGCAGCTCCTGCAGCGGACTGCCTGACAGCGCCTTCCAACCTATTTCAGCGACCGCGGCCTGCTGGCGCTCGCGGATCAGCAACTGTTTCTCGGTATGTTTCATCCGGCTGATGTCGGTATAGGAAAGTACCGCGCCCTCGATTCTGTTTTCGCCGGTCCGATAGGGTGTGACGCGCCGCAGGTAATAACTGTCGCGGCCGTCGTAGACCTCCTTTTCGATGGGCGCCGGGTTTTTCAACACCGCCAGCACATCGTCGTTCAGCGTGGCATCGCCGATGTTAAGCAAGGCGGTTTCATCCAGGCGGCGCCCAATATCGGCGGGAACCAGGCTGAACAATGTTCTGGCGGCCGGCGTAAAGCGCCGGATGCGGAATGAAGTATCGAGAAAGACAGTAGCGATAACGGCGCCGCCGAGCAGATTGTGCAAATCGTTGTTGACCGCCTGCAGTTCGGCCACCTTGTCGCGCAGCTCGCGATTGACGGCCGTCAATTCAGTGTTCAAGGCGCTGAAATTCTCAGCGGCCGTTTCCTGACGATCCGTGTCCATTGGCACGGTCGTTCCGGCACGGTTTTGCTTGCTTTTGCTCATAGATTACTGCCCGTCGCGGTCGTTACTTACAGTGCGTTTCTGTCGCGGGCAAAGACTATAACACGTTCTGAAGAATGCACTCATCTGCGCAAGCACCTGTACTCTCCCGTGTTGCGCAAGTTTTACCCTGGCTGCGCGTGCTTTGTAAAAATTACCGGGCGACTGCGCGCCGCGCGCCGTCAAACACACCATACGCCGCGGTTTTCCGGCCAAATCCCCGCGCCACTCAATTTGGCATGGATCTTTCATATTCGGCTGCGGCCAGACAACAACTGATCAGCCATATGGAAGGCGACTATGAAAAAATCCGAATACCCGATTTCGATATCCCGCACAGACACGGCGGAAACGCCCAAAGCCTCAAGGCATCTTGATTATGCCGCATGGGTGGACAGCGATGGCCGTGAGCACCTGATCACCCGCGACATGGTCGACAGCATGATCGCGGAACTGGTCTCAGGCCCCGACAACTCCCTGCAGGGACGCGGCAGCTTCAATACCGGACGGAGAGCCCTCAGGTATTCACAATCTCGCCCCCATTGGGGTGAATAATCTGCCCGGCTATATAGGAAGCATCCTCGCTGGCCAGGAACACGTAGCTGGGCGCGACTTCGGCAGGCTGCCCGGCCCGGCCCATCGGCGTCTTCTTGCCGAACTCCTGCAGACGTTTTCCTGAAAACGTCGAGGGAATCAGCGGCGTCCAGATCGGGCCTGGCGCCACGCCATTGACGCGGATTCCACGACTTACGAGCGCTTTCGCGAGCGAGCGCGTGAAAGCTGTAATCGCTCCCTTGGTCGCCGAATAATCGACCAGCGTTTCGGAACCACGGTAGGCGGTGACCGACGTTGTGTTTATGATTACGCCCCCCTCTCCCAAATGCTTCAAGGCTTCGCGTGCCATAAAGAAATAGCCATAAACATTGGTACGGAAAGTATTTTCGATCTGCTCAGCCGAAATTTCTTCCGGGTTTTCCCGTGGATGCTGTTCGGCGGCGTTGTTGACCAGGATATCCAGGCGTCCGAAACGGTTCACGCATTCCTGTACGGCCTGGCGGCAAAAATTCTCGTCGCCCACATCGCCCCGGATCAGGAGACAGGGTGCATTTTCGCGCTCGACCAGCATCCGTGTGTCTGCGGCATCTTTCGTTTCATTCAGGTATACGATCGCAGCTTGCGCGCCTTCCCGGGCGAAATGAACCGCGATCGCCCTGCCGATACCGCTGTCGCCTCCGGTAATCAGCGCCACCTTGCCTTGCAGCTTGGCGCTGCCGCGATAGCTATCCTTGATGAATACTGGTTCGGGGTCCATTTTCCATTCCTGACCCGGTTGCCGGTTTTGTTTTTTTGGTACACCCGCCATCACCGCTCCTTTTGCGCCAGGTCAATCCGCCTCGTAGTCCTTCGCCGATCCATTGGGGGTTCGGCGCGCGCGCTTGCGCAGTTTGTGCTGACGCTGTTCGAAAATATCCTCCAGCAAGCCCCAGTCGTCCTGCACGAAACGCGGGCGCCGCTTGTCCTTGCTACCCGAATATCTCCAGTTTGTTTCTTTACTCTGATGCATTGACTTCTCCAGTCGCGGTAAAAGTGATACAGGGTTGAAGCAAGACCTGTACCACTGAAGACGGAATCAATCATATGGTCCGCTTTTTGCAAGTAGGCCGTACCCTTTAAGCTCAGGAGAAATAACCATGCCTTATTCAAGTACATCCAGACTGCCGGCTTCCGTCAGAAACACACTGCCCAAAGGGGCTCAGACGATATATCGCAAGGCATTCGAGAATGCCTGGGAAGAATACAAGAGTCCCGACAAACGCCGAAGCCGCGCCTCCCGGGAAGAGGTCGCGCACAAGGTCGCGTGGTCAGCTGTAAAAGATAAATATCAGAAAAACGGCGAAGGCAAATGGTCAACCCGCGGCGGCGCATCCAGATCCGCCGCCGCCAAACCTGCCGCGAGAAAGAGCGGGGTGAAATCAGCCGCAGCCGAAATGAAGCAAAAATCGGCGCGCAAATCACCGGCCAAAACGCAAACCAAAGTCGCGGCCGTTAAAACGAAAACCGCCGCCAGGGCGGGTGGCCGCGCGCAACAGGCACGCTGGAAAGCGGCCTCCACCGTCCGGAAGACCAAGGCAACGCAAGGAACGCGGAGCAAGAATGCCGCTGGAAGCCGCGCCAAAACGGCGGCGGGAGCCCAGCAGAAAGCGCGCAGATCCCGTAAATCCGCAGCCGCTGCCTCTCCCAGACGGCGCTCCGGGCGTCAATCCGCCGAGACCGTGAGCACTGGTCAGCACACGCAACCGGAACATGTAATGTCGCAACCGCTTCCGGAACACGCATCCATTCAGCAGAGCGATGCCGGCCAGGTTTCCTGAAACCTGACGGGGTAATTTTTACACGTGGAAAATGGCGCATAGGTAATATTTACCGCGATGCTGACTGTGCGCCGCCACGCCAGGCTTCGGCAAAAACCGATATCGAAAAAAATTGCGCCGCCAGGCACGTTTTAGAGCCGGGCGGCGCAATTTTTTGGAAAGTACAGACAAACCGATCTTCATCCTTAAAGAAACAGTTTATTCCGGACTGAGTTCCGTCCGGTTTAATGCAGTTTACGTGCCAACCCTGTCTTCTACTGTATGGGAACGGGCTGTAATGCCGCCTTTACCACGAGCGAGCGGTTGCGCATTCGTGTACCGAGATCTTCCGCAAGCTCCTCGCTCAAGGCCTGCCTCGCCTTTTTGAAAAGTTCAGCTTCCTCCTCTTCGATATGGTGCTCGAGCAGTTCCCGGAGCATCATGAACTTCGCCGTCCATTCGGGAGTGTCATTGGGCATCGTCCCCAGCTCTTCGAGCAAAAGACCCGCCACGCGATGCTCGTTCTCCGCCTCCAGTTCGGGCGTCTTCAGTTCCGGGAGATATTTGAGCTGGGAATAGAAAACAGCTTCTTCCACCTTGCTATGAACGAGCAGCGCCAGCTTGAAATCCTGGAACGCAGCCTCGCGCTTTTTCGGCGCCCTCTGTCCCGAATCCCCGATCTGTTCCAGCAGTCGCCTGAGTTCGTCGTGATCACTTTTAAGTTGTGAATATATATCCATATGCATCCCTTTGTTGATTTTGAGAAAGGCAGCTTTCAATTCGGGAGCAACTGTCATGCCGCGTATTCTTCTGAAAGCACTCGACGGATTTTGTAACCATTACCGGGCCTGCTTGCAAGTATTGCAACGAAACGCCAGCGGCATGCGGATTGCATTTACTGTTTTGCATTCCTGAGCTGCCGCTTCACGAATCGATTGAGATGACGTGGCGGCGGCACTGCGGCGCATGGAAGTTCGCGCTGACCAGGAATGTTCCAGGTCTAAAATGAACAATAACGAAGGAGATTATCGAAAATGAAACATCCTGTTATCTTGTCTGCAATTCTCTTTTCCGCCGTGATTGCCGGTGGCTGCGAGCATACCGCCCACAAAACTCAGGACGCCGTTGAAGACGCCGGCGACGCAGCGGAAGATGCCGGCGATGAAATCGAGGACGCGACGGACTGACGCTTGTTAAATAACCGTTAAGGAACTCTGATTACCCAGAGGCTTTACTACGGGCTCTGGGAGCTCAGGAATGAATTATCAGAGCTTCTCTTTAAAGTAATTAATCGGCCTGCGGCTTCTGCCCCTGCATTAACACCCGCAGGGGTGCCGCGGCCCCGTTCTTGCCCTCACCGAAATACAGTGTCCGGCTCGGGAGCGGCATCTCGATACCTTTTTCATCAAAGGCAAGCTTGATGCGCCGGTTGAATTCCCGGCCCACCGTCCACTGTTTGGCGGGAATGGTTTTGACACGCGCCTTGATGATCATGGCGCTGTCCTCGAAGCGGTCTACGCCCATAATCTCAAGGGGTTCCAGAATAAACCCCCGGTAAGGATCTTCCTGGCGTATGGATTCGTCGATCTCGCGCAGGCACTCCTCCACCTCACCCGCATCCTCGCGGTAAGAAACCGCGATATCCATGACATAGAAACTGAAGTCCTTGGTCCAGTTCTCGAGAGTGCTGATCTCGCTGAACGGCACCGTGTAGACGATCCCTTGCGAATCGCGGAGCTGTATTTTCCGGATGGTGATCCTCTCGACCGCGCCGGTATGGCCGGCAACCTTGATCACGTCGCCGACCTGGATCAGATCCTCGAAGATAATGGTGAACCCCGTAAGCAGATCCTTGACGAAGGTCTGCGCGCCGAAACCGAGCGCGATGCCGAAAATACCGGCGCCCGCAAGCAGCGGCATGATATCGACGCCCACTTCGGACAATATCACCAGCGTGAACAGGCAAATCAGCACCAGCAACAGGAAATTGCGTGCGATTGGCAGCAGGGTCCGCATCCGGTTACCGCCATTGCCGTCGGCCTTGCGCATGGCCTGCTCGATCAGAGTGTTGAATATCTCCCACAGCGCAGCCGCGACACCCAGTATCAGGATAATGTGGAGCAACGCCGCCAGGGCCGCACCTGCAGACCCTTCCCCGAGGAATTTGAAGTCGGTCACCTGCCAGGCCAGGCCGAGCGCGTACAGCAATAAACCGAAACTCAACAGATAACCCGCGTAGCGCAGCAGCCGTATATAGATTTCGAAGCGGGCATGGTCCAGGGCGAAACGATCCTTGACCCGGTGCAGCCGCCGTTGCGCCATGGAAGCGCTTATACGCACCAAAATCATCAGCAGCACGGCGCAGCCGAAAGCCGCGATCGATACCACAATCCTGCCCAGCAGAGAGCTGTCGAGCCCATAGCGGCGCAACAGCGCGCGATAGTCCTTCTGTATAAGTTCCAGGCGCGCCTTGATGCTGCCTTCCTCTGTCGCCTGCCTGGTTGCGGTTCGCTGTTCTTCATGGAGCTTGAGCAGAGTCTTGAGTTCCGATATGAACTCCTTGCGCGCGGTTTCGCTCTCGAGGGTTTCGATCAGCTCCTGAAGCTCATCGTCAGTGACCGCCGGTCTGGCGGGAGGATTCTGCGGCTGTGCCCACGCACAGGCGCAGAATAAAAATACGGTTATTGATAATTGAAAAGCTCTTTTAAGTTTCATGCGGATAACTCTGGAATACTTGACCGCCACACTCTAGCACATCTGCCAGGGTGAAAAAAAACCGGGAGCATTCCGCTCCCGGTTCTGTTTCCCAAAGCTCGGTGTACCCCTTATGCAAGGGCTCATCCTGGTTTTAAGGCGCAGCCACGTCGCTCACTGTATCGTGATCAGGATACTTTTAGTGGCGGTGCCACCCCGCTGATCGTTCACCGTCACGCTCAAATTGCGCGTACCGCTGCTGCCCGCCTGGTAGAGGTGATTGAAGACCGGCGAGGTGAGAGTGATCGGGGCAGAACCGTCCCCCCAGTTCCAGGTATAGGTCAGGGGGTCGCCGTCCGGATCGCTTGAACCTGAAGCATCGACTCGCACATTCAGCGGCGCGGGCCCGCTGGTCGGACTCGCCGTCAGGGCGGCAACCGGCTGATGGTTCGCCGGCGGCGGGGTCTTGTTGTCGCAGATCGCCCCCATGACTTCCGTGCCCTGCAGGTTTATTGCGCTGGAAGACTTTTGGCCGTAAAAGCCGAAGCTGATCCAGCTGGCAGGCTGAATGACGCCGTTATACGTCAGGGAACTGGCGATGTAGGGATTCGAGCCGGCCACATTGGCATTAAACGGATTGTTTACGGTCACACCCGCCGGGAACTGCCACCAGACTTGCCAACCGTTGGTGGGCGCCGTGCCGTAGTTGCTGAGGTAGACCGTGGCGGCGAAGCTGCTGCCGAAATCACTCACTTCCATCTTGCAGGCGGGCTCACCCGAATCCCGAACCAATACGCCGCCCGAGTTTATGTTGCTCGCGCCGCCGCGGCCGTCTTCGACGCCCACAAAAAAGACGTAGGTGCCCGGTTGGGCAGCAGTCCACGTCACGATCGGCCCGGTGGCCGTCTGATTGCCGTTGATAATCCATTCATAACTCAAAGCATCACCGTCGGCATCGGAGGAAGCCGAGGCATCCGCCGTCATCGTCACCGGCGCAAATTTGCCGCGCGGACTGACCAGCATATTGGCCATCGGGTGAGCATTCACGGGATTATCTGCGTTCACCGTGATCATCACGTAATGCACACCTGTGCCGCCGCGATTGTCGCTAACCGTGAGTTTGACACTATAGATGCCGCCCGCGACGAAGCTATGGCTCACGACCTTGACCGAAGCCATGCTGCCGTCGTCGAAATCCCAGGCAAAGCTCAGCGGGTCGCCGTTGGCATCGCTGGACAGGCTGCCGTCGAAGGTGATCGTCACTGGCGCCATGCCGTCCAGCGTGCTGACGCTGAAATTCGCGACAGGAGCAATATTCGCGCCGGATGAGGATGAACTGCTCGAGCTGCTGCTCGACGAGGAGGAACTCGAAGAGGAGCTTGAGCTGCTGCTCGAACTGCTGGACGACGCAGAGCTTGAAGACGAGGAACTGCTGCTCGAGGATGACGAGCTGCTGGAAGACGAGCTGGAACTGCTGCTTGAGGAAGAGCTTGAAGACGAAGAGCTGCTGCTCGAAGAAGAGCTGCTTGACGAACTTGAAGAACTGGAACTGGAACTGCCACCGGACCCGGTACAGGCCGGAGCCACGAAACTGCCATCATGCGTGCCCGTGAACCCGAAGCCCGTGCTCTGGCCGGGCTGCAGGGCCTGCCAGCTGCAGCAGTTGGTAAAAGTCCAGGCCGGATACGCGCCCGACTTGGTCACGTTCCAGAAATTGTCGACGGTGACAGGCTCGCTGAACATCACCTTTACCGACCAGCCGCCGATCGCGGTGGTCCCGGTGTTGGTGACGTTGATATTCACCTGGTAAAAATTGCCCGACACATTGACGGGCGTCGCGGTACAACTGTGCGCAGCCTGCGCATTTTCAAAAGGCAGCAGCAGTGCCGCCATAAAAAATGTTGTAACAAGTAATCCGGTACGCATAATCAAAATCCCTCCTACCCATAGTCCTTGTAAAGTTCTGTTGAAATTTGTTATCTGCGCAATCAATGCGCGGAATGCCATCCGCCACGGGTACCGCTTATGACCGTTTGCAGAAAGCATGGCTGACAAATCGGAATGCGCCCGAAGCCGACAGAGAGAGCGCGGCTACCATATGAAGCGCTCGCGTTGCAGTCAAGCTCCGGATTTTCCGGCTTTACGACCGCTCTTCAGTCAGGACTTTATCTGGCTTATGCAGGCACTTTCGTCAGGTATTTGTACTCATCAAGACCACATCCTTCGTCAGCCCATATATAATGCACAGCCTATGTCACTGGTCCGTTTCAGCAACGTATTCCTCGAATTCGGTACGCAGAAAATTCTCATCGATGCCGAATTCTCCATTGAACCCGGCGAACGTGTCTGCCTGATCGGGCGTAACGGCGCCGGTAAGTCGACCATGCTCAGGCTGATCACCGGCCGCCAGCAGGCGGATGCAGGCGAAGTCCAGCATCGCAAACATTTGCGCATCAGCCAGCTCGACCAGGAACTGCCGGACCGGCTGGACCGGACGGTGAAAGAAGTAATACAGGAAGGACTGGCGTTCCAGCAGAGCCTGATTGACCAGTACCATGAATTACTGAAGCAGCCGAACAAACGCAATATGTCCGAGATTGAGGAGCTACAGCACCAGATCGAGGACAGCGGTGGCTGGAATATCGAACAGCAGACCGAGAAGATCGTCACGCAACTGAACCTGCCGCTGGAGCAGAAACTTGGCGAGCTTTCAGGCGGCTGGCAGCGGCGCGTGCTGCTCGGCCGGGCCCTGGTCTCGCAGCCCGAACTGTTGCTGCTGGATGAACCGACCAATCACCTGGATATCTCGACCATCGAATGGCTGGAAAGTCAGATTCTGGGTTTCAAGGGCAGTGTCATTTTCATTACGCATGACCGCAATTTCCTGCAACGGCTCGCGACCCGCATCGTCGAGATCGACCGCGGCCGGCTGGTAAGCTGGCCCGGCAGCTTCCGGAACTACCTCGAACTCAAGGAAAAGGCTATTGAGGAGGAAGACACCCGCAACGCGCTGTTCGACAAGAAACTGGCCCAGGAAGAGGAATGGATTCGGCGCGGCGTGAAGGCGCGGCGCACGCGCAATGAAGGCCGGGTGCGCGCGCTCTACGCCCTGCGCGAGGAATTCGGAAAACGCATCAAGCGCGCGGGTAAAGTGCGCATGCATGTGGAAACGGCCGAGCAGTCGGCCCGCAAGGTCATCGAAGCACGCCACATCAGCCATGGCTACAATGGCCGGATGCTGATCAATGATTTCTCGATCCGGGTGATGCGCGGCGACCGCATCGGCCTGATCGGAAACAACGGCGTCGGCAAAAGCACGCTTCTCAAAATCCTGCTCGGCCAGCTGACGCCCGGCCAGGGATCGCTGAAACTGGGCGTCAACATCGAAGTCGGTTTCCTGGACCAGATACGGCAAAAACTCGAACCGGACAAGAGCGTGGCCTACAATGTCGGCGACGGCCGCGACTACATCCGGGTCAATGACCGTGAGATACACATCATAGGATATCTGAAAAATTTCCTGTTCAGCCCGGAACGCGCGATGACGCCGGTGAAGGTGATGTCCGGCGGAGAATGTAACCGCATTCTGCTGGCCAAGCTGTTCACGCGCCCGACCAACCTGCTGGTGCTGGACGAACCCACCAACGACCTGGACGTGGAAATGCTCGAAGTGCTGGAAGAACAGCTCATGGAATATCCCGGAACCCTTATCATCGTCAGTCACGACCGCGAGTTTCTCGACAACGTCGTGACCAGCGTCCTGGTGTTCGAGGGCGACGGCAAGGTACAGCAGTACGCGGGCGGCTACAGCGACTGGCTGCGGCGGGGACGCGGCCTGATGCAAACCGACACCCCTCTCGCGAAACCGGATTCAGGTAAAGCGGCTCCGGCACCCAAAACGCCCAAGCCCTCCCAGAAACTGAGCTACAAGTACCAGCGCGAACTCGAGCAGATCCCCAACCGTATCGAGACCCTGGAAAAGGAGATCGCGCAGCTGCACGCGCAAATCACCGCGCCTGATTTTCACAGGCAGGGCTATGAATCGCAACAACCTGTGTTGACGGCGCTCGGCGAAAAACAGCGCGCGCTCGACGAAGCGATGGAACAGTGGATCAGGCTCGAGGCCATGGCAGGCCAGGGCGATTGAAAATTCAGCGGGCGGAAAATTTTCTTTTGAATTGAGGCCAGGCCACGGCCGGTTAAGACATACCCCTGGATACAAGCGCTATGATGGCAGCTTTGTCAGTTTCTCCAGGTATTCCTTTATATAGGAACTGATGGAGGAGACATGGCGGGCATCGATGCGTGTGAATTCGACGCCGAAGTGGTCGCTGCTTGATCCGCTCCAATGCCGAATAATGCCGTAGGCCCTGAATGACCGCATGCCCGGCAAGGTGATGACCAGTTCGACCTCGGTTCCCAGATCACAGCCGGCGAATCGATGCGGCACCTGCACGCCGATCCCTGAAATGCTGATGTCGCGGGCCGGCAAGACATCGATATGGTCCGTGCCCATAATCTGGACTTCAACTGCCGCAGCCTTCGGGGGTTTGACACGCGGCGCAACCCGTTGATTAGCATTTTTAGCTTTAGCATTCATATCTTTCACCCTCCCCGGCAAACCAAAAAATCCGGGTTAGTACTGAGGAATATAGCTCAACGACATGAATCCGGCCGGGAAAAAAGTCCGCCTCAAGCAGGTGGCCTGCCGAATATCCGCAAATCACCGCCGCTGGTCGGCTTTGAGTCCGATCGCCGGCCGGCTCATGCAGGGGATAAACGCCGCGGAATCAGCGACGCTGTTTGAAGAAGGATTGCAACAAAGAACCGCATTCCGCCGCCAGCACCCCGCCTGTTATAGACGGCAGATGGTTATGCGCCATCGCCGACAGCAGATCGCATGCGCCGCCCAAGGCGCCGGTTTTGGGATCAGCCGCGCCGTACACGACCCGCCCCACTCTCGCATGGATCAAGGCGCCCACGCACATGGCGCAGGGCTCAAGGGTGACATATAAAGTGGTATCGACCAGGCGGTAATTACGCAGCTGCGCGCCGGCGTCCCGCAGCGCCAGGATTTCGGCGTGGGCGCTCGGATCATGCCGTGCAATAGGCTGGTTAAAAGATTCGGTAATGATGCTCCCGTCCTTCACCAGTACGGCGCCGACCGGGACCTCGCCCGCCCGCTCAGCCTCGCGCGCCAGATCCAGCGCGCGGCGCATGTAAAACTCATCATCCTGCATCAATAAAGTCCCGAAATTTAAATACAAACCACCGAGAACACAGAGGGCACAGAGAAAATTTATTCACTCTGTCCACAGCTTATGAATTTATATTCTTAAATCTCGACGCTCTCGGTGCACTCTGTGGTTAGTCTTTAAAAATCATTCCCACTCGATGGTCGCCGGCGGTTTGCCGGAGATGTCGTAGGTAACGCGGGAAATACCCGGCACTTCGTTGATGATGCGGCGCGACACGGTGTCGAGAAGGTCGTAGGGCAGATGCGCCCAGTGCGCGGTCATGAAATCCACCGTCTCCACCGCGCGCAACGCGACTACGTAATCGTAACGGCGGCCATCGCCCATGACGCCCACCGACTTCACGGGCAGGAATACGGCGAAGGCCTGGCTGACTTTGTCGTACCAGCCGCTGTTACGCAACTCTTCTATAAAGATATGGTCGGCCTTGCGCAGCAGATCCGCATATTCTTTCCTGACTTCGCCCAGAATTCTCACGCCGAGCCCCGGACCGGGGAATGGATGACGGTAGATCATGTCGCGCGGCAGGCCAAGTTCAAGCCCGATCTTGCGCACCTCGTCCTTGAACAGCTCGCGCAGCGGCTCCAGCAGTTTTAGGTTCATCCGCGCAGGCAGGCCGCCCACATTATGGTGCGACTTGATAACGTGAGCCTTGCCGGTCTTGGCGCCGGCCGACTCAATCACATCCGGATAGATCGTTCCCTGCGCCAGCCAGCGGACGTTCTTGAGTTTCGCGGCCTCTTCATCGAAGACATCGATAAAGGTCTTGCCGATCCGCTTGCGTTTCTCCTCGGGATCGGTCAGGCCCCGCAAGGCCTTCAAAAACCGCTCCTCTGCGTCGACGCGTATGACCTTGACACCCATGTGTCGCGCGAAAGTCGCCATCACCTGATCGCCCTCGTGCAGGCGCAACAACCCATGATCGACAAACACGCAGGTCAACTGCTCGCCGATAGCCTTGTGCAGCAGCGCCGCGACCACCGACGAATCCACCCCGCCCGACAGCCCCAGCACCACCTGGTCCTGCCCGACGGCCTGGCGGACCTGTTCAATGCTGCCGCGAATAATGTTGCCCGGCGTCCACAGGGAATCGCAACCGCAGATGCCCTGCAGGAAGCGCTCGATAATACGCTGGCCCTGCCGGGTATGCGTCACTTCCGGATGGAACTGCACACCGTAAAAACGGCGTTCATCGTCTGCCATGGCCGCGATCGGCGTGTGTTCCGTGCTGGCGATGCTCTTGAACCCCGGTGGCAATTCGGTAACCTTGTCACCGTGACTCATCCAGACGTCGAGCAGACCGTAACCTTCGGCGGTGGTATGGTCTTCGATATCCTTCAACAGCCGCGAATGACCCCGTGCCCGCACCTGCTTGTAGCCGAACTCGCGCTGCGCGCTGGGCTCGACTTTGCCGCCCAACTGCGCCGCCATGGTCTGCATACCGTAACAGATACCGAGCACCGGAATGCCGAGCCCGAATACGCATTGCGGCGCCATGAATTCGGGGTTTTCATAAACAGACTCGGGACCACCGGAGAGAATGACACCGCTCGGGGCAAATTTGCGGATGTCCGCTTCACTGATATCGAAAGGATGCAACTCGCAGTACACCCCCGCCTCGCGCACGCGGCGTGCGATCAGCTGCGAATACTGGGCGCCGAAATCCAGGATCAGGATCTTCTGAGAATGAATGTCGTTCATAAAGAAATCAAACCACAGAGAGCACAGAGATATGGGATTCAGAATTCAAAAACCGTAACAACAAAACAACCGATGGCTTGTTCACTTCGAGCTCAACAGCCTCTTCTCTCTGTGACCTCTGTGTACTCTGTGGTTAGCCATTAAAATTTTTCAGTACGGTAATTCGGCGCTTCCTTGGTAATGGCGACGTCGTGCACATGGCTTTCGCGCACTCCCGCGCTGGTGACCTTGACGAACTTCGCCTTGTTGCGCATCTGTTCGATATCGCCGCAGCCCACATAACCCATGCTCGAGCGCAGGCCGCCCAGAAGCTGATAAATAATGGCATGCACGGTGCCCTTGTACGGCACCCGGCCTTCGATGCCTTCGGGCACGAGCTTGCCGAGTTCGCTGTCATCGTCCTGGAAATAACGGTCGCTCGAGCCCTGCTGCATCGCACCCAGTGAACCCATGCCGCGGTAGGATTTGTAGGAGCGGCCCTGGTAGAGTTCGATTTCGCCCGGGGCTTCCTCGGTGCCTGCGAACAGGCTGCCCATCATGATGCTGTTGGCGCCCGCGGCGATGGCCTTGGCCAGATCGCCGGAATAGCGGATGCCGCCGTCCGCGATCATCGGCACGCCGGACTTCTTCAGGGCTTCGGCGACATTCGCGATCGCCGTGATCTGCGGCACGCCGACGCCGGCGACGATGCGCGTGGTGCAGATCGAGCCGGGGCCGATGCCCACCTTGACAGCGTCCACGCCCGCCTTGACCAGGTCGAGCGCCGCTTCGCGGGTCGCGATATTGCCGCCGATCACCTGCACATTGGGATATTTCTTCTTGACCCAGGCGACCCGGTCGAGCACACCCTGTGAATGGCCGTGCGCGGTGTCGACCACCAGCACGTCCACGTTGGCCGCCACCAGTGCTTCGATCCGTTCCTCGGTGCCGGCGCCCGTGCCGACAGCCGCTCCGACGCGGAGGCGGCCGTCCTGGTCCTTACAGGCATTCGGATAGTCCCGGGCTTTCTGGATATCCTTGACGGTGATCATGCCGCGCAACTGGAAGCGGTCGTTGACCACCAGCACCTTTTCGATGCGATGCTTACGCAACAGGTCGATGACTTCCTTTTCCGAGGCCTTCTCCTTCACGGTTACAAGGCGCTCTTGCGGCGTCATCACCCGGGAGACCGGATCGTTATAGGCGGTCTCAAAACGCAGATCGCGACGCGTCACGATGCCCTGCAACTGGCCGCCATCGACCACCACCGGCACGCCTGAGATGTTATGGGTCCGCGTCAATTCCAGCACCTTGCCGATGCTCGTATCCGGAGTCACTGTAATTGGGTCGCGCACTACCCCGCTTTCATATTTCTTGACCTTGCGCACCTCGTTGGCCTGCTTTTCGATCGACATGTTCTTGTGGACGATGCCGATGCCGCCGTCACTGGCAAGCGCGATGGCCAGCCTGGATTCGGTGACAGTGTCCATGGCCGCTGATACCAGCGGAATATTCAATGCAATGGACCGGGTCAACTGGGTTTTCAGTTCGACTTGCTTGGGCAGGACGGCGGAATGGGCGGGCAGCAGGAGCACATCATCGAATGTTAAAGCCTCTTCAATGATCTGCATAAACCGCCTCCGCTCAGGTAGGGTGCCGAGATGAAGCGCGCAATTATATTACGGAAATCGCCCCGAATACCAATCCTTCCGGGAGCGGCAAAGCCTCTGTGCACCGGGCGGCCGATTCTTTATCATGCAAACGGCAACCCTATGCAAACCGCCGCGCCCCAACGCCATGTGTATACCGTCACCGCTCTGAACCGGGAGGTGGGGGAGTTGCTGGCGCACAGCTTCCCGCTGCTCTGGGTGGAAGGCGAAATCTCGAACCTGAGCCAACCGCGCTCGGGGCATATGTACTTTTCGCTTAAGGATGGACAAACCCAGGTGCGGGCGGCCATGTTCCGTAACCGCAACACCTACCTCGGCTTCCCGCCGGTCGACGGCATGCAGGTACTGGTACGGGCCAAAGTGTCGCTGTATGAGCCGCGCGGCGATTTCCAGCTCATTGTCGAGCATATGGAAAAGGCAGGCGACGGCGCTCTGCAACGCGCCTTTGAGGCGCTTAAACAGAAACTGGGGGCCGCGGGCCTGTTCGATGCCGCGCGCAAACGGCCCTTGCCGCCATTTCCCTCCCGGATCGGCGTTATCACCTCGCCCACGGGAGCGGCGCTGCGCGACGTATTGAGCGTGCTGCGGCGGCGTTATCCCCTGGCCGAGGTGCTGATCTATCCGGTACAGGTGCAAGGGGCCGAGGCTGCACGCGATATCATCAATACCCTCAACCTCGCCTCCGCGCGCGGAGAATGCGAAGTATTGCTGCTGGTGCGTGGCGGGGGTTCGCTGGAGGATCTGTCTGCCTTCAATGACGAGCAGGTCGCGCACGCCATCGCCGCCTGTGCGATACCCGTGATCAGCGGTATCGGCCACGAGGTGGATTTCACCATCGCTGATTTCGTAGCGGACTTGCGCGCACCGACTCCCTCGGCTGCCGCCGAACTGGCAAGCCCCGACGGTCCCGAGCTCGCCCGTCAAGCGCTGCGTCTGGGCAGCACATTAAAGGAATTGATGCTGCAACGGCTGCGCGATCTGGCCTCGCAACTGGGACAGAACCGCAAACGCCTTGAGTTCCTGCACCCCGCGCGGCAGCTGGTCCAACAACAGCAATCGCTCGACGAATGGGAACGGCGACTGCGCCATGCCATGAATCTCGCGCTCGGGCGGCGGGCATCGGGACTGGGCGCATTGGAACACCGGATGACCCGCTATTCACCGGTCGCTCCCCTGCTGCGGCTGTCCGCCAGGGCCGCGCAGTTGCAACAACGGCTGGGCGGAGCTCTCCGCCTGACCCTGCAACGCAAGACCCAGCAGCTCGCGCTGGCGGCGCAACGCCTGGACTCGGTAAGTCCGCTGGCCACTTTGCAACGCGGCTATGCCCTGGTACGTGATTCGTCGGGTCAGCCAATCAGGCGGTCCAGGGATACCGAAACGGGGGCCAGGCTCGATATACACCTGGCCGAGGGTGGACTGGAAGTGCGGGTCGAGCATAAAAAGTGACGGCCATGGCGCATTCTGCGGCCCCCGGTAGCCTGCTTTCATCAGGCTGCTATATGCTTGAGAAACAAGGATATATGCCAAAATCACTCCGGTAATTCACTGGGGAAGTTTTGAATCAACCCTCAAAACAGGCTGCCGGCCCCATTCCGCTATTGATATCGACCCGGTATTGGTATTAAATTCGACCCCTTGTTTTTTGGGCCTTAACCTGGGAATTGGAACATGCCTGTAAAGAAAACGAGTAGCAAGAAAACCACCGCTTCCAAGAAAAAACCCGTCAGCAAAAAACCTGCGGGCAAAGCCGCCAAACCCGTGGCGGCCAAAGCCCCCGCGAAGAATATCGCCAAAGCTCCCGTCAAAACAGCGGCGGCCCCGAAGAAAAAGCCGGCTGCGGCACGCCCGTTCAGCGGCGATGTCAGCCAATACACGGACTTCAAGCCCTATGAGCTGAAAAAGGGCGAAGAATACATGAACGATGCCCAGCTGCGGCACTTCACCGGAATCCTGCGGGCCTGGAAACAAGGCCTGATGGAAGAAGTGGACCGCACCGTGGGCCATATGAAGGACGAAGCCACCAACTTCCCTGACCCCAACGACCGCGCAACCCAGGAAGAGGAATTCAACCTGGAACTGCGCACCCGCGACCGCGAGCGCAAGCTGATCAAAAAGATCGACGAGGCATTGGAAAAAATCGACGACGACGACTACGGCTATTGCGAAGCCTGTGGCATCGAGATCGGCGTACGTCGCCTGGAAGCCCGGCCGACCGCCAGCATGTGCATCGACTGCAAGACCCTGGAAGAGCTCAAGGAAAAGCAAACCCGAGCCTAAGCTCTTTAGTAATTTGTCTCCCGCAAAGACGCCAAGTCGCAAAGCAAAGGAAACTCAACTCGAAGCCAGATAACGGTGAAAACTGTTATCTGGCTTTAATATTTTTGGGGATCGCCTTCCTGGCGTTCTTGGCGAGAAAGAAATCCAAAAAGCCGTGGCAACTTTGCGTCGTATTGCGGGAAAATGCTTCATGGCTGTAATCAACAGTTCTTATGTGGGGCGCTTTGCGCCCTCGCCCACCGGGCCGCTGCATTTCGGTTCGCTGATTGCGGCGGCCGGCAGTTACCTGGATGCCCGCGCCAACCGCGGCCGTTGGCTGTTGCGCATCGACGATATCGACCCGCCGCGGGAGCAGCCCGGTGCGACCGACGACATACGGCGCAGCCTTGAGCAATTCGGTTTTGAATGGGATGGGCCGGTGTTGCTGCAAAGCACTCGCAGCGAGGCCTACCGGGCCGCGCTCGAACAATTGCGGGAACGGGGACTCATGTTTTACTGCACCTGCTCCCGCAAGCAGATTGCCGAAGAGGGTGACAAGGTTTACCCGGGCACCTGCCGGGAGCGCATTGAGCCGCCTGCCGGGCAGGAGTATGCGCTGCGACTGCGCGTAGACGCGGGTGAGACGGGACTTGCGGACCTGATCCAGGGTGCGTATGCGCAGGATCTGCGCATTGAGATCGGCGATTTCGTATTGCAGCGGCGCGACGGTTTATACAGCTACCACATGGCCTGCAGTGTCGACGATGCTTTCCAGGGTATAACCCATGTGGTGCGCGGCGCGGATCTGCTGGATTCAACGCCGCGGCAAATCCACCTGCAGCAATTACTGGGACTGCCTATCCCGCATTATGCGCATCTGCCGGTGGCTGCCGGACCGAACGGGCAGAAACTCAGCAAGCAGAACCTGGCACGTGCACTCGATGCCGCGCGTCGGGAACAACTGCTTTGGGATGCGCTGCAATTCCTGGGACAGCAACCACCGCGAGACCTGTTGTCCGTCGATTTAAAATCTATCTGGGAGTGGGCCGCTAAAAACTGGTCGCTCAATAAAGTACCGAAAGTATCAATGCAAACTTATAAAAACTGACCGAGATGATTAAATTCATAATTAGAAATATTTTTCTCAGTGCTCTCCCTATCCTCAGTAGCCCGTGTTCTCGCCATGCTTCATAGCAGCGATTTCCAACCGCCGTGGTGGCTCAGCAACGCCCACTTACAGACGCTGTGGCCTTTTCTGTTCCGCCCGAGGCCGCGGCTTGCGTTGCGCCGCGAGCGACTGGAACTGCCGGATGGCGATTTTCTCGACCTGGATTTCACTCTCAACGAAGCCGGGCCGGTGGTGCTGGTTCTGCATGGGTTGCAGGGTTCAGTCCGCTCCAAATACGCGGCCGGCCTGCTGCACGCCCTGGCAACGCATGGCTACCGCGCGGTGTTGATGCACTTTCGCGGCTGCTCCGGGGAGCCGAACCGCCTGCCCCACAGCTACCATTCCGGCGAAACCGGCGATCCTGCGTTTGTAATCGAGTTTTTGCGGAACCGCTTTCCGGGAGCCCCGCTGGCCGCCATCGGCTTTTCTCTCGGCGGCAACGCCCTTTTGAAGCTGCTGGCGGAACAGGGGGCCGGCAGTCCGCTGCGCACGGCCGTCGCGGTCTCGGTGCCCTTCCTGCTGAACGAGGGGGCCGATAAGTTTAACCGCGGCCTCTCCAGAATCTACCGGCAATACCTGCTGGGTTCGCTGATCCGCTCCGTGATGGATAAACATAACAAGATTGACCTGTCCGGAAAAATAAACCTGGAACTGATCCAGGGCTGCAACGACTTTTGGGTATTCGATCACGAAGTTACAGCGCGCCTGAACGGTTTCAAGGACGTACACGATTACTACCGGCGCTCCAGTTCACGGGGATATCTGCATCTCATTAAAACCCCTACTTTGATTCTGCATGCCGAGGACGATCCCTTTATGAGGCCGGCCACCGTGCCACGGAACGACGAGCTGTCGCCAAGCGTCAGGCTCGAACTCAGCAAACACGGCGGACACGTCGGCTTCGTGACCGGAAACAACCCTTTTCAAATGCGTTACTGGCTGGACGAGCGCATACTGCAGCACCTGAACGATCATTTGAGATAAGTGAACGTGATTGTCGTCATCCAATATCGCCTGCGATGCAACTTCCGCTGCCAGGCCCTGTCTGGAAATGAAACAAGGAATAAGTAAAACAACAATGTTCAAGGAACTGAGCGAACACTGGGATGACTTCAAGCATTATCCGCCGGGCGAGCGCTTCGAACGTTACTATCGTTCCCGGCATCACACACAACGCAGCCTGGGCAAGAAAGCCCTGCTTATCAGCGCAGGCATTCTGATTATGGCTACCGGCGTGATTTTCCTGGCGATCCCGGGGCCAGGCCTGTTGGTGATGCTGGTGGGCGCCGCCCTGATCGCCCGCGAATCGCTGTACGTCAGCCGCCTCTTCGACCGGTTCGAACCCCGTTTGTGGCAATTGACGAAATGGTGCGAGGCGAAATGGAGAAACCTGTCGCCTGGCGGAAAGATACTGTTGATCCTTGCCACCGCCATCCTGGGACTACTCGCCCTCTACATCACTTATAAAATTTTCTCTAGATAACCCAGAGTTGCACCACCAATCTAGGATTTCTTTTGCGGTGCAGGCGCAGGAGGAGGCGCCTTCGGTTTTATTGCTGGCTTATTTTGTTGATTTACAATACCGCCTTTTACAATGCCTTTTGTAACCCCATCATTTAGAGGTTTTTTTATCGTCATTTTTAGCTCCTTCCAAATAATCTTCGGATATAGTCTCTATTACAAATTTTCCCATTTCTTTCGTCAAATAAATCGTAGGCACGGAATACAATTCCTTAGAATCTGAATACCGGAATACCGTGACTTCAGACATTACTAATTCTTGAATTTGGTCTGTCTCAGAGAATGCCATAATCCTGCCTTGGTATGTCAAACCGCCTTCAGAATCTCTAACATAAATCCAATCGACAGTATCCAAGTAGTATGAATAAAGATTGTCATCCCCATATTTTGATGAAACTCCAATTTTCTGTGAAATTTTATTGAAGATCCTTTGGTTTATTACATAAGCCGCAAGAAAAGCGACCGGCAAAGAAAGTATTGTCGCAAATATAACCTCATTAACTGGTATTTCTGGATTCACAGAAAATGGGGTTTTCCAAACTTTTAAATCCTTCCAGCGTATATATTCAAAACAGACATTAACAGCCCCAACAATAGGATATATAAGCTGCAAAACTATATATGAAAGAATACCCAAAACCAGGGCGTACAAACTAAACCTGAAGGATGTCCATTTCCGATGAACAGTAATTTCGTCGCAAATGACCGCGGCAATAATTCCAGGCAGCAAAATAATTACCAGAGTCGCCAGAAATTGATTCATACCCAACTCTCCCTTTTCTACTGCGATATGCCCCACTTATTTCACTCAAAAACTTGTAGTCGGAAATCAAATTTTACTAGTGCCCTGCCAACGCAGCTGCAGCGTCAGCCCGATCAAAAAGATCAGCAGCAGGATTCCGTAAATAAGCTTGAACACCGGAGCATCCTGTGAAGCCACCAGCGGATTTGCCGGCGGCAAACGCGTCAATGATTCAGTGAAACCGGGGATAAGATGAAAGAGAATGGTGGAAGAATAGGCTGTCGCCTGCACCATCCGTGACTTCCCGCCGAACAATCTTGAGACCGCGGCCAGGGTTCCAGTGGCGAGCGCGGCGAGAGTGAGTATCGCCAATGCGTGGGGAAGGCCGAAACCTCCGTGCTGGAAAATGCCGAGACTGGTCAGGGCCGTTATCAGCGTTGCAAGCAGGTACAGCTGCCCGGGTCGGTTGCTCAACAGGATTTCCCGGTACCGCAACAGCGCCCAAAACCCGCAAATCAAAGCGACTCCGCCAAACAGCGTGTGAAATATTCCGAGTGTCGTCAAGCCTGTCATATCAACTCCCTGAGCATGAATGTTTTTGTCCACACGAAGCGCCGTGATTCGGGATTCACTCCTCGGCCCGGCGTTTACCGAAGAATGTCTTGACCACGCTGATCATCTTGGTGTCATTGTCTTCCTCGAACTCGTCGCCCAGTATCCGGTATATCCGGCGCAGAGTCTTTTGCATATCGCTACTCGTCTCCGCCAGGTAGCGCTTGTGCAGGCCCGGCTTCCCCACCAGTTCCGCCGCCTTGAGCAGATGCTGGTTGATGGTGGCCTGCACCTTGTTGAAGGTCCGATTAGCGGCCGTGCGCAGGGAGTTGACCTTGGATTCGGATACCGCGGGGGATTCATTGAGCACCCACTGGAACTGTTCAGCCACGTAGGCATGCAAGCTTTCGAAGACCTGTTTGCATAATGCCAGGGTCTGCTCCACGGTATCGAGAGTCCTCAGCCGGTGCGCCGCCGCCTGACGCTTCTTCAGGGCGTCGATCTCCTTGCCGAGTTTCTCCAGTTCCTCGTACAGAGCGATATCGATATTGCTGAGCGCGGTTACTTCTATATCCTTCATAGCAACCCTTTGATCCCCGGCTATCAAAGCTTAAGGAACGATATACTTATTTCTCCCCACAAAAAAGGGGGGTTGCCCCCCCCTTCT
>DASUFE010000116.1:0-3317 GCA_036274675.1 Gammaproteobacteria bacterium
TTCTTTTACGCGGTTCTCTGATCTTACGCATGTTCTCCGAACATACCCTCCGTGCCTCCGCGAGAGATCATTATTGCAACACCATAAACAACGCCGCGTCGCCGCGCTGCACGTTGACGAGCAGCTGGCCGCCGCCGCTCCTCTTCACGACCTCGGCGGCTTCTTCCGGGGTGGTGATGACGTGGCGATTGATCGAGACGATAATATCCTCCTTCATCAATCCCGCTTGTTCGGCGCGGCTGCCGTGCGCCACCTCCACCACCACGAGGCCGGGCAGTTCACGGTTCAGCACCTGCGCGGCCGAGGCCAGTTTCGCGCCCTGCAGTCGCGGATGCAGCTCGCCGCCGTCCACGGTCTTGATCTTGGTCTTTTCGATCACGGCGCGCAGCTGCAGGGGCTTGCCGTCGCGCAACACTTCCATCGCCACCACTTCGCCGATACGCTGCAGGCCGATCACATTGCGCATGTCGCCCGAGTTGTGCACCGGGCGCCCGTTGACGGCGGTGACGACGTCGCCGGCCTTGAGTCCTGACTTGTCCGCCGGCGAACCCGGCTCGACGCGGCTGATAACGGCGCCGGTGCGCCCTTTCAGGCCGAAGGCCTGCGACAGTTCGGGACTCAGGTCCTGCACCATCACGCCGAGGCTGCCGCGCGTGACCTGGCCGTGCTCGATCAACTGTTCCATGATGCTTTTCGCCATGCGCACGGGGATGGCGAAGCCGATGCCGATATTGCCGCCGGAAGGGCCGACGATGGCGGTGTTGACGCCGATCAGCCGGCCGGCGAGATCGACCAGCGCGCCGCCTGAATTGCCGGGGTTGATGGAGGCGTCAGTCTGGATGAAATCCTCGTAGGCTTCGATGCCGAGGCCGGAACGCCCGAGCGCGCTTACGATGCCGGAGGTGACGGTCTGGCCGAGGCCGAAGGGGTTGCCGATGGCGACCACGAAATCGCCGACGCGCAATTTGTCGGAATCGCCCCAGGGCACCGCCACCAGGTTCTCCGCCGGAATCTTGAGCACCGCGATATCCGCGTCGGGATCGCTGCCCACCAGCTTGGCGTCGAGCTGCCGGCCGTCGCGCAGCGTGACGGAAATTTCATCGGCGCTCGCCACCACGTGGTGGTTGGTGAGCACATAACCTTTTTTCGCGTCGACGATCACGCCCGAACCCAGGCTCTGCGTCATGCGCTCGCGCGGGGCCTGCGGCATATCGAAAAAGCGGCGGAAGAAAGGATCCTCGAGCAGCGGATTGTTCTGCACCGCGACCCGGCCGCGGGCCGCGATATTCACCACGCCGGGCGTGGTCTGGTCCAGCATGGGCGCCAGGCTGGGCAGACCCTGCCCGTCGACGGCGACTGGCAGCACTGCAAGGGCCTGACTGCTAAAAATCAGAAGGCATAAACCGAGAACCGGAAAAAGTTTATTGGAATTCATTATTGTCTCCGTAGGTGGTATGCGTCTAAATCCGAAGCGGTATTCATAATTGCGAGGCTTTGGATGTCAAGTATGGACAATAAGACAGGCCGGATAATTCCGCGCTCGTGCTATTGGCGCAATGGCACAAATGCTGCTAATACTAAATGTAAGGCCGGAAAAATACCGGCCTGCGCACCAAAACCGGAAGAGCCTGTCTTCAGTTATTGAAGCTCAATAGTTTTAGACGGGTTCGAGCTTTATTCAGAGTCGCTGTCGTCCATGAATGAGGTGGTTTAATGCCGTCAAAAGTCATCCAGCATAATAACCTGCGGCACTTCTTCCAGGAGTCGGTCAAGCAGGCGCTCAAGAACCAGCACCTGCAGGCGCAGGAATACACCATCGTTTACCTGGTGAATCTGTTGACCAGTTTCAGCCGTTCGGAAAACCTGTTCGAGATCGAACCGACCAGCGGCGGCCTGGCGCTGAAACCGCTGGCGGGCTTCTACAAGGATGCCATCAACGCCGGTTCGGACTTCGAGCGCGACCTGGCCCTGCAACGCATGGGGGATATCGCGCTGTTCATCTCCGGTATCTTCTCGCAGAGCCTGCAGCGCAAGGCGGTCGACATCGACTACTACGTCAACATGGGCGGCCATGCCTATTCCTATCTGGCGGAGGTCAAACAGCGCAAGCTGAACGGCGCCGCCCTGGGCGAGATCTTCACTGAGCTGGCGGACAAGTTCGTGGGCTTCGTCGATGTGCTCGGCGAAGTGGGCGAAGGCATGCAGGCGCCGAGCGACACCGGCCTGCTCCGGCTTTACGAAGTCTGGGTGCGCACCGGCAGCAGGCGCGCGCAGAACCAGTTGCTGAAACAGGGCCTGCAGGTCTCGATGGACCAGGGCTTCCTGAACAAGCGGCATTAACACCCACTATTTCATCCCCCTCAATCCCCCTTCGACACGAAGGGGGAACGAGTCCACGGAAAGGAAATTGCGGAAATGCATCACGAGGGGGATGTTTAAACGGTAGCTGAAGATCGGCAATCACCATGCTCCAACAACTCTACCAACAACTCGCCGAACTCTACGAACTCGACGCGCCGCACCGGATCGAGGATTTTCTGATCACGGACCCGGCGCTGGCCGGCCCGCTGCGCGCGGCGACAGGCCAGAGCGCGCGCGAGCAGCTGTTCGTGCGCGAGGGTGAGCGCAGACTCGACGTCACGCTGTTCCTGGACCGCTCGGTGCTGGCGAATCTCAAGCCTGCGAATTCCGTGGCGGAACTCACCCGTTCCGAGATCAACGATTACTGGCTGGCCATTGAGGGTATCAGTCATTTTCTGTATTTGACCTGGCGCGGCGGCTACGAACGCGAGCTGACGCAACTCGAGATGGAGCTGCAGGCCGAAATCGACAAATACCTCTGTTGCTGTTTATCCATGCCGGGCCTGCCCCTGCCGGGCGGGCGGCTCGACCAATGGCTGCCACGGCTGCATCACATCCTCTTCGAACAGACCGTGATCGAAACCGGCGACGATCCCGGCCGCACCGAGCGCTACGCAACCGCCAATCGCTACGCGGCGCGCTACTGCCGCGCGCTGCTGCCGCGGTTGCGGCAGGAGCCATCGCTGGGACTGGTCAATGAGTTAAGGCGCTTCTACCGCCTGTCGCAGAGCGAAAAACTGCGGCGGATTGATGGACTGCATTAAGAAGAAGACCAACCACAGAGGGCACAGAGAACACAGAGTAGTGTTCTCCTTCTTTAGCCCCCTTCGCGTCGAAGGGGGATTGAGGGGGATGAAAAAACTGCACTGCCAGCCAGTAAGGCAGGTTGGGGTGAATGAAATGAACCCCAACGGTTTTCAAAGATCAAATTTGTTGGTTCGTAAACTCACCCCAAC
>DASUFE010000117.1:0-9395 GCA_036274675.1 Gammaproteobacteria bacterium
CCGCTATTGAATCCGGAGTGGACATTAGCGACCGGGTTGAGGTGGTGGTGCTGGAGACGGCGGGGAGTCCCGACAAGGGGATCCAGGCGCGAATCCGGCTGAAGAATATTTCGGACGTGCCGCTGCTGAACCCGCTATCGCTGGTGATCGGGCGGCCGGACGATTCAAAACTTAAAGTCCTGAACGCCGACGGCATGATGCAGGATGCGTTGCCGTATTACGAGGTGACGGGCCAGGCGATCGAGCCGGGCGCGGTCAGTGGCGATATTCAGCTTCAACTGGGCGTTGCTGATGCGCAAGCGCATCCAGGCGGCGTGCGGCGCTATATTGCGGACTCGATTCCGCTTTCCCGTAATCCCCGTCTGCCCTTTGGCTACCGCGTGATTGGCCAGGTGCCAATGCAACCCCTTCAGCCGAGGTCTTATCCCTATGCATTGGAAGCGGGCACGGGAAAAGTGGAAGTGGCTTTCAAGGTGAACGTGGTCGGACAGCATCGTGCCAGGCCGCAGCACATTGAGCTGCGTCAGTTGGGAGCGAAGGACAAGAGCGATTACAAGACCCATGAATTGCAGGAACAGCGGCAGGACACGGGGTTAACGGGGATATACACCGCAACGGTCACCGTTGATACGGACGAGTATCAGGCCGGTGACTGCATTGAGTATCAGGCAGTTACGGACTTTGGCAAGGCCGAGGTCGAATCTTCGCCCTACAAGCTCTGCATAACCGGCCTGCCGGCGCAGGTGGCGGATTCGGACACTTCAGTTGGAAATCTGCTGCAGGTTCCGGGCGGCGGTCAGGCGCCGGCGGATGAGCTGCTGGTGCGGTTTGCGGAAGGGACGAGCGAATCGGAAGTTTTCTCGGCGATAAAGGCCGTAGACGCCAAGGTGGTGGGTAGCGTTCCGCCGCGCAACCTGTACCAGATCAAATTCGCGGGGCATTTGTCGCTTCCACAGATGGAAGAGCATGTTAAAGCCCTGCGCGCGCAGCCTAAGGTCGAAAGCGCTTATTTGAATATGATTGGCAGCTACACTTCCACACCCAATGATCCGCTTTATCCTGATCAGCATGGTGTGCAGCGCATACGCGCGGATGATGTCTGGGACATAGGCGCGACCGGCGCTGGAATCACGGTTACGGTTCTGGATTCCGGCATTGACCGGAATCATGAGGATTTCAGGAATGCCGATGGTTCTTGCAAACTGGTCGGCGGTTGCAGCGGATCGAATGATACGGCGGGTCATGGTACCTGGGTATCCGGCGTTATCATTTCCGCAATGAACAACCTGAAAGGTATTGCGGGTGTGGCGCCGGACAGCAAGGTTGAGTCCATTGTCGTCAGCCCGGATTTCGGCGTTACGATGGCGGAAATGGTGGCCGGTTTCCAGAAGGTTGCCGCCTCCGGCACGGGAACCTTGGTCAATGCAAGTTTCTCAACAACATTAGCTCCGCCCTCGCATAATATATCAGGGGTAGATGATCCATGGGATTTATGCTCGGCCATCAATGATGTGGTATTAAATGGCACAACTCCTGTGGCAATCGTCATTAACGCCGCGGGTAATAATGGCAGTGATAGCAACCATTATCCCGGAAAATGTAACGATAACAGTCATCCATCTCACGCTGAGTTGACCCGAAAGGACTTGTTCATCCCTGTACTGAGCAGTTGCAGCGACGGTTGTACCGTGGATACACGGGCATCGGACAGTAATTACGGCAAGTGGGTGGATGTGGCCGCGCCAGGTGTCAACATCGTTACGACCTCCATCTCAGGCGGGTATGATACGGTATCAGGGACTTCATTTTCTTCGCCGATGGTTGTCGGAGCAGCTGCCCAATTACTTTCCTGCGGTGTGCCGCTGAACCAGATTGAGTCTTTGCTCAAGAGTAGCGCGGCTGTAAGCGTATCCTATCCGGGCGGTAGCGCGCCTCGCATCGATGTTTATAGTGCACTGAACTCTGTCAACCACAGTCCCACGGCCATTGCCATCAGCAATTCCAGTATCAACGAGAATACCAATACCGCTGGCGGATACTCGGTGGGCGCCTTGTCGACGACGGACGTCGATACTTGCGACAAGCACGTTTATACCATCGTGGGCGGCGTGGATGCCGCCGTGTTCTCGGTCGGCGGGGCCAATGCCAATCAATTGATGCTGAATGCGGGCGTTCTGAATTTCGAAGCCAAGCCCAGCTACAGTGTGACCGTGCGCGTAACCGATTTCTTTGGAAAGACGCTTAACCACACCCTCACAATCAACGTCAACAATCTCAACGAAGCGCCGGTGATCGGCGCCCAGACTTTCAGCATCGACGAGAGCCTGCCGAATGGCTCGCCCGTGGGCACGGTGGTTGTCAGCGACCAGGACGCCGGCGATACCCGCAGCTTTGCTATCACTGGCGGCAATACCGGCAATGCATTCGCGATCGACGCTGCGACCGGTGCCATCCGCATCAATAATACCGCCGCCATCGATTTCGAAACCCAGCCAGTGTTTACGCTCAGCGTCAGGATTACCGATTCCGGCGGCCTCAGCGCCACGGCCACTGTAACGATTAATGTCGTGAAGGAAACCGGCATCGTTATCCATGTGCTGGCCAACGATACGGATGTCGAAAACAACACCCTTACTGTTGCCGACGTTACCCAGCCTGCGCACGGTTTTGCGGCGATTACTGCCGGGAATCTGGCGGTGCGTTATACACCTCAAAACGGCTACTTCGGCCAGGATTCTTTCAATTATACAGTCAGCGACGGACAGGGCGGCTCAGACGTTGGTACTGTGACAGTGACGGTGCTCGCTCCCGACAGCGACGGCGATGGAATTCCAGATTTAGCGGACCAGTGTGCTAACACGCCTGCAGGTGAAGATGTTAATGCCAATGGCTGCGCGCTTGACAGCGATAATGACGGTGTATCGGATTTGAATGACCAATGCTCTGAAACCATCAATGCCTACCGCGTGGACGCGAACGGTTGCGCCGACTATCAACTGGATGAGGATTCGGATGACGTATCCGATGCGCTGGATCTTTGCGCGGATACTCCCTTTGGCGAGCGGGTGGATGCTTTTGGCTGCGGTGAGTCGCAGTTGGATGCGGACGGCGACTGGGTGAATAATAATCTCGATCTTTGCCCGAACACCCCGCAAGGAGAGGTTGCCAATAGCAACGGCTGTTCCATCTCGCAGCGGGATACGGACGGAGATACCGTGACCGACAATCTGGATGTATGCCCCAATACTCCGGCCGGGGAAATCGCAGATAACGGCGGCTGTTCCCCAAGCCAGCTCGACAGTGATTCCGACACTATTATGGACAACGTGGATCAGTGTCCCAATACGCCGTCCGATGAAATTGCTGATAGCAATGGCTGCTCGTATAGCCAGATAGACAGCGATAGAGACGGTGCGCCCGATATCTTTGATTTCTGCCCCGATACTCCGGACGGTGTTGCGGTCGATATATTCGGATGCCCGATTGATCAGGACACGGATGGCGACGGCGTGCTCGACAGCGAGGACAACTGTCCTGCGGCGGTTAATCCCGGACAGACGGACAGCGATGCGGACGGCACGGGCGATATGTGCGAAGTCTATGGCGCTATCGAGATCACTGCACCGCAAGATACTGCGACGATCCTTACCGATACCGTAAATGTGGTTGGCACATATTCGGGGCCTGCAAACAGTTCCGTCGTGGTCAACGGCTCGGCCGCTTGTACTTTTGGCGGTTATTTCTATCTGAACAGCCTGCCTCTGGAGTCCGGTGCGAATACTATTACCGCGCAGTTGACGGTACCTGTAGGCCTGGGCGTACAAGATGCGGTAAGCGTCGAGCGCAACGGCAACAGTATCTACAAAGTCAGCGCCGATATTGATTGCGGGCTGGCGCCCCTGGAGGCTGCGTTCAGGATTTCTGCGACTCAGTCCAATATCCAAAGAGTTGAATTCGATTACGATGGCGACGGTACCACCGATCAGACTGTCGGCAATCTATTCCAGATATTGACGGGAAGCTTCAGTCATACTTATGCCAACCCCGGCGTATATCCTTTCGTGGCCAAGGTGTTCGATACCAACCAGAACCAGTTTAATCTGGTATTGAATGTTGTGGCGCTGGATGAGAGCGACATCGACGCCAGAATCAGGAGCGCCTGGAGCGGGATGAATTCCACTCTGGCCACCAGCGACACGGATGCCGCGATCCAATATTTCAGCTTGAGTAGTCGCGGCATTTATGGCCCGGTTCTGAAAGGCTTGTCTGCGCATCTGCCAGAGATTCAGGACGATTTCTCCGATATAGCCAAGGGCGAGATCGGGAATGATGTGGCTGAATATGCGGTGTTGCGCGTGGTGAATGGCGAGGCGAAGGTATTCCTGCTGCAGTTCAGCCGCGGTGATGATGGTATCTGGCGCTTGAGCAGCATGTAACCATGATTAGAAAAATTACGTTCTCGCTGACCGTGGTTATGGTTTTGTCGGCCTGTTCGAGATATCGCGGCGGCTCGATCGAGGGCTATGTTTTCGATGCGGCTGATGGCCGGCCTCTGGAGGGAGTCATCGTTGTCGCCTTTTGGGAGTTGGAGTCAGGATGGCACGGCGATACCTATGGAGTGTTGCGCGCTGACGAGTCGCTGACCGATGACGCAGGTTATTTTCATATTCCGGCATGGGACCCTGTTTGGGTGAATGAGGGCGCATTGTCCACCTCGGCGCCGATGGTTTTGTTTTTTAAGAGCGGCTATCAGTTGTTAATCAAGTCGAACAGCATACAGCCGCCCGATTATGACCCCGAAGTCTGGGAGTCCGAATACAACGGAAAGCGGTTCGCATTGCTGCCTTTTGAAGGTGATATAAAGGAGTATGCGGGGCATATAAGTCATTTGAAATTTTTTTTAAAGGGCACCTACAGCATAGGGGATGCCTGTTATTGGGAGAAAATACCTGTTTTCACCCGGGCGGTTCTAATGATGCAAGATTCTTTTAATAAACAGGGCATTTACAACGAATTGCCCAGTGCGGAACCCTTGAGGCGTAAGGGCGAATGTCGGAATCCTCAAGAGTTGTTGGGAGGCATTAAATGAAATATTTAGTTTTGCCGGTATTGTGTTTGCTGTCATGGCAGGCAACTGCCTATGAGGTGGAAACCCATCAAAAGCTTTCAGAGGTTGCGGTACAGCAATCCATCCTGAATCCGGCCAATCTGCCTCCGGGAGAAGTGCCTGTTATGGAGTCGCTAGGGCTGCAAGCTCTGGATGCGAGCCAATTTCTATACCCGATTCCGGATGTCCAGCTGCCCTCCACATCCGTGCAGCAGATTGTGCAATATGGCGTCAAGTTTGAGGACGAAAAGAAGAAAGGCCGTGTTGCCAATCATTTTTTCGATCCTGTCGCCGACAATGGCGAAGGCAGTGCCTTGCATATTGCCTTATTTGATGTCGACTTATTTGATCTCGGCGCGGCTTCTCCCGACTGGGCCCTGGAGGATATTTCTGAAGTCGAACATGTGCCATCTGGCCTGCGCGTAGTTCTGTCCAGGTTGGTCGGTGCTTTAGCAGCCGAAGCAATCATCCAGGCCGTTTTCGATGAGGAGCAGGATTATTCTTATCGCCATCTTATGGAGAATTTTTATCAGGCACTCACCGCTCAAAATTCGGCTGTGCGGAGCCAGAACTGGGCCCAGGTTTTCCAGAAAGTAGGGCATGTCATTCATCATCTCCAAGACATGGCTCAGCCCGAGCATGTGCGCAATGACCCTCATTTGAGTTTGGGTCCAGTAAGTATTCCCTATGTTACGGATCCAAGCTTCTACGAGAAGTTTACGAATGACCAAATCAAGCAGCATCCCGATTTGGTACCCACCATGCTCGCGCAAAGCAATTACGCTCCTATGACGGTTGGCTTGGGCAATCCTAGAGCATATTGGACTAATGTCGAGGGGCAGGGCATTGCCGATTTCACGAACCGAAATTTTGTCAGCCAGGACACCAATTTCGTTATGAAGGACGGAGCACCTGCCGCAGGCAGTAAATATCTTTCCCCTGAGCCGAACGGCGTGACGCGCATGGAGCCATTAACTTCTTTAATTGTATTTGGAGAGATTGGGTTGGGAATATATGGAGAGGAGGACGCATGTGACTTGCTCAAGCAGTCGTCGCCGGTTGTGCTTCCTCAAGAGTTCGATTGCCCGATAGAATTTATCGAAACGGATATTTTTGATAATTACTTGATAAGCCCGCCTCAGCTGTCGAAGAACCCGCGTGCTTCGTCTCGGTCTGCTTTTGATAAATACCTGAAGGATTTTTCGGTTACTCCCGTCATTGAACAGGACTCCAACGGTTCGAAGGTGGCCGTCGAGATTGACAGAGTATTCACCTTGAACCGCTTTAATTACGATTCATTCCAAAGATTTCTGTTGCCGCGCGCCGTCAAATACAGTGCTGGCTTGATCGACCAGGTTTTCAAGAAACGGCTCAAGCTGAGAAAAAACCCGGAAGGCGTGGGCTGGATCGTTGAAAATATCTCGGATCAGGATCTGGACGGCGAATTCAAATTGCTGGCTGACGGCGCCGTGCTCCAAAGGCATGTGCTCGATACTCAGAATCGCAACCTTGCCGCCGGAGGGTCTTTTATAGTTCCAGTTACTTTGCAGGATCAGACGACTTCGCAAATGATAATTGCCTTCAAAGGAAGCATGGAAGGCGTGCAGGCGGAATTTGACAGCGTAACGGGGGTGGTGGCGCCTGGCCCCGACGGGCAAAGAGGCTTTGTTGTCCGTGCTGGTGAAGTCGATTGCAATTCCAATCCGATACCTGCTTATGCAGGGCTCAGTTTTGGCTTTTATTCGGCGCTGCCTCAGGGCTCTTTTGAGCCCAGGATAATAACGGATACCGGCTTGGTCATCGATTTCGATGCGGTAAACATAAAGTCTGCGTCACCGGCTGTTTGTAATTCCGTGGGGTATTCAGTACACGTCAGCCGGATCGGGGACTATGAGTATGTTTATTCGGTGTCACTGACGAACCCTGGCGAGGAGTACTATTTCCTGAATGTTTATAATCATGTAAACCATCCCGAATTGTCGTTAGGCATCCAATTCGAGAAGATATACGTGACGAATAAATGATCAGTGGGTAGTCAGCGGCGGCATCGGGCAGTCGATGCTGTCGGCGATGGCGCGTATCAACTCCACTTCGCGGATATTGACCACGCCGTCGGCTTCGGCGGCGACGCAGAGGGCTTTCAGGACCGCCGGTTTCTCCAGCGGCATCAGAAGACGAATCTTTTCCAGGGCGAGGTTCAGCTTCGACTGGCGCAAGTTCGTCTTGTCCGGCAGTTCGGTGCTCAATCCCAGTTTCGAGGCGGCGCAGAAAAAAGCGCTCTCCGCCTGCTGCTTGTTGCCGGCGCCGGTATAGGCGACGGCGGCCAGCAGCAGCCGGCATTCCTCGGCCAGGCGTGCGGGTTTGTTATAGCGTGGCCGCGCAGGTTGCGGTTTCTCCAGCGCTTGCATGAAGATGCGGTACAAGGCCCATTCCCAGAGCTCGACTTTGCCGTCGGCCTTGATCACGGAGAGCAGGCACTGCTTGAAGGCGGCGCGCTGTTCCTGCGAGAGCATCCTGAGCGCCGGAGTGCACAGTTCGAGCAGCGGCATGCGCCGGTCCTCGCGAAGTGACGCGAGCAGAGGGAGGATTTCATCCAAGGTGACCAGTACATTGTGGTCCGCGCCAAGGCCCAGTGCACCAAGCTGCGTCTTCCAGTCCGAGGCATTGCCGCTCAGCATGAGCCCCAGCGCGATTGCCCAGGCTCCTTCCGGATAATGCGCCGTCGCGGCGAGCTGTTCCGGAATACGGTTTATAAGCTCGCGTGCATGCTCGATGTGCTGCACCGTGGGAGCGCCGGTTTGGGTAACTGCCTCGGCCAGTTCGGCGGAAGTTACGGCCGTCAGTGCGGCATTTTGCGTCCAGTGCGCCTGTTCCGGCCCGGTCTGCTTTTTGTATTCGCGTCTGACTTCGGGGAACCGTCCGTCCCAGCGCGGATTGATCCGTCGGATGCGCTGTTCCAGAGGCGGATGCGTCGGGAAAAAACCGTCCAGCCACGGGCTGACGCCGCGTGCGATATAGAAATGGCTGTATTCGGCGGCGTTGGGAACGGCGAGTGCCGAACCGATTTTCCAGCCGCCGATCTTCTGCAGAGCGCCGGCAATACCGTCCGGGTTACGCGTGAATTGAACGGCGGAGGCGTCCGCCAGGAACTCGCGCTGCCGGCTGACCGCCGCCTTGATCATGCCTCCGAAGAATGAGCCTGCATACCCTACCACCATCAAACCCATGCCCAGCAGGATCAATGGTCCGCCTTCCCGTGAACGCCAGGTGGCGCGGATTAATCTGTCGCCGGCGAGGGCGATAAAGAGAATGCCGAACAGGATGGCGATCAGCCTCAGATTGAGGCGCATGTCGCCGTTCAGCATGTGCGAGAACTCGTGGGCAATTACGCCCTGCAGTTCATCCCGGTCCAGCAATTCCATGGCGGCGCGCGTGATGCCGATTACCGCGTCATGGGGGCCGTAACCCGCGGCAAAGGCGTTGATGGCTCGGTCTTCCAGTACATAGACGATGGGCACGGAAGTGCCGGAGGCGAGCGCCATTTCCTCCACGATGTTGATCACTTTGCGCTCGTCCGGATCGCGGGTATTCGAAGGTATGGGCCGACCTCCCAGGGCCGAGGCCACGGCCGTCCCCCCCTCACTCAATGTCGACCACTTATAGAGAATCGCCAGCAGCACGATACTGGCAATGCCGAGCGCGATATAGCCATGAATCTGCGGCGGGATATCTTTAAAGTGGGGATATTGCCTGGGAGCATTTATGCCCAGGAACAGGGCGACCAGCAGGTCAGTCAGGGCAATCAGGGAAAGGACGGCGGCCGTGAACAACAGCACAAGGCGTGAGGTATGGCGCCTGGCTTGTTCCTGATGCTCGAAAAAATTCATGTCGTGCCTGAAACAGAGAATCAACGGCTAAAACGATACTTTTGGGGCCTGCTGAATGTCCTTGCGGTCCTCGAACTCCAGCAGACTGGCATCCTTGGTAAAGCCGAACAGGGGAGCGAAGAAGACCGGCGGAAAGCTCTGGCGGTAGGTGTTGAATTCCATGACGGCGTCATTGAATGCCTGGCGTGCGAAGGCGATCCGGTTCTCGGTGCTTGCCAGCTCTTCGGTGACCTGCATCATGTTCTGGTTGGCCTTGAGCTCCGGGTAAGCCTCCATAACTACGTTGAGCCTGCCGAGCGCACCGGCGAGTGCGCCTTCCGCGCCGGATAACTGTTGTATTGCGCCGGCGTTCGCGGGGTCGACGGCAACGGCTTGCAGGCCGGCCACTGCCTGATTGCGCG
>DASUFE010000118.1:0-10818 GCA_036274675.1 Gammaproteobacteria bacterium
CCCTGCGCGATACTGGCGATCGTGAAAAGTATAAAAATCGATAACAAGCGTTTCATAAAGCGCCCTCTTTATGATTTAGGTTCAATAATGCAGGCTGGAGTGATGAAATGAACCCCAACATTCAATGTTGCCGGCTTCAAATATACACCCTCGCCCGCTAATAACCATAATAACACGGCATCGCGACCACATAGCGGTTGGGTACCGTGATCGTTTTCGAACAACTCGGGTTGCCGTTCTGCGTCGCGGTGACCGTGGTGCTGTAGGTTACCGCCTGCGGCCTGCTCGACACCAGATGCACGAACCACGAACCGCTGCCGATCGTGTAGTAGCTGCCGTCGGATGAAGGCGGGACATTGATGACCTGGCTATAGCTGTAACCGGGCAGGCTTCGGGTCGTCAGCCGAAGATCAATTTCGCGATGGTCGTTGTTGGGACAATAGCTGACGGTCTCGACTGTGTGCGGAGCGCCGACATCACCCACCGGCAGGGTGATATTTTCCAGCAGGCCGTTGGCCCGCTGCAGTGTCGCGACTACGGTGACATCGGCCCCGGAACCGCTCAGCACGCCGGTACTGCTGATCTGCACATCATTGTAATAATAGTATGAAGCGCGCACGGACCAGCCCTTGATAAAGGAACCCGCGGGCAGCGAAGACGCGATGGAATATTGCCCCTGGTTCATGCAGGCATTGGCAGGCCGGGCGATGGTGGCGGATTGCCAGCCCTGCTCCAGCTCGAAGGGCAGCTGGGTTCTCAATTCCGGCTGCCACGCGCTGCCGTTCCATTTCTGCTTCGAGACCGAGGCGACCGCATACGCAGGATGGGGTCTGGCCGGATCGCTGAAAATGGCAGCCAGATTTATGTTGTTCCTGATATTTTTTGCGGAGCAGGGCCAGCTGTCGCGCAGCAGCCAGAAAATCGTACCGTTCTGGGTTTCCCATCCGTAGAGCAGATAGCCGTGGTAGGCCGTGTGAATGGCGCCGCCGTCATCGATCCCGATCACCAGGGGGCCATATTCAAGCAGCGCCTGCTTGATGCCGTCGTTGCTCGTCATCTGCGTGGTCAACCGCAGGTTATCCGCCTTGAATCGTGAGCCGCAACTTATCTGGCTGGCCGGGCAGTTTCTGCCCGTTTCATTGACAATCTGGGTCGGCCCCTGATCCGCCGCGTCCAGACACTGTCCGGGCGGCATCGGATAACAACCGCGCGGAATAACCCCCTGATCGCGGATGTAGTTGAGGGCGGTGTCCACGCCCTTGGTCGGGGTGCCGCCGCAGACATAAACCTCGCGTTCGGACAGGTTGATGCGGTCCGCCGCGGCCCCGCTGTAGAACAGATTATATAAAGCCTCCACCCCGCCCACCGCCGCGAAGGATTCGCAGGGCCCTTGGCGTAACTGATCTTCTACGCCGGTGAGATATTTGCCGTAGGAAAAATTTTCGGGCAGTTGGGCCATGGCGACGGCGGGGGCCAGGACCAGCAAACAAAGGGATATCATTCTTTTCATATTGAACTCTCCGTGTTATCGGGGCGCGTGACGACAATGAGAGGATGCTACCACCATTCCAGAGCCGGAATCGTAAAAACCCCAGTCATTTTGTAATTTTTTCAAAACGCGCCCTAAGGTTTTTGCAGGATTGATCAAGCAGTAAAGATGCTGCACACTCGGCGCACTTTACGGTTATGGTTCATGCTTAAGGATTCTCCGCAAAAGCCCCCCGCCACATTGGGCGATGTTCTCTACGCCAAGTCCAGACCTTCGATACCGGAGCAGGACTGGATAGCGCTCGTCCGCGCGATCGCCGCGGGCGACCCGATCGCGCTGCATGCGCTCTACGAGCGGGCTCAACGTCCCGTTTTCACCCTGCTCATGCGATTGACTGCAAATCTGAGAATCGCTGAAGAACTGACCGTCGACGTCTTTCACGATTCCTGGCGTCATGCATCGGTTTACAACGCTGTCAATGGCACGGTGCTCGGCTGGATCATGAACCTGGCGCGCTCCCGCGTGACCGATCGTTTGCGCTCTGAAAAGAAACGGAGTCATGGCGCTGACGCCTCGCCGACCGAGCCGGCCGCCGACCCGGACGACGTGCTCGAACTGCAAGGCCTGAGCGCGTCGCTGCGCACGGCCTTGGCGGCGCTCGCTCCGGATGAGCGGCGCGCGCTTGAAGCCACCTTCTTCGCCGGGCTTACTCATGCCGAGGCCTCGGTGCGGCTGAACCGGCCCTTCGGCGCCATCAAAATCCGCATTCGTTCGGCGCTGTACAAGCTGCGGCACGCGCTGGACGCGGCAGCAAAAATCACGGGCGCATTCCACAAGAACCGCTGTAAACGCAGTGAACTCACCTGCGCTTATATTGTTCAGGCCCTGGCGCCGACCGAAGCCGCCGCGGCCGAAACCCACATCGCCCTGTGTCCAGACTGCCGGCGGGAACTGGAAAACCTGCGTCCGGTGGTCGACCACTTCGCCTGCTGGCCCACCAACATACTGCGCCCGCCCAGATCGCTGCATGCGCACCTGGCGCACCGCATTGCCGAGGAAACCGGAATGCCGCCGGTGCTGCCGCTGGAGCGGCAGTGGAGCGTTCCGGAATGGGAGCAGGTCGCGCCCGGGATCGAGTGCAAGCTGCTCGCAAGCGATACCGAACGGCACCGCATCAGCATGCTGGTGCGTCTTGCGCCCGGTGCGAGTTACCCGGCGCATACACATGCAGGGCCGGAAGAGCTGCATCTGCTCGACGGCGAGCTGTGGATCGACGGGCGCAAGCTCGTCCCCGGCGATTACAACTATGGCGCACCGGGAGGCGGCGATGATCATGTCTGGAGCGAAACCGGCTGTTCCTGCGTTCTGATTACCAGCACGAAAGACGTTCTGAGGTGAGTATGTCCAACAATAATCTGCCCTACATCACTCGTTTAGGTCTGCCGGGAATCGACCGCGTTCCGTTCGGATTTCATGCCTGCCACTTCTACAGCAGCCGCGACCAGCTTATCGCGACGCTGGTGCCGTATTTCATCGCGGGACTGCGCAACAATGAACGCTGCCACTGGATCACCGCGCATCCGCTGCCGGCGCGGGACGCCATCGAGGTTCTGTGCGCCGCGTGGAACGGTGTCAACAACGCCATGCAGGCGGGAGCGCTCAGCATTCTCGATTTCGAGCAGTGGTATGAAAGCTCCGCCGGCCTGAATCGCGACGTCCTCAAATTATGGATCGAGGAAGAAGAACGCGCGCTCGCCGACGGCTACACCGGCCTGCGCATCACCGGTAACTTGAGCTTTCTCAAACCGCAGGACTGGACGGCCTTTATGCAGTACGAACAGGCCGTCACCAGCCGCTTCAACGGCGGCGCATTATCGCGCTCTGCAGCTATTCGCTCGGGCAGTGCAACGACCGGGAGATAAGTGAAGTCATGCGCGTCCACCGCTGCGCGCTGCATGGCCCCGACAGCCACGGCCAGTGGGTGCCCCACTCAGCGGGCGCGCAGGATGACCAGGCCTTACCTGGTCAGATAGGCGGCCATTTCTGCCAGCCGGGTTGAATAGCCCATCTCGTTGTCATACCAGGACGCCACCGACACCAGCGTTCCGCCCATCACCTGAATCAACGGCAGATCAATCAGTGCCGAGTGTGGATCACCTACGATCCGCGACGAGGCCCATTCCTCGGTCAGCACGTCCATCACACCCTTGAGCGGCGCCTTGGTTGCCGCCTGCTGGAACGCCGCTTTCACCTCGTCCGCCGTCACGCTCCGCCCCAGCACTGCGTTGACTTCCGCAATGCTGCCGGTGCGCGTCGGCACGCGGTAGGCCTTGCCGGTAATTTTGAGATCCGGCCAGATAAACAACAGCGCCTTCGCCGCGCCCGACGAAGACGGAATAATATTCTCGGCCGCCGCCCAGGAATCCCGGCGGTCTTTCATCGGCTGGTCGGTCAGCGACTGGGTGTTGGTGTAAGCATGCACAGTCGAGAAAAAGGCCGATTGAATCCCGAAATTTTCCTGCAGAATCTTCACCACCGGCGCGAGCGCGTTGGTCGTGCAGCTCGCCATGCTGATGATCCTGTGCTGCTCCGGCTTGAACTGCTCCGCATTGATCCCCAGCAATAAAACCGCATCGCAGTCCTGCGGCGTCTTGCTTGCGGCGCTGATCAGCACCCGCTTCGCCCCGCGATCCAGATGCGCCTGCGCCACCGCGCGCGTCGTTGCCCGCCCCGTACAGTCGATCACCAGATCCACACCCAGGGCCTTCCAGTCCGGCAACTTCTTGCTCGAATCGAAATACGCGATATCCCGCCCGCCGATCGCAAAGCCTTTCGGCTTCGCCTCCACCTTCTCCGGCCACACGCCGTAGTTGCTGTCCACCTGGAACAGCGCGGAGAGCGTAGGAATGTCTCTGATATCCGAAACCGAAACCGGCGTAAACCAGTTATTCTTCAGCGCCGCCTTCAACGCCGAACGCCCGATCCGCCCAAACCCGTGAATTGCGATCTTTGCCATGTCTTTAGCCTCTCAATGCCTACACGATATGACCATCGTCGGCGAATAATAGCCGGCCCGGCAAAAAATTAAAGGGCGTTTAGCTGATCTCCCTTAACCCCCTTCAGGGGCGCCGGGCGGAGCCCTGCTCAGGAAAATAATGAGGGATATTTTGACGCCCTCACCCATTCCCTCTCCCTGTACAGGGAGAGGGGAAAATGCTCTACGCTACTGGGTCCATTTTTAATTCTGAAGTAGGTTCTATTTATTTTCTAATCGCGGTCGGTTGTCGCGATGCAGCCTGTTTTGCAAACCCCGGTAACCACCATAGAGCGCGCCGGCGGCGAGCAGAGGGACGATCAGGAGTACCGCGATTTCAACCGTCAACATAAACAGGAACCCCCCGATCGCGAGCAGAATGAATGCTCCGATCACCGCCCATTTTTTCACCGGCCCGAAACTAGTACCCTGACCTGCCGCCGGAGGGTAATCACTCACCACATGCCGCTTTGGATTGAGTACTATCTTCATCTCTGTATCCGCAACCTGTTCGTTTCCTCACCGAATAAATAATACGAATACAGCTCCAGGCGTAAAGTTTCTGATTTTTCTGATAGAGCCCCAAAGAAAAGCCCGGATGTGCTGACTGATCGAACGGTCGGCCATTCCCCCTTCGGAACGAAGGGGGATGTCGAAGACAGGGGGATGAAATCAAACTGTAAGTTGGGGTGAGCGAATGCGAACCCCAACGGGAAATTTTTGATCACTGCTCCAGGGTGATCGTGCCTTTGGCGCATTGAAGCCGGAATTCTGATTTCATATCCGTATCTTCAAACCTGTAAGTACGATTTGAAGGATCGCCGGTGATACCGACAAAACGGTTTCTTGTATTTGAACCACGCAGCATGGACTTGAGCATCGTCTCGTCCGGACACTCGCCCATGTCCATATAGGCTTCCGCAAGCATGGCCTTCAGGCCGGTTGCATTTCCGATTACGGCGGCTTTCTTGATATTGACCAACGACCTGTTGATAACATCCATTTCATCAAGAAACTTCTGCGCTTCGCTCACGCGCTCCGCATGCGTTTGATTCGCCGCAATCACCTCGCGCGCCCTGTTGGCAGCCAGCGCGCCAAGCTCGGCTTTCCTGTTAAGGTCGACGGCAGGGTCCCCGAATTCAACCAGCATACGCCTGGCCTCAAACATCAGCAGGCCATATTTCAATTCATCTTCCGCCATTTCTTTCCACTTAGCCTGAGCCGGCGACGCGGTCGCGGCGAGCCTGGTGAAGGTCTTGCGCGCGCTTTCGAACTCGCCCGCGCGCTTCAATTCCATCCCCTTGTTATACATCTCCGCTATTGCAGCATCATCGCCACCCTGTTTCGGGGGAGAAACCAGGGTGACGGCAAGCCGGTCCTCCATGCGGAGGGCGGCCTCACGCCCTACGTACTCGAAAGCCTGGTAAATGCCGGCATACTCCAGATGACTGATCGAAATGGAAGCTGTCGAGACCAGCGAAGGAACATCGGCGGCGTTCAAGGTCAGGGTAAATTTCACGGTTTCAGCCGGCCCGAGCAGGGATAACTCAGCGATCAGTTGCCCCACATCAGGGCCACCGGCGCTGACGAAATAAAGCCGTCGACTGTCGGTCAAAACCGACAAGGCGGTATCCAATGCCGCGGCCTTCATTTGCTCCTCCGGCAAAGGGTACCAATGATCGGTAGACAGCTTCTGCTCCACCAGCACCTTGATCCCTCCGGTATCCGCACCCGCGGTTCCGGCAACCAGGCAAGCAAGCATCAACAAAGTTGCCCTCAGGCAGCGGCCACGGAAAATTTTATTTTCTTTCATCAGACTCCCCCTTCAGGCAACTTAATATTCCCATTCAGACCCACAGCCCGCGATCCAGTCAGGAAAGCCCGCCCGGCAAACAAACCCAGAACACTTAAAGAAAGAAGAATGCCCAATGCCAAAATGCCATAGCCTCAAATGAATTGCAATGCAGCGCATAGCTCAACCCAATCTACACGTCGACTGAAGATCCTTTCTTACTCTTAATTCCTAATCTGACCTCAATTATATTTTCCCTGAACCTATCTCAAAATGTAGCGAGCGCAGGTAAGACGAGGCAAAAGCGAACGAAAAAGCGCAGTTTATAGAGACATAAATGAGCATTTTGAGAGAGCTTTTAACGAAGTATTACCAAGCGTAGTAATTTTGGGATGGGTTCTACAAAAGGTCCTTATATTGCGGCGGTCTCCACCCTTCCGGCTTCTGCACCTTGCCGTTGACGTATTTGATCGAACCGTCCTGCTGCTTCTTACCCAGATTCGCATCGCAAATCCGGTTCAGCACATCCTCCACCTTCTTCACCGCAATTTCATGCGCATCACCCGCGCTTCTGAATTCCTTATATATACCGTTAATCGCGATGAACGCCACATCCCCGAAACCATCGATAATCTCTTCCCGGTCATTGGCTGTTATCGCATCCTTCGTTTCCTGAATTTCCTCGGCCAGAAATTCAATCGTCTTGCTCAACAACTGCTCACGCTTCAAGTCAGGCTTAACCTCGAAGTCCCGGCTGAACTCGGTGGATTTTTTTATGATCATTTCTTTTGCTCTAGTGGGTTAAGAATTAGTGTGCCTGCGTCAAAAACTTTTCATCTGACTTCATTATTTGTAACTTGCAGTCAGAACACACCTGAATAAAGCACTGTTATAGGGGACCCTTCTTAAGATCGGACTCATAGCCGGCAGCAGTTTCCTGCACTTGAGCCGGCTCAATACGCCGCCATTCACCATTGTTCGCCACAATCAGCCCCGTATGAGTAGCCACAGCCACCTCACGAGCGCGTTGTGCCGCACGGCGTATCGCAGCCATGGAATTGCGCAGATTAGGATCGCGCGCGTGTGCGATATTGGCCTTCATTTTTCACCCCATTCAAGCAATCTCGGCTCGGGTCCGCTGTTATCATACAACACCCAGGCATCAACCAGAGCCCGGTAGATCTCATTGAAGTTTCTCCATCCCGCATGGAACCGGCGCCGGACGATATCGTCTTGCACGTGGTGTCCACCCTGTCGAACCCTTTCAGTAACTCGAGCTATCGCCATTTCCGGGGAAGGCAAGGATAAAAAAATCAGCGTTACATGATAACCCTTGGACTGCCAATCCGGAATCCGACGCGCATAACCGATGCCGGACAACGTAGTTTCAAACGCAAAACTTCTGCCAGCCGCCTCGTGTTCCGCGATCGCCTCCAGCATCAATCGCCCCGCTTTGCCTGCGGCCAATTCAGGGGCGAATGGCGACAAGCCTTTTGCGATCAGGTCAGCATTAATGAAAAAAGGGCACTGCGCCTCATGAGGCAAAAACTCTTCCGCGAAAGTTGTTTTGCCTGCGCCGTTAGGGCCCGCGATTATTAGGATAGTCTTCCTGTCCATTACTAGATCTTTTCGTCAACGAGCGTATGTTTCCAGTCTTTTTCCAGAAGCATACGGAAACGCAACTTTTGGCTCTCATCTTCTATACGAAGTTCACCCACCGTGCTAGCCGCAATATCGCTGTGGCGCGATAGTAATTCAAAGAGTTTACGTTTGTACTCGGTGTCTTCGTTACCTTTCAGGTGCTCACCTTTGGTTTCAAGGACCGTGAAACGGAATTTCCCGTCTTCGACGCCATGAATGCAGGCCAGAAGGTCGGGATAGACTTTATAGCGTTGCCAACCCTGCAAACCATAGGAATTCCGGTTGACCGCTATCCGGTGCCACCAGTAGACGGCCTCGCTTTCGTCCAGATACCAGGCCGTATTTTTTTCCAGCTCATTGAAGTCCCGCTGATAAACTTTCTCGAACAGGCTCTTCTCCAGTTCCTGGCCGTTTCTGCGCCGCAAAAGCATATCGAAATCCGATACTTCAATTTCCAGGGTCTCTGCGATTTTCCAGTTCAGTTCCGGATCGTTCGAGGCGACGAGGCGCAGGCTGATATCGCCGGTCTCCAGCTTTGATTGGAATAACACTTCCGCTTCCATGTCTACCCGGGCGCGCAACTCATTCTTGATAGTCTGTACAAGATCCAGCCGGTTTAGGTAAATCTGGGTATCGGTCGCGCCGCGCGTGCGCAGCGTATCCAGCGTCTCTTCCAGGATGCGCATGCCTTGCCAGGGATTTGGGATCACGTCCAGCAGTTGGCGTACCAGGAACGGGATATCGATACCCTCTTCCGGCAGGCGCTCCAGGGCCTCCTGCTCCAGTTCGAATACGGTCTGCCCGGTTTCTTTTGCCCTGCGCTCGATGGTAATACGCGCAAGCGTCCGTTGCAGCTTTTCCTCTCCGTCCATTTGGAGTTTGTCCGCCTGCAGGAAACGCAGGGACTCCCAGTTCAGATTGCCGAGGATATCTCGGTCGTAATCCAGCGGCCGATAGCCCTCCGTGGCTTCCGGATCGCGGTGGAGCACGCGCGGGAGGAAAATCGGCGGCAATCCGGCGAAGGCGGGTCTGCGCTTTATGGTTTCACGGCGCATGATGCGCGCCTGCCCGCTGCCTGGGTCGACGGCTTTCACGCTGGAAGCGAGATCCGCCATGCCTTCCTCCTGCAGACCCTTGCGCACACCATCTACCGCCTCCGTGACGTCCTGATCGAAAGTAAAGACATAACACTCATCCAGCGCGGGATGACGGGTAAGCCGGGCATGGGGCTGGCGCAATACGCGGCCGATCATCTGGGTAAGCGCGGTTGTGGCGGTGGTTTTGGAGAGGATTGCCAGTACATATGCAAAAGGGCAATCCCAACCCTCGCGCAACGCATCCTTGGTGATAATGAAACGTACCGACGAGGTATCAGCCAGCAGGTTTTCATCGCCCAGCTCGTCAGTCTCGGAGGTCTTCAGGCGTATCCATTCTTCCTTGACGCCCAGCTTTTCGATCAGGTATTCACGAACATCCTCGGCGTGCACAAAGGCTTTGTCGCGCTGATCCTTTCCCGTTCGATCCACGCGTATAAGGACGATCGGCCGTATATAACGCCCGGATTCGGCCTGAAACGTCCGCGCGGCATTTTCCAGTTCCGTCTGTCTGGCGTGAGCCAGGGTCAAAGTATGTTTCCAATCACCTTTGGCTTCATTGATGATGTTGATGGGCAGCTTGATCATTTCCTCGTCCTTGAGATCCGCGCCGGGAACATTCACCAGTACGTTCGACTGATGCCTGCCATTGGTATTAGGCGTGGCCGAGAGTTCGAGTATGAAGCCGGGATTGAAATCGCACAGCGTCTGGCGTGCGGTGTCTGAATAAGCCTTATGCCCCTCGTCGATGATCACAACCGGGCGAACCAGTTTGAGCACGTTGCCCAGACTTTGCTTCACGGAAATGGATCCAGGCAGGATTCCATCGGCAAAACCCAGGTCGGCGAGATCGTTCTGGTGCAGATTGGGCACGGCATCCAGCAGTTTACGGTTCGCCTCGCTATCATCTTCAGGCGGAAAGAACGAGGTAAATCGCCCGCTGTCGCGGAACAAGCGCAGGGTATCCTTGGATTGCCGCGCCGCCGAGGGCAGCATCAACAGCATCACACAGAGCTGGTTTTCCACATCACGGCGCGTAAACGCATCATTCTTTTCGAGCAGTTTCACGCGCCCGCCGGAGACGCGCTCCAGCATCTGCCGGTAAGGATGTTCGCGGTTCGCCAGTTGTTTCCAGGTCTGTTTATAAATGGAATCCGAAGGCACCACCCACAGCACCAGCCCGGTCTGGCGTTTGAAATAGTCGGTCTGGATACGCTCCAGCGCGGCGGCGGCGAGCAGGGTCTTGCCGCCGCCTGTGGGTACCTTGAAGCAGATATTCGGAATGGAACGCTGCAAACCATCGGTGCGCGTGATATAGGGAGCTACCACAGGATTACCGTTCTGGTAGAGATAAGGCAGCAGCCGCTCGGCGTTCAGTTGATCCCAGGCTTCGCGGCAATAATCACCCAGGGAAACGGTTCTGCCCTTGCTCTTCTGGAATTCGACAAATTCTTCCGCATCGTCGCGCTTCGCCATCAGCACCGCGAGGTAGCGATCCAGCCGCTTCAGAACTCCCTGCTGATATTCCTTCAGCTCCACCCTCAGTCTCCCAGAATCTTATGGACAGCGTAGGGCAACTGGCAGAACTCGATGCGGCGGGCGGTCAACTCCTTCTGGCTCATGAACTTGGCCACGGCGAAGACGATAGCGCGCTTGCCGGTCGGATTCGATTTCGAGATGGCCTCCACGCGTTCGGCGTTGAGCGCCGCGTTATTCGAGCGCAGCCATTCCCGGTCCGGCTGGTAGAACAGATGCACCCGGAACAACT
>DASUFE010000119.1:0-40935 GCA_036274675.1 Gammaproteobacteria bacterium
GAGAGTGAATTTGCGTGTGCTGACAAGGATTAATGGGGTCGGAGTCGATTTTTGATTTGAGATGAATTTTGTTTTTGTGCCAGCCATGCATGGCTGGCGAGATCTTTAACAATTCGGTTTTAGGTACACGCCAGGCGGTGAACGAAACCCGCCTGGCTTATTGAATCACGGCGTGCGTCAAGGCCGATTGCGTTGCCGGCGCCGTATGTTTTTCAGTGTCGAGAAGAGGAAGTATGTAGCATGCGCAGGATTCTTTCGGGTTGGAAAATGACTCCGACCCCATTTATTGGGATCCACAATTTTTCTTAATTGATCCATAAGGAAGTGTATATGTCAGTTTTTGATTCAAAGATTAACATTGTTGCTAATTTGGGTGTAAAGCCGAAACAAACTTTGGAAAAAACTGCTTTGGCGCTTGAGAAAATTATTCCGGGGTTGAAATTAACAATAGACAATTCTGGGAAGCATGAGCACTTTCCAGCATTCGTTGGTGAGTTAATCGGATTGGAATTTTCATTGGTTGGAGAGCCCTACACTTCTTCTAAAGACGTGGTGGGTAAGGATGCATACTTCGACTTTACTATTCATACCAATGTTAGGAAAGCCGAAAAATTCTACGATGTATCGGAACATATACAAGCTTTCTTGCAGGAATCCGGAGAGATTGAAAGTTGGATACTGAAATCTGAAAAGCAGCTCGAGAAAGAAGAAGGGGAAGAAAAGGCGGATTAATGCGACTAATGGTATTGAGGTCGATTTTGGTTTGAGATGAATTTGGTTTTGTAACCAGTCATGCATGGACTGGCCAATCTTGTGATTTTGAGTGTGTGCCTAAAACCGGATTATTGATTTAGAGTAAATTTATTCAGGGCCAGACAGGGAGTCGGGCTTAAATGGTTCGGGGGCGAACCTTTTGTAGGGCGATGTTTATGGGCAGTAAAACGAGACAGTATTTGTGTGTGCTGGGGGCCGCGTTGTCGCTGCTGCCCGCGCTTGTCCGCGTCTGTTACGCAGCGGGGCTCGATGGCGTCGCGGTGATGGCGTTGAGTCCGGCCGACGGAAGCGCGGTGGTCAAGTTGGAGAGTGGGCGGATGCAGGTAGTGAAAGCCGGCGCGGCGATCGAGGGCATGGGCGTGACGCTGGTGCAGGTGCTGCCGGATAAGCTGGTGCTGGAAGAGGTATCGGAAGAAAACGGCAACAAGACCAAAACCACGGTCTGGCTGTACAAGGCGCAGCACGGCGTGTCGCAGCTGCAGCGGCTGGAACGACAGGCGCCGGTAACGCCTATTGAAATGCTGAAAGTTGAAACCATTGGCGGGAATAAACCCAGGTAGTAACGTCGAATATGCAGGCTATACGTCAACAATCCGGTCTCTTGCTGTTGCTGCTCGGCGCATTGCTGCCGGGAGCGCCGGCGTGGGCGGACGGTTCCGGCGTATTGCAACCTTTCCCGACGACCGGCGCTTTCAGCGCCACGCACCGCGAGGACCGCGGCGCGATCTCCGTCATCGAATTCGCCGGCAATTACGATAAGTCGGTGAACAACCAGCCGAACGCGGAGCCGCGCGCGGTGATCTCCAAAGAGTTCCTGCGCACGCATCCGGACAATTACGATTTCCTGGTCGTCTTCAGCACCTTCGAATTCAGCACCGGCGATGCGCTGGCTTTCCACTGGGGCGTGCAGAATAAAGTGAAGGGTATCGGCCTGCCTGAATACAATCTTTCAGGATTGTTCGGGAGTAACGGCAAGCTGCAGGGCTTTATCGATATGGCGGCGCTGTCGCGTTACGTCACCGACCCGGTGAATCCGGAGTTCGAAACCGTGCTGAGCGTGCTCGGCCACGAAGTGATGCACCAGTGGTCGGGGCGTGTGCGCTTCAATCAGGGTAACGGCCTCGAAAGCGCGCTGCTCGGCCGCGACCAGGCGCACTGGAGCGATCTGCTGGACAGCGATGCCTCCGTGCTTTACGGCCATAAATGGCGTGACAACGGCAACGGCAGTTTCACCTCGCAGGCGACGCGCAAGTTCTTCAGCCCGCTGGATCTTTATCTGGCCGGTCTGTACGGCGCGAACGAAGTGCCGCCCATCACCCTGCTGGTAAACCCGGATATCAATCCGGCCTTGACGCCCGAGCAGGGCCTGCTGAGCCACGGCCCGACCATCAATGCCGGCAAGCGCACGATCACTGTCGAGCAGATCATCGCCGCCGAAGGCGCGCGCGTGCCGTCGGTGGAGCATGCGCAGAAAGATTTCCGCTTCGGCTTCATCCTGCTGACCGGCCCGAGCCAGACGGTGAGCGCGGCGCAGATCGGCGCCGTGGACATTGTGCGCCGCGCCTTCATGACCCGGTTCGCGATCTGGACCGGAGGCCGCGCCACCGCCAACGCTTATGCCGAGGCGCTGCCTGAATTTGAAACCGGAGCGCCGGACGTAGTCCGCGGCGATGCGCCACGCATCGATCCGGCGGATCTTAGCCAGGGTTTTGCCTGGTTGCGCAGCCGGCAGAGCACGGAAGGTTTCTGGCAGGACAAACCGGCCACCGCCTTGCGCGATACCGCGGTCACGCTGGATGTGCTGTCGCGTTTCGACCCGCTATTCGCGCGCGACGGCGAGGCTCTCGACTGGCTGGGCGGGCAGGACGCGGGCAGCACCGATTTTCTGGCGCGCCGCGCCGCCATCCTGTCGGCCATGCAGCGCGAAACGGCGGCCGAGACCATCCGCACCCGGTTGCGCGGAATGCAGAACAGCGATGGCGGCTGGGGCATCAATACCGGTTTCGCCAGCAACCCGCTGGACACCGCGCTCGCGGTATCGGCGCTCGCCGGTAAACCGAATACGGCTCAGACCAAGCTCGATGCGGCGGCGAACTATCTGCTGGGCCGTCAGAACAGTGACGGCGGCTGGAGTCACAGCGCGGGCGGCCCGAGCCGCACCACGGTGACGACCACGGTCGTGCAGGCTTTGCGCAAACTCAATCGCGCGGGCAATGTTTCTTCCCGCGCCATCGCTTTCCTGGCCGGGCGGCAGAACGCCGACGGCGGTTTCGGCGACAGCCCAAGTACGGTACACGACACCGCGCAGACGCTGCAATTGTTGACCGACCTCGACGCCACCGCGCAGGCGCGTGCGCAGGATGCAGCGAGTTATCTGCTGGCGAACCAGACTGCGAGCGGCAACTGGGGCGGCAGCACCTATGCCACGGCATTGGCGCTGGCCGCCTTGCAGCGCCTGAATCTGCCGAACTGGGCGGTGCAACCGCTGGCGGTGACGCCGGTCGACCCGAACGACGGCGACCGCGTGCGCATCACGGCCAGCATCCTGAATGACAGCAATCTGTCGACGCCGGCCACCGTGCTGCATGTCTACGACGGCGAGCCGGGCAGCGGCGGTGTGCGCATCGGCCCGGTGTTGAACGTGCCGGCGCTGGCGGCCGGACAGACTACGAATTTCACCCTGTTCTGGGATACCTTCGGCGTTGCAACCGGCGCGCATACGCTGGTGGCCCTGGTCGATCCCGCGAACACGGTGGTGGAAACGGGCGAGCGCGACAACCGCGCGGCGCTGAGCATCGGCGTACAGCCGGCGCCGGCGGGCATCGATCTCTCCATAGTTGATGAAGACGTGGCGGTAATGCCGGCGCAACCGAGTACGCTGCCGGCGGATCTGGGTTTTGCCGTGACCGTGCGCAACCTGGGATTGACGGACGCCACGGGCGTGCGCGTGCAGCTGCGCCGCGATTCGGCCGCCGGCGAACTGCTGGAAGAGGCGGTGTTGAACATTCCCAACCGTTCCACCATCGCCGCGAATTTCACCTATAAGCTGACCGCTTCCGGTCTGACCCGCTTCGTGATCGTGGTCGACCCCGGCAATGCGATCGCGGAGGCGCGCGAGACCAATAACGAAGTCACGGTCGAGATTCGCACCGAGGACAGCATCGACTTCGCGGTGGCCACGGAAGATATCAGCGCCGACAAGACTTCCGCCTTGCTGGGCGAGGATATTACCTTCACTGTGCGCCTGCATAACCGCGGCACCCTGAACAGCCCGCAAAGCCGCGTGCGCTATTTCATCACCGATGCCGGCGGCTCAAACACGACCGAACTGCAGACCAACAGCATCCAGATCGATGCCGGCAAGAGCATCGTGCAAACCATCGTCTGGCGCGCCGACCGCCAGGGCGCGCTGCGTTTCGGCGCGGAACTCGATCCGGATAACCTGTTGCCGGAAACGGACGAGGCCAACAATGCGGCCGCGCTGTCGTTCAGCGCCGGACAGGCCACCGGCCCCAACCTGGTGGTGAATCACAAGGATTTCACCTTCACGCCGACGCCGGGCATGGAGTCGCGGCCCTTGCAGCTGAATGCGCTGTTGCGCAACACCGGCACGGTGGAGGCGGATAACATTGAAGTCGCCTTCTACAACGGCGACCCGGCGCAGGGCGGAACCCTGATCGGCACGCAGACCGTGCCCGCGCTCGCGGCCGGGGCTTCGACCCTGGTGAGCTTCAACTGGAGCGCGGTGCCCGACGGCTTGAACAAGCTGCTTTATGTGGTGGCCGATCCGGCCAACCACATCGCCGAATTCCTGGAGACGGACAACAGCGCCTTCAACGTGCTGGAGATCCTGGGCCTGGCGGACCTCGCGTTGAGCGCGGCGGATCTTGCGATCGCGCCCGGTTACCCGGCCACCGGCGAGACCGTCACCGTCAGCGCCCGCATCTCGAACCTGGGCGAGCAGGCGGCGAATAACTTTATTGTGCGCTTCCTCGACGGCGATCCGGCCGCCGGCGGGCAGCCGCTCGCTGCCGATAAAACGGTTAGCCTGGCCGGCAACAGCAGCGGCACGGTCAGCGCGAACTTCACCGTCAGCGGCAGCACCGATGCGGCCGCTGTATTCGTGCAGGTGGATGCGGCGAATTCCATTCTCGAACTCAGCGAAACGAATAATACGGCCAGCCGCGGCTTCGCGGTGCAGGACGGCGATTTCCATGTCAGCAATCTTTATATATCGCCGAACGGCGACGGCATCCAGGAGACTACGCAGTTCTCGTTCCGCCTGGCGCAGCCGGCGACCGTTGAAATCACGGTGCTCGACAGGCTCGACCGCGTGGTGCGCCGCTACAGCGGCGAGAAATACGAATCCGTCGACCATGCCCAGCTGGAGTGGGACGGCCTGGACAATCTGGGCCGGCTGGTGACCGACGGCAGTTACCGCATGCAGGTGCGCAGCGGCGCCAATGTGCTGGGCGAGGCCAAGGTGATCGTGGATACCAACCGCTCCTCGATGCTGGAGGCCTTTGGCACCGAATTTGGCTTGAACCGCAACCTGACCTGTAATGTCGACAACCACTTCACAACGCTGGAAATTCTGAAGAGCGAGGACGGCTTCGTTTTCGAAATCCAGGGTGCGACCTCGACGTCACCGCTGGCTGACGGCATCTACCGCTCGGATATTCAGGGCCAGATTATCCAGCCCATTGCACTGCGCAGCCAGAATGTCAATAGCATCCATTTCCGCTCCTATGTCTTCAACCGGGATGGTTCGAAGCTGGCCTTCACCATGCTTGGCACGAGCAATATCAATTCCCAGGGTGTGTGGCTGGTCGACAGCAACGGCCGGCACAAACTACAGACCTCGTTGACTTCGATCAACAGCGACCGCTTCGCCGAATTGCACGGCTTCGTACAGAACGACAGCGCCATTATTCTGGAAAGCAATTCCAACTATTACAAGGTGATGCTGACTACCGGTGCGGCACAGTTGCTGGCGACGAACAACGGCGATTTGACGATCTCGCCGGACGGCAGCCGGATGACGATCCGAAGAGATTCCCAGGTCTTCGTCGATGGCGAACCCGGGAATGAGCAGAGTCTGAGCATGCTGGATTTCACGACCGGCCTGGAGCAAGAGTTGCTGCGGACCGGCCGGAATTTCGTCAACAGCAATATCGACTCCTATTTAAGAGTGACCTGGTCCCCGGATGGCAGCAAGATTGCCGTGGTCAATCCGGCGGACTTCAAGCTGCATACCTTCACCGCCGCGGGCGCTCCGATCCGCAGCATCGACTGGCCCTTCGCGCCGCCGGAGCAGAATAGTGATTACCAGTTCAGTGATGTGAGCTGGTCCAATATTCGCAATGAATTTACGATCGGCTTCTTCTTCGGCCGTAGATGTTTTGGTTGCGAAGAAGACCGTTTGCCCGAAGAAGTGGCAAGCACGGGTATTTATGTCGCTAATCTCGATACCGGCGCGCTGGAACAAGTCTACCATTTCCCGTTCGGCGACAACGACGGCACTCTGCCGAGCCTGGCTGAAGATATCGAGCTGGGCTGGAAATTGCCTTCGCCGCTCGCCTGGGTGCCGCATCAGAATGCATTGCTGCTGATGGCCCCCGGCAACAGCGCCGTGTGGTGGTTCGATCTGGACGCGGGCGGCGATCCGGTCCCGGTCAGCGAACTGCCCGGTTTCAATTCCTTCACCAGTTCGGGTCTACAGCTGAGCTATTTCTCGGCGCAGGAAGACGATATTGCGGGCACCCAGTGCATCGGCAACAGCTTCGATCTATGGCTGTTCCGTAATCTGCTGAACCTGACCGCGGAGCTGCGTGCCGGGAAGAAAGGCGGTATACAGTTAAATGGCACCGCCGCCGACAAATATTTTAATAATTACACGCTCGAGTACACTCGCACCGATAATCCCAATGACTGGCGTCCGGTGCAACCGGCTTCAAGCCAGCCGGTAACGGAGAATCTGTTCACCACCTGGGTGCCGGCAACTCCGGGCAGCTACTTTGTGCGTCTGACGGCGACCGACCTCGCCGGCAACAGCAAACAGACGGTCCGGCGCGTGACCTGGAACGAGACCCCGCCGATCAGCGATCTGTTCCGTTCGCCGGCGCTGTTCTCGCCCAACGGCGACGGCATAATGGACACCTCCCTCGTGCAGTACCGCGTGCTCGCCCCGGCGCATCTGGAGTTCAATTTTTACGATACGGACGGCGTGCTGGTGCGCCGCATTGTGCGCGATCACATCCAGACCGGCGTTACGGAGGAGTTCACCTGGGATGGCCGCGACAACAACGGTCAGCGCCTGCCCGACGGCGAGTACCGGATGGCGGTGCTGAATTATGAATTCTTCTTCACGATCGACGGCACGGCGCCGGTGCAGCAGTTGAAGCTGCACGATGCCTATCAGTTTATTGAAATTGAAAGAGTCAAATATGTCGCAGTCGCCCCTTCGTTGCAGGCTTCGATACTCGACCCGCATTATGTCGACTCGGAACTTGAGATCAATCGCAGCGGAGAGCCGAACGACTGGCAGACGATAGTTGGCGTTAAAGAGGGGTTGAACAAAGACGGCTCAGGCGCTTCGCTCGGTGCTGATTTGACGCTGGCCGATATGCAGGGTTCGGCGTTCCGGCTGCGCTCCGAAGATGGCGTAGGCAACCGCGCACTGACGCTGTCGCCGACCGCGGCGGAACAGCTCATCATCAGCCGCGCCGGCGGGCATAACAGTTCGGTGGTCAATGCTGGAGCTGGCCAGATCACTTATGTGACAGAAATAAATGATCGCAAGAACCTGATTCGTTATTCCGATCTGTCTGATCAGAGGGGTGTGGGAGACATTAAGATCAATACCAGCCAGGTTCGCTTCGACGTCAGCGAAACCCTGCGCCACCCCTTCGCTCAGTTGTTCGTTCAGTACCGTGCGTTGTCCGAAACGCAGTGGCGCCAGCAGCCGGTGAGCCAGCTTTTGCGGCTGAGCATGGCCGATCAGCCGATAAACTCGCCCTTCGCTTCCGCAACGAAAGCGCAGGCCATCACGCTCGCGCAGGCCAGCCTGCAGTTCGATGCGGTCTGGGCTGCCACGGACGTGCTGCCGAATACAAATTATGTTGTGCGCCTGCATGCGATCGATGCCAATAACAACGAGCATTTCTCCAATGCGACGCGCCTGTCCTTCCAGGCAAGCCTGCTTTCCTTCAATGGCCTGCTCAAAGACAAAGAAAATGGTCTTTCCGGCAATATTGTGCTGCCGCCTGAAACTCTGATTGGAACGGAATCCTTTAAGGGCGCGGCTAAAGAAATCAAGGTCTATCTGCAAAGCAAAGATGATCCACGTTATAACGCGGCTTTGCCCGTGTATGTCGGTTCCTCTACTCAGCACAGTGGCACGTACCGAGTCAAGGTCGAGGATCTGCGAACCTGTACCTTGTACACCGGTTATGCGGTCGCGACCGTCGTTGCCGCCGATCCGGAAACCGGCATCATCACTACCACTAGCGTGCAATCCGCTACTAACACCTTCTCCACTCCTTGTGTGGGATTGAAGGCTGCGGTCAAACCGGTCTTTGCCGAAAGCTGCAATGCCCCGCCGCCCGGGCAAGTGGCGATAACCCTGGTTCCCGAATCGCTGGACGGCAGCGGTCTGAAGTTGTTGACGCTGTCCACCGAGGATGTTCAGGACATCGTGTTCAATGTTAACCAGCCTGCCAGTGGCCGGGAGTATAAGTATCTCGTCGATACTGCCGCAGCGCCCGCGGGCGCTTATCACTATAAGGCGCGGCTGGTTAATGATAACGATCAGGAAATAGTTAGCATACTTAAAGTGGTAGCTGACAATCAGCCGCCCGCGATATCGCTCGGTTATCCCGCCGCTGGCGCCAAGGTTTGCGGCCGCCAACGTAATGTGGTTATCGATGGCAAACCCGATATTTTTAATGTGTTGACTTTGGAGGGTTCCGTTCAGGACAACAATCCTTTCGGTTATGTACTGGATGTAAGCGAGGGCAACGAATTAAACGAGAATGACCATTTCCGCATCCATAACTCGGACTGGGAAGAGGACCCGTATGCTACGGCTATTCCGGATTCGTTTGCGCAAGCCAGTGGCCGTGCCGGGCAGGATCAGAGATTTACCTCGAAGGGTCCTTACTTCAACGGGGGTGGTATCCCGGAGCAGACTACGTCTGGCGTCACCGGCCCGGTAGGCGAGCTGTTCAATATCACAGGTGATTTTACCGTGCGCCTGAGGGTATTCGACCAGGGCGGTCACCAACAGTGTACGGATCGTTCCTTTACCTTCGACGGCGCGGTGGATCTGGGCGCGGTCACAGGCGATCGCATTCTGTTTTCGCCCAACGGCGACGGCGAGTTCGACGAATTTACGGTCAATTATGAGCTGCTGGAAAACCTCAAGCTGGATGCAGATGTTTATACGGCGGTCAGATTAGGCGAAATAACCGGTGATCACGTGCGGCGCCTGGAAAGCGGACTCAATTTGCTGAGCGGCGCCGGCCAGTTGCGGTGGGACGGCAAGGGCGATTCCGGTTCGGTAGTCCCCGACGGTTTCTACGGCATCAAGCTCAAGTTCACCGATGGCTGCGGCAACATAGACACGCGTACCGTGTTCGTCGAGGTTGACAATACTCCGCCGGCGGCGAATATCACATTCCCCACCGGCGTTGACCGGCTGCCGCTGATGGTGGAAGTGAACGGCACGGTCGTCGATCCGCATCTGGCCGACTATACAGCACAGGTCGCGCAGGCCGATGCACCCGAGGTCTGGTTGCCGCTGCACATGATTCTGGAAAATCGCCAGGTTAATGTACCGGTACCGGCGATTCTCGCAACCTGGAACACCTTCGGTCTGCAAGGTCCCTTTATTCTGCGGCTTACGGCAGTGGACAGCGTGGCCAACCGCAGAACCGTCGAAGTGCCGGTCACGATCGATGTGCCGCTGAAACTGATTTCCTACCTGGAAGCAGTGGAAGTTCTGTTCTCTCCGAACGGAGACAAGCGCCGCGACCAGACCAGCATCCGGATCGGTATCGAAGAGGAGCTCACTGCCAATCTGGTGGTACTGTCCGTCGGGGATGAGCCAAAGTTGATTCGCACACTTGCTACGGAGCGGTCTTTCGATCGAGGTCCCGCGGTAGTAACCTGGAATGGCCTGGATGACCATGGGCGTTTGGCGTCGGACGGCAAATACACCGTGCGTCTCACTGCGACGCTGACCGCCAATCCGGCGGTGCGCCAGGAAGAAGAGATCAGCGTGCTGGTGGATGCAACCGCGCCGGAAATTGACGTCACGCGACCGGCCGCGAACGGTTATATCAGCGGCAATGCGCCGGTTACCGGCAGCGTCAACGACGCCAATCTTGCCGAATATATAGTCGAGCTCACCCACACTCCCGAGGCGCCGGTATGGGAGGAGTTGAGTCGCGGTAATTCCAATTTGACCAACAGCGCGCTGGCTTCCCTGAACGGTCTTGAAGAAAAGGCCTACGCGCTGCGCGTGACCGCGACCGACCAGGCGCAGAGCCGCAGCCAGATCATTGTTCCCTTCACGGTGGACAACACGCCGCCGCAGGTAACTCTCAGCGCGCCGCTTGCCGGCGAATACGCCGGCGTCAACAAGCCGCCGCTCCCGATCAAGGGTTCGGCGGTGGAGCAGCACCCCGCGCGCTATACGGTCGGAGTGAAAGCGCCCGGCGCTACCGATTTCAACACGCTCGTGACCGGCCAAACCTTCCCGATGCCGGAAACCCTGGCGCAGTGGAATGTCTCGGCTCTGGCCGACGGCGGTTACAACCTGCGCCTGCTGGTGGAAGATCTGGCGGGGCTCTCCGGTCAGGCTCAGCAGACGGTTATCGTCGACAACACGCCGCCGCTGGCCGAACTCGGACTGCCCGCGACGGGCGGTTATATCACCGGTGCGACCGATATCAACGGCACCGCCAGCGATGCGAATCTGCTGGAGTATGCGCTTGAAGTTGCGGGATCCTCCGGCCGCTACTCGCCGCTTGCCGTTGGCAGCCAGCCGGTGACGAACGGCAATCTGTTCAGGCTCGATGTATTGCCGCCCGACGGCCGTTATAGCTTCCGCCTCAGGGTCAAGGACCGCGCCGATAACAGCACGCAGGTCACGGCCGATGTCACGGTGGATACGAAACCGCCACTGGCGCCTTCGGACCTCGCTGCGACAGTGGAGCAGCAGCAGAGCCTGCGCCTGCATTGGAACGCCAATTCCGAAAGCGATCTCGCGGGTTATCTGCTGTACCGCGACGGCGTGCAACTGACGCCCGAGCCGATCACCGCCACCGAATACCTGGATACGGCGCTGGGAGGACAGGGCAAATATACCTATGTCGTGCGCGCGGTTGACCGCGCCGGCCTGCAAAGCCCGGATTCGGATCCGGTGAGCGCGACCATCGATGTGACGCCGCCGCAGGCCGGCATCAGCCGGCCCGCGAACAATGCGGCCGTGAGCGGCCTGCTCGAAATCAGCGGCACCGCCTACAGCGCGGACGATTTCCGCGAATACCGGTTGTATGTTGCGCCGCTGTCCGCACCCGACGCCCTGCAGTTGCTGCGCCGCTCGCCGGTGCCGACTCTGAACGCCGCGCTCGGCGAATGGAGTACGCTGGGCCTGGCCGAGGGCGCGCAATACCGCATCGTGCTGCAGGCCGAGGATATCAACGGCAACGTCGCTACGGCAGAGGCCGTGGTCAAGGTCGACAATCTGCCGCCGGCAGCGCCGAAAAACCTGACCGCGACCGTTACCGGCACTCCCGCCGCCAATGTGTCGCTGGGCTGGAGTGCGAATACGGAAAGCGATCTGCTGGGCTACCTGGTGTTCCGCAATGACCAGCTGGCCAACAACAGCGCGGTGTTTGTCGGTGACCTCTCGCCCTACGCGATCACCGCCATCACATACAGTGACCCGATGCTGGTGGACGGTCCCTACAGCTACAGCATCGTCGCGATCGACCGCGCCGGTAATCTTAGCCCGCCTTCGGCGCCGAAACAGGTCTTTATCGACACCCATGCGCCGAAGGCGAGGATATTGACGCCCGAGGACGGTGATGGCTTCGACGCTCCGTTCTATGTGCTGGCGGGCAGCGACGATAACGATATCGCCACGGTCGTCTTCCAGTACAGCCCGGCCGGCGCGAATAGCTGGGCCACCCTGGCGACGGATACTGCAAGCCCCTACGACTACACGCTCGACCCGCTTGCGCTGGGTCTCACGCTCGGCGAGTCTTACGATTTACGCGCGGTGGCGACCGACCAGAATAACCGCACCGATACCGCTCCGGAGTTTATTACGGTGACGTATCAGGATGTAAGCCCGCCGACGCGGGTGACCGGCCTGGTCGCGCACGTGGAAGGCGATACGATCACTTTGAAGTGGAACGCCGTCAGCGCCACGGACCTGGCCGGATATCGCGTTTACCAGTACGACGGCGATTTACTGCCTGTTACCGAGGAGCCGATTGCCGAAACTACCTTGATCCTGTCCGACTATGTCGACGATGTGTATCGTTTCGTAATCACGGCCGTCGATATCAAGGGCAACGAGTCAGCACCCACCGATGTTGTGGAGACAATGGTCTATACACCGGAGATCAATGCAGTGCACAACCCGGTGCTGGCGTCAGTCGTAACACTCACGGGCCGAACTGTCACCACCCTCCCCGTTACCGTGAATATCGAGCGCACGCATGAAGGTAATACCATCAGCCTGCCGCCCGTCGACTCGGCCGCGGATTGGACTTTCACGTTGCCCGGGCTGGCGCTGGAACCGGGCGACAACCTGTTCACGCTGCGCCTCAGCGATGCCGCGGGCAACATCAGTAATCCGGCCTCGATCACGGCCGTGCGCGGCACGGCGCCGTCGCAGCCGACGGGTCTCACGGGATCGGCCGATGATGATCTGGTGAGTCTGAACTGGAACGCCAATCCGGAAGCGGATATTGCCGGGTACCGCGTATACAACAGCGACGGCGTGCCGCTGGCGGGCATCGAATTCGTGGAAGACACGACCGCCACCGCATCCTCGCAAAGCTCCAGTTCGTTCCGCGCTTCCAATGCGGTGGACGGACAGCCCGGAACCGAATGGCGCCCGGCCTCGTTCCAGTCGAGTCCGTGGCTGGCCGTTGCATTGGACGAGCCGCGCCTGGTCAGCAGTCTGCAACTCCAGTGGTCCTCCAGTGGCCTCGTTAATTTCGATGTCGAGGGGCTGTTCCGCGGGGAGTGGGTCAGGCTGGCCGAATTCAGGAATTTCGAGATGACGGGCTTTTCGACCGTGGAGCTGCCCGAACCGTATATGACGGACCAGGTACGCCTGCTGTTCAAGAACAATCTGTTCTTCGGCATCCGCGAGCTGCAGGTCGAATATGTCCAACTGACCCAGGATACGAACTATGTATTCGAGGAGAACGAGCGGGGCCAGCACAGCTATACGGTCAGTGCGGTCAATGCTCTCGGCTTTGAAAGTCCGCCTTCGGAGGCGCTGACCCTCACCGTCGGCGACTTCACGCCGCCGGCGCCCGCGACCGGCCTCAGCGCGACGGTCGACGCCTCGGATGTGTTCCTGAACTGGACCGCCAGCGTGTCGGACGATGTGGCGTATTACGAGATTCATCGCGACGGCGCGCCTGTCGGCGTGGTCAGCGATCTGGAGAATCTGTTCTTTGAGGACTTAAACGTGCCCAACGGTGCGCACCGTTATACCGTGGTCACCTTCGATTTCGCGGACAATTCCAGCGCGCCCTCGAATGAAGCTACCGCCACGCTGAACGTGGTTGCGCCGCTGCCGCCCCTGAACCTCAGCGTGACTCCGGGAGCGGAAGCAGGCAGCCTGCTGTTGAACTGGGAGGAGCCGGCGACGGTTCCCGCGGGATACAGCGTGGGCAGGAGCACCGTCAGCGGCGGACCGTATACCGGAATCGCGACGGTCACGGCCGCGACTACCGCGTTTACCGACAGCGGACTGGCGGGCGCGACGACCTTCTATTACGTGGTGTATGCAGCCGATGTCGCCAATAATCTGAGCGAGCCCTCCAACGAGGCGAGCGGCACGACCGCGGCGGTTCCCCTGACGACGCCCGCGCTGCATTACCCGACGGCGCCGGGCCGGGTCTTCCGCACGGCGCAAGCGGAGACGGCTGTTGCGGGCAGGGGTCCCGCCGGTGCGACCATCGAACTGTTCCGCGATGGTGCGTTGATAGCCCGCGCGGATGCGGCGCCCGTCATGCAGCAGGACAGGCCGGGCATCGCGGATATCGGCGGCGATCAGGCATTGTCGCCGAACGGGCGCTTGCTGGCGTATTTCAAGCAAGAGGACGGCGTGTATCTGTATGATTTCGAGGATGCAACGAGCCGGCGCATCGTGGCTATCCCCTCGGTCGACGAGTACGTGCAGTTCTTCGACTGGAGCGGCGACAGCGACCGGCTGGCCTTTGTGGAGGTGGATTCCGCCACCGATGAGCGCTTCATCCGCGTTTACTCGGTCAGCAGCCAGGAAACCGCGGAGCTGAACAAGCAGGCGGGTTCCGACAGCCGTGTGGCCAGATTCTCGCCCGACGGCACGCGATTGCTGGTCGCCGGTAAGCGCGCGGCTGGTTCCATGAACGGATTGCTGCTATTCGATTTTGCAGGCAACGAATGGAAACTGCTGCGAGGGCTTGATATCGATGATATCGCGTTCGACTCCTTGCTCTGGTCGCCGGACGGCCGATATGTCATCTACTATTACAGGGGCAGCCTGCAAGCGGTCGATATCCTGACCGGGGCAGTCTCCTTCCAAATCGACGACGTCACCACCTTGACTCCGGCATGGTCGCCGGACGGGGGCAGTCTCCTGTACCAGTCGAATGACGGCGTATTCCATTTATATAATCCGCAAAACGGCGCGCATACGGAGCTGACCTTTAACGTAAGTGCGGACAGTCCCTGCTTCAGGGCTGCCTGGTCGCCGGACAGCCGCGCCATTGCCTTCTCCTGCATCGATTTTGCGGCCGCTGTCTCGCGGATCGCGCTTTACACCCTGGAAAACGGGCTCACCACCGTACAGGCGCAATCGCAAGCGGGCGCCGAGTTGCTGCAGTGGACCCGCTCGGGCTACCAGTTTGGCTACCTCGGCGATTCGCCTTCGCAGACCCGTCTGTTGCCCGCCGGCAGCTTCCAGTTTGCGACGGTGGCGTTGAACCAGGGCGATAACACCTTTACCGCCGTTGCGGTGGACGGCGCAGGCGCGCGCAGCGAGACCTCGGAGCCGATCGTCGTGAATTACGGCGCCGTCGAGAGGCCGGATCTGGCCGTCCGCGCGAGCGACGTGCGCACGATTCCCGCGGTGCCGCAAACCGGCGAGGCCGCGACCATTGGCGTCACGGTGCGCAACGAGGGCACCCGCGATGCGGGCGCGAGCCGCCTGTCGATGTTCATCGTTGCGCCCTCGGGCACGAGCAGCCTGTTGCTGGATAACGTCGCGGTCGGCCCGTTAGCCGCCGGCGCCTCGCAGAACTTCTCCGCCCCCTGGACCGCGGGAGCGGAGGGGGGCACCTATACCCTGGTGGTAATCGCGGATCCGGATAATGCGATCGTCGAGGTTACGGAGACCAACAACAGCCTGACCCTGGGGCTGCCGGTTGCGGGCGACCGCAGCATTGTGCTGTCGATCGGCAGCGATGCGGCGAGCTATTCTCCGGGAGACACCGCGCATATCAACGCCGGCATCAGCAACAGCGGCGACACCTTCAGCGGCCGTTTCGAGATCGATATCGAAGACGGCGCGGGAGTGAGGGTTGAGCGCCTGGCGGAGCAGAGCATCGACAGTCTTGCTTACGGTGCGACGCTGGCGCCGCAGGCGCAATGGAGCACGCAAGGCATCTTCGCCGGCGCCTATCGCGCGGTCATCCGCCTGTACGGCACGGACGGCGGCCTGCTCGATCAGCGTTCGCAGGAATTTACGCTCGTCGCCGGGAACGTGATCGATGCCGCGGTGTCGACCGACCGTCGCAGCTACGCCGCGAATGATGATGTACGGATTGACGGCACGATAACGCATACCGACGGCAATGCCGCGTTCAGCGGCGGCACGGCGCGCCTGCAGATCCTCGACGCGGGCGGCTTCGTGCTTAAGGAGAAGACGGAGAACCTGGGTGATCTGTTGCCGGGCGCCGCCACTTCGATGGCGCTTGACTGGAATACGGGCCACAGTCCGGCGGGATCGTATCGCGCGGAATTGACCGTAACGCGCGGCGGCGCAGTGCTCGCCGCAACCACAGCGGCCTTCACGATCGAGGCCGGCGGCCTCCAGGTGTCCGGCAATCTGACGCTGTCGAATAGCGCGCCTTCCGCGGGCGCGGTCCAGACGGCGAGCTTCAGCGTCCGTAACGACGGTAACGCGGCCATTGCCGAGTTGCCGGTATTGTTGAGCCTGCGCGACCCGTCGAAGCAGCTGGTGCTGCAGACCGAGACGCGGCTGGCCAGCCTGCCGCTCGCGGGCGCGTTCAGCGGCAGTGTGGACTTCAATCTGGCGACCCTGCCGGCCAAGACCTACACGGTGCTGCTGCAGGCGCAGGTTTTCGATCTGAACAACCAGCCCATGTTGATCAATCTGGCGAGCGCGGATTTCACCGTGCAGGACCGCGAGCCGCCGGTGGTCAATATAGTAAGCCCGGCTGACGGCGCCTTCTTCAAGGGCGGCGCCGAAACGCGCATATTCGCGACCGACGCGCTGTCGCCGATCGCCAAGGTGGAATTCAAGGTCGGCGGCGGCGAGTGGACGGCGGCGCCCGTCCGCGACAGCACCGCTTCGATCTATGGCAAGGCTTTGCCGGGCCTGGCTGAAGCCGCTTACACGCTGCAGGCGCGCGCGACCGATGCCGCCGGCAATACCGGCTTCAGTCCGCGGATTACGTTCACCATCGATGCTACGCCGCCCGCGATCCTGATCGCCGGCGTGGCGGATGGCGCGCTTTACAACCATCCGGTCAGTGCGGCCGTGACCGTCACCGAGGCCCACATTGCCGAACAGTTCAGTTCCCTCGACGGCCAGGATTATGTTTCCGGAACCGCGATCGCGGCTGAAGGCGCCCACGGGCTGGTCGTGCGCGCGCGTGACCTGGCGGGCAATTCCAGCGAAAAGGCCGTCTTCTTCGAGATCGACCTGACGCCGCCGGCGGTCAGCATCAGCGGCGTCGAGGACGGCGCGGTCTACAATACGCCCGTGATACCGCAGTTCACGGTCACGGATGCGAACCCGGTGAATGTGACCGCGACCTTGAACGATGCCCCGTTCAATTCCGGCGACACCGTGTCGATTCAGGGTGTCTACCGGCTGGTCGTGAGTGCGAGCGATTCCGCGGGCAATCAGGGCCAGACGTCGCTCGGTTTCGAGATCGATACCACGGCGCCGGCCGTCGTGATCACGCAACCGGCGGATCATAGCGTCACCGCGCAGCCGGCAGTCGACATCATCGGCCGTACCGAACCCGGCGCCACCGTCTTCCTGGAAAGCGCCGGCGCCGGCGTCCTGTCGCAGCTCGCCGGTCCGGACGGTTCCTTCACCTTCAGCCAGGTCGCACTGGCCGCGGGTGAAAATGTCTTCAATATTCACGCCCGGGACCTGGCGGGCAATACTGGCGCCGACACCGTACTGACCGTAACGCGGCAGAGCGGCAGCGGACAGGCGGAGCTTGACGGACGGCTGAGCGGCGCCCGGCAGGTGCTGGTCTGGATGCCGCACATGGATAACAGGGATTCCGATTTCGAGACGTTCTTGCGCATGACCTTCGAGACCGCGGGCGTCGGCTACAAGATCGTGAGCGGCGAGCGCGACTTCCTGGCGCAAATGCGCTCGAATCTCTATACCAGCCTGTTGCTGGTCGATATGAACCGTCATTGGCACGGCGATGATCGTGAGTGTGGCCATCCCGATGACGATTATGGCCATTATCATGCGCACGACCATAACTACGATCATGACCACGACGGCCATGACTATCATCATCCGCTGACACCGGCTTCCGATACCTTGCGGGAAATCAGGGCCATGGTTGCGGCGGGCACGGGCCTGATTATGGTCAAGACGCATCCTGCGAACTCCGTGTTCATGGAGGACGTCTTCGGCGCCAGGGCGCAGGGCGATATACCGCGAATCGACAGGATCGTTCTGGAAGACAGCCCGGCCAGTTCCGCCGCCACCGTGGCCGCGGCCGGCAGGGCGCTCCGGATAAAACTCGAAGGCGCCACCGGCGTGGGCGAAATCCGGTATGGCCAGCAAGCGCACCGTCCGGCGATGGCGCTCAACCGCTACGTCGATGGCAACGCCGCGCTGCTCGGTTTCGACCCGGCGACGATCGTCGACCCTGCCGCCGCGGCGAAGATCCTGCTGGATGTGGTCGCATTCGTGACCCCGTCGCAGCCGGAACTGCTGCCGGGCGGAGTGGCGGGCATACAGTGGCGCGCGAGCTCGCTGCAGCCGCCGTTGCAGACGGCGCTGAGCAGTCTGCTGCCGCAAGGCATGCAGTACCTGTCGGTGCAGGATGGCGTACGCATCGATAATGTCACCGCGGAATGGACGCGCGACGTCACCGGTACCGAAATGCGGTTTGAAGCGACCGTCAAGCTGCCTACGGTTAAAGGCGAATATTCAATACAGGGAGATCTGTACGAAATCCTCAACGGTGCGCGCAGCGAGCTTGCTGATGCCGTACTACGGTTCGAACTGGCCGAAGAGCCCGCAGATCTTGAAGTCGGCTTGATGGAGGCGCTGCTTGCCGCGGACAGAGCGATACCGGGCGCCGGCCAGGACAAGCGGCGGATCCAGGACGCGATCGAGAAGGTGCAGGGCGCCATGATCCTGTCGAAGGCCGCCAAGAACGATGTTGAAGAGGCCATCGATCTGCTGTTGCAGGCTTATGGAGCGATCCGGGATGCGCGCGACGATCATGACAATCTGCTGCTCCTGACCGGCAGGCTGCTGCGGGCCTATCAGTCGATATGGTTCGGGCTGACCGGCGGGCGCAATGCCGCGCCTTCGATAACGCTGCTGGATCCCGCGCTGGACGTGCAGGCGAAATCAAAGTTGACCATACGCTGGAGCGACCAGGATGACGACAGCAACGCCGTGATCAATCTTTATTACGACACCGATGCGCAGGGCGCGGACGGCGAACTCATCAAGGCCGGAATCAGGGAGGATGCGGACGGGCCGAACGACCAGTTCGAATGGGATATCAGCAAGATACCGCCGGAGCACTATTACCTCTATGCCGCCATTTCGGATGGCGGCAGTCCTGTCATTGCCTATGCGCCGGGTTCGGTGACGGTAACAGGCAAACAGCAGTACAACCTGTCCGTCAGCGGCACCAGGTTTGTCGAAAGAAAGCGCAAGGGCAAGTTGTACCAATTCTTTTACAAGGCGGAAATAGTCAACACCGGCCGCGACGGTGCGCGCAACGTCAAGGCTTCCATCAAGGCGGGGGGCGGCTTTAAGCTGGAGGATAGCGAGCTTGATTTCGGGGATGTGCCTGCCGGCAAGACCCGGACAAGCACGGACACATTTTCCTTTCAATCCTCCGTGGAAAACCCCAATCTCAAAGAACTGAAGTTTGAGATAAAAGCCAAATAGCTTCGCCACGCCCTCCGGCTGCTGATTCCGGTTTTCGCCGCCATGAAAAGCCGGTCTTGCATTGTTTCCATTAATTATGTCTACTCGTCCCGGGTCAGCGACGGATTAACCGCTGCCCGTATCGGATCGGATCGCTGATCCCGGCAATATGTAAAGACGGCGCATGCGGCGGGTGCTGACTTTCCGGAGCGGTACGACCCCGCCTGTCAGCCGGAAAATGGAGATGCGTAAATCTGTGCGGCTCCGGTCCAATCTGGCGGGAATGGAAAGCGGGCCGCGAAGCCTCGGCTCTATTTCCGGGAATATCGGGTCCAATGCTGGTTGCGGGAAGTATAAACAGAGGCTAAAAGAAATTGACAATGAAATGCGCGGAGGTTATACCTCGGCGGCAGGCGATTTTATACGAGAAGAACGTCGGAACTGGCAAACAAACATTGTTCATTAGGCGCGCGAAGCGCGCTTTCAACGCTGCGGGAACGCAATATGTCGAAACTTTATCCTGTTAAAGACACGCTAAAAAACAGCGCTTTGATTACTGAAGAGCAGTATTTGAGTTTATACAAACGCTCTGTCGAGGACGGAATCGGCTTCTGGGCGGAGCAGGGCCGCTGCATCGACTGGATAAAACCTTATACGCAGATTAAGGATGTTTCCTATTCCGACAAGGATCTGCATATCCGCTGGTATTATGACGGCACTCTGAACGTCAGTGCTAACTGCATCGACCGCCATCTGCCCAAACGCAGAAACCAGACCGCCATTATCTGGGAGGGCGACGATCCCGCAAAGTCCAGACACATAACTTACGGTCAGCTGCATGAAGAAGTCTGCCGTTTCGCCAATGTACTGAAGAAGCTCGGCGTCGCCCGCGGCGACCGGGTGACGATTTACATGCCGATGATACCCGAGGCGGCTTATGCGATGCTGGCCTGCGCCCGCATCGGCGCGGTGCACTCGGTGGTCTTCGGCGGCTTCTCGCCGGATTCGCTGGCGAGCCGTATCGCGGACTGCGATTCCCGCATCGTCATCACCGCTGACGAAGGATTGCGCGGCGGCAAATCGATTCCCCTCAAGGCGAATGTCGACGCGGCCGCCGCCAGCCCGCAGGCGCAAATGCTCAAGACCGTGCTCGTCGTGCGGAACACTGCCAATACCGTTAACTGGGTGAAAGGCCGCGATGTGTGGTACCACGAAATCGCCGCCACGGTCGGAACCGACTGCAAGCCGGAGGAAATGCAGGCCGAGGATCCGCTGTTCATTCTTTATACCTCCGGTTCCACCGGCAAGCCGAAGGGGGTGTTGCACACCACCGGCGGCTATCTGGTCTACGCGGCGTTGACGCACCGGTACGTATTCGACTATCACGACGGCGAGATTTACTGGTGTACGGCGGACGTCGGCTGGGTGACGGGACACACATATATAGTGTATGGACCGCTCGCCAACGGCGCGACCACGCTGATGTTCGAAGGCGTGCCGAATTACCCGGGGTCGGAACGTTTCTGGCAGGTATGCGACAAGCACCAGGTCAATATTTTCTACACCGCGCCGACAGCGATCCGAGCCCTCATGCGCCATGGCGAAGAACCGGTCAAAAAAACCTCCCGCAAGAGTCTGCGGCTGCTCGGCAGCGTCGGCGAGCCGATCAATCCCGAGGCCTGGGAGTGGTACTACAGGGTGGTGGGCGAAGAGCGCTGCCCGATCGTGGACACCTGGTGGCAGACGGAGACCGGCGGCATCCTGATCAGCCCGCTGCCGGGAGCGACTCCGCTCAAAGCCGGTTCGGCGACGCGTCCGCTGTTCGGGGTTCAGCCCGCGATCGTCAACCCCGAAGGCAAAATACTCGAGGGGGAGGCGGAGGGTAACCTGGTATTGCTTGACAGCTGGCCCGGCCAGATGCGCACCGTTTACGGCGATCATCAGCGCTTTGTCGACACCTATTTTAAAACCTACCGCAACATGTATTTCACGGGAGACGGCGCACGGCGCGACGCCGACGGATATTACTGGATCACCGGACGCGTGGACGATGTACTCAACGTATCCGGGCATCGTCTCGGCACCGCGGAAGTTGAAAGCGCGCTAGTGTCCAACCATAAGGTCGCCGAGGCGGCGGTGGTGGGCTATCCGCACGATATCAAGGGCCAGGGCATTTATTGCTATGTCACGCTGGTGAACGGCGTCGAGCCCTCGGAGGAACTGAGAAAGGAGCTGAAGCAGTGGGTGCGGCAGCAGATTGGCGCGATCGCGACACCGGACGTGATTCAATGGGCGCCGGGTCTGCCTAAAACACGCTCGGGGAAAATCATGCGCCGCATACTCCGCAAGATCGCGGCGAACGATTATTCGAACCTGGGCGATATCTCAACGCTGGCGGACCCGGCGGTGGTGGACGATCTGATTGCGAACAGACAAACCGGCTGATTGTAGTTAAGGCTTCTTGCCCGGCCTAAAATTATTTCTTCTTGTTATCCGAGCCATCCTTGGACGTTTCATCCTTGTTGGCTTCTTCAATTTCCTTTTTTATTTTCTCGATTTCTTCATTCGTCAGAATGACGGTTTGATCGGCTTTTTTTTCTTCGCCCATACCGGACCTCCTGGCTGGCACAATTAAAACACTCCGCTATGTCTTCCGGAATTTCCTTGTAGTTATACCGAACAATCACCCCGGTTGACCAAACTCCAGTCGAAGTTGATATTACACTGAATCGCGTGCTGCCACAATTTCCGCGATAATGTGCGTTTCACTGGAAATATTACACTTAACTGTTTGATATTGAATGGTATTATACATTTCACATCCCGTTTGCAAACAGCATCACATGCCGGGCAATCATCCGGAAGCGCCTGCACGGCTGGATGCGATAGAAAAGGCGCTCGAAGCCGGCGGATGGGGCGCGCGGCTGTTGCGCGAGCAGGCCGCTCCCGCCGATTTTGCGCAATTGCAGCGCGTTCATGCGACTGAATACCTGCGTACTTTGCAAAGCGCATCGCCCGCGGCGGGTTATCACGCGCTTGATCCCGATACTTTCATGAATCAGCATACATTCGAGGCCGCGCTGCTTGCCGCAGGTGCGGGCATTCTGGGTGTGGATAGAATCATGCAAGGACGCGCCGCCAGCGCTTTCTGCGCGGTACGCCCGCCCGGGCATCATGCAAGGCGGGCACAGGCCATGGGTTTCTGCCTCATAAATAATATAGCGGTGGCGGCCATGCATGCATTGGAACACTACAATCTGCGAAGAGTCGCCATACTTGATTTTGATGTGCATCACGGCAACGGTACCCAGGATATCTTTATTAACGAACAAAGGGTCTTGTTTTGTTCCACCCATCAGCATCCTTTTTATCCTTACACCGGTGAGCCGGTGACCGCAGCCCACGTGATCAATGCGCGACTGACCGCCGGCAGCGGAAGCCTGGAGTTCCGGCAGGCGGTTCTGCAGGAGTGGATGCCGGCATTGGAGGGATTCAAGCCTGATTTTATTTTCGTCTCGGCGGGCTTTGACGCTCATGTTGACGATCCGCTGGGGGGTCTCCGGTTCACAGAGGCGGATTATGGCTGGATCGGCGCATGGATCCGGGGTTTTGCGAAGGTGCACTGCGGCGGGCGCGTGCTTTCGATGCTTGAGGGCGGTTATAACGTACCCGCGCTGGCGCGCAGCGTGATGGCCTATATCCAGGCCTTTGAAGACTGAGGGTTTGTTGAAAAAGGCCGTCCACTGCCTTTTGCAACTGACTTCGGCCTGAAGTGAATTCGGGCCCCATTCCGGATATCGTGTTTGATATTTGATGCGGCGCATCCTGCGGCGCCAGCAGTTGGTTTTTCAACATACCCTAATCACCATCGAGTACGCCGAATGCACAGAGGAATTGAGGCGCGACTGAGAAAAGACATCAAGGCTTTTTGGTTTATATCACCTCGGTGATCTCAGTGCGTTCTGTGATTTGGATATCAGTTTCGGTTGCTGCTGCTTGCGCTCGACGATAATTACCGAGGCCATAATGCCGGTCAGCAGCACGCCGACGATGATCGCCAGTGACCAGGTGACGGGAATTTTATAGTACAGCGAAATGAGCATCTTGGTGCCGATGAAGAGCAGCAGGATCACCAGGCTGATTCTCAGATAGCGGAACTTGTCCATCACGCCCGCCAGCACGAAATACAGCGAGCGCAGCCCGAGCACTGCGAATATATTGGAGGTGAAGGCGATAAAGGAGTCACCGGTGACGGCGAATACGGCGGGTATGGAGTCGACCGCGAATATCAGATCACCGAAGTTGATGAGAATCAACACGAAACCGAGCGGCGTCAGCGCCAGCGCGCCGTGCTCGCGGGCTATGAAACGCCGCCCATGCAGCTGCATGGTGACGGGCATGAGCTTGCGACACAGGCGAACCAGCCGGCTGTCGTCCAGTTGGGCGGTCTCGGCTTGATCGAACAGGAGCTTGAAGGCGGTGAACAGCAGTATGGCGCCGAATACATAATTCATCCATTCGAGGCGCTGCATCAGGGTGATGCCGGCGACGATCACCGCGCCGCGCAATACGATGGCGCCCAGTATCCCCCAGAACAGGACGCGATGCTGGTATATCGCGGGTATCCTGAAATACGTCAATATGAGCGCTATCACGAACATGTTATCCAGACTCAGACTTTCTTCCAGCAGGTAGGCGCTCAAATACTGTAAAACCGCTTCACGCCCGGTCGGTCCGAGGTTCGACCGGTTGACATCGAACAAATCGTACTCGTATTGGTAATAAACGAAAGCACTGAACAGCAGGGACAAGCTGACCCAGATTGTTGTCCAAGCCAGAGCTTTGGGGATTCCGACAGCGCGGTCCTCGCGATTTATAACGCCAAGATCCAACGCCAGGAAAGCCAGGATCATGCATACGAAACCGGCCCACAGCAAAGTCATGGAGTCCCCCATAGAAAAGTGTTTATACTATATGCAAATCAAAGTTCTGGAATACATGGAACACCTTATCATACCCAAAAGGATGCTCGGTTGGCGCGAATGGGTGGGATTGCCGGAACTGGCCATCCCCGCCATAAAGGCGAAAGTCGATACCGGGGCGCGCACCTCGGCTTTGCATGCGTTCTACATCAAACCTTATATTGCCGCCGACAGCATGGAGTATGTGCGCTTCGGCATTCATTTGAAACGCAAAACGCGTACGGTTGAGAAAGAGTGCATAGCGAGAGTTGTCGACCGCCGCTCGATTACGGATTCGGGCGGCCACAGTGAGCTGCGGATTGTCATTCATACGCCCATCATAATCGGCACGGAGAGCTGGCCCGTCGAAATAACGCTAACCAACCGCGACGGCTTGAAGCATCGTATGTTACTCGGACGTTCGGCGCTGTCGGGACGTTTCCAGATCGATATCGCCCATTCCTATCTGTCGGGCAAACCGGAGCGGGACACTTATAAAGCATTGGCGCAAGGATTTACCAAGACAACATGAAAAGGGTTATGAAAATCGCCATCCTGTCGCGGAGTTCGCGGCTCTACTCGACGCGCCGGCTGATCGAGGCGGCCAAGGCGCGCGGGCACAATGTGCGCGTTATCAACTATCTGCGTTGCTTCATGGACATTACATCGGAAAATCCGAGCATCCATTACCGTAATCACGAAATCACGCGCAGCGAGGTGGATGCGGTGATTCCTCGAATTGGCGCCTCGGTCAGCTTCTACGGCACCGCCGTGGTCCGGCAGTTCGAGATGATGGGCGTTTATTGCATCAACGAATCGGTCGCCATCACCCGCGCACGCGACAAGCTGCGCTCGCTGCAGTTGCTCTCGCGCAAAAAGATCGGCATTCCCGCGTCAGCATTCTCGCATTCACCCGACGACGTCAAGGGCCTGATCCGCGAGGTGGGCGGGCCGCCCCTGATCATCAAGCTGCTCGAAGGCACGCAGGGCATCGGCGTGGTGCTTGCCGAAACCATGAAGGCGGCCGAGAGCGTTATCCAGGCCTTTCTCGGCCTCAACAGTTATATCCTGGTGCAGGAATTCATCCAGGAAGCGGGCGGCAGCGATATCCGCTGCCTGATGCTGGGCGGCAAGGTCATCGCTGCGATGAAACGCCAGGCGCCCGAAGGGGATTTCCGTTCCAACCTGCACCGCGGCGGCAGGGCGGAACTGGTGAAGCTCACGCTGGATGAACACGATATTGCTATCAAGGCCGCCAACGCCCTGGGATTGAACGTCTGCGGCGTGGATATCCTGCGTTCAAAGCGCGGGCCGCTGGTAATGGAGGTTAACGCATCCCCGGGGCTCGAAGGCATCGAGAAAGCCACCGGCAAGGATATCGCCGAAATGATCATCAAGTTCATCGAGAAAAACGCGCGTCCCTTCAAGACCAGAACAAAGGGGAAAGGCTGATGGATCCGAGGCAGATCATCCGCATCGGCGATACTATCGTGCATCCGGGCGAGAAGACGCTGATCGAGCTTCCGGTCGCCGGCCTGTATACTCACACCGCCATCACCTTGCCGGTGCATGTGATCAACGGTCACAATCCGGGGCCGCGGCTGTTCGTCAGCGCGGCGGTGCATGGGGACGAGTTGAACGGCGTCGAGATCATACGGCGCCTGCTGCACAACAAGACCTTGAAGCGCCTCAACGGCTCGCTGATCGCGATCCCGGTCGTCAACATGTTCGGCCTGGTCCAGCATTCGCGCTACCTTCCGGACCGGCGCGATCTCAACCGTTCCTTCCCGGGCAGCAAGCAGGGGCCGCTGGCCTCGCGTCTGGCATGGATATTCATGGAGCACATCGTCAAGCAGTGCACGCATGGCATCGATCTGCATACCGGCGCCTCGCACCGCTGTAACTTGCCGCAGATCCGCGCCAACATGGACGATTACGATACGAAGGAACTGGCGAAAGCCTTTGGTGTGCCCGTACTCATCAATTCCAATGTGCGCGACGGCTCGCTACGCGGTACCGCCGACCAGCATGGCGTCATTTCGCTGCTTTACGAAGCCGGTGAATCGCTGCGCTTCGATGAGCAGGCTATACGCATCGGGGTGCGCGGCATTCTGAATGTCATGCACAAGCTGAATATGCTGCCGCTGGTCAAGCACAAGCCACATGGCAGAAAGTCAGCCGGGAGTACTTTTACCGCGCGCTCCAACGTCTGGGTGCGTGCCTCGCACAGCGGCATATTCCGCAGCCTGAAAGGACTGGGAGAGAAGGTCAATACGGGAGCTTTGCTGGGCGTCATTACGGATCCCACCGATATGTTCGACGAAGGGCGTTACGAGGTAAGGGCACAGGCCTCTGGGCTCATTATCGGAAAGACCAACCTGCCGCTGGTGAACGAAGGTGACGCTTTATATAACATCGCCCGCATCGGCGAAACCGCTGGCAAATCCTCCGAAGTGGAAATTTTTCCCCAGGAAATCCTTCCGGTATAAGAAATTATTCTTCATTGTGACGCGGGGGTGCTGAGAGCGCCGGGGAATAAAACATAAAGAGAATAGACTTGAATTTTTCTGCGCTCCACTATGCTCCGGCGGCCCGCGAGAATCCTCTTATTTCTTCCTTTTATTTTTGAGATTAGCGTCGATTCGCGGATGATGATTTCGGCTTTACACGGCTTGCGCTGCCCCCGGTTTGCCCGGCGCCGTAAGGCAGGAGGGAGTTCGTAATCTCGTTTAAGCTCGGGCGACTTGTGAGGTCGTTATCATCCCATTGCGGCGTCCCTGTTCATAATGGCGGGATAACGGGTTTGGCCAGTGAATCCTGTATGGAAATGCCGTCAGGGAGTGCCAATTTTAAAAGAGTATGCTTTAATTACCCCCGTTCCGGAAGAATACTTAGTGCAATGTAAAAATTACACACGGAGGTGTTGTTTGCGGGTTCTATCCATAATGTTAGCCGTTATTGCCTGCAACCCCGTTCCCGCGCTTGCCCATGAAGAGGCCCATGACACCATGTTGGCCCAAATGGACATCGATATTACCCAGCTCAGCATCGAAGACCTTCTTAATCTTAAAATCACCTCCCTCTCCAAGAAAACCGAGTCGGCAACACGGGTACCCGCTGCAGTATACGTGCTGACGGCTGAAGATATCCGCCGCTCCGGCGTAACGAGTATACCCGAGGCCCTGCGCCTGGTACCCGGAATGGATGTGGCGCGGGTGGATGCCAACAAGTGGGCGGTATCGAGCCGCGGCTTCAATTCGCGCAGCGCCAACAAGCTGCTGGTGATGGTCGATGGCCGCACTATCTATGATTTTCTGTTTTCCGGAGTGCTCTGGGAAACCAAGGATGTGATGCTGGAAAACGTGGACCGGATCGAGGTGATCCGGGGTCCAGGCGGCGCGGTTTGGGGCGCAAATGCGGTTAACGGGGTCATTAATATTATCACCAAGCCCGCCGCCGAAACTCAGGGCGGCCTGGTCGAGGCGGCTGTCGGCACCGAGGAACGTGCCTTCGGCGCAGTAAGATACGGATTTAAAACCGGAGATACCGGATATATGCGGGTATTCGCCACGGGCTGGAACCGCGATGAAGGATTTCTGGAAACGGGTGAACCTGATGACGATGCCAGGCTGGGACAGGCAGGTTTCCGCTACGACAGCAATCTCACTTCGCAGGATATTCTCACGGTTCAAGGGGAAGCCTATGACGGCCGGCAGGGCACTCCCGATGAAGCCATCGCTCCGGACAGCACGAGCAATGGCGGCGACTTGCTGGGGCGCTGGAGCCGTAACCTGCCAGGCGGAGGCCGTACCAGTCTCCAGTTCTATTATGACGCGACGGAATTCGACAATCCCGTGTTGAATGAAACCCGCCATACAGTCGATCTGGAATTCAATCATGAACTTCCCAGGCTGGGTGCGCACGATCTCATATACGGCCTTACGTATCGGCGCACCTCCGACGAGATCGGCAACACACCTCAGCTGAGCCTGATTCCCGACCGGCGGACCGACCGGTTGCAGGGCGCTTTCGTGCAGGATGAGATCGAGCTCTCCGCGAACAGGCTTTATCTCACACTGGGTTCCAAATTCGAGGATAACGACTACACCGGGTCTGAAGTCCAGCCCAACATCCGACTCGCCTGGCACACCAGCGAGACCGATACACTATGGGCCGCGGTGTCCCGGGCCGTGCGCACGCCGTCACGGCTGGAAGAGGATTTCGTAATCCCTTTGCCCGGTACCGGTCAGGAGTTAAGGAGCAATCATATGCAGGAGGCGGAACAGCTGACGGCTTATGAAATCGGCTACCGCTTCAGCGCAACTCCTGATTTATTTCTCGATCTCGCGACGTTTTATAACGTATACGACGATCTGATCACGGTTGAAGGCTTGGATGGCATCGGTAACAAATCCGGCGGCGAAACCCACGGTATGGAAATCGCAGCCACCTGGATACCGGCGCAGGACTGGAAGTTCGCGGGCGGCTATACATTCCTCGACATGGACCTGGAACTGGACGCGGACAGCCTGGACAATCAGGCTAGCATCACCGCGCTGGAAGGCAATGATCCCGAGAATCAGGCCTTTGTGCGCATGGGAACCAACTTCGCGCAACGTTACCAGCTGGATGTTACCCTGCGCTACGCCGACCGGCTGCAGTCACAGAATGTGTCGAGCTACACAGTTGCCGACATACGCTTCGCGGGCCATATCAATGAAAACCTGGAGCTGTCTCTGGTCGGGCAGAATCTGTTCGAGGACCATCACCTGGAGCAGGGGGCTGTTTCCAACGGGGGACTCGTGAGCGAGGTCGAAGCCGGTGTCTACGCCAAGCTGCTGTGGATTTTCTGAGGGAACCGCCGTGTCGCATCCCATAACCCAGTTGCAAGCTTCCGGCCTTATGCGCTGCATGCTATGGCTGCTGTGCGCGCCTTTGCTCGGCGCCTTGTTGCGCGCGGAGGCGGCGCCGGCGGCGAACCCCGCAGTGGAATATCAGGTAAAGGCGTCGCTGGTGTTCAACTTCATGCATTTCATCGAATGGCCGGCCGATGCTTTCGGCAGCGACGGGCGGATCAATATCTGCCTGGTCGGGCGCGATGTCTATGGCAACGCGCTGCGCGTACTGGAGCGGGAACTGGTGCAAGGCAAGTCCATCGCCGTCCAGGCATATCCCGCATGGTCCGCCGGATTGGCGAACGGCTGCCAGGTGATTATCTTCAGCGGCCGCGAGCGGGAGCCGGTGGAGCAGGCGCTCGCCGCGCTCGCAACCAGCAGCGTACTGACGGTCGGGGAAACACCCGGGTTCCTGGAAGACGGCGGCATCATAAAGTTCGCCATCGTCAATGATACAGTCCAGTTCGAAGTGAATCTGGAGGCCGCAAAGGCGGCGCGCCTAAATATCAGTTCGAAGTTGTTGCGCCTGGCCAATAATGTGGTGACCACCCCTCGCGGGGCGGCGGCGCCATAGACAGGCAATGCCGGGCACAAACTTGAAATCCCATGGGTCGGGACGCGATGCCGCTACTTGATATTGTCCGTCGCAGAAAACTTCGGTGGAAATTCGTTTTCGCCGTGGTTTTTATCATCCTGTCCATTTCCTTGTTGCAGAACCTGATTTTTTATCTGCTCGAAGTCCGCACCATCACCGAGGGCGTGAAGAGCAAAGTTACCGTGCTGGCCCAGGTATTGGGCGATAACAGCACTTCGGCGTTGCAGTTCCGCAGCCGCGACGATGCAATGGAAGTACTCGGCTCCTTGCGCAATGAGCGATCGGTACGGAGCGCCTATCTTTTCACCGGCGACGGCCAGGTGCTTGCGGAATATCTGGCGCCGGACGAAAAGCTCTCGGTGCCTCTGATCAGCAATATAGAGAAATCCGAAATTACGCAAACGGCGGACCGCATCATCGTGCGGCACCCGGTCATGCTCGACGGCAAGCCTGCGGGTGCGCTGTTCATGAGCGCCGATCTGCGTGAACTCGAGGAACGCGCGGACATGCGCTTCATCTTCGGCCTGGCCACCCTGCTGGGGAGCCTGCTCATCGCCTTTGTGCTGGCCCTGTGGTGCCAGCGCTTCTTCATACAGCCCATTCTGGATTTGGCGCGGTTGTTTCATGAAATCGGCGAGAAGAAGCAGTATTCGTTGCGCGCAAGGAAAATCTCCGAGGACGAGGTGGGAGCGCTGGCTGAAAGTTTCAATTCCATGCTCGAGGTGATCCAGAGCCGCGACCTGGCGCTCGACCAGAAGGGTCGTGAGCTGGAATATTCCAACAGGGAGCTGGAACAATTCGCTTATGTGATCTCGCACGATCTGAAAAGCCCGCTGGTGACGATACAGGGATTCGCGACACGTTTCATGAAATACATCGCCGAAGGTAATCGCGAGAAGTCCGAAGACGCCGCGCTGCGGGTGCAGAACGCCGCCAAGCGTATGGGCGAATTGATCGATGACGTGCTCGAACTGAGCAGGGTGGGGCGGAACCAGGGGCGGCGAATGCCGATTGACCCTACGGCGGAAATCCGCAAGCTGAAAGACGATCTGCAAGGAGTCCTGGATGAAGCCGGAGTCTCGCTTATCATCGAGCCGGGGTTGCCGCAGGTGAAGGCTGATGCCGGCGAAATCCGCCAGATCTTCCAGAACCTGATTTCCAACGCGATCCGTTACGCCTGCCGCGAACCCGGCAAGAAGATAACCGTCGGCGGTGCGAGCCTGGAGCAAGAGAACCGGATATATGTTCGAGACGAAGGCCCGGGGATTCCGAAGGAATACCATGCCAAAATATTCCAGCTGTTCCAGCGCTTGAGCAAGGACAAGGAAGGCACCGGTCTCGGCCTCGCAATCGTAGCCAAGATCATGAAGAATCTCGGGGGCAGGGTCTGGGTCGAATCCGAGGAAGGGAAAGGTTCGGTATTCTGGCTTGCCTTCCCGAAAATTATCAACTAGCGACTGAGGAGAGAATAATGCTGGGAAGACTCGCCGATATCATGCTGATCGAGGATAACGATGACCATGTGGAGCTGATCCGGCAAACGCTTGAAGAGAAACGGGTTGCCAATTCGATCGTGCATTTCGACAATGCGGAAGCCGCGCTTTCCTATCTCAACAGGAGCGGAGGGGAGACGACCAGCATCGTACTGCTCGATCTGAACCTGCCCGGCATGAGTGGCCACGACCTCCTCAAGGTCATTAAGGAAGATGAACGGCTCAAGTCCATACCCGTGGTGATCCTGACGACATCGGCCGGCGAGAGCGACCGTGTGGCGGCCTATAAACATTATGTGAACAGCTATCTGATCAAACCCATCGATGCCGGCCAGTTCGAGAAGATGGTGAGCGATCTAGGCTTGTACTGGGGCCTGTGGAACAAACTGGAAAAAGATCCGAACTGATGGCGGCGCACAAACTCGACATTCTGTACATCGAGGACGACGAGGACCACATGATCCTCTTCATGGATGTGCTCTCTTCGATCGATTCCTTCGCCTATAACATCGTGCACAAGGAAAGCCTGGGCGCCGGGATCGAGGAAGTGTTGAGTCATCATTTCGATCTTGTGATACTCGATCTCGGTTTGCCTGAAAGCCAGGGCCTGGATACCCTGTCCAGGTTCATCGCCCACTGCTCCAATGTGCCGATCGTGGTACTGACCACCAACGAAGACCTCCAGCTCAGCGTAAAGGCGATCAAGGCCGGCGCGCAGGACTTTCTGGTGAAGGGGGATATCACACCCAATACTCTGGCGCGGGCGCTGCGCTACTCGATCGAACGCTTTGAAGTGCTCAACGAACTGGAGGAGAAGAACAAGAGTCTGAATACTTTCGCCATAGCCGCCTCTCATGACCTGAAGACGCCGCTGCGGAACATTCTGCTTATCATCGATTTTTTCCGCTCCGATTTCGGAGACAAGCTGCCCCCCGAGGGAGTTGAATCCCTGGACAGGATCCGCGATGCCGGAACGCGCCTGCACGGCCTGATCGATTCGCTGATGGAATTCATGAAGGCCGAAACCAAGGTGGTAAACGCCGCGTCCGTTTCCGTCGAGCTGTGCGCGCGGGAAGCGTTGTCCCTGCTGAGTTTTGCGATCGAACAAACCCATGCCGAGGTCACTGTTGACCCCGGTTTGCCGCGGGTTATCGCCAACGAGGGGCTGCTGATCCGGGTGTTCCAGAATCTGATCGGAAACGCGCTCAAGTATATCAAGGGAAGAGCACCGAAAATCCGCATTGGCGCCAGGGAGGACTTGAACGAGGTGATCGTTTACGTCGCCGATAACGGCATCGGGATTGCGACCCAGTATTATGAAAGGATATTCGAGCCGCTGAAAAGGCTGCATACGCAGCAGGAGTATCCCGGATCCGGTATCGGACTTGCCATCTGCAAGCGTATCGTGGCCGCGCACGGCGGTCGCATCTGGGTTGAATCGAAACCGGGCGAGGGCAGCACCTTTTATTTCGCACTGCCAAAGTCTCAGCAAGCCTCCGCCGCAGCATAAAAACCCGGCGCGGGAAATCATCCATTCGGATGAGACAACCGGGAAGCGTATCCAGATTCATATCACGCTGCACGGTGTACAGGGTTCAACAAACAGTGTTTTATTGTATACTGCGGTCGCCACAGGGCGCTGAGCTATAATAGCTCGGCAACAATAATAACTAACAGGGAAGGTGCCATATGAACTCCCGTCTTTTATACGCATGCATCGCCTGCATGGGTTTTGCCGTTACCGCCTCCTGCTCCAAGGATCTGCCTGAATATCCAAAAACCGAAAAAGCCGTCTGGCTGGAACAGAACTGGACCGGCGAGCAGCGTGAGTGGTTTCATCATGCCAACCAGGGCACGTGGACCTTTTTCATTCCCTACGAATGGTTCATGGCGCTGGAGCAGCCCGGGTTCAAGCTCTTCGGCGAGCCGGGACTTCTCTCCGATACGGACTATCTGAGGCGTCTGGGATTTATCCCGGGCGAAGCCGGCGAGCATAACAAGGCGGGGCTGCCGGTCGGTTTCGCGGTGGATTACGGAGTCACCGATCCGCTGACCGGAAAAGTCTTCAACTCGGTCGGCCTGACCTGCGCCGCCTGCCATACCGGCCAGATGTCTTATAAAGGAACCTCTATCCGCTACGACGGCGGGCCGGGCATGATCAACCCCAACAAGCTGATGGAGATACTGTTCCGTTCCATGCTGGAGACCGAGTTCAACCAGCGCCAGTTCAACCGTTTCGCCGCGCGCATACTGGGCGCGGGCAACACTGATGCCGCGCGCGCCGAGCTTAAGAAAGAATACAGCCGCGTCTTCACGGGGCTGATCAAACATTTGTTCACGGCCATCAAATTGCAGAGCGAGCAGATCATTGATGAGGATATCGCGGGAGGCCGCGAAAGCGTGGCCCTGCGCGACATCGCGGACAACGTCAAGGCCAATTTCCGGCAGACCGAAGGCTTCGGTCGTACCGATGCGCTGAACCGGATCGGCAACCAGGTGTTTTCGCTCGATGCCGGCAAACCGGAGAACATGGTTGTACCCGATGCGCCCGTCAGCTTCCCCTTTATCTGGAGCAGCAGCTGGTTCGTGTGGGTGCAGTATGACGGCTCGATCATGCAGCCGATGATACGCAATGCCGGCGAGGCGCTGGGCGTGGGGGCTTTCCTCAGGCTGGATGCGGCGCATCCTGAAAATTTTGCCTCGTCCGTCCAGATCCGGAACTTGCACGAGATCGAGAACCTGCTGTCCGGGCCGGAACCGGCCTTTGAGGTTAAACGCTTCAGCGGTCTGCAGGCGCCGGCCTGGCCGGAAGCGATTCTCGGAAACATCGACCGGGCCAGGGCGGAAGCGGGCGCAAAACTGTATCAGCAGCACTGCCAGCATTGCCACCTGCCGCCGCCGCACTCCGATGAATTCTGGAGCCAGCAATACTGGTCCGTCAGCAACCGTGCCGGTATGCGCCTGCTCGATTTGCCGCTGGTGCCGGCGGACGAGATCGGAACCGATCCTCAGCAGTCGCGGGTGCTGGCCGAGCGTACCGTCGATACCACGGGCCTGGGCATTGATACTTCCGTTTTCGCGGGAGCCAAATGTGAACCGCTGCACGTGGGAGACGGAACCAAGGAAAGTTTCGCCTTCGCGCTCGGCGCGGTGGTGCAGCAAACAGTCAACCACTGGTACGATGCGAATAATACTCCTCAGGAAGAGCGGGACGATTTCAACGTGTATCTGCCCAACTGCCTTGAGGCGACGCGCGCTTACAAGGCCAGGCCCTTGAACGGCATCTGGGCGACGGCCCCCTACCTGCACAACGGCAGTGTGCCCAATCTGTATGCGCTGCTGTCACCGGCGGACGAACGCCCCGCGCGTTTTTACACCGGCCATCTTGAATTCGATCCGACTAATGTTGGATATGAAACCGGCAAGCAACCGGGTCTGTTCCTGTTCGATACCGAACAGAACGGCAACTCCAATAAGGGGCATGAATTCAGCGACCGGCCGGGTAAAGGCGTAATCGGCCCTGCCTTAAGCGTGGAAGACCGCAAAGCCCTGGTCGAATTCCTGAAGACTCTTTAAAGAATCACCCATTGAACATTCCCCCTTCGCTCCGAAGGGGGAATGCCTCTTATGCCGGCGCACGCCGCGCGCCGAATATCATGAACCTGTCTCAAAATTAAAAATGGATCCGCTGGCGCGCTACTCATTCTTCCCGCTCCCCGCTGGGCAGAGCCCTGCGTAAAAACAGGAAGGTATGGGTGAGGGTGATCAAAAATTCCGCGGTAAACACCCCTCATCCCCACCTTCTCATAATGCCGGGGATTTTTCGCTCGTACACCGGCACGAGGGCAGGCTGCGGATTTAAATTGGTGCGGGCGCGGTGTGTTTGCACCGCTGACGAACGCGGAAACCGGCAGCCTGCGTTCCCGGTGGGAAATTTTAAAGCGGCCGTACGCGAAGGCTTGCGCGGCAAGGTGGAGCATGCCCTGCGGGTACCAGGCGCGCAGACCGGAAATCGCTTGCATACAAGATGCTTCGATCATGGGTGTGTTATAGGCCTGCCATGGCATAGTATTTGCTGTCTCTGTCGTCGAACTCGTCGGCGCTGGCAAGAGCGCCGTTTGTGTGCAATGCAGTACTCCATGTCTGCATAACCACGCGGGTTGCAGTTCGAATTTATAAATAAATTTACTTCACCGGGAGTGACTGTAATGAAAATGACAAACTTTAAAAATACGTTGTGGATTGCGGCGATATTGTTCACCCCGGAAATGGCCGGTGCCGCCGATGGCGGATCGATCGCGGAAGCGGTGACGGGCGGCAAGGTCTCGCTCGATATGCGTTATCGAATTGAGAATGTGGAGCAGGACAACCTGCTGGAAGAGGCGACCGCCTCGACCCTGCGGACAGCGCTCGGTTATACCACAGGCTCCTATCATGGGTTTTCAGGCTACATAGAATTCGAGGACGTCAGCCCTGTAGGCGAGGACGACTACAATAGCACCGTCAACGGCAAGACTGAGTTTTCCGTTATTACGGATCCCGTCGGCGAAGAATTGAACGAAGTCTTTTTAAGTTACAAGGGAGATGATTGCGTCCTGAAATCCGGGCGCCAGAGTATGATTCTGGACAATGCGCGTTTTATCGGTAATTCGGGCTGGCGCCAGAACGAACAGACTTTCGACATGCCGGTTTCCTATGTCAATACGGGTATTGAAAACCTGAAGCTCACCTACGGCTATATGACAGCCGTGCAACGCGTATTGGGTGATGCAAGTCCCGTCGGCGAATTCAACATGAGCAATCATATTCTGAATGCCGGCTATGCTTTCGATCCCTTCAAGGTTACCGCCTACGCCTATTTTCTGGAGTTTGACAATCCGGTGCAGTCCCTGCTGTCGCAACAGACCCTGGGTGCGAGTTTCAGCGGGACCGCGGGAAACTTCAGCTATTATCTGGAGTACGCTACACAGTCGGATTACGCAGACGGTTCTCCGCTCATCGACGCCGATTACAGCCTGGTCGAGCTCGGCTACAGGTTCGGCGGGCTTACGATCAAGGCTGCGCAGGAAACTCTGGGCGGCGACGGTACTTACGGTTTCAGTACGCCGCTGGCGACCCTGCATGCGTTTAACGGCTGGGCGGATATGTTCGCCGTGACGCCGCTGTTGGGGCTGGTGGATATTTATGTGGATGCAGCCACGACCGCCGGCGGGCTCGGTCTCAAGGCCGTCTACCATGACTTTTCCAGCGATACCGGAGGTGTGGATTTCGGCACGGAAATCGATTTCCTGCTGAGTAAAAAGTTCTCGCCCGTTTATTCCGGCGGTATCAAGCTCGCATCCTTCAGTTCGGACAGCGCGCCGGCCTACGCCGATACCGATAAGGTATGGCTTTATGTGCAGGCCAACTTCGCGAACTGAGGGTTCAGTCTGCTGAAAATATGTCTCTCGCCGAGTCGCAGCGATTGCAGGTCAAATTTTAAATATCGGTAATCAAAATTTGCTGCGTTCTCTGCGTCTCTGCGAGAAGAATTGATTTACCCGTTTATCGAGTGATGCCGCCAGGAGCCGCAGTTATCTCTTTGGCGCGCCTCTGCACACAAATGATTCAGCGATCCCAGGTGCGACGATAGTGCGTTGTGCACGGTTCCCGTGCACAAATAGCATGCATTTGCGGTTCAATTTCGCCGCAAATCCGGTTTTAAAGGGGATTTTCCGTTTCAAATCGATTGGCATATGAATTGCTTGATGGTGGACGGTTAATCTCGTGGCAGCATGGAGTTGTATATGCCAATGAAACCGGATACCGGAAAACAGTCGATCGTCATCGTCGGCAACGGCATGGTGGGACACAAGCTCGTGGAGTCGCTGATTGAGCGCGGCGCGCATGAGCGCTGCGCCATCAGCGTGCTTTGCGAGGAGCCGCGGCTGGCCTATGATCGTGTACACCTCAGTGAATATTTCAGCGGCAAGACTGCCGCGGAACTTGCGCTTACCAAGGAAGATTTTTACCAGGAGCACGGCATCCGAATATATCTTGCCGATGCCGCGAGTATCATCGACCGCGCCGATAAGTCGGTTACTTCCGCCCAGGGGCTGCGTCTGCACTATGACAAACTTGTTCTCGCGACCGGCTCCTATCCCTTTGTGCCGCCGATTCCGGGTAATAACCGGTCCCATTGCCATGTCTACCGCACCATCGAGGACCTGGAGGCCATGCAGGCGTCCGGCAAGTTGTCAAAAACCGGAGCAGTGGTGGGCGGAGGTCTGCTGGGACTCGAATGCGCCAATGCCCTGAAGAACATGGGGCTGGAAACGCACGTCGTCGAATTCGCGCCGCGGCTGATGACAGTGCAGGTGGACGATATGGGCGGCGCCCTGCTGCGACGCAAGATCGAAAAGCTGGGAGTGCAGGTGCACACCTCGAAGAACACCACGGCCATCGGCGACGGCGGCCAATATCGTCACCGCATGCAGTTCGCCGACGGCAGTTTCCTGGAAGTGGATATGATCGTGTTCTCCGCCGGTATCCGCCCACGCGATCAACTGGCGCGCGATTGCGGCCTCACCGTCGGCGAGCGTGGCGGCATCGTGATCGATAACCATTGCCGGACCTCGGATCCCGATATTTACGCCATCGGCGAATGCGCGCTCTGGAACAGGCAGATCTTCGGCCTGGTCGCCCCGGGGTACCAGATGGCGGGCATCACCGCCGCTCATCTGTTGGGAGAAGACAAGCAATTTACCGGCGCCGATATGAGCACCAAGCTCAAGCTGATGGGTGTTGATGTCGCCAGCATCGGTGATGCGCAAGGCCGTTCGCAGGGTGCGAAGAACTATTATTATGCCGACGAGGGCGCCGCGGTTTACAAGAAGATCGTGGTCAGCGACGACGGTAAGCGCCTGCTGGGGGCGGTACTGGTCGGTGACGCCGCCGATTACGGCACCCTGCTGCAGACAATGCTGAACGGTATCGAGCTGCCGCAGTATCCGGATTCCCTGATCCTGCCCGAACGCGGAGGCAAGAACTCCAAGAGAGCGGGTGTGGCCGCATTGCCGAACGGCGCGCAGATCTGCTCCTGCCACAATGTGGATAAGGCAGCGCTCTGTACTGCAATCAGTGCCGGCAACGCCAGCATCGGCGCCCTGAAGGCCTGCACCAAGGCGGGCACGGGCTGCGGCGGTTGCGTACCGCTGGTCACGCAGATCCTGAACCACGAACTGGCCCGGCAGGGCGTCGCAGTCAAACGCGATATCTGCGAACACTTCCCCTATAGCCGGCAGCAGCTCTATCACCTGGTGCGCATCGGCCAGATCCGCAGCTTCGAGGAAATGTTAAGAAAACACGGCAAGGGAAATTTCGGTTGCGATGTCTGCAAACCTACCGTTGCTTCGATCCTGGCCGCCTGCTGGAACGAGTACGTACTGAAGAAACAGCACGCCGGTCTGCAGGACACCAACGACCACTTCCTGGCGAACATGCAGAAGAACGGCACCTATTCCATCGTGCCGCGCATCGCCGGTGGCGAGATCACGCCCGAGAAGCTGATAGTGCTCGGCCGGGTTGCCCAGAAATACAAGCTGTATACCAAGATCACGGGCGGCCAGCGCATTGACCTGTTCGGCGCGCAGGTGCATGAGTTGCCGCTGATCTGGAAGGAATTGGTGGATGCCGGTTTCGAGACCGGCCATGCCTACGGCAAGGCCGTGCGCACGGTTAAATCCTGCGTGGGCAGTACCTGGTGCCGCTATGGCGTGCTCGACAGCGTCGGCATGGCGATTCAGATCGAAAATCGTTATAAAGGGTTACGCGCACCGCATAAACTCAAGTTCGCGGTTTCCGGCTGCACGCGCGAGTGCGCCGAGGCGCAGAGCAAGGATATCGGCGTCATCGCCACCGAGAACGGCTGGAATCTTTACACCTGTGGCAATGGCGGCATGAAGCCGCGGCACGCCGACTTGTTCGCGACAGGCCTCTCCGACGAGATGCTGATCCGCTACATTGACCGGATTCTGATGTTCTATATACGCACCGCCGACCGGCTGCAACGCACCTCGGTCTGGTTCGAAAACCTGGAGGGCGGGCTGGATTACCTGCGCGCGGTGGTTATCGACGACAAGCTCGGTATTTGCGCCGAACTTGAGCGCGAAATGCACCACGTAATCGGAACCTATGAGTGCGAGTGGAAGAAGACGATCGAGGACCCGGAGCAGCTGAAACGCTTCAGAACCTTCATCAACAGCGAGCAGCAGGATGGAACCGTGGTATTCGTCGAGGAACGCAGCCAGATCCGTCCCGCTACCCGCGAGGAGAAACTGCATTTCCATGAGATAAACCGTTATGCAAGGAGCGCATGACATGAACGTGAGACCGGGAGGTTTTAAAATGCACGCGCCGAACGAGAATTTCGGCTGGATAACCGTCTGTGATCTGGACGATCTGCTGCCGCAGGTCGGTGCCCGCGCCTTGCTGGGTGAGCGGCAGATCGCGCTGTTCAGGGTTGCCGACAGCACGGTGTACGCGATCGGGGCCTACGACCCCTTCAGCGATGCCGCCGTGCTTTCGCGCGGTATCGTGGGTGATATCAAGGGTGAACCTGTGGTGGCTTCGCCGATATACAAGCATCACTACAGCCTGCGCACCGGGCGCTGCCTGGAAAAGCCCTCGCTCGGCGTTCCCGTTTACCGGGTGCGGCTGCGCGAAGGCAAGATACTGGTACTGTCGCCGCCGGCCTGAGCGATAGGTTCCCGACAGTGGCTGCAGGAGGGGCGCGCCTTTGGCTCGGATATCGTAGCCTGCGATTACCGCGATCTCGAAGCGGCGTAACTGGCCGTACTGGCGATCCAATAGCCCATGGAGCCCATCCTGTCATCAGAGAATTATCAAGGCACAAGAGGAGCGGGGGCATCGGCATCGATCCACGCGTACAGCCGCCACCTGCGACCAGCGCGTGGCCACACTGTTCTCGCAGGGTGTCAATCGGTCTTTGCGCGGTACCGACAGGGTCGATGGGATTATTAACCGTCATTTTGTCGCCGGACACATCGGGAAAACGGGGTACGGACCCTCTGTGCATCTGATCCTGCCGCCGAATAAACTGGCTGCAGCCATTGGTGTTCAGCTCAGGCCCGTGGCGCAATTGCGGCTCCTGTAAACGGATATTGGGTGAAGAAGCTGCTGGTGCTCAGGTTGCTGCAGTTTCTTAACTTGCGGCGCAAAGCTCATGTTAACTCTAAAATAGTTTAAAAAATGATTTTATCTTTTTGTTTTTAAAAAGCTTATTGGATTTCAAAACCCTTTTTAGGCCTCAAAACCGCAACCAATAATTTAACATAATACACATTATGCGAAGTTGGCAGTGCGCCATCGGCCTGCTCGCGCTCGCGTCTATCGTTGCCCTGGTACTTTCGAGTGATGCGCTTCGCGCAATACATCGCTTATTTTCCCAACCAAAAAACGACAATACAGGGAGCAATAATCATGCATCTCAAAGACCTTCGCGGCCTGGCCGCGAGCAATATCCTTGCACTGCACAGCAGCCGATCCACTCAGCCGGACACCGAGACCCTGGCGCAAATCCTGGAGCGCT
>DASUFE010000120.1:0-3536 GCA_036274675.1 Gammaproteobacteria bacterium
GCCGTGCTGAACGCGCTGTGTCTGAGTTCGGTGCTGGCGAACAATGCGCTGCGATAACTCAACACACCCCAGGTCGTGCCGATCAGATAGGTAAAAACGAATCCCACCAGGTTCAACGCGCGCCAGGAGCGGAACCAGGCAATCGCGAGCACGCCAAAATTCAGCACGGCATAGTAACTGAACAGCACCACATGGCTGCCGCCGCCGGTCGAGGTCAGTACCGGCGCGAGAAAGCCGCCGCTGATACCCAGCACCGCCAGCGCGGCGGCGTTCTGCCGCACCGACAATACCGCTGAGACCAGGCCCAGGAGCAATAGCAGGGGAAATGCGATCCAGGCGTTCAACAAGTCGTACATCCGGAATGCGGTGAAAACGGTCAGGTACATCAAGGCAATGCCGCCGCCCTGCAGCGCCAGTGCGTAGCCGGCGCGCCTGAAACGCAGGCGCCAGCCGAGCGCCAGCAGCACCGCTCCCGCCGCTGCGACCGCCGCCAGCCGCAGTCCGACCGGTAACATGCCGTAATTGGCGGCATACTTCAGCAGGAATGCCAGGCCGAAAAACAGTACGACGACACCAATGCGTACGATCAGATTGCCTTCGCTGAAATAACGGCGGACTGCTCCGGTGATAGTGCTGAGCGCCCGTTCGATCGGATTCGGTGGCGAAGGGGCCCGACTGGGCATTACCCGCTGCACGGGTGGCGGTTCCGGCGGGGATATGGGCCTGCCGGGTGGTACCGGTTGCACCGATGCAGCCTGACCGGTGGAGGATAGCATGTTGAAATCCTCCAACCGCCGCTCCAGCCGGCCCAACCGGGCTTTCAAGCCATCGATCTGGACCAACTGCCAGAGCACACCAAAAACCAACAGTACGAGGATAAGGACGGTCATAAGCACCACCCATTTTTATTTGGAGGATCAAATACTTAATTCATAAGCCCTGCGGCGGTGGCCGGGGATTAGTAAAGATTCTGGCATGAAACAGGAAGCGTGCCCATTTCCGCCTGAAACTTCAAATAGTGTTAGCACTCAAAGCCCTTGAGTGCCAATCCGAGAATTTTTTGGCTATAATCGCGTCACTCATCAGGGCGCCAAGGAGGTAAACATATGACCACAACCGCTTTAACCGCTGACTGGAACAATCTGCCTGCCGCCCCCCTGTCCACGGACAGTCTGGATTCCTATATAGCCCAGATTAACAGTATCCCGGTGCTCAGCGCTGAAGAAGAGCACGCCCTTGCCGTCCGTTTCCGCGAGCAAGACGACCTGGATGCCGCCCGCAAGCTGGTCATTTCCCACCTGCGTTTCGTGGCCCATGTCGCCCGCGGCTACCTGGGTTACGGCCTGCCGCTGGCGGACCTGATGCAGGAGGGCAATATCGGCCTGATGAAGGCGGTCAAGCGCTTTGACCCGTCTATGGGCGTGCGCCTGGTTTCCTTCGCCGTACACTGGATACGGGCTGAAATACACGAATTCATCATCCGCAACTGGCGCATCGTCAAGGTCGCTACTACCAAAGCCCAGCGCAAGCTGTTCTTCAAGCTGCGCAGCAGCAAGCAACGCCTCGGCTGGCTCAACCGTGAGGAAGTAGAGACCGTCGCGAAGGACCTGGGTGTGGCGCCCAAAACCGTGCTGGAAATGGAAGCCCGCATGGGTGGCCAGGACATCCAGTTCGATCTCGGTGAAGACCAGGAAGATGGCGAACTGAAAGTGGCGCCGGTCCAGTACCTGACGGCCCCGAATGCTGATCCGGCCCGATTGCTGGAACACGACGACTGGAATTCCAGCAACCTGGATAAGCTGAGCGAGGCCCTGGAAACCCTGGATGACCGCAGCCGCAATATCCTGGAAAAGCGCTGGCTTGACGATGGCAATAAGACCACCCTGCACGATCTCGCCGCGGAATACGGCGTTTCCGCCGAGCGCATCCGGCAGCTGGAAGCCAATGCCATCAAGAAACTTAAAGCAGCCATAGAAGCCTGAGTGGAAGTCTCCGGGTTCGCCCGGAGAACTTCACTCCTCCCCCACCCGGGAGTCAAAATGAGAAAGCCCGGCCTCTTCCCGTCCAGATTCTGGAAACCCTGTCCCCATACCACTTGTTAACTATAAAACAGGGGGGCTGGGCGGGCTTTATATGGCTCTGCCGCGGCTAATCTGCTAACTTTCCGGCTGAATCAGCCATGCAGGCCCATTGTCGGCACGGAAACCGGAACTTCGGTAAACCCGCACGGTCTTTTCACACCGTCTTATCGGTGGCTTTTTTATTAAAAAATCAAAATAAGCAGAACCTGCCAAAACGCGCGGGGACGGGGTTCCCGAGGTTCGAGGCGGTTCCGACATAAATCAAAATCAGGAGGAGGCTAGGACGTGATCAAGACTGAAGCTTTGACCCGAACCTATGGCGACTTTACGGCGGTCGATCAGGTTTCCTTTAAGATCGGCCGGGGTGAAATCGTCGGCCTGCTGGGCCATAACGGCGCGGGCAAAACCACTATTATGAAAATGCTGACCGGATATCTGGAGCCGACGTCAGGGCACATTGAAATCGACGGCCTGGATATCCGGGTCGACCGGGAGGCGATCCAGCGCAAAATCGGCTATCTGCCCGAGAACTGCCCGGTCTATCCCGAAATGACCGTCATCGACTATCTGGACTATGCGGCTTCGCTGCACGGTGTCCCGGAAAACGAGCGGCCCAGCCGCGTGCGCGAGGCGATCGCCAAGACCGCGCTCGAGGAAAAGGCGATGCAGCCGATCAGCACCCTGTCCCGCGGTTATCGGCAGCGTACCGGAGTGGCGCAGGCCCTGCTGCACAACCCCGATATCCTGATCCTCGACGAACCCACCAACGGCCTCGACCCGGCGCAGATCCAGCACATGCGCGACCTGATCCGCTCGCTGGCCAAACAAGCCACCGTGATTCTCTCCACCCACATCCTGCAGGAAGTACAGGCGATCTGCGACCGCGTGATCATCATCCGCAGCGGCCGCGTCGCGCTGGACGCGCGGATGGAGGAACTGCGCAGCGGCAATCGCCTGCTGGTGGCAGTGGACACCGCTCCCGACAAAACGCAATCCATACTGAAATCCGTGCAGGGCGTGCGCTCGGTGGCGACGCTCGACAACGACGGCCGCCAGTACCGCTACGCGCTGGAACTGGCGCAACAGGAAGCGGACGAAGCCGCGCCCCTGGTATCCAAGGCGCTGATCGATAAAGGTTGCAAGCTGTACGGGCTGCAACGCGAGCGGCGCGACCTGGAGACCGTGTTCGGCGAAATCAGCGGCTCGCGCGCCGCGGGAGGTGCCAGCCATGGATAAGGCCCTCGACAAGATTCTGCGCATCGCGCGCAAGGAATTCACCGGCTTCTTCGCTTCGCCGGTCGCCTTCATTTTCCTGGGCGCGTTCCTGCTGGTGACACTGTTCACCTTCTTCTGGATTGAAACTTTCTTCACACGCAACATCGCCGACGTCCGCCCGCTGTTCGAGTGGATGCCGATTCTGCTGATCTTCCTCGCCGCCGCGATCACCATGCGCAT
>DASUFE010000121.1:0-43420 GCA_036274675.1 Gammaproteobacteria bacterium
CGTTTAACCCTGATATGTTGTCTGGGTTTAAGGCTTTTTCCTCGGCTTGACCATATATGCGGCCTTTACCTCTTTTTAGTTATCCGAACTGAAATATTGCTTTAAAAAAGGGGTACATTTAGGGGTATAAATCCTAAATCCAAGTATTGAATTTAATAGATATCAATATCTTAGGTTGATTATTCGACTCCGGCCCCGGCACAAGAAAAGAAAAGCTGGATTGAATTACCGATCCCGTTTTCTTGAGCCCGCAAGCTTCAAGCGTTTGCAATAAAACCAGCCTTCACATCTTCTCTCAATGGTTCAAAAATAGGGGTGCCAATTGAAAAGTGGAGACAAATTGGAGACATCGGGGAAGTCTTCCGGAGACTTGTAGAGCCATCAAAAAAGTTTATCCAGAATAACTTATTGATTCTAAAGCTCTACAAGTCTCTCCAGGTCTCCAGGGATTAAGCTGAATCGTCGTCTTGAGGGTTCGAATCCCTCCCTCTCCGCCAGATAAAACAAAAGGCTCGCCTTGCGCGGGCCTTTTGTTTTATCCGGGGTAGCGGGGATTCGAACCCTCGATTAAATGGCTGGGTTCGACCAACTCGCCAGGAGCGAGTTGGCGCGAGCGCAGCGAGTCCGGAGGACGCGCCCCATGGAAGGGGCGCGCAATCCCTCCCTCTCATTAAGAAAGCGGTTCGACGGCTATTTATATTGCTTGCGCCCTGCAATGCAGGGCGCTGGTGCCGGGAGCGATTTTGAACTCGCCGCGTAGCGGCGAGGCCCGAAGGGCAAAATACAGGGATGTATTTTGTAATCCCTCCCTCTCCGCCAGAAAATAAAAAGGGTCCCTAAGGGGACCCTTTTTATTTGTAGTGAGTTGCTGGTTTTACGCAGGGCTCCGCCCAGCGGGGCCTTTTGTTTTATCCTGAGTAGCGGGAATTCGAACTCTCGATTATGAAGGCTGGTTCGACAAAATTGCCTGAAGCAATTTTGAACAGCGCCGCTTTGCGGCGCTGGCCTCGAAGAGGCGAGGGCAGGGATAGCCCGAGTAATCCCTCCCTCTCCGCCAGAAAATAAAAAGGGTCCGATGAGTTGCTGGTTTTACGCAGGGCTCCGCCCAGCGGGAGCGATTTTGCACGAGCGAAGCGAGCCTGCAAGGCGAGGCTCAGGGATGAGCCGAGTAATCCCTCCTTCTCCGCCAATCAAAGCAAGCCTGGTTCCTGCTTTTTATTAATCAGGGCCAGGGGATTGTAAGAAAGTTAATTATTGTTATAGTCTTAACGCGGTTAAGGGATTCCTGATTGCCGGGCGGCATTCATCAAGATCGATAGCCCACGTCGACGCGGGATTAATTCTTTAGAAATTATCTGAAAGGGCTCCACATTGATGCACGCCGATGCGGATAAAAATTCATGACAGATGATGCAGACTTTCTTGGCGAGGATTTTCGGATAACGGAAACGGTTTCACATGACAAAAAATTGACTATATTTTCTGGCGAAAGGGCTGTTTTGATCTATTAATAAAATGCGCTGGCTCACGGGAGGTTTTATGAGGCTGTATTTAAAGGGCAATCTGGGTAAAAGTCTGTTTATTCTGTGTGCGGGCCTGTTCTGCGGCAGCATAAAGGCCGCGCCCCCTCCGGTGGAGGATTTTGCGAAGCCACTCGAATACTACGATGCGGTGCTGTCTCCCAATGGCGATTATATCGCCGTGGAGCGTGCCGCCGATCTGGGTAAGACGCTGGTCGCCATATTGCAGACCAAGGATCTGAAACTATTAAGTCATATTCCCGCTACGTCCAGCGCCTCGCCGATCAATCCGCGGTGGATCAGTAATGAGCGTTACGTGGTCGAGTTCACGAAAGAGCTCAAATCCTATGAAGCCGAATTTGCCAACGGGGAATTGTTGGCAATAAACGCGGATGGCTCGGGGGAGCGCAAGATTATCCATCATGCGAGCGACATGACGCTTGGTTCGAGTACCAAGCTCAATAACCTGAATGGTTTGGGCTGGGTCGTGAATACGCTTCCCGGGGACGATAAAAAAGTGATCATTGAATTTATCGGGTTTGGAAGCTCGATGAGTGGGGAACGCGTAAAACTGTATGAACTGCACACGGTGACTGGCCAGGCCAAGTTGCTGGCCGAGGCGCCCAGTTACGATGCTTCGTTCACGCTTTCACCCGATGGCAGGCCGCTGTTCACGTTCGGGCGCGACAAGTCGGTCGAAGACAAGAATATCTATGTGGCTCACCGCTATCGAGACGGCAAATGGGAGCCATTGGCACCGCCCGCGCTCGGTGCCGAATATGTGGAGGTGATCGCCGGCAGCGAAAACCCGGATGAGGTGTATATAGAGGCCCGGTTTCTCAACAAAACGAACCGGCTCTATCGGTATAACCTGGAAACCGGCAAGAGTCAGGCGGTGTTCGCCCACCCCAAGGTCGATCCCGAGAGCTACGATATCGACGAGAGGACCAATCGTCTGATTGCAGTGCATTTCGAGGATGGCGGTGTACCGAATCTACAAATCGTTGATCTCACGCATTTGTACGCCAAGTGGTATCCCGCGCTGTTCCAGGTTTTTGCGGGTAAAAAAGTGGTTATTACCAGCGTTACCGATGACGGTAGTCTGTTGATTGTGCATGTATCGGGTGCAGACGAGCCGGGGCAGTTCCATCTTTTCGATACCAAAACCAAGAAACTGAAATACCTGTTCAACGCCGCATCCTGGATCAAGCCCGAGGCGCTTTCCAAGGTGGAAGCCTTTACCATGAAAGCGCGCGACGGGCTGGAGCTGTCCGGCTATCTCACTCTGCCGCGCGAAGGCAAGGGGCCGCATCCGCTGGTGGTGATGCCGCATGGTGGGCCTCATGATGTACGGGACCGGTGGACTTATAATTCGGAAGTACAATTTTTGGCTTCCCGTGGCTATGCCGTACTGCAGGTGAATTTCCGGGGTTCAAGCGGCCATGGTCTCGGCTTCGAAGTGGCGGGGTATCGAAAATGGGGCGCCGAGATCCAGTACGATATCATCGACGCCACGCATTGGGCCGCCGCCAGGCAGGATATCGACGACAAGCGGATCTGTATCATGGGAGCCTCCTTCGGCGGCTATTCGGCGTTGATGAGTTCGATACTCGAGCCTGATCTCTATAAATGCGCTATTGGTGAAGCCGGAGTCTACGATTTGAATCTGATGTGGTCCAAGACCGACTTTATGCGGGCTCGTTCGCAAAGCGGTGAAAACTATCTGCAGGTCGTGATCGGCGCTGATAAGGCAGTGCTCGACAAATTTTCACCGGTCTACCGTGTGGCCGAGCTGAAAACGCCGGTGTTCCTGGCTCATGGTGAAGACGACAGGCGAGCGGATATCGAGAACTTTAATGAAATGGTGAAAGTCTTGAAGGCGCGCAATCATCCCTATGAAACCTTGCTTTTCGACAGGGAGCGCCACGGTTTCGCCAATGAGAAAAATGAGGCGGAATTTCTGAGGCGGGCGGAAGCCTTTCTGGACAAGTATATAGGCGGCAAAGTTACACAGACCGCCGATCGCAAACCATAAATTCCAAGGGATCAAGGGATGCCTTGCGGCATCCCTTTTCTTATTCCGGACTGTAGGCGTACATGCCGATGGTCGCGCCGACAAAGCCGCCGGCAATCTCGGTGCTGAGAATGGCGCCATCCTGATTGGCGGCGAACAAGATCCAGTCGCCGGAGGAGGAGCGGTATCTGAAATCATATTTTTCTCCGCGCGCCTCGATGCGCAGTTCGATCGAAGAGGCGGCGGGGAAGGCCATCGATTTGACGGGTTTGCCGTCGACCGGCTCTTTGGAGCCCGCGCGCTTGCGCAGCACAAGTTGCGCGGCGCCGTCCGCGTTCTCAATCCCGAAGAAATAGTAGTACTCGTCATTCTGCATGGCGACGAGTCCCGCCCGCGCGCCGTCGCTTTTCGGGGCGTAGCGCATGGCGGTACTGGCCGTCGCATAGGCATGTTGCTGGCGACGCCCCAGATAAGAAGGCTGGGCCAGGGCGCCGATACTGTCGGCTCGCGCCTTGATCCGGATGGAGCCGGGCTGGCTCTTGAGGTCATACCACTTGTCTTCGGGGGCGCGCAGTTGCATCCAATATGCGGGCAGAGGTCCGTCGAACTCCTCGCGCACCGTGAAATTACCGGTTGTCGGGATGGCCGGGGCCGCTTGGTCGGGCAGATGCGGGCGTTTCGCAACATAAGGAACTTGTTCGAGGCCGGCGGTTATTACAGGCCAGTCATCAACCCAGCGCACCGGCATCAAAAAAGTTTCGCGGCCGGTATTGTAGAGATTGTCGCGGTACGGGCGTGTCGCCAGAAAGGTCGCCCACCAGTGCCCGTCCGGCGTTTCCACGAAATCCGCGTGTCCCGTCGAGGTGACGGGAAAGGCGCGTCCGCCGCCAAGATGGCGCTGCGTCAGGATCGGATTGCCGGGATACGGTGTCCAGGGGCCTTCCACCCGATCGGCTTTGAACACCACCTGGCTGTGGTTGACGCTGGTCCCGCCCTCGGCGGCGATGAGATAGAGCCGGCCATCGTGGCGGAAGATATGCGGGCCGTCGATCCAGATCGGTTTGTCTTCCGGTTTCCAGCCGCCATTTATGATCATCTTGCGCGGACCGAAGGTCGCGAGCTTGCGCGGGTCGAAGCGCTGTACCCACAACGCGCGATGACCGCTGTAGGTCGAACCGCCCACGGGCTCTTCGTTGTTGACGATCCAGGCGCTGCCGTCGTCATCGAAGAAGAGGGAAGTGTCGATGCCGCCGACTTCGGGCAGCCAGACCGGATCGGACCAGGGACCCGCGGGATCGCGCGCCGTCATCACGAAGTTGCCGCCGCAGTCGACGCAGGTCGTCACCAGGTAAAAGGCGCCGTCGTGATAGGAGATATCCGGCGCGAAGATGCCGCGCGAGAGACCCAGTCCCTTACAGTCGAGCTGAGAGGGACGCTCGATGATATTGCCGAGCTGCGTCCAGTGCACCAGGTCGCGACTGTGGAAGAGCGGCAGGCCGGGGGAGTGGCAAAAGCTCGAATTGACGAGATAGTAATCCTCGCCGACGCGGACATTGCTCGGGTCCGGATAGTAACCCGCGAGCACGGGGTTCTGATATTCGTCTGCGCCCGGCTTGAATTTTTCGAAAACGGGATCCCGGCCCGTGTATTCGAAATAATCGAATACAGCGTAGGAAGCGCCGTTATCCGCCGCGGCGGCCGTTGCCGGCGCATCGGGACGTTGCGGAACGCAAGCAGCGAGCGCCGTAATTAAAAGAACAAGCGACAGCCTGCCCGGGAGCGGCAACGAATGAATACTGCTAAGTCCGCGTATCATGGGTTACTCCTTCAGTTCCTGCCGCGCCAGCTCCACGACCGAGAAGAACGCGGGCTTCGGTTTTCCCTGGCGGTCGAACAGCAGCGGATAATTGGTCCTGCCCTGAATGGGCCAGTTGTTCTTCCAGGAATCCGCGTCGGTGACGCCCCAGAAGGTGACGCGCGTGATAACGTCGCGATGGTCGAGCAGCACCTTGAACAGCTCGCGGTAACGCTGCGCCAGCTTCCGCTGCATGTCGTCCGGGAAGCCGTTGCGGTAGGGATCCATTGTTTCAGTCCACTTTTCCGACTTTTCTATATCGGCGCCTTCATAGTTGGTGGGGAGGGTTTCGATTTCCATCTCCGTCACCATCAGCTTGACGCCGAGGGCGGAAAAGTCAGCGATAGTCTGGTTTAATTCGTCGAAGGTCGGCCAGTCGAAACCCCAATGGCCCTGGGTTCCCACCGCCGTCACGCGCAGCCCTTTTTCCTGCAGTGACTTGATCAACCGCGCCGCTGTAGCACGCTTGGCGGAATTTTCCAGCCCATAGTCATTGTAGTAGAGCTCCGCATCCGGGTCTGCTTCGTGCGCGTATTCAAAGGCCTTTTCGATATAGTCTTCGCCGATAATGGTGTACCAGGGCGAGGGCCGCATGGCGCCGTCGTCGGCGATCGCTTCGTTCACGACATCCCAGGCCTGGATGCGGCCCTTATAGTGGCCGACCACCGTCTGTATGTGCTCATGCATCCGTTGCAGCAGCGCCTCACGGTCCAGCGGTTTGCCCGCCGCGTCTTCAAAAACCCATTTGGGTGTCTGGCTGTGCCAGACCAGAGGATGGCCCACCATGAACATGCCGTTCTGTTCGCCGAATTCGACGAAGCGGTCCGCCGTTTCGAAGGTATACGTGTCGGGTTGGGGATGAATATGTTCCCACTTGGTATGGTTTTCCGGCGTGATCGCATTGAAATGAGTCTTGATAAGAGACACTCCTTGCCGGTCTTCGCCCATGATCTGTGCCAGGTTCATCGAGGTTCCGATCAGGAATGCGCCTTCAAAGGCGTTTTTGAGCGCGGGGACTTCGTCCGTCGAGGCCGTTTTCCCGCAACCCGCGGCCAGTAACACCAGAGCGGCACACACGATACGCATTTTTTCACCTCGTTGCTGTATTCAGGGCTTTGATGTGCAGTCTTTGCTTTTCTGCAATTTTTCTTTAACTGAAAGTTTTTTGTCTTTAATCGAAAGTCATGCAATTCGCCGTCCGGTAATAGTGCACCACAAGCGCGATGTTCCGGAAGTCCTGTTTCTTGCCGGGAAAGACAAAAGGCGGAAGTCCCTTATGGTCGGTTTGACAATTTAACATGGCCCGGGAGTAAGATTCAAAGCGCGCCGGTTTCTATTAATAAGGCGCTCGAGGGTATTTAGTATTTTCCGCAGCCGTTGGAGGGACAATAATGAAAACAGAAAACAAACCGCTTGCCCGGTTTTGCCGGGTTATTGCCGCGTCCGTCGCGCTGGCGCTGTCGACTCCGGCCGCGACTGCCGCGACACTGAACCAGGTCACGAACTTCGGGAATAACCCGAGCAACCTGGGGATGTACTTGTATGTACCCGACCAGCACCCGGCCAACCCGGCGGTACTGGTCGCGATCCACTATTGCACGGGCTCGGCCCAGGCCTACTTTTCCGGCACCCAGTTCGCCTCGCTGGCCAACCAGTACGGGTACATCGTGATCTATCCGTCCGCCACCCGCAGCGGCCAGTGCTTCGATGTCTACTCGCAGCAGGCATTGACACGCGGCGGCGGCAGCGATCCGGTCGGCATCAAATCGATGGTCGATTACGTGCTCCAGAACTACAACGGCGACCCGAACCGGGTTTATGTCGCCGGCACGTCGTCGGGCGCGATGATGACCAACGTACTGCTGGCCCTGTATCCCGACGTGTTCAAGGCGGGCGCGGCCTTCGCTGGCGTTCCCTATACCTGCTTCGCCACCACCGGCGGCTCCACCTGGAACAGTGATTGTTCCAGCGGCAACATCATCAAGACCGCTCAGCAGTGGGGGGACATCGTGCGCAATGCCTTCCCCGGATTCACCGGGACCCGCCCGCGCGTGCAGCTGTGGCACGGCACCGCCGATGAGACGCTGAATTACAATAACTTCGGCGAAGAAATTAAAATGTGGACTAACGTCCAGGGCTTGAGCCAGACGCCGACCTCCACCGACACCCCGGCTTCCGGCCAGACGCGTACGCGGTATGGCAGCAGCGGCCCGCAGGCGCCGGTGGAAGCGATCAGCCTCGCCGGCGTATCGCACAACCTGCCGGTCAACGCGGCCGAAGCCATCCGTTTCTTCGGTCTCACTTCGTCCAGTTCTTCGAGTTCTTCGAGCTCGTCGTCTAGCAGCAGCTCCAGTTCCTCGTCTTCGAGCAGCTCGAGCTCATCGTCGAGCAGTTCGTCCTCTTCGAGTTCCAGCAGCAGCTCGTCATCGAGCAGCAGCTCGTCGACGGGCGGCGGCGTAAGCTGTACGGCGGCGCCTTCGAACACGGGCGGCACCTTCTTCCAGGTGGATGTGAGCGTCACCAATAACACCGGCGGCGCGCTTGGCGGCTGGACCGTCACCTTGAATTTCCCCGAGCAGGTCACGATCACCAATCAGTGGAACGTGGCTACGCGCACGGGCGCCAATCCCGGCACCAGCTTCCAGTTCACCAACTGCTGCAGCTGGCAGCTGCCGGCTCCGGGCCAGACGGCGTCGAACGTATTCGGCGTACAGGGCAACCATGACGGCAGCTTCATGGCGCCGTCCTGCGCGGGTCCCGGCGGCACTTCTTCCGGCGGCAGTTCGTCGTCGAGCTCAAGCAGCAGCTCCAGTTCCTCGTCCAGTTCGTCGTCGAGCTCAAGCACCAGCTCCTCATCCAGTTCGTCTTCGAGCAGCAGCTCCAGCAGCAGTTCGTCGAGCTCTTCCTCAAGCAGTTCCTCGTCGAGTTCCTCGAGCAGCAGCTCGGGCGGCGGCGCCTCGCTGGTGGTGGAACTGGAAAGTCTCTCCGGCCAGAGCACCTTCTCCCCCCTCGTGGTGGTGAGCGATGCGGCGGCTTCCGGCGGCCAGGCGATCGAGTGGCCGAACAACGGCGCCAACCAGAATCTGGGCACGCCTTCGGATACGGCAACCGGCCAGGTGGCGATCAACTTCAGTCTGTCGCAGACCGCGAACGTGACGTTCCAGATGCTGGCGAACTTCCCGGGCGCGGATAACGATTCATTCCACTTCAAGCTGGATTCGGGCGCGTGGACGACTCAGAACAACCAGGCGACCAGCGGCTACGGCACCATTACGCCGGCGACCTTCAGTAATCTGGCGGCCGGGGCGCACATGCTGCGCATCCTGAGGCGCGAAGACGGCGCCCGGATGGATCGCGTGACGCTGACGCCTTCCGCCGGCGCCATCAGCGGCGGCGGTGGTTCTTCGAGCTCTTCTTCCAGTTCCAGCAGTTCGAGTTCGTCCTCGAGCAGTTCATCGAGCAGCAGCTCGACCGGCAGCGGCGTGGCTTTCGTAGGCAACATTACCCAGGGCGGGCAGGTCCGGTCCGACTTCCTGCAGTACTGGGACCAGATCACGCCCGAAAACGAAGGCAAGTGGGGTTCGCTGGAAGGCACGCGCGACAGCTATAACTGGGCGGGCGTGGACAGAGTCTACAATTTCGCGCAGCAGAACGGCATTGCCTTCAAGCAGCACACTTTCGTGTGGGGCAGCCAGTACCCGAGCTGGATCAATAACCTCTCCGCCACCGAGCAGGCGGCCGAAATCGAGGAATTGATCCGGGATTTCTGCAGCCGCTACCCGGACACCAGGTACATCGACGTGGTCAACGAGGCGACTCCCGGCCATGCGCCGGCGGCTTATGCGCAAAGCGCCTTCGGCAGCAACTGGATCATCCGTTCGTTCCAGCTGGCGCGGCAGTATTGCCCGAAAGCCGTGCTGATCCTGAACGACTACAACGTCACGAGATGGAATACAGACCAGTTCATCGCCATGGCGACGCCGGCGATCCAGGCCGGAGTGGTGGACGCCATCGGCGACCAGGCGCACAGTCTCGAGGATCAGGCGCTCAGCGAGTTGTCGGCCAATCTGAACAAGGTCGCGGCCCTCGGTCTGCCGATCTACATCTCCGAATACGATGTCCAGAGAACCAATGACCAGGAGCAGCTGCAGATCTTCCAGCAGCAATTCCCGCTGTTCTATAACCATCCCTCGGTCAAGGGGATCACCATCTGGGGTTATGTGGTCGGCCAGACCTGGCGCGACGGCACGGGTCTGATCCAGAGCAATGGTACGCCCCGTCCGGCCATGACCTGGCTGATGAATTATCTCGGGCGCTAAGTCGCATTAAGAACTGCGTCCGCGCGGGACGCATCTACCGGGACTCGGGCCGCGGAATTTCCCGTGGCCCGGCCCTCCAGGGGTGGGCCTTCGGGCCCACCCTTTTTTATTGCCCGGCGCCTGTAAACCGGTGTCTGCTGGCGCCATGGATTTTCCCGTGGCCGCCGTTTACACTGCATCACGCAAGCAGGCGATTAAAGGCCCGGACTTTTTATTCTTATGGCAACGGTAAAAAAGAAAAAGCTGCGCAGTCAGGAGTGGTTCGGCGGCAACGATAAAATGGGCTTTGTCCATCGTTCATGGCTGCGTAACCAGGGGTATCCGGACGATTATTTCCGCGGCAGGCCGGTGATCGGCATCTGCAATACCTGGTCCGAACTGACGCCCTGCAACGGGCACCTGCGGGAGCTTGCGGAGTTCGTGAAGAAGGGCGTGCTGGAGGCGGGCGGTGTGCCTCTGGAGTTCCCGGTGATGTCGCTCGGCGAGACCATCATGCGCCCCACCACCATGCTGTTCCGCAACCTGGCGAGCATGGATGTCGAGGAATCGATACGCGCCAATCCCCTGGATGGCGTGGTGTTGATGACCGGCTGCGACAAGACCACTCCCTCCACCATCATGGGCGCCTGCAGCGTGGATCTGCCGACCCTTGTCGTGCCGGGCGGCCCGATGTTGAACGGCAAATTCCGCGGCGGAGAAATCGGTTCGGGCTCATTCAACTGGCAGATCAAGGTCAAGAAGGACACCGGCGAGTTCGCCGATGCGGATTTCCTGGAAGCCGAGATCTGTGCGGCGCGCAGCGCCGGTCACTGCAATACCATGGGTACGGCCTCCACTATGGCCACCATGGCGGAAGCGCTCGGACTGACGCTGCCCGGCGCCTCCTCGATTCCGGCCGTCGATTCGCGCAAGAAAGTCATGGCCCAGCTCTCGGGCCGGCGCATCGTCGAAATGGTCAAGGAGGACCTTTGTCTGTCGCGCATACTGGTACGCCAGGCCTTCGAGAACGCCATCGTGGTCAACGCCGCCGTGGGCGGCTCCACCAACCTGATCATTCATCTGCTGGCGATCGCCGGCCGTATCGGCGTTAAGTTGTCGTTGCAGGACTTCGACGATTTCGGCAGCGAAATTCCGCTGCTGGTGAACCTCATGCCCTCCGGCAAATATCTGATGGAAGATTATTTTTACGCCGGCGGCCTCGGTGTGGTCATGCAGGAGCTGGGCGAGCTGCTGCACCGGGACCTCGTCACCGCCAACGGCAAAACCTTCGATGAGAATTACAGCGAGGCGCGGTGCTACAACCGCGAAGTCATCCGGACGCGCGCCGAGCCGGTGGCGCAGGCGGCGGGCATCGCCGTGCTGCGCGGCAACCTGTGCGAGAACGGCGCCGTAATCAAACCTTCGGCGGCGACGCCCGCGCTGATGCGGCACCGCGGTCCGGCGGTCGTGTTCGAGAGCATGGAGGACTATCATGCGCGTATCGACGATCCCGATCTCGACATCACGCCGCGTAGCGTGATCGTGCTGAAGGGCGTCGGCCCCAGGGGCTACCCCGGCATGCCTGAAGTCGGTAACGTCGATCTGCCGAAAAAACTGATTCAGCAGGGTGTAAAGGATATGGTGCGTATTTCCGACGGCCGCATGAGCGGAACCGCCTATGGAACGGTGGTGCTGCACGTTTCCCCCGAATCCACCATCGGCGGCACGCTGGCTCTGGTACGGGACGGCGATGAGATCGAACTCGATGTCGCGGCCCGGCGCCTGCAGCTTCACGTCGGCGAGGAGGAACTGGCCAGACGCCGCGCCGCATGGACGCCGCCGCTTCCGGTCGCAACCCGCGGCTATGTAAAGCTGTACATCGACCATGTGCAGCAGGCCGAACTGGGAGCCGACATGGACGTGCTGGTCGGCGGCTCGGGTTCCCGCGTGGAAAGAGATTTACATTAGGAAGCAAGCATGAAGCTTTATAAGTTGAAACAAGACGCGCTGGTTGAACACGAGGGCAATCATTATCCGCTGCCGGGCGCCGACTGGGACGACCTGGTCAACGACGACAATATCCTGCAAACCCTGGCAGGCCGCATCCGCGGGCAAAAGCCGGTTCGCGATGCGCTGAGTCTGCTCGGAGAAGTCGACGCTCCCATGCAGGGGCAGGAACTATGGGCCAGCGGCGTGACTTATGAGCGCAGCAGACAGGGTCGCCAGGAGGAGTCGCAAAAAAGCGGCGGCGCGGATTTTTACGCGCGCGTCTACGAAGCCGAGCGCCCGGAACTGTTCTTCAAGGCCAATCGCCATCGCGTGGTCGGCCATGGCGGGAAAGTGCGCATCCGCAAGGACTCGGCTTGGGACGTGCCCGAACCCGAACTGGTGCTGGTTGTCACCCGCAGCGGAAAAATCATCGGCTACAGCATCGGCAATGATATGAGTTCGCGCAGCATCGAGGGCGAGAACCCGCTCTACCTGCCGCAGGCCAAATGCTATGATGGCTGCGCCGCGCTCGGCCCCTGCATTTATCTTAGGGATCGCCCGCTGCCGCGCGAGACGCGGATCGAATTGGCCATACACCGCGCCGGCAAGCGTGTGTTCGGCGGCGAAATTGAAATCAGCCGCATCCGGCGCGGCTTCGAAGAGCTGGTCGGTTTTCTGTACCGCGAGTGCAGCTTCCCGCAAGGCGCGCTGCTGATGACCGGTACCGGAATAGTGCCGGGCAGCGATTTCACCTTGCAAAGCGGCGACGATATCGCGATTACCATCGCCTGCATCGGCACCTTGCGTAACCAGGTGGCGTAACTATTTCGAAAAGAAGACTGACCACAGAGAGCACCGGGAACACATGGGTTTATTTGAAGATATACGCTTCAGGCTCGATCCCATGTTATTGCCTGCCGCTGGATTTGGAACCTTTAAAACTCTGTGTCCTCTGTGTACTCGGTGGTTGGCTTTTTCAAAACATAAGTTGGAGAGAGTGAATCGATGAATATTACCGGCAAACTTTTTATCGACGGCGACTGGCAACAGGGCAGCGGCGGCACTTATCAGGCGGTCAACCCCGCCAGTGGCCAGCGGCTGGACCCGCCGTTGAGCCAGGCCGGCGCCGGGCAGGTGAAGCAGGCGGTTGCCGCGGCGGCCGCCGCGGCGCCGGTGTTCCGCAAACTGTCCTTGCAGAAGCGCGCCGATTTTTTGAACGCCTGCGCCGATGAGATCATGGCCCTTGGCGATGCGCTGCTGGAGCGCGTCATGGCCGAGACCGGTTATCCGCGTCCGCGCGTGGAAACCGAAAGAGCCCGCACCTGCAACCAGCTGAAGCTGTTCGCTTCGACGGCGCTGAAAGGCGATTGGCTGAACGCCCGCATCGATACCGCCATGCCGGAGCGCAAGCCCTTGCCGCGTCCCGACATACGTTATCTGAACCAGGCGCTGGGGCCGGTGGTGGTTTTCGGTTCCAGTAATTTTCCGCTCGCCTTTTCCGTCGCCGGCGGCGACACCGCGTCCGCTTTCGCGGCCGGCTGCCCGGTACTCGTCAAGGGTCACTCTTCGCATCCCGGCACCTGCGAACTGGTTGCCCATGCCATCGCGACGGCCGTGAAGAAATGCGGATTGCCCGGCGGCGTGTTCTCGCTGCTGATGGGTTCGGGCAGGGAAGTGGGCGCTGCCCTGGTAAGCGCGCCGGAAGTCAAAGCAGTCGGCTTCACCGGTTCCTTTGCCGGCGGCATGGCGCTCGCCAAAGCCGCGAGCGAGCGTCCTGAACCGATCCCGGTATTCGCCGAGATGGGGAGCGTCAATCCCGTGTTCCTGCTGCCGGGCGCCGCGAAAGCGCGCGCCGCGCAGATCGCGGAAGGTTTTGTCGCTTCGCTGACCTTGGGCACGGGCCAGTTCTGCACCAACCCCGGCATGGTGATCGCGCTCGATGATGAGGCTACCGCGGTATTCATCGCGGAAACCGCGCGCCGCCTCGCGGAGGTGGGCGCGGGCGTACTGCTGAACGAACATATCTGTTCGGCTTACGCGGAAGGCATTGAACGCTTCAGTGCGCACAAGGGCGTCGCGCGCGTCGCCCAAGGCAAGGCGGCGGGCGATTCCGGTTATTACGCGCAGGCCGCGCTGTATGCAACCACGGCCGACTATCTCGTCGCCAATTCCGAAATCCAGGAAGAGGTGTTCGGACCCGTGTCGCTGCTCGTCAAATGTAAAAGCGTCGACGAGATGCTGCGTGTGGCGGGAATGATCAAAGGCCAGTTGACCGCGACCCTGCAAGCGGAAAGCGCCGAGCTGGCCGCGCATTCGGAACTTGTCGACCGGCTCGGCCTGCGCGCCGGACGCCTGCTGGTTAACGGGTTTCCGACCGGAGTGGAGGTCTGCGACGCCATGGTCCACGGCGGCCCGTTTCCCGCCACCACGGACTCGCGCTTCACTTCCGTCGGCACAACCGCGATCGCGCGCTTCGTGCGCCCGGTGTGTTACCAGAATTTCCCGGAAGCCCTGCTGCCCGACGCGCTGCGCAACCACAACCCGCTTAATTTAATGCGCATGGTTAACGGCGAGCAGACACGCGCCGGTATTTCTTGATCCAATAAGAATTTTCTCGCGGAGGCGCGGAGAACGCTGCTGAATAATATTTAAGGAAGCTCTGAATAATTCATCCCTGAATTCTCAGAGCACGGACCGCCATGGATGGCGGAAATGCTGAAAACGCAGGAGTAGTTTTCTGCCAAAGCAAAAGGCATGGCTTTTGCTTTGCTTCATTTTTCAAACACTTAAGGCGTTTGAAAAATGGCGTCACATCCCTGCGCCATGGAACCTCTGAATAAATCAGAGGTTCCTTAAAAGGTAGAAATACCCTGCGACCACCGCGTCTGTGCGAGAGATAATTTTATTTCTTGACGATCTCGGCTAAAAATTGTCCGTTCTGAAGGGCGAGGCGGGTAATCTTTCCTTGTTGTACAGGTTCGCGCCCTGCGGGTTGTCGGCCCAGGCGTAGCGCACCGCCACCGGTTCGGGCACCGCATCGCTCCAGACCACAACCTTATCGCCTTCGATTTGTGCTTTGGCCCATACGAATTTTTTATCCGCGCCCGCGATCGCAAACTGCGATAACTCGCCGCCTTCGGCCATCAGCCCGCTTCCGGTGTCGGTGAATGACAGAATGATTTTGTCTTTTTTGACTTTCATGGATTTATAAATCGGTCCGGAGTGCGCCACGCCTTTCTCGCCGTAGGCGATCCTGCGCGCGGCCAGCGCGAGGCGCCGGCCGACGTGTTTCTTGTTCAGCGGATGGATATCGTTCCACTCGCCGAGGTCGATGGCGACCGCCATCCCCGTCTTCGGTACGCGCAGCGTTTTCAGCTGGGACTCGCGTAGTTCGGCCCACTCGCTGGAGGAAGGCGTATCCTTCGCTTCCATGAAATTCGCAAGCTGCACATAGAGGAACGGGAAGTCGCCCTGGTTCCAGTGCTTGCGCCAGTCCCGGATCAGGGCGGGGAAAGTCTGTGCATATTCCCGGGGATTCTTCGTGTTCGATTCCCCCTGGTACCAGATCACGCCCTTGATGCGGTGATTCAACAAGGGGGCGAGCATAGCATTGTAGAGGCCGAGCGGTTTCCAGCGGATAAAGGTCTGCGGCTGCAACGGCTCCATGGTTGCGCCTAAACGGTACTGCCAATCGCCGGCAAGATCGAAATCCGCGCCGCCGACCGAGAGCCGGTAGGGTTTGTCCTTTATAAAACCGGCGCGGCCGATATTGCTGGTCACGCGCACCGTGATTACATTACGGCCCGCCTTGAGCAGCCCGGCGGGCACCTCGTAGTTTCGCGGCGGATATTGGTAGGTCACATTGCCCACCGCCTTGCCGTTCACATAGGTCGTATCGGCATCGACGATGCGGCCCATCTTCAATTTCGCCGGCTTGCCCGCCATGGCGGGAGGCAGCGTGATCTCCTTGCGGAACCAGACAGCGCCGTTTACCGGTTTGGATTCCGTTCCCAGCCCCGCTTCGTCCCAGAACGACGGCAGGCGCATAGTCCGCCATTTCGACGCATCGTAGTCGGGGTCCGCCCAGGATCCTTGCAGCCCCTTGTCGCGCGAGTCGAGGAGGGCGTACCAGTCGTCGCTGCGCCTGGTATCCTGCTCGGTGATCCGCTGTATAAGGGAGTCATTCCTGAATTCCACCGCTGTCGCCAGATGTTGCGGAAATTGTTCCAGCGCCTGCTCGCTCATCCAGGCTTCCACCGGCGATCCGCCGAGGCTGGTATTGATCAGGCCGATGGGTACCTGATAGCGCTCATACAGCTCCCGCGCGAAGAAATAGCCCACGGCCGTGAAGTTGGGTACGGTCTGCGGATTCGCCGATTCCCACCTGCCGTCGGGCAGGTCATCCTCGGGGTTCTTGAAATTGTAGCGGTCCGGAACGAGGAAGTGGCGGATGTAAGGATTAAAGGAACTGAGAATATCATTTTCATAAAGCTCTCGTACCCGTGCTATCGGCAGTTCCATATTGGATTGCCCGGAGCAGATCCAGACATCGCCGACATAGACTTCATTGAGCACGATTGAATTGTTGCCGGAGACTGTCATGCGGTCGGGCCCTCCGGGTTGCTGCGGCGGCAGCCAGGTTTTCCATTTCCCGTCCTGCCCCGTCCGTGTCTGATAGGTCCTGCCCCTGAATTCGATGTTGACCGGCTCACCCGGATCCGCCCAGCCCCAGACATTGAGCTTCGCATCCCGCTGCAATACCACCCCGTCGCCCAGCAGCCGGGGCAGCCGGACATTGGCGCAGACCGGTTGCAGCCATGATATCGACAGCGCTGCCAGCAGGCAGGCGATTCTTTTTGCAGCAAGTCTCATGATGATTTCCTCAGGCCATTATCGTCAGCGGATCAGGATGGTGACGTACATGCCTCAATCACCCTCCACAGCGGTAAGTTTGAATGGAAAATAATCACGCGCGTTATTAAAGCAGATATCCCGCACCATCGCGCCGACCATCCCGATGTCGTCGGGTATCAGGCCTCCCGCCATGTCGCGCCCGAGAATGCGGCACAGCAGGCGGCGGAAATATTCGTGGCGGGAATAGCTGAGAAAGCTGCGGCTGTCGGTCACCATGCCGACGAAGCGGCTCAGCAGTCCCAACTGACTCAGCGCCTCGAGCTGCCGCGTCATGCCGTCCATCTGGTCGAGAAACCACCAGGCGCTGCCGAACTGGGTCTTGCCCGGAGTGCTGCCGTCCTGGAAGTTGCCGACCATGGCGGCCATCATCTCGTTGTCGCGCGGATTCAGATTATAGAGGATGGTTTTGGCCAGCCGGTCCGCGTCGTCGAGACGGCCGAGGAATTTCGCCAGCGGCCGGGCGTGGTTATGGTCGCCGATGGAATCAAAGCCGCTGTTGGGACCCGCGCTCCGGTACAGGCGCGGATTGTTGTCACGGAGCGCGCCGATATGGAATTGCTGCACCCAGCCTTGTTCGTGATCGAGCAGGGCGAGTTCGTGCAGCAGCGCCGAGCGGAACTTGTCGACGGCGATCGTATCCAGTTCCGAACCGCCGCGTATTCTGGTGAAGATCGATCTGATTTCAGTCTCGGTATAGTCATCCGCCGGCACAGTTTCCAGTCCATGGTCGGAGAGCCTGCAGCCGTTCGCGTGAAAGTAGTCATGGCGCTGGCGTAACGCCGAAAGCAGATCCTCATAGCTGCCGATGTGTGTCGCGCTCGCTTCCGCCAGGCGGTCGAGGTAAGCGTTATACGCGGCGGCGTTTTCGACATCCAGCGCGCGGTCCGGCCGCCAGGTGGGAAGTAAGGCGATGGTAAAATCCGGATCAAGCGCAGCCTTCCGGTGATGCGCGAGGTCGTCCACGGGATCGTCGGTGGTGCAGATCAGGCGGACTTTGGCCTGCCGCAGCAGGCCGCGCGCGCTGAAGGCAGGCGCGGCGAGTTTCTCATTGCATTCATCCCAGATGGAGCGGGCGGTGTCGGGATTCAGCAGGCGGCCGATGCCGAAAGGCCTTTTCAGTTCAAGATGAGTCCAGTGGTACAGCGGGTTGCGCAGGCTGCGGGGAACCGTGGCCGCCCATTGCTCGAACTTCTCCCAATCGCTTGCGTCCCCAGTGCAATAGCGCTCATCGATTCCGTTGGCGCGCATGGCGCGCCATTTATAATGATCGCCAGCCAGCCAGAGGTCATGGAGGTTGCGGAAGCGGGTGTTGTTGGCGATCCGGTCGGGCGGCAGATGACAGTGATAGTCGATGATGGGCAGGTCTTTCGCGAAATCATGATAAAGCTTTCGTGCCTGCGCGGTATCAAGCAGAAAATCGTCATGCATGAATGTCATTGCGTTCCTCGCCGCATCGTTTCATCAACCGCGGAGGCATGGAGGAGTGGAGAATTTCGTCGTAAAGCCATGCCTGCGGGCAAGACTAACATTTTCATATTTTGTGTACTAGAATAGCATATTTCCAAAATGACCATAAGCAGCATCCCGGCGCCGGATTGTTATCCGGCTGTGTGTCCCGCGAGACATGCCGGCTTGCATCAGACTCCCGCCCGGATAACAATCTGAATCCGCAAGAGTATCCTTAAGGAATCCATATAATCGTATTTTGGTTCAATGGAGCGATATGAAGATAACTGCAGCAAAGGTCATCGTGACCTGTCCCGGCCGAAATTTCGTAACCCTCAAGATTGAAACGGAAAGCGGCGCCTACGGCATCGGCGATGCAACCCTGAACGGCCGCGAACTGGCGGTGGTTGCCTATCTTGAGGAGCATGTGATCCCGTGCCTGATCGGGCGCGACGCCGGTCGCATCGAGGATATCTGGCAGTATCTTTACCGGGGCGCCTACTGGCGCCGCGGCCCGGTCACCATGACCGCCCTCGCCGCGGTCGACGTTGCCCTGTGGGATATCAAGGCCAAGCTGGCGAACATGCCTTTATATCAGCTGCTGGGTGGCCGCAGCCGCGACAAGGTGCTGGTGTACTGCCACGCCAACGGCAAGGATCTGGACGACTGCCTGAAGCACCTCCGCAAGTACCGAGACGAGGGTTACCGGGCCATCCGCGTGCAATGCGGCGTGCCCGGCTTCGAGAAAATATACGGTGTCAGCAAGAGCAAGCTGCACTACGAGCCGGCCGAAAAGGGCCTGCCGCCGGAAGAGGTGTGGTCGACGCCGGAATATCTGGGTTACATGCCCTCGGTGTTCGCGGCCGCGCGCAAGGAAGTCGGCGACGGCATCCATCTGTTGCACGACTGTCATCATCGCCTGACGCCGATCGAGGCGGCGCGTCTAGGCAAGGATCTGGAACCCTACCGCCTGTTCTGGATCGAGGATCCGACGCCGGCTGAAAATCAGGAAGGCTTCCGCTATATCCGCCACCACACCACGACGCCGATCGCGGTCGGCGAAGTGTTCAGCGGCATTTACGAATGCAAGGAGCTGATTGAGAACCAGTGGATCGACTATATCCGTTCCACCCTCGTGCATGCCGGGGGGATCACTCACCTGCGGCAGATTGCCGCGCTGGCCGCGTTGTACAAGGTGCGGACCGGCTTTCATGGCGCGACGGATCTTTCGCCGGTGACGATGGCGGCCGCGCTGCACTTTGACGCATGGGTCCCCAATTTCGGCATCCAGGAATACATGATCCATGCGCCGGTGACCAATGAAGTTTTCAAGATCAATTACCGCTGCGAAGGCGGTTATATGTACATCGATGACACCCCCGGCCACGGTGTCGATATCGATGAAGCCAAGGCTGCCCAGTATCCTTATGAACGCGCCTATCTCCCGGTCAACCGTCTGACCGACGGTGCGATGTGGGACTGGTAGAGGCTTGAGTGGAGCAGTCGCCTCATCCCGCCAAGCGAAGCACTGAAGCTTCGGGTACGCTCGTGACTTTGCGCGCTCGCACGCTGGATCGTGCCGGCCGCCGTGTCGCACTCCCGAAAATCATGCATCCGCCGACGGGAATCGTTCATCTGGGCGCCGGGGCCTTTCACCGCGCGCACCAGGCCGTGTATACGGAAGACGCCATGGCCATCGCCGGCGGCGACTGGGGAATCTGCGGCGTGTCACTGCGCAGCGCGGACGTGCAGGCGGCGCTGCGGCCACAGGACTGGTTGTACACGCTGGCGGTACTCGACGAACAAATCTCGTACCGTGTCATCGGTGCGCTCAACTCCGTGCTGGTCGCCACCCGTGAATTGCGGCAGGTGTTGGACGCGATGGCCTCGCCGCGCACGCATATTTTCACGGTTACGGTCACCGAGAAAGGCTATTGCCTGAACCTCAAGGGCGAGCTGAATACCGGGCATCCGGATATCCAGCGCGATCTGCGCGAACCCGCGGCGCCCGCCACGGTGATCGGCATCATCGTCGAAGCCTTGCGCCGGCGTTTCGCGCAGGGGGTCCCCGCGCCGTCCGTGATCAGTTGCGACAATCTCATGAACAACGGACGGTTGCTGGAGAGCGCGGTGCTGGAATTCGCGCGGTTTACGGACGCCGCGCTCGCAAGATGGATCGAGGACGAGGTTTGTTTCCCGTCCACCATGGTCGACAGCATCACGCCCGCAACCGATGACGCGCTGCGCGAACGCGTCGCGCGCGCGACCGGCCTGCGCGATATGCTGCCCGTGCAGCGCGAGGCGTATACCCAGTGGGTGATCGAAAACCGCTTCGCGGGGCCGCGGCCGGAGTGGGAGGCCGCGGGCGCCATTCTGACGGCCGACGTCGCGCCCTATGAAAAGGCCAAGTTGCGGCTGCTCAATGCCGCCCATTCCGCGCTCGCCTACCTCGGTTCGCTGATGGGCATCGAGACGGTGTTCCAGGCGATGCAAAACACCGCGCTTGCGGGTTATGTCAGCCGCATGATGGAATCGGAGATCGCGTCCGCCATTATAGCCTTGCCCGGGCTGCAAACCGGGGATTACACGGCCGCCATTCTGCGGCGCTTCCGGAACCCGGCGATCCAGCATTACCTGTCGCAGATCGCCTGGGACGGCACGCAGAAACTGCCCATCCGGGCGCTGGGAACTCTGAGGGAGAACCTGGCGGCGGGCCGTTCCGTGCGCGCGCTGTGTCTGATATTGGCCGGCTGGATGCACTTCGTGCGCGAACAGGTGCGCCGCGGGCACAAACTGAACGACCCGCTGGCGGAGCGTCTGCAGTCGATTGGCGCGGCTTGCACGCTCACGGCCTCACACGATGTCGCGGCTTTCCTGGAGCTGGGAGAGGTGTTCGCCGCCGATCTCGCGGGGGATGCGAGACTTGTACAGGCGCTGGTTGAAGCCTACCGCTCCCTGGGCGACGGTTCGCGCGCCGCGGTCGAAAATGCGCTGCGGTTTTAATCCTGCGACTACATACTGAGTCATTGCCATGAAAAGAATATTATCCACGAAATTTTGCCTGTTACTGCTGTGCCTTGCCGCGGCCGCGCCGTGCCGCGCCGAGGACGGATACCGGCTCTGGCTTCGCTACGAACCTGTCACCGAAAAGAAGCTGCTCAATGAGTACCGGACCCTGGTCACGGCCGTGGTGATCGAGGGCGATTCTCCGACCCTGCGGGCGGCGAAACGGGAAATGGACGAGGGTTTGCGCGGTATCTTCGGCCGGGAAACTCAGTTTACGGACGGAATCCGGATGTCGGGCGCCGTGGTGATCGGAACTCCGCGGAACTCAAAAATCATCCGCGGCCTCGGCCTCAAGCAGGAGCTCAAAAGAGCGGGCAAGGAGGGCTTCCTCATCGAGTCTGTCTGGATCAACGAGGTACGCGCGACGGTGATCATGGCGAATACGGATATCGGCGCGCTATACGGGGTTTATCATTTCCTGCGTCTGCTGCAAACACGGCAGGATATCAGCTCGCTGAAAATCCTGCAGGCGCCGCGCATCCGGAATCGGCTGCTCAACCACTGGGATAATCTGAATCGCACGGTGGAGCGTGGCTACGCCGGGTCTTCCTTGTGGGACTGGCACAAGCTGCCGGATTATCTTTATCCGCGCTACACTGATTACGCGCGCGTCAACGCATCCATCGGCATCAACGGCGCTTCGCTTACCAACGTCAACGCCAATGCCGCCGTGTTAACGGGGCAGTACCTCGACAAGTTCGCGGCCCTGGCGGAGGTATTCCGGCCTTACGGCATCCGCCTTTATCTCGCCGTGCGCTTCAGCTCGCCGATGGAAATCGGCGGCCTGAAAACGGCCGACCCGCTCGATCCGCAGGTGCGCAAATGGTGGCGCGACAAGACAGCGGAGATTTACCGCCGCGTGCCGGATCTCGGCGGCTTCCTGGTGAAGGCCAACTCCGAAGGCCAGCCCGGGCCGGGCGATTATGGCCGCACGCACGCGGACGGCGCCAACATGCTGGCGGAAGCGCTGGCGCCGCACGGCGGGCTCGTGATGTGGCGCGCCTTCGTTTATTCCGCCGAGGACCGTACCGACCGGGCGAAGCAGGCCTATAACGAGTTCAAACCTCTCGACGGCAAGTTCCGCAAGAACGTGCTGCTCCAGGTGAAGAACGGCCCGATCGACTTCCAGCCGCGCGAACCCTTTCATCCGCTGTTCGGGGCCATGCCCAAAACGCCGCTCATGATGGAATTGCAGATCACGAAGGAATACACCGGCTTCGCCACGCACCTGGTCTATCTCGGCACGCAGTACAAGGAGATTCTTGAATCCGATACTTACGCGCAAGGCCGGGGTTCGCGGGTGGCGAAGGTGATCGACGGCACTTTGCACGGCTATGCGCAGACCGGCATCGCCGGCGTTTCCAATGTCGGCGCCGACCGCAACTGGTCCGGCTCGCATTTCGATCAGGCCAACTGGTACGCCTTCGGGCGCCTCGCCTGGGATCACACGCTGGGGGCGGATGCGGTCGCGGAGGAATGGATACGGTTGACCTTCGGCAATGCAACCGAAGTCGTCGAGCCGGTCAAGCAAATGATGCTGGACTCATGGCCGGCCGCGGTCGATTACATGACGCCGCTCGGACTGCATCACATCATGGGCGCGGGTCATCACTACGGCCCGGCGCCCTGGGTGGACGATTTACCCCGGCCGGAATGGAATTCCGTTTATTATCACCGCGCGGACACCAAGGGCATCGGTTTTGATCGTACGCGATCCGGCAGTGATGCGGTCAGCCAGTATTTCCCGCCGCTGAACGCGGTATTCAACGACCCTGCCGGGACGCCGGAGAAATTCCTGCTCTGGTTCCACCATCTGCCGTGGGGTTACAAAATGGAATCCGGCCGCACACTGTGGGATGAGCTGGTCTTCCGCTACAACCGCGGTGTCGACACGGTGCGCGCAATGCGCAAGACCTGGGCCTCGCTCGAGGGAATGATCGATTCGGAACGCTACAACGATGTGAAGTCCTTCCTGGCCATACAGGAAAAGGAAGCTGTCTGGTGGCGCGACGCCTGTCTTTTGTATTTCCAGACCTTTTCCAGGAGGCCGCTGCCCGATCAGTACGAGCGTCCGGCTCACGATCTCGACTACTATCGGAAGCTTTCATTCCCCTTCGCGCCGGGCAGGGGAGGCTAGACTGCTTAGCTAAAAATGTCTCTCGCAGCGACGCAGTGGCGTATTCGGAGAACGCGCGTAAGAACAAAAATGAAATGCGTCTCTGCGAGATGTAATTTCTTAATTTCCTGCCACCGGCCTTGCCTGCCTGGAAGCTTCCTGGCGTGCTGCGAGGGGTTCTGTTCGGATTGCTTTTGGGTACGTTCCCGTCAGCACCGCCTCGGCCAGGACATGGCCCTGCATCGCGCGCAGTACCGCCTTGCGGTCGGAGGCGTCGGGAATATCCAGTCTGATATCCAGCGCATATAGCCTGAATAAGTACTGATGCTCGCGCTCGGGAGGACAGGGACCTTCATAGCCGAAGGTGTTGCCGTTGCACAAGCCTTGAGTGGAGCCGGGCGCGGTACAGTTCTCTCCGAATCCCGTGGCGCCGGCCGGAATGTTGAACACCAGCCAGTGCACCCAGGGTTTCGCGGGCGCGTCCGGATCCTCGACTATCAGCACCAGGCTCCCGGCATCGGCGGGGACCCCGCTGAATTCCAGCGGGGGACTTACATTAGGCCCTTCGCAGGTGTATTTTTTGGGTACTCTCTCTCCATTCCTGAATGCAGGACTTGTGATTTCCATCTCTTCTCCTTCCATTTCGTTTCCATCGTGTATAAACCCGGAGGGCTTGCTTGCCTTGCCGATGAATGTACCGTAGCTTATGCCATGCGTGATCGCAGATAGGAGTAAATAATGATCCAGAATCAGGCCGAATGTTCAAAGACATCTTCATCGATCGGGTTAGCGCTGATAAGGGCCGTTTCCCTGCTCGCAGTGATCACAGCTCCCGCCTCCCAGGCGAAAAATGAGGCTTATCTCGACCCCGGCCTGCCGGTCGAGGAGCGTGTCAATGACCTCGTGGGTCGCATGACTCTCGAGGAAAAGGTTTCCCAGATGCTGGACGTGGCCCCGGCCATCGACCGGCTCGGCGTGCCGGAGTACAACTGGTGGAACGAGGCGCTGCACGGGGTGGCGCGTTCGGGCCTGGCCACGTCTTTCCCGCAGGCCATCGGTTTCGCCGCGACCTGGGACGAAGCGCTGGTATTCAGGATGGCTACGGCGATATCGGACGAAGCCCGGGCCAAGCATCACTACTATGAACGCCAGGGCAAGCGCCTGCGCTACCAGGGATTGACCATGTGGTCGCCCAACATCAACATTTTCAGGGATCCGCGCTGGGGTCGCGGCCAGGAAACCTACGGCGAGGATCCGTTCCTCACTGGCAGCCTCGCGGTGCAATTCGTGCGCGGCCTGCAGGGCGATGATCCGCGGTATTTCAAGACCGTCGCCACGGTGAAGCACTTCGCGGTCCACAGTGGTCCCGAGCCTGAACGCCATACTTTCGACGCCGAGATCGACGAGCGCGATCTCCGCGAAACCTACCTGCCGGCTTTTCGCAAGGGCATCCAGGAAGGGGGCTCCTATTCGTTGATGTGCGCCTACAACCGCGTCGACGGCGAACCGGCCTGCGGCAATAAGCACCTGTTGCAGGATATCCTGCGCGCGGAGTGGGGCTTTCCCGGCTATATCGTTTCCGACTGCTGGGCGCTCGACGACATCTATAAAAATCACAAGTCGGCAGCATCTCCCGCCGGGGCCGCGGCCATGGCGCTCAAGGCGGGCACGGATCTGGATTGCGGCACCCAGGTTTATTCTTTCCTCGTTGAAGCGGTGAAAAAAGGTCTGGTGACGGAAGCCGAGGTCGACGCCGCGGTGAAGCGTCTGTTCACCGCGCGCTTCCGGCTGGGCATGTTCGATCCCGACAAGCGCGTGAAATACGCGCGCATTCCCTACAGCGTGGTCGACAGCGCCGAACACCGGCAGCTGGCGCGCGAGGTGACGCGCGAGTCGATGGTGCTGTTGAAAAACGAACGCGTGTTGCCGCTCAAAAAGGATCCGGGCACGCTCGCGGTGATCGGCCCGAATGCGGACCAGTGGCAGATGCTGCTCGGCAATTACAACGGCGTACCCTCGGACGTGGTGACGCCACTGCGCGGTATCCGCGAAGCGGTCGCTCCCGGAACGAAAGTAATCTATACCCGCGGTTCGCAGCTGGCCGACGGTTTCCCGATGTTCGAAACGGTGCCCGGCGAGGTTTTGTTCATGCCGGACGGCAGCACCCCCGGCCTTAAGGCGGAATACTTCGACAGCGGCGAAATGACGGGCGAGGCGCTTTACGCCGAAACGGTCAGCCGCGTGGACGTCAACTGGCGCGATGGAACTCCGCGGGCGGGCATGAACGACGACGATTTCGGCGTGCGCTGGACCGGCATTCTGAAGCCGCGCAAAACCGGCATGTACCGGCTCGGCACCATCGCCACCATGAAATTCGAATTCTATCTGGACGGTCAGGAGCTGTTCCGCTCCAACTATCATTTCCACAACGAGCTCGGCGATCCGCGGGTCGAGGCGGCCGCGCAGCCGGTAAAACTCGAAGCCGGCAAGACTTACAAGATCCGCCTCGATGCCCAGGAAACCTATGGCGAGGCGATGTTCCAGCTGGTCTGGAGCACGCCGGAGTCGGACCGGGATCTGCTGCAGGAAGCGCTCGAAACCGCCGGCAAGGCCGACGCCGCGGTGATGTTCCTCGGCCTGACGCCGCGCCTCGAAGGCGAGGAGATGCAGGTGGAGGTGGCCGGCTTCCGCGGCGGCGACCGCACCACGATCGAGCTGCCGCGTCCGCAGCGGGCGCTGCTCGAAAAAGTGACGGCGCTGATGAAGCAGCAGGGCAAACCCGTCGTACTCGTACTGCTGAACGGCAGCGCACTGGCGGTGAACTGGGCGCAACAGAATGTTCCCGCCATCCTTGAAGCCTGGTATCCGGGACAGGCGGCGGGCGCCGCTATCGCCGATGTGCTGTTCGGCGATTACAATCCGGCGGGCCGGTTGCCGGTCACCTTTTACAAGAGCGTCGACGATCTGCCGCCATTCGAGGATTACGCCATGAAGGGCCGCACCTATAAATATTTCGGGGGCGAGCCGCTGTATCCCTTCGGTCATGGTTTGAGCTACACCGCCTTCGACTATAAAAAACTCCGGGCGCCCGAATCGATCGCGGCCGGAGACACGGTGACCGTGAAAGTCGATGTCACCAATACCGGCGACCGGGCAGGAGATGAAGTCGTACAGCTCTATGTCAGCTACCCGCAATCGGCGGTCGAACGGCCGCGGAAAAAACTGGTCGGCTTCAAGCGGATCGCGCTGAAACCGAAGCAGACCGAAACCGTGGCGATCGAGCTGCCCGCCGATGAACTGCGTTACTGGAGTGACGAAAAGAATCAATGGGTGCTGGAGGATAAGCCGGTGCAGCTACAGGTCGGAGCGTCCTCTGCCGATATACGTCTGACCAAAGGGCTCGATGTCGGCAAGTAGAAGCGCGGAGTGTTTCAGCCATCAGAAAAAGGGCCGCCACGCAGAGGCCTTCATTTTGTGGTGAGAATCGCCGCTGCGGCTTGTGTAACGCAGCTGCTGTATATACTATTGAAGTGCTTCAAAACAGGACAAGCAATAATCAATTCAAGTTGCAAGGGGGCAATAATGAAAAAAGTACGCTCGATTTTCCTTTTGCTGTCGCTTCCGGTTTTACTGATTGTAAGCGGTTGCGCTCCGTCCAGTTACGTCATCTCGGATCCTAAGCCGTCCCATTTTGCATACGAGAATGCAAAGCAAGCGGCACCAACCAGAATCCTTTTAACTGACGAGCGGGCTGACAAGGTTTTCAGCGGCGGCACGCTGAAGGCGGATTTGAAAAAAGGCAAGACCCCCGTCGACCCTGTCGCCTTTCTTAAAGAGAATACGGAAAAAGAGCTTGCAGCGCGTGGAGTGTCGGTTTCATTCGATGGACAGCCTGGTGGAAACAGCATCATGATCAGTAGATTGAAAATGCTCAATCACAGATCGAATGCATATTCGCCGTTCATTACATTTACTTCCCTGGAAGGCACTCTTTCGACTCCCGCCAGGAGTCAAAGAATCGCCGTTTACGTCAAGCGTGGCAAGGTTCCGGTATGGGGTTTTCAGGAACTCGTGGAGCCGACCTTGAATGAGCCGCTGGATCTTCTGGTTAAAGAGTTCGCAACTAAAATCAGCAATGCCTTATACAACCTCAAGGCATCCGACTCCTATGTCGACGAATTGATAACCAAGACCTCGGGTTCGATGACCGGAAAAAGTTATCTCGATGTTTACCAGCTCGGTTTCAGCAACAACCAGAAAGCAGTGCCTCACCTGGTCAAGCTGGTCAAGCATTCGGACGAGTATGTAAGACTTGCGGCTATTTCTTCTTTGGGTAATTTAAAGGCTGAATCGCAGCTCGACTTTCTGAAATCGCTTTCACACAACGCGGAATCCTGGTCGGAGCGTGGGATGGCGCTTAAAGCCATCGGCGATATTGGAACAGCGGATGCTCTGGCATTCCTGAAACAGGAGTCGGAAAGATTAAAAGCAAAGAGCGATAAAGAAGAGAGTTGGAGCCAGGATATAATCAATCTCTACCTCGATTGATTGCGGCAAGAACGCGAGTCTGACGCCGGCGGATTCGCGTGTAATCCAGGACCAGGATCAAAGCGCCCGGGTTCCGTAAGGACGGCCCCGGGCGCTTTAATGTCTGATGTGCTTTCCCTCTTGTTATATCGGTACGAAGCGAATTCCGTAATATGAAGCCGGATAGGTAGGAGCGCCGCTTATCGACTGTAGCGGGATTCGTAAAGGCCTTTATATGGTGTTTCAAAAATGAACAGAGCGCCTGCCAGAGGTTGCTGCTTGCGCTCGGATACGCTCAGTTCCACGTGCGCGCTCGTTACCGCCAGCCAGTTCAGCTCCGGGCCGCCGAAGCAAACACAGGTTGGTTGCGTGACCGGCAGCAGCACTTCAGTGTCGATGACGCCATCCGGCCGGTAGCGCGTCACTTTGCCGCCGCGCCACTGCGCGTTCCACAGGTGATCCTCGGCGTCGATGCAGGAACCGTCGGGCTCGATCGGGGCCTTGTTCTGCGCGAATATCCGCCGGTTGGCCGGCAGGCCGGTGGCGGCATCGAAGTCGTAAACATAAATGGTGTAGGCGGGCGAGTCGGCCAGATACAGCCTGCGCGAGTCCAGGCTCCAGCACAGGCTGTTGGTGATCCGCAGACCATCCGCGACTTGCGCGCATGCGCCGCTCGTGACGCGGTATAGGCTGGCCGTCCGGGGCTTTGCTTGAGCGTCGATGGCGAGTTTGTCCTCGATCATCGTGCCCGACCAGAAACGGCCCTGGCGGTCGACCCGCCCGTCGTTGAAGCGCGTGCCGCGGACATCGGCTTCGGGACGGGCCAGCCATTCCAGGCTTCGGCTCGCAGGCTGGTAAAGCGCGATTCCCGATTCGAAAGCGGCGATCAATGCAGCGTCATCGCCCGCAACAAAACCGAAGGAGCACAGACGCTGCGGCGTATCCCAGTGCTCGAGACGATCGTTGTCCGGCCGGTAGCGGTAGAGTTTCCGTCCCAGAATATCTGTCCAGTAAAATGCCTGACCCAGTTCATCCCAGAGCACGCTTTCACCGAGCGCGTTGGCGACCGGCAGGCTTTTCAAAAGCCGGATCCCGTTCATGTATGGTTTACCCCCTGTACGTGTCGCGCGGTCAGCGCTCTCTGCAATACGATGAAAAACAGCAGCAACACGCCGATTACAATCTTCGTCCACCAGGAGTTGAGCGCGCCGTTGAACGAGATATACGTCTGGATCAGGCCCGTGATCAGGACACCGATCAGCGTGCCCAACACATAGCCCCTGCCGCCGCTCAGCAGGGTACCCCCGATCACCACAGCGGCGATGGCGTCCAGTTCCACGCCTACCGCGGCGAGCGCGTAACCGGAAAAGGTATAAAAGGAAAACACGATGCCGGCGAGGGCGGCGAGGAAACCGCTCAAAGTGTAAACGGTGATCGTTGTCGCGGCGAGCGGTACGCCCATCAATTCCGCGGACTGCCGGTCGCCGCCCATGGCGTATACATTGTTGCCGAAACGGGTGTAATGCGCCGCCAGCATCGCGCCCGTCAGTACCAGGAACAAAACCAGTGTCTGGCTGCCGATCCAGCCGCCGCCCGGCAGACTGAAACCGAATGCGGAGACCAGAGAATAGAAAGGGTGGTTGATGGGTATCGAGTTCTCGCTGAGGGTGAAGGCGAGGCCGCGCGCGCAGAACATGCCGGCCAGCGTGACGATAAACGGTTGCAGCCGGTAGTAATGGATGAGCGCGCCCATTGCCCCGCCAAAACAGGCGCCGCCGGCCAGCACCAGCGGAAAAACCTGCAACGGGTGCCAGTGATGATTTTCGATCAATAGCGCGCTGACGATGCCGGTGAGTGCAATGACGGCGCCGACCGAAAGGTCGATACCGCCGGAGAGTATGGCGAAGGTCATGCCTGACGCAGTGATTGCGAGGAAGGCATTGTCGGTGAACAGGTTGCAGAACACTCGGCTGCTGCCGAAGCCTTTGAATTGGATTCCGCCGCCAATGAACAGGGCGATGAACAGACCGCAGGTGACGAGCAGCGGGAAATAACGATGACTCAGCAGCCGGCGTGTCATGACGTTGCATCTCCCGCCTTTGCTGCATTACGCAGCCGCCGCAAGGGCGCCGTCAGCTGATGTCTGAAACGCGGAGTCTGCAGCAGCAGTACGACGATGACGACTGCCGCCTTGATCACGAGATTATATTTCGCGGGCAGGCCGCTCATGATAATGCCGGTGCTCATGGCCTGGATGATCAGCACGCCGACCACAGACAGGCCGATCGAAAAGCGCCCGCCCATCAGCGAAGCCCCGCCCAGCACGACCGCGAGAATGGCATCCAGCTCCAGCCACAACCCGATGTTATTGGCGTCCGCCCCCTGGATATCGGCGGTGGCGATAATGCCCGCCAGCGCCGAACACAGCCCGGCGATAACGTATGCGAACATTTTGACCGATGTGACATGGATCCCCAGATAGTGGCTTGCGGTCGGATTGCAACCGACTGCTTCGATGAACAGCCCGAGCGCCGTCCGGCGTGTCAGAAGGTATACGCCGCTGCAAACCACGGCAACCAGAATGACCGGCATCGGCAGACCGAGCCAACTGCCCACGCCGAGCGAGGCGAAGGCTTCGTGCCGGAAGGTGATGATGCGCCCATCGCTGATCAACTGGGCGATACCACGGCCGGCGACCATCAGCACCAGCGTCGCGACAATGGGTTGCAGGCCGAGCCAGCCGATCATGGCGCCGTTGATCAGGCCTGCGATGAGTCCGGTGGCGAGGCCGCCCGCGACGATGAGCGGAACATTGTCGATACCCGCGGTGATCATGCCGGCGCAGACCGCGCCGGCGATCGCCATGACCGCTCCCACCGACAGATCGATGCCGCGTGTCGCGATTACCAGCGACATGCCGATGGCGAGCAGTGCGACCGGTGCGCCGCGGTTGAGCACATCGATCAGGCTGCCGTAGAGCCGGCCGTCACGGATCTCAAGGTTGAAGAATTGCGGCGTAACCAGCCGGTCGAGCAGCAGCACCGCCAGCAGCATCAGGCACGGCCAGGCGGCGCGGCTTCGGGCCATGATGACCGGGCGGGCGATCACGGCGCGTCTCCGCCCGCGATCGCCCGCAGGATTGCCTGCTCGCTGATCGCGGCGCCTTCGATCTGTCCGACCTGGGCGCGATCGCGCAGTACCACCACCTTATGACTGAAGGCGGTGATTTCCTCGAGTTCGGAGGAGGCGACCAGCAGGGCCATGCCGCGCGTGCACAGCGCCCGGATCAGTTTCAGTATCTCGGCGTGGGCGCCGATATCGATGCCGCGCGTCGGCTCATCGAGTATCAGTAACGCCGGGTCCGTGGCGAGCCAGCGCGCCAGTATCGTTTTCTGCTGGTTGCCGCCGCTCAGACTTGCGACGGCTTGTTCGAAATCGGCTACGGCGATTTTCATTTCCTCCATGGCTTTGCGCGCCAGTTCAAGCTGACGCTTTTTTGGAATGAGCCGCCACCAGCCGTTACGTGCCTGCAGCGCCAGAACGACATTCTCCCGGAAGCCGAGCGCGCCGATGATGCCTTCTGAGCGCCGGTCTTCCGGGCACAGCCCCATGCCGATGGCGGCGGCTGAGCGCGGATTTTTAGGACGCACCGGCTTTCCCCTGAACAGGATCTCGCCCGTGTCGGGGCTGTCCAGTCCGAAGATCAGGCGGCAGGTTTCGCTGCGGCCCGAACCGAGCAGGCCGGACAGCCCGGTCGCCTCGCCGGGTGCAATGGAGAAAGAGAGGCCGCTCACCGATTGGCGCGCGCCGAGATTCCGCAATTCAAGCACGGGTCTGGCCGCGGTCGCGCCGGTATTTTCCGGAGTTCGCGCTTCCAGCGCCTGGAGTTCCTTGCCGAGCATGTGCTCGATCAGCCGGTGTCGCGGCAGTTTGCGCGCCTCGAAAGTCCCGACCCTGGCGCCGTTACGCAGCACGGTGATACGGTCGGAGATCGCGTAGACCTGGTCGAGAAAATGCGTGACGAACAGGACAGCCACACCCGTGGATTTCAGTTGCCGCAGGATCGAGAACAGCCTTTCGACCTCCCTGCCATCAAGGCTGGCGGTGGGTTCGTCGAGTATCAGCAGGCGCGCCGAGAGATCGACCGCGCGCGCGATGGCGACCAGTTGCCGGACGGCCACGGGATAGCTGTCCAGCGTCCGGGAAACGTCAATATCCAGTTCGAAGCGGCGCAGCAGACCGGCGCTGCGGCGGCGTATTTCCCGCCAGTCGATGAGTCCGTAACGCTTCGGCTCGCGCCCGAGGAAAATATTCTGCGCCACACTGAGGTTGGACGGCAGGTTGACTTCCTGGTAGACCGTGCTGATGCCGAGCCGTTGCGCCGCGGCAGGGTTCTGGGGTGCGATGCGCTTGCCCTCAAACTCCATTGTTCCGGCGTCTTTTTGATAGGCGCCGGTCAGCACCTTGATCAGGGTCGATTTGCCGGCGCCGTTCTCGCCGAGCAGCGCATGCACTTCTCCGGCATCAACCGAGAAGTCGACCTTGTCCAGCGCGGTGACGCCGGGGAACTGTTTGGAAAGCCCCTCGATCCTTAGCAGCGCGCTCGCATTCATTGCCGTTTCAATTATTGAGGCCGGCGCTTTTCGTATTCCGCGGCGGCGGTTTCCTGGGTAAATAAATCGCCGTTCACGGATATCAGTTTTGGAAAATCGCGTTTCCCCGCGAGGTATTGTTCAATCACGTCAAATGCCGGGCCGCCCATATTCGGGCTGAGTTCGACGGTGGCGTTGAGCCGGCCGTCCATCATGGCCTTGAAGGCGTCCGGAATGGCGTCGACCGAGACCAGCAGGATATCGGTGCCGGGTTTGAGCCCTGCTTCATCGATCGCGAGCGCCGCGCCGATCGCCATCTCGTCGTTATGCGCCCACACCGCGCAGATCTTGCGCGGATCCTCGGCCTTGAGAAAACTTTCCATCACTTCCTTGCCCTTGGCGCGGGTGAACTCGGCCGTCTGCGAGCGGATGATGCGCGCCCCCGGATATCCCGCGATGACCTCATTGAAACCCTTCATCCGGTCGATGGCCGCCGTCGCACCGACGGTGCCCTGCAGCTCGACGATCGCGCAATTACCGGAGGTTTTGTCCATCAGCCAGCGCGCCGCCTTGCGGCCTTCCTCGACGAAGTCCGAGGCGATGCGGGTGAGATAGAGCGAATCGTCCTGCAGCGCCATATTGCGGTCGACGATCACTACCGGGATATGCTCGCGCTGCGCCTCGCGCAGCACGGGCTCCCAACCGGTCTCGACAACGGGCGCCACGATGATTGCGTCCACGCCCTGGGCGATGAAACTGCGGATGGCCTTGATCTGGTTTTCCTGCTTTTGCTGGGCGTCGGAGAATTTCAATTCGATACCGCGGCGCGCGGCCTCGGCTTTTGTGGACTCGCTGAACATGGTGCGCCAGCCGCTCTCGGAGCCGACCTGGGAAAATCCAACGACGGTCTTGCCGTCATCGTTCGATTGATTGCAGGCAGCAAGCGCCAGCATTGCGCATAAAAGTACCGAAGTTCTCACGATTATTTCTCCCGTTAAGGTTAAACCGCCGGCTAACGGCGATAATGTTCAGGTTCCGTATGTGGTTGTTATATCCATCCCGCATCGACGATGAAATTCTGGGCCGTGCACATCCTGCTGTCATCGGAAGCCAGGAACAGCGTCATCGCGGCGACGTCCTCCGGCTGCAAGCGGTCTTTCAGGCACTGGCTGCTTTCGATTTCGGCTTGCGTGGAGGCGTCCACGCGGTATTTCAGCTGTTTTTCGGTCATCACCCAGCCGGGCACGAGCGTGTTGATGCGGATCCGGTCGGCGCCGAGATCGCGCGCCAGACCGCGCGTCATGCCTTCGATCCCGCCTTTTGATGTGGTATAACCGGTCATCCCGCCCTGGCACTCGTACCAGCTCATCGAGCCGAAGTTGATGATTGAGCCGCCTCCCAGCTGCTTCATCTGCGGATGCGCGGCCTGGATCGCGAAGAAAGCGTGACGCAGGTTGACTGCAATGCGCTCGTCCCAGTACTCGCGGGTAATTGTGGTGAAATCATGCCGGGTATCGTCGGCCGCGTTATTGACCAGCACCGAGATCGGACCGAGGTCCTTGCCGGTCTGCGCGATGGTGTGCTGGAGTTTTTCGATGTCGATGAGGTTACAAGGATAGAATTTCGGAGTCGTGGCGCCGATAAGGCTTGCCACATGTTTGACGAGTCGGGAGGCCTCATTTTCCAGGATATCGATGAACGCGACTTGCGCGCCCTGCCGGCAGAAGGCTTCGACCAGGGCTGCGCCGATGCCAGAGGCGCCGCCGGTTATAAATACGACCTTGCCTTTCAGACTGGGGTATTGATTGCTGAGCTGCATGTTCCGGTTTAACCCTTGCTGTTAATGGGAGTGCGGTGGCACGTCCGATCCGCGGCAGCCGACCAGGAAATCAAAGTCACAACCTTCGTCCGCCTGCAGCACGCGCTCGCGGTAGAGCTCCAGATAACCGCCGCTGCGCACGGGCTTGTGAGCCTGTTTCAGGGCTTCGAGCCGGGTCTGCAATTCCTGGTCACCGATTTCCAGTTGCAGCAGCCCGTGCGGCGCATCGAGCCGGATCATGTCGCCGTCGCGCACGGCGGCGAGGGGTCCGAACTCCATCGCTTCGGGCGTTACGTGCAACACCACGGTGCCGAAGGCGGTGCCGCTCATGCGCGCGTCCGATATTCGGACCATGTCGGTGATTCCCTGCTTCAGCAGTTTCGGCGGCAGGCCCATGTTGCCGACTTCGGCCATGCCGGGATAACCTTTAGGCCCGCAATTCTTCAGCACCATGATCGAGTCGCGGTCGATATCGAGCGCAGGATCGGCGATGCGCTGCTTATAGTGATCGAAATTCTCGAAGACCACGGCGCGACCGCGGTGGGTCATCAGTTGCGGAGTGGCAGCGGAAGGTTTCAGCACCGCGCCGCGCGGCGCGAGGTTGCCGCGCAGAATGCAGATGCCGCCCTGGGCCGTCAGGGGATTGTCGAGCTTGCGGATCACCTCGTCGTTATAGCACGGCGCGTCCTTGACGTTTTCCCACAGACTGTTGCCATTGACGGTGAGGGCATCCTTGTCCAGCGCGCCGGTCTCGCCGAGCCGGCGCAGCACCGCGGGCAGGCCGCCCGCGTAATAGAAATCTTCCATCAGGTAGCGGCCGGAAGGCTGCAGGTCGACCAGGGTGGGTATATTGCGCCCGTATTTCGTCCAGTCGTCAAGTTCCAGCGCGACGCCGATGCGCTGTGCGATGGCTTTCAGGTGAATGACCGCGTTGGTGGAACCGCCGATCGCCGCGTTGGCGCGGATCGCGTTACGGAAGGCCGCGGGCGTGAGTATCTTCGACAGGGAGAGATCCTCGTAGACCATATCGACGATGCGCATCCCGGACAGATGCGCCAGCACGTAGCGCCGCGAATCCACCGCGGGAATCGCAGCGTTATGGGGCAGGGAGGTGCCCAATGCTTCCGCGATGCAGGCCATGGTGGAGGCGGTTCCCATGGTATTGCAGGTGCCCGCCGAGCGCGACATATCGGATTCGGCGCTCATGAAATCCTGCAGCGAGATTGTTCCAGCCTGGTATTGCTCGTGCATCCGCCAGACCAGTGTGCCGGAACCGACATCGTGGCCTTTGTGCTTGCCGTTCAGCATCGGGCCTCCGGTGACCACGATCGCGGGCACGTCGCAGCTCGCCGCGCCCATCAGCAGCGCCGGCGTGGTCTTGTCGCAACCAACCAGCAGCACGACGCCGTCGACCGGGTTGCCGCGGATTGCTTCCTCGACATCCATGGCAGCGAGATTGCGCGTCATCATCGCGGTAGGTCGCAGATTGGATTCGCCGTTGGAGAACACCGGAAATTCGACCGGCAGGCCGCCGGCTTCATACACGCCTTGTTTGACGCGTTCCGCCAGTTGCCGGAAATGCGCATTGCAGGGCGTGAGTTCCGACCAGGTATTACAGATGCCGATCACAGGTTTGCCCTGAAACTGATGGGCCGGGATGCCCTGGTTTTTCATCCAGCTTCGGTACATGAAACCGTTCTTGTCTTTGCTGCCGAACCATTGGGCGGAACGCAGCGGCTTACGAGGTTTGCGATCAGGGTCGTGGCTCATCAGATAACGCCTTACTCTCAATAATCCGGGGTAGTTGAGCTGGATGCATTTAATTGTAATATGATATATATAATATAACCTAAAGAACAAAAGCTTCAACATTCCTTATTAATAAGGAGTAGGCATGGCCTTGACCATCCTGCAACTCAAGAATCTGAATGGCCAGATTGCCGAACGCCTGGGTAGCGAGATCGTATCGGGTGCTATTCCCGAAGGCTCGCGCCTGCCGGTGGAAGCCGAGCTGTGCGAACGCTTCGGCGTCAGTCGACCGGTGATTCGCGAGGTTACCAAAACGCTGGCATCCAAGGGACTGATTACCGCCAGACCCCGCGTGGGCACGGCGGTGCGGCCCCGCCGCTACTGGAACCTGCTGGACCCGGAAGTGCTCGGCTGGCTGATCCGCGCCTTGCCGGAGAGTCGCTTTCTGGACATGCTCTTCGAAGTGCGGATGGCAATCGAGCCCAGCGCGGCCGCGCTCGCCGCGGTCAACGCCACCGAACAGGACATTGCGGAAATCGCGGCTGCGTATCGGGAGATGGCCTTGGCCCGCACGCCCGAGGAGTTGCTCAAGCCCGATGTGCGTTTCCATCAGTGCATCATGGTCGCGACCCATAACGAGCTGATGAGCTACATCGGCAATACCCTGCACGCCGCCCTCAGCGCCTCGATACGCCTGACCAGCCGGCATCCCAACACTCATGAACTCTCGCTGCCCAGGCACGAAGCGGTTTACAAGGCCATCGCAAAACGCGATACCGGGGCGGCGCGTGTCGCCGTGGAAAACCTGCTGCGCGAGTCACGCAAGGATTTCGATGCGGTCGCTCCTGCCGGCGGTGCTGACTGAGAGCGCAAACGAAATGACCGACCCTGTCCGCCGTGAACTGTTGCAAGCGCTGGCATCGATGCCGGCGCTGGGCGCGTTCGCGCCGGCGATATTTGCGCAAGACCAGGCAAAACCACAGCGTCGCTCATTAATACCCTTCGAATTGTCGGAGGTAAGGCTGCTGCGAGGCCCGTTCGAAACCGCGCAGCAACTTGACGCCCGTTATCTGAGCGCTCTCGACCCCGATCGCATGCTGCATAACTTCCGGGTGAATGCGGGACTTAAACCGAGGGCGCCGGTCTATGGCGGCTGGGAATCGCAGGAGCCCTGGGTGGATATTCGTTGCCACGGTCACACACTCGGCCACTACTTGAGCGCCTGCGCAATGATGTACGCTGCGACGAAAACGCGGGAATTCGGGCGCCGCGTCGATTATATAGTGGCGGAGCTTGCGGCGTGCCAGCAGGCGAGAGGAGACGGGCTTGTCTGCGCGTTTCCCGACGGCGCCGCGCAGCTTGAAAACAGTTTAAGCGGCAAGCCTTTCATCGGCGTGCCCTGGTACACCATGCACAAGCTTATGGCTGGACTGAGAGACGCCCGTTACTACGCCGGCAATGCGCAGGCTCTGCCCGTTCTGACGGGACTTGCCGATTGGATTGTGAATTCCTCACGCGGGCTTGACGACGTGCAGTTCCAGAAAATGCTCGGCACCGAACACGGCGGCATGAATGAGGTGCTTGGGGATCTCTATGCGGTCAGCGGCGACCCCAAATATCTGGCTCTCGCCGAGCGTTTCAATCATCAGGCGCTGCTGCAGCCGCTGGCGGAGGGCCGCGATACGCTGGACGGTCTTCATTCCAACACGCAGATTCCCAAAGTCACGGGTTTTGCACGGTTGCACGGATTGACTGGAAAAGAGGCCTACGGCCGCGCAGCCCGGTGCTTCTGGCGAACCGTGGTCGAGGGCCGGTCCTTCGCCACCGGCGGCAATGGCGACCGGGAGCACTTTTTCCCGGCGAGTGAATTCAGACGGCATCTGCAGTCCGCCAAAACCATGGAAACCTGCTGCACGCACAACATGCTGCGTCTGACCCGCGCCTTGTTCCTTGACGATCCCTCCGTAACTTACGCGGATTATTACGAACGCGCGCTTTTTAACGGTATTCTGGCTTCGCAGGATCCCGAGTCCGGTATGATGACGTATTTTCAGGCTACGCGCCCGGGCTATGTAAAGCTTTATTGCACGCCGGAGGATTCGTTTTGGTGCTGTACCGGAAGCGGCATGGAAAACCACGCCAGGTACGGTGATTCCATTTATTTTCACGATGCCGGTTCTTTATACGTCAATCTGTTCATTGCATCCGAACTGAATTGGCGCGAAAAAAGGCTGCGCGTGGTTCAGACCACCGCGTTCCCGGACGGTGCATCCACGACACTCACCGTGCACGCCGCCAGACCCGTAAAATTCGGATTGAAAGTCCGCCATCCGGAATGGTGCCGGCGGGCGGCGGTGTCGGTAAACGGCCGCAGGTACGCCGAGAGCGAAAAATCCGCAAGTTATATAGACATCGACCGGACCTGGCGCGACGGCGACGTGGTGACGGTGGAGCTGCCGATGCGGCTGCGCCTGCAGGCCTTGCCGGATGCGCCCGATGTCGCCGCATTGATGTATGGCCCGATCGTGCTGGCAGCGCGTCTTGGTACCGAAGGTCTTGCGGCCGGCGCCGATATCATCGTCAATGAACGCACCTCCGGAGACATGTTGAATATTCCCATGGAGCTGCCGAAGCTCGCCGTGTCGAACCAAACGCTGCAGGAGAAGGTGCGGCGCAAGGCGGATGATTCGCTCGTTTTCTCCGTTAATGCAATGCAACCTGTACGTGAGCTGGAGCTGATACCGTACTACCGCATTGCCCATGAACGCTACAACCTGTATTGGCAACTGACATGAGAAATGCCGCGCGAGTAAAGCGGCCAGGCCCGGCGGGTCGCGCCATTGAGTCGCTCGCGGGCGGCTGGAATTGAGGGGTATACGAAATGAGGTTGATTCAATTTAAAAATACGAAGTCCAGGCCCGCCGTTGGCGTCGTCGATGGCGCTTTCATACTGCCGCTGCAGGGCGTAAATACGACGTATGAGCTGGCGCTTGCCGCCATCAGCAAGCGCGTTTCCGTCGAGAGCCTCGTGACGGCATCGGTATCGGGCGACCGGCTCGACTACCAGGAGTTGATCGACCGCGGATGCATCCTCAGCCCCTTCGGCCATCCCGATCCGGCCCAACTGCTGGTGTCGGGAACGGGCCTGACTCATCTCGGCAGCGCGGATACCCGCGATGCGATGCATCGAAAGCTCAAGGGCAGCGCTGAAACTGAACTTAGCGACTCGATGAAAATGTTCCGCCTCGGCATCGAAGGGGGGAAACCGGCCCCGGGTAAACAAGGTGTGCAGCCGGAGTGGTTTTACAAAGGCGACGGCACCTGCGTCGCCGCGCCTTATACGCCATTGCGTGCGCCTGCCTTCGCCCTCGACGGCGGAGAGGAGCCGGAGATCGTGGGCTTGTATGTGCTCTCGGACGACGGCACGCCGTACCGTCTCGGCTTCACGCTGGGCAACGAGTTCTCCGACCACGTGATGGAGCGCCAGAATTATCTCTATCTCGCGCATTCCAAGCTGCGGGCCTGTTCGTTCGGACCGGAGATCCTGCTCGGTGAGCTGCCGAAACACGTGGCTGGGACTTCGCGCATCATCAGGAATGGCCAGGCGATCTGGGAAAAACCCTTTTTGAGCGGCGAGGACAATATGTGCCATAGCATCGCCAACCTTGAGGCGCATCACTTCAAATACCGCGTTTTCCGCCGGCCGGGCGCGGCGCATGTGCATTTTTTCGGCACCGCGACGCTCAGTTTCGGCGACGGTATAAAAACCCGTCACGGCGATATCTTTGAAATTGAGTCTCCGCTATTCGGGCGTCCGCTCAGGAACGAGCTGCTGGCGGAGGAGGATCGGGAAGCCGGCGGCGTGAGGGCGCTCTGATGCTGCCGTTCTACCGCAAAGCGACTGCGATATTCCTCGGCCTGGTTGTGTTAACGGCGCTGGTTGCCGCTTTATGCGCCCGGGGTTTTTTCGTGAGCGATGCGTTGTTCCCGGCCAATGAGAGCGTTCTGCCGTGGAAGCTGAAAACTTTTACCGACGCCGTGGAGGGCGGGTCCTCTACCGTGTCTGTTACCGAGGATGTCTACGGTCTCGACTATGAATATATTCTGACTGAAAGTGTCGAGCATCCCGTGGTTACAGCCGCGGTCGCCTTCTCCGGACCGGGCGATGCCCCGGTCCTGGTCGATTTAAGCAGGTATTCCACTGCGACGTTCCGGGTAAAGTGCATGCCGCGGAATGCTTTGGCTTTTTTTATATACAGTTTCGATGCAAAGGTGACGAATCCCGGAAATTTCTATTCATATCGAGGCGCCCGGGCATTTTTTTCCTGCCTTGAGGAGTGGTCGGACGTTGAGATTGACTTGAAGCATTTGAATATTCCGCCCTGGTGGCTGGAATCGGTGAAGCTCGATCCTTCCGATCAGGACTATCGACTCGACAAGGTGATTGCGATTGCTTTTGGAGCCTCGCGGGACGGCCTCGTAAACACGCCGTCCAAGGTAAAGATCGGCGGGCTGACGCTGCACGGGCATGACTGGCGTTATGCCTGGATCTTCGCGGGATTTTCAACCCTCGCCTGGATCGGTTTTGCGAGCTGGTTTTTCAGGCATTACACCAGCAGTCTGCTCAGCGATGTCAAAAGCAAATTAAAGAAAGACCAGCCGCTGATGGCCTATCAACGGTTATCCATCGAGCCGCACCGGGACAAGGAAAAAAGCCAGGTATTGCAGTTTATGGCGGCGCAATACAGGAACCCGGACATAAGCCTTGAGTTTGCCGTCGAGACGCTCGGCATCAACCGGACGAAAATCAACGAACTGCTGAAGGACGAGCTCGGCATGACTTTCAGCGCTTATCTGAACAAGCTCAGGCTGTCCGAAGCGGCGCGCCTGCTTTCGCAGCGGGATGACACCAATGTGGAGGAAATCGCCCATTCGGTCGGGTATAGCGACGTATCGTATTTCAGAAAGCTGTTCAAGAACGAATACGGCTGTACGCCCGGGACATTTGCCAGGGCCAGCCCGATCGCGCGAGACGGGTAATCGTTCATGCTCGGATTTTACAAGAAAGCCATCCTGATGTTCGCCGGCCTGGTTGCGCTCACGCTGGTATCGACTCTCGTGTGCTGGAAACTGCTCTTGGTGCGCGACGTTCTGCTGCCGGCAGGAGACAGCGTTATTCCATGGAAGTTCGAGACCATGACCGACGTCCGCAGAGGCGGCGCTTCCTCGATCACCGTCAATGATTCAAGCGCGAGTCTGGATTATGACTATATTCTGACGGAAGATGTGCAATACCCGCAGGTCACCGCGATCTTCAATTTCGCGGGCCAGGAAAGCGCGCGGCAATATGCGGATTTAAGCAAATACTCCACTGTTGCGTTCAGAGCGAAATGCAGGCCACGCAACGTATTGACCTTTCACCTCTACAGCTTTGATCCCAAGGTTACGGACCCGGCGGATTTCAACTCCTATCGCATCGCGAAAGCATTTTTCCCCTGCGACGAGGAGTGGTCGGATGTCGAAATCGATCTGAAGCATTTGTATGTGCCGACGTGGTGGCTGAGCCGTTTTAAAATCGAAGTTTCCGACCAGAATTACCGGCTGAATCAGGTCGCGGCTTTTTCCATTATCGCCTCGTTCGAGGGTCCCGTCGGTAAGCCCGCCAACGTCAGGATCGGCGAATTGGGCCTGCGGGGGCGGGACTGGCGTTACGCATGGGCTTGCGGGGTATTGCTGGTCCTGGTTTGGGCGGGTTTTATTCTCTGGCTGTTCCGGCGATACACGCAAAGCCTCGTCGCGGACATGCAGGACAAGTTGCGGAAGGACCGGCCCTTGCTGGCTTACCAGCAGTTATCCGTCCAGCCCCAGGAGGACCGGGAGAAGACTCTGCTCTTGCGGTTTATGGCGACCGAGTACGCCGATCCGGATTTGAGCCTGGAAAAGACTATCTCGACGCTGGGAATCAGCAGAACCAAGATAAATGAGATCCTGAAAAGCGAACTGGGATATACATTCACCGGTTGCCTGAATAAACTCAGGCTGACCGAGGCCGCGCGCCTGCTGTCCGAAAATGACAATGCCAACGTGGCGGAAATCGCATATTCGGTCGGATATAACAATCTGACTTATTTCATACGGCTTTTTAAAAACGAGTACGGAAGCACTCCCAAGGCGTTCAAGGGCATTAGCAGATCGGGCAGGGCGGATAATGGGGGCGGGTAGGCTTCCTGGCCTGCATTATTTTCTGCAAAAAAAATCAACTTTTTTACAGTTCGTATAATCCTTTCAAACCTTCCTGTTCTTCCCCGCCCGTCGATTTTATCCTCATGCCCCTGACCAGATCCGCGGAATCGGTATTAACGCGTCTGGCAAGGAAATTTCTTATTGAACATGAGGAGGGGTATCAATGAAGACTTTCATCAAACTGGGAATGCTGCTGTGCGGCCTCGTGCTGGCCGGCCAGGCATGCGCCGCCACTATTGTCGTCCGCGCCCGCGGCACCAGCGGTCAGGAATCGGTCAGCCTGCAGGTCGGCGGCAGCACGGTCCAGGTCTGGACACTGACCACGACCATGCAGGATCGCACGGTTTCGACCGCTCTTACGGGCGAGATCAGGCTCAACTTCACCAATGACGGCACCAATCGTGACGTACAGGTGGATTACATACAGGTGGACGGCGCAACCCGCCAGGCCGAGAACCAGAGCGTGAACACCGGGTTATACGCGAACGGCGCCTGCGGCGGGGGCTCCAACAGCGAGTGGATGCACTGCAACGGCTATATCAGTTTCGGCAACGCCCCAGGCAGTTCGAGCAGTTCCTCCTCGTCCTCAAGCAGCAGCTCCAGTTCTACCTCATCGAGCAGCGGCAGCAATACGATTGTGGTGCGCGCGCGCGGCACCAGCGGTCAGGAGACGATCAATCTGCAGGTTGGCAGCACCGTGGTCCAGACCTGGACCCTGACCACGAGCCTGCAGGATTACACTGCCTCGACCAGCCTTAGCGGCGAAGTTCGCGTCAACTTCACCAACGACGGCACCAACCGCGACGTTACAGTGGACTATATAGTTGTGAACGGCCAGACCCGCCAGGCCGAGAACCAGAGCGTGAACACGGCCTTCTATGCCAACGGCGCTTGCGGCGGCGGCTCCAACAGCGAACTGATGCATTGCAACGGCTACATCAGTTTCGGCACTGTTTCTGGAAGCAGCAGCTCTTCATCGACCAGTTCGTCCTCTTCGAGCACCAGCTCAAGTTCGAGCAGCTCCAGCGGCGGGACTTTCTGCGATCTGCCGAGCAATCTGAGCTGGACTTCGGGTTCGCCGATTATCTCGCCGAAGAACGGCAACGCGTCGGTGAAGGATCCGACGATCGTGAACTACGGCGGCAAGTATCATGTGTTCGCGACGGTTTACAACAACGGCTGGAAATCCATTTACCTCAACTTCACCGATTTCAGTCAGGCCTCGGCCGCGTCTCATACCAATTTCCAGCCGGGCGGCAGCTACACGGTGGC
>DASUFE010000122.1:0-139981 GCA_036274675.1 Gammaproteobacteria bacterium
TAACACGATTATTGCGCTCGCCCTGATGACGCTCCCGCCGGCCGCATCGGCCGCGCGGTTGACCAACGAACAGATCACGCAGCTGCTGCAAGACAAGATACGCGTGGTCCAGCACATGGCGCTCAATCCCCTGCTGGTGAAAGCCGTGAGACGGCAGAATGCGCAGAGCCTGGACGCCGCGACGATCGAACAGCGTGACCGCGAATGGCGGTCGTCCGGCGATGAGGGTCCGCTGAAGCGCGCCCTGCAAAGCGGCGACCATGCGGCCGTCATGCGGCGGTTTGTCGATCAGGACCCCGCCTTGAGCGGAGCCCTGCTCGCGGACAACCAGGGCGCCAATGTGGCGACCTACCGCCTGGCGGACGATTACTGGCAGGGAGATGAAGCGGAGTGGGAAAGGACATACAACCGGGGCGAGGGCCAGGTATATGTCAGTCCCATACAGCTCGATGAAAAAACCGGGGCCGCTTCCACGTATGTCGCCGCGCCGGTGCTGGACCGCGGCGCAACCATCGGCGTCCTGGTGGTCGGCGTCAACCTGGGCGGCTCCCGATGAAGCAGTCGCGGCGGATACCTGGGGAAAATTCCTGAAAGCAGACCGGGGATTCCTGGTCCATAAATTCAAGAGGATAAGGCCATGTTTGGTAATCTGAAAATAGGACAGCGCATCATCAGTCTGATCGTCATCCAGGCGATCATTCTGCTGTTTGTCGGGTTGATATCGATCTACGGTCTGCGCAGCGGCACCGAGTCGACACTGGAATTGGACAAGGCCGTGAACGCGAGCGCGCGGCTGAGCTATGTCGTGGAACCGATCCGCACGGACTTTCTCGAACTGGTCAGGGATCTCAGTGAGGGCAAGCTCGGCTGGCAGGACGCCGCGACCAAACTGAGCCTGGTCGAGTCCGATTTCGAGGACAACTGGAATATCTTCATCGATTCGCTGTCGGCCGCGGACCTCGAATTCACCGACGAGGTTCTTACGCCTTACCGGGCGGATATCAAGCAGGTTGTCGCGCGACTGCAGGCTATCATCGATGGTCAGGACGGCGCGGCACTGGAGAATTTCGCGTCGAATGAGGCGAAACCGGCGACCATGATGTTCGTCAGTAACGTGCAGGCTTCGATCGCCGAACAGGACTTGAGATCGAACAATATATTGGTCGAGTCGCAACGGCGTGAAAAATCGATCCTCATCATCACCATCGTCGCGTTTATCGCCGGCATATTCGTATCCAGCGTGCTCGGCATCCTGATCTACCAGTCGATCGCCGCGCCCATCGGCGTGATATCCGAAACCGTGCGCAAGGTGTCGAACGGGGACATTTCCGCCCGCGCCGGTCTTGAGGGCAACGATGAGCTGTCGAGCCTGGGCCGGACGCTGGACGAGCTGCTGCGCGACAAAATGGCCACCCTCGACCAGTCGGCCCGGGAAAACCGGATACTCAACGATTCGATCATCAACCTGCTGCGCGCGGTGAGCCTGTTGAGTCAGCGCGATCTGACCATCAACCTGCCGGTTACCGAGGATGTGACCGGCCCGCTGGCGGACGCCATCAACAAGCTGACGCGGGACACTTCCGCGGTACTGACCAAAGTGACCCATGTGGCCGAGCGGGTGGGACTGGCGTCCGAGCAGGTGGACAGCAAGGCCAACTTCGTGAAGAACGTGGCCATGACGCAGCAGCAGGACCTGGCGAAAACCGCCCAGGAACTGGCGCAGGCCTCGGTCGAGCTCAACAACATCGTGGCGGTGGCCAATAACTGTAACCAGATCGCGGGACGTGCCGACAAGTCCACGCAGACGGCGACCGCGACGGTGACGGATACCCTGCGCGGCATGAACACCATCCGGGAGACGATCAACGAGGCCGGCAAGCGTATCAAGCGCCTGGGCGAGCGCTCGCAGGAAATCGGAACCGTCGTCGACCTCATCAAGGACGTCGCCGAGCGTACCCACGTGCTGGCGCTGAACTCCAGCGTACAGGCGGCCGCGGCCGGCGAGGCGGGACGCGGTTTCGCGGTGATCGCCGAAGAAGTACAGCGGCTCGCCGAGAACGCCAAGCGCGCCACCGGCGAAATTTCTTCGCTGGTCAAGAACATCCAGATCGAAACCAACGACACGATGACCACGATGGAAAAGACCATTGGCTACGTGGTCGAGGGTTCGAAGCTGGCGGAAAGCGCGGGGCAGCAGATGCAGGAAACGCAGCAGATCACCGGCATGCTGGTGGCGGCGGTGCGCGAGATCGCCGCCAATACCGAGAAGCAGGCCTGGATCAGCAACCAGTTGCGGGAGCGCGCGCAGGTCATCAACCAGAGCACGCAGGATACCGCCCGCGAACTTGACGAGCAGCTCGACCAGACCAGAAGTCTCACCGACTTTTGTAAACAGCTTATAAGTTCGGTGAAGATCTTCAAACTGCCGGCCGCCATGCAGTCCGCCTAGGCAGGGATGCGCAGTGTCCAACCGCGAAATATTATCGGTACTGGCGGAAGAACTTCGTCAGGGTGAGGCGCTGCTAAGCCGGTCGGCCGGACTGCTGGGCAGCGCCGATGCGCCGCAGGACCTGCTCAACGCGTCCAGGGAGGATTACTGCGCCTTCACCGCGCGCGTGGCCGGAGTGGCCGGCGCGATCGACCTCGGGGGGTTGCAGACCCTGATGGGTTTTATCGATGTCAACGTATCGCTGTTCGCGGAATCCCCCGCGGATGTGCGCGGTAACGGGCGTATCACCGCATTGATCGCCGGCTGGCCGTCAAGGCTGTCTGATTTTATCCTCAACAGTTCCGATCCGGAGGCCGCGCAGTCGCTGCGATCCTTCCTGCTGGCAGAAGACTGGCCCTGGAAGATCGAGGCGTCACAGCTCGACGGGATCATCGAGGAAATAAGGTTTTTCGGAAACGCGGCGGATGCCTCATTGAATGATGAGGAGCAGGCGCCGCTGACGGCCGATGACGTTGCAGTGCAGATCCCGGATGACATCAATCTCAAACTGCTCGCCACGTTCCGCCAGGAGTTGCCGCAAGGCACCGCCGAACTGTCGCACCGGATCCAGAAGCTCTTCGACCGCAGCGTGACGCGCGAGGATATGACCGAGGCCCGGCGGGTCGCCCATACCCTGAAGGGCGCCGCGAACATCGTCGGTGTGAAAGGCATCGCCAATGTCACGCACTATCTCGAGGATATCCTGGAAACCCTGGTGAAGCAGGACAGCCTGCCGTCGAACGAGCTGGCGGAGGTTCTGATCGAAGCCGCCGACTGCCTCGAAATCATGGCTGAGGCCGCACTGGGCCTGTCTGAACCGCCGCCGCAGGCGTTGCAGGTGTTGCAAGGCCTGGCGGACTGGCAGCAACGCTTCGCGGGCGGTGAATATACGGGTTTCGAGCCGATGGTTGAGGCCGCCGACGTGGAGGTTACCGCGGAACATGCGGCGCCCGCCCGCGTAACGGCCGCGGCCGTGCCGGAAACGGAACCCGAGCTGCAAGGCAATATACTGGACAGACTGCTGGACATTACCGGCGAGCTGTCGAGCTCGAATCTGATCACCCGCGGACAACTGGCCCTCGCGCTCAAGAATTCGGAAGTGCTGCATAAGCAGCAGCATGCCTTGCACGTGCAGATGGGTCTGCTGCAGGAACTGATTTATACGCAGGGCCTGAAGAAGAATTTCGCAGGCCTGCGCACCCAGGGCCTGGAGCGGAATTTCGATCCGCTGGAGATGGATCAGTATAACGAGCTGCACAGCATCGCCAGTCTCGTGACGGAATTGCTGGACGACATGCGGGAAGTCACGCGCTCGGTCTCGGGAGAGCTGGCGCAGGTCAAGGAGCTGTTGACCCAGCAGGACCAGTTGAACCGGGAACTGAATCAGTCGATTACGTCCGAACGCCTGACGCCGGTCAGCTCCATATTGCCGCGGCTGCAGCGCAGCGTGCGGCAGACCTGTCGTATGACCGGTAAGGAGGCCGCACTGGCCGTGACGGGCGAGTCGCTTTATATCGACAACTCCATTCTGGACGCGATCGTGGACCCGCTGCTGCATATCCTCAGGAACGCGGTCGACCACGGAGTCGAAGCGCCGCAGGAGCGGGCGGATGCCGGGAAATCAAAAGTCGCGACCATCACCCTGGCTTTCGAGCGCGTGGGTAACAATATCGTAATCCGTTGCAAGGATGACGGCCGCGGCATCGATTCGGCGGCGGTCAAAAACAAGGCGCTGCAGCTGGGCCTGATCGGGGCGGAGCAGATCGTTACTGAAAAGGAGTTGTTCGAGCTGATACTCCAGCCTGGCTTTTCCACCCGCTCGGATGCGAACCAGGTCTCCGGCCGTGGTCTGGGGATGGATGTGGTCGCCAAGAAGGTCGCCGACCTGCGCGGCAGTCTGGCGATACAGTCGGAAGCGGGCAAGGGCACCGAATTCATCATCACCGTCCCACAGACTCTGTTGAAGACCCACGTGCTGTTGTTGAGGTCGGGCGGGCTGGTGTTCGGCATCCTATCGGGTTCTTTCAGCCAGATCGTGAATATCGAACCGGATGCCTTCGAAGAGCATGCCGGCGGACACCGGATCCGTTTCAAGGACCGGCTGTACGATATCCGGCACCTGAGCGAGCTGCTCGGAATCGGCGCCGCGGGCGAAGGTATCGGGCATATGCGCCGGGCCGCCCTGCTGGTGGATGACGCGGATATCAGGACCGCCACTCTGATCGAAGAGGCGCTGAGCAACGTGGAATTGTTCATCAAGAAAATCGGCCGCTATATTCCCCGCATCGGGGCCATTATCGGCACCGTGCTGACGGCCGAAGGCATGGCGGTCCCGGTATTCGATCTCAAGGATCTGTTGCGCAAACCGTCGCGGCTGGTCGCCGATTATCTGCAGCAGCATATCGAGCAACCCGTTCCGACGGCGGTCAATGTGCTGATTGTCGACGACTCCAGCAGCGCCCGCCGCAGCCTGAGCCAGGTCGCCAGGGACGCGGGTTACGATGTGCGCACTGCGATCGACGGCGTGGAAGCCATCACCCTGATCGAGGAAAAAGTCCCGGACCTGCTGCTGACGGATCTCGAAATGCCGAAAATGAACGGGCTGGAGCTGGCCGCGCATCTGCGCTCACACGACAATACCCGGAATCTGCCCATCGTCATGGTCACTTCCCGTTCCACGGAGAAACACAAGTCGCAGGCGATGGCGACAGGCGTGAACAGCTACATCACCAAGCCGTTCACCAACGACGATCTCATATACGAAATGCACCAGCTGCTTCGCCGATAGCCGGAAATCTTTCGAGATTGCTTGATTCAGGGCTAATTAATAACAAACTACGGAGAGCACAGAGCGCACAGAGTTTTAAGAATTAATCTGCTCTGTGATCTCGGTGTTCTCTGTGGTTATATTTTTTATTGTAACGCCATAAAAAATGCTGTATCGCCACTAGCTGGCGCGGGATGAGGCGAGGCGGTCGATCAGGTTCTGGCTGAACGCCCTGTAGTACTGGAGCTGGGTTCTCTCGGACAGGGTTTCGATGCCGACGGCGTTCACTTTCAACAGCAGTACTCCGCTTTCGGCGGTCAAAACCGGACCTTGCTTGCCGGGAGTCGTAAAACCCGTTTTACCGAAACATTCTCCCCTGTTCAGGATCACCAGCAGCTGCGCCGCTTGCGTGACGCGCACGGTTCCTTTCACCACGATGTAGAAGGAATTGCCGATGTCGCTTTCCTGCGAAATCCTTTCGCCCTGCTTGAAATTCAGCAGGGTGCTGACGGTCATGATTTCATCCAGGTTCGAAGTGTCGAATCTGCTGAAAAATTTGAGTTTCAACAGGGCATGGTGTTGTTCGCTCTGGCTGATACTGTGTTCGACGTGGGCCAGGTTGTCGTGAATCGACGCCAGTTCCGCCGCCATGGCCTTGCCGCTTTCGAAGCGCTTTGACGGATCCTTTTGCAGCGCCCTGTCGACGACGTTCCAGAGCGCCGGCGGCAGGTCCGGGCGCTCGTCCTGCAGCCTGGGCGGCTGAACCTTGATGATGCTGCGGAATATATCCACGATTTCTTCGGAGGCGTAAAGCCGTTTGCCGGTCAGCAGGTGGTACATGACGGCGCCCAGCGAGTAGAGGTCGCTCTGCGGCCCGACCTGCTGCCGTTGCACCTGCTCGGGCGACATATAGCTCGGCGAGCCGACAAGCAGGTTCGAGTTGATGGTCTTGTTCTGGGTGATCGCCGCCACGCTGAAATCCATCAGCTTGGTTTCGCCGTCCTCGCTCAGCATGATATTGCCGGGCTTGATGTCGCGATGGATGACCCCCATGGAGTGGGAGAGGTCCAGCGCGAGGCAGCATTTGAACATGCATTCCACCACCTTGGCGGCCGGCAGCAGGTTGTCGCTGCGGCAGTATTCCTTCAGGGTCACGCCGCGCACGTACTCCATGACGATGTATTGCAGATCCTTTTCCATCTGCGCGTCGTAGAGGGCGACGATGTTCGGGTGCTGCAGCCGCCCTGCGGCATGGGCTTCGGCGAAAAAATCCAGTTTCGCCTGTCGCTGTTTGCTGTCTTCCGTCGCGGGGTCGCACCAGCCGATTTTGATGGCCACGTCACGACGCACGAAGGGATCGAACCCCTTGTAAACGACGCCGTTGGCGCCCCGGCCCAACTCTTCACCGATTTCATATTTCCCGAGCTTGTAGGGTATGGCCTGCGCCAGGATGTCTCCGACGCCGTCTTCCCTGATGGTGAGGTCAATCGCATTCTCTTCCATGCTGCCGTTTTTCTCCGCGCCTGATCGGTTAATAGCGACTGTACGCGATAATTCTTAAAATCTGGAGAGGACCATCCAGCACTGAACGAACCGGCGCGTCCCTTGTATCCCATTGTCCGGCTTGTTTTTTTGTAGGATAAATCTTACGCAAGCCTGGCTTGCCGGCTGGTACCCTTTATAAATCCTGTAAATACCGCTGTTTCAGAACCGTTTTTGTCAGCACGCATGAAGTCTGGATAAGGCATCCCGGTTTTCCGGGAAGTGGCGCAGTCACCGCCCTTGGGCTATACCCTATTTCCATGGTGAGCCGTTCCCGGGCCCCCGGGAAACATCAGGAATCACATGCCGGCGACGCGTCGCCTGGTAATGTAGTCCTTCTCATGAAAACCGTTTTCCGTCTTGCTGTGCGCGAAGAGATATTTCGCGCCGATGCGTGTCTTTGGTCCGGCTGGGATCTTTGAAGGCACGATCAAAGCGGGGCATTGATAAAAATCCGGCCTGTCCGGAAGTCGCGATTTTTTGCCGCGATTCCAGGTACGGATTTCAGGTGGCTGATCAACGCATATGACACGGAGTGTCGGGAAGACACAAGGAGAAGTAAAAGTGAAAATACTGCTGATTGCTTCCAGCTTCAACGGACTGACCCAGCGGCTGCATCGGGAATTGGTCATGATGGGCCATACCGTATCGGTCGAGTTGGCTCTGAACCCGCGGCTTATGCTGGAAGCCGTGGAGCTGTTCGAGCCCGATGTCATCATCTGCCCCTTTCTGAAAGAACGCATCCCGGATGAAATCTGGAAAAAGCATGTCTGCCTGGTCGTGCATCCCGGGATCGAGGGCGACCGCGGGCCGTCTTCCCTGGATTGGGCCGTCAGTGGCGGCATGGCCGGCTGGGGTGTAACCCTGCTGCAGGCCGCCCGGGAAATGGATGCGGGGCATATATGGGGAACGAAGGATTTTCCTCTGCGCGCGGCCAGCAAGGCCAGTCTGTATCGCCGTGAAGTGACCATGCAGGCTGTCCAGCTGGTGCGGCAGGCGCTGGAAAATATCAAGAATCCGAAATTCAAGCCGCGGCCGCTGGACTATGCGCGCGCCGGCGTGAAGGGAACATTAAGGCCCGCGATGCAGCAGGCTGACCGGAAGATCGACTGGCAACGCGACACGACGGATACGGTGCTCCGTAAAATCAATGCGGCCGACAGTGCTCCCGGCGTGCTCGACGAAATGTTCGACGAGCCCGTCTACTATTACGGCGCGAGGCGTGAACCGCAGCGCAGGGGGAAACCTGGAGCCTTGATTGCGCGCTGCGGCGGAGCGATCTGTAAAGCCACCGCGGACGGCGCGGTCTGGATCCGGATGGCGAAAAGGAAATACGGACCCGATAAGGCGTGCATCAAGCTTCCCGCCGCCGAAGTGCTGGATGCCCTCGCCCGCGAAAAAAACCGGCCCGTGCGGCTGCCCGCGGTCAAGGCCGAAGCCTGCGAGGAAATCCGCAGTCATGAAAGAAACGGAGTGGGCTATCTGTATTTCGATTTTTACAACGGCGCCATGAATACGGAGCAGTGCCGCCGGCTGCGGCAGGAGTTGCAAAACCTGAAGAAGCGTCCGGTCAAGGTCATCACGCTGATGGGTGGTGAAGATTTCTGGGGAAACGGCATCCACCTGAACTCAATCGAGGCGGCGCCTGATCCGGCGGCCGAGTCATGGCGGAACATCCAGGCAATGGACGACCTGGTGGAGGAAATAATTCTCTCGCCGAAGCACGTCACCGTCGCCGCGCTGCGGAATAACGCTGGCGCGGGCGGCGCCATTATGCCGCTGGCCTGCGACAGAGTCGTCGCGCGCGACGGCGTGGTATTGAATCCGCATTACGCCACCATGGGTTTATATGGCTCGGAGTACTGGACCTACCTGCTGCCACGGCGGGTAGGCGAGGTGCGGGCGCGGCAGATCATACGCGAATGCATGCCCATGTTGGCCAGGGAGGCCTTGCTGCTCGATCTGGCGGATGAGTTGTTCGATGAAGATTGGGAGCGGTACCATGAATCGGTCGTCGGCTATGCTGAGAGCCTGGCCCGGCCTGATGTGTACCGCAAATGCATCGCCTGGAAGCAGGAGCAGCGCAAGGCCGATGAAAAAAGAAAACCTCTTGCGCAATACCGTGAAGAAGAGCTTGAGCAGATGCATGCGAACTTTTTCGGCGCGAAAAGTGAATACCACCGGGCGCGGCACGATTTCGTGCATAAGGAACGTGCCGCAAGAACGCCGTTGCGGCTGGCGTTGCACCGCAAGGACTATTCTGCTCAGCAGGCGGTCGAAACCGGGCCGGAGAAGCTGTTGCCCCTGGGCGGGGTTATCGGAGGTTAGCCCGAACAACTGGCGTCAACGGTTAAAGCTTTCGGGTTTTTTGCCGAAAATATCGAACCCATATTTAACAGGAAGTGAAATATGAACTCCATGTACACGAATATCGTCGGGACTTATGACATTTGGCTTGTCATATTGTCATATGTGGTTTCCACATTAGGGTCATTCACGGCGCTGCAACTGGCCGGCCATGTGATCGATGACAAGCAGAAAAGCAGGCGCTTGCTGTGGATTATTGCCGCAGCCATCGCCCTCGGAGGCGGCGGAATCTGGTCCATGCATTTCATCGCGATGCTGGCCTACAAGCTGCCAATCGCCGTCAATTACGATATCACCATAACGGTCGCCTCTTTGATCGCCGCTATAGTGGTGACGGGCATCGGGCTCTTTATCGTCACCGGCCGGGATTTAAGCATGGGCAGACTCTGCGCCGCCGGCGCGTTCGTCGGAGTGGGAGTATGCACCATGCACTATATCGGCATGGAAGCGATGCGGATGACCGCCGAACTCAGTTACGATCCATTGATATTCGCCTTGTCATTCGTGGTGGCGATCGTTGTCGCCACCGTCGGTTTGTTATTGATGGTGACGATGAGACGCGGCGTGCAGCGCGTCATCAGCGCTTTCGTAATCGCTTTCGCCGTTTCCGGTATGCATTACACCGGCATGTTCGGCACTACCTGTCAGTTGACGTTTTCGCCGGCACAGGACGATATTGCCGTTACGATATCCCCCAACGTAATGGCGGCGTCCATTGCCGCGGCAACCATCGCAATACTGCTGCTGTCCCTGTTGATCAGCTTCGTCGGCAAGCGCAGATCGCCGGGACATGGCGCGATGGCGCAGGCTTAAATCCGGTTTCATTATCCGTCCCAAGGCGGGGGTGTGCGTTTCGACGTCCCCGCCTCGCTCTTCGCCTGATCGTATGGGAACAGATCGCTTCACCAAGGCAGCCACCGTTATCCTCTGGGCGAGCTTTCTTCTCATCATATTGTTGAGCGCCTGGTTCATAAAGGAATACCGGTCACAGCCCGCGCTGACCGCCGCGGTCGTGTATCCGGCCGGCGGGCGGGAGCTGCCGGATTTCAGGCTTAGGGATTTCAATCAGGAGGTATTCGACAAGCGCCGGTTTTACGGCAAATGGAGCTTTCTGTTTTTCGGTTATACCCGTTGCCCCGATATCTGTCCCATGACCCTGCAAACCCTGCGGTGGGCCGCCGACAGAATCCGGCTCGGCGGCCATGACGATACCCGCTTCGTGTTCATATCGGTGGACCCGGCGCGCGACAATCCGGAATATCTGAAAGACTACGTTTCCTGGTTCGACGCCGGTTTCCTCGGGGTCAGCGGTGAAGACGCGCAACTCTCCATATTAGCGAAAGCCATCGATGCGCCCTACCGCAAGACGGCGATGAAGTATGCGGGACAGGAAGGCTATCTGATGGACCATTCCGTGATGGTCTACCTGATAAACCCGCGGGCGGAGTTATATGCCATGCTGACGCCACCGCACGACGCGGCAACCATCGCCGCCGATTTCGATAAAATCCGCGCGTATTATCTGAAAACGCAGGTCGCCGACGCACAATGATGGATCTGCGTCCGCCGCACGGGCGAGCCGATAATAAGCCGTCACTTCTGAAAATACCCGAAAGATATTTCTCGCGGGAGGCGCGGAGATCGCGGAGAAAAATTGCCGTTCCCGGGAACAGGGCGTTGAATTCTGATTTCTCCGCGCCGCAGGGTCACTGCGGGAGACTGTTTTTACACGGGGCTTTCCAGAACTGCCGGCAGGATTTCGTCGAGGGCTTGCTTGAGCAGGATTTTGTCGAGCTCCGGTTCACGTGCGGCGCGCACTTTCAGGCCGTCGATCAGGCATTGCAGCAGCAGCGCGCGCGCGGGCGAGAGAGTTTCCGGTTGCCCGTAACCTCCCTGGTCCTTGCCGCGACTCATCCACGCGGCGATGTCGCCCCGCACCGCGCCATCAAAGGCGTTCAGTGCCGCGGCGATCTTCGGGTCGCGCGTGGCTTCGGCGGACATTTCCAGGAACAGCGCCGGGCTCAGCCGCCGGGCGGGGTTCGTCCCGCAGGTGCCGCAGCCTTCGGCGAGCCGCGCCGCCAGGTCGACCGAGTTGTCGAGCAGGGCGAGGTCGGCGCGCAGCAGCGTCAGCTGCTGTTCGATGATGGCGACGATGATCTCGTTCTTGCCCTCGAAATAACGGTAGATCAGGCCGATGCTGATATCCGCGGTTTCCGCGATACTGGCCATGCTCGCCGCATGGAAGCCGTGTTCAATGAAGCATTTGCGCGCTGCGGTGAGTATGCGTTCGCGCTGGGCTTCGGCCCTGACCGTGGATTTGACCGCGCTCATGGCGCGGGCCTTGTGGAGGACGCGTTTTTACTAAAGAGGCGCCGTATAACCACGAAGAACAGCGGGATGTAGAACACGCCCAGCGCAACACCGACAATCATGCCGCCGAGCACGCCGGTGCCGATCGCATGCTGCGCGCCCGAACCGGCGCCGCTCGCCAGCGCCAGCGGCAGCACGCCCATGCCGAAAGCAAGCGAGGTCATCAGGATCGGGCGCAGCCGGTCGCGTACCGCATGCATGGTCGCTTCGACCAGCTCCAAGCCCTGCTTCATGTAATCGGTCGCGAAGGCCACGATCATGATCGCGTTCTTGCTGGTGAGGCCGACCGTGGTCAGCATCGCCACCTGGAAGTAGATATCGCGCGCGAGGCCGCGCGTGGCGGCGGCGAGTGCGATGCCGAGAATCCCGAGCGGCGCTACCAGCATGACGGAAGTGGGAATGCTCCAGCTTTCGTAGAGCGCGGCCAGGCACAGGAACACGATCAGCAGCGACAGCGTATATAAAAGAGGCGTCTGCGCGCCGGCCTGACGTTCCTGATAGGACATGCCGGTCCACTCAATACCGATGCCCTGCGGCAGTTCCGAGACCATGCGCTCGATCTCCGCCATCGCCTCGCCGGAACTCACGCCCGGCCCGGCTTCGCCGTTGATCTGCATGGCGGGCACGCCGTTGTAACGCTCCAGGCGGGGTGAGCCGAAGTCCCAGTGCGAGGAGGCGAAGGCGGAGAAGGGCACCATCTCGCCCTCCCTGTTGCGTACCGACCACAGGCGGAAGTTTTCCGGCACCATGCGGAAGGGCGCATCCGCCTGCATGAACACGCGTTTGACGCGGCCGCGGTCGATGAAGTCGTCGATGTAGCGTCCGCCCCAGGCGGCTGACAAGGTGGCGTTAATATCACCGATCGAGAGGCCGAGCGCGCCGGCCTTTTCAGCATCGATATCGAGGCGCAGCTGCGGAGTATCGTCCTGGCCGTTGGGGCGTACGTTGATCAGTTTCTTGTTCTGCATCGCGGCGCCGAGGAACTGGTTGCGTGCGGCGGTCAGCGCATCGTGGCCAAGGCCCGCGTTGTCCATCAGATAAAAGACGAAACCGGCGGAGCGGCCGAGTTCCTGCACGGCGGGCGGCGCGAAGGCGAACACCATCGCATCCTTGATCTGGCTGAGCGCGCCCATGGCGCGGCCGACCACGGCATTGACGTGCAGCTCGTCCTTTTTACGTTCATCCCAGTCCTTGAGTTTGACGAAGGCCATCGCGCTGCTCTGGCCGCTGCCGCCGAAACTGAAACCCGCCACCGTGAACAGCGATTCGGCGGCCGGTTCGTTTTCCAGGAAGTGATCCTCCAGCTTTTTTACGGACTCCATGGTGCGCTGCTGGGTTGCCCCCACGGGGGCCTGCACCTGCGCAAACAGCATGCCCTGGTCTTCCTGCGGCAGGAAAGAACTGGGGCGCGTCAGGAACAACGTCAGCATTACGATGACCAGCAGGCCGAAGACAGCCATGAAGCGGCCGCCGCGCGCGAGCATATAGCTGACACCGCTGCGGTATTTGGCGGTGGTACGGTCGTAATGATGGTTGAAGGCGGTGAAGAAACGGTCCAGATATTTGTTGCCGTGACTCGCATGCCCTTTGCCATGCACCGGTTTGAGTATGGTGGCGCACAAGGCCGGTGTCAGCACGAGGGCGACGAATACCGATAGCGCCATCGCCGAGACAATGGTGGCCGAAAACTGACGGTAGATGACGCCGGTGGCGCCGCCGAGGAAAGCCATGGGCACGAACACCGCCGCCAGCACCATGCCGATGGCGATCAGGGCGCCGGTGATTTGGCGCATCGACTTGCGCGTCGCCTCCGGCGGCGGCAAGCCTTCCTCGCTCATCACGCGCTCGACGTTCTCGACCACGACGATGGCGTCGTCGACCAACAATCCGATCGCCAGCACCGAGGCGAACATGGTCAGCATGTTGACCGAGAATCCGAGCGCGGCCAGCACCGCCATGGTGCCAAGCAGAACTACCGGCACCGCGATGGTGGGGATCAGCGTGGCGCGGAAGTTCTGCAGGAAGAGGTACATTACCAGGAACACCAGCAGGATCGCTTCAAGCAGGGTCTCGATCACGTTGATGATCGAGACGCGCACGAAGGGCGTGGTCTCGAAGGGGATGACCGTTTTCAGGCCGGGCGGGAAGAACTCCCTGAGTTCCGCCAGGCGCTTTTCGACGGCGCGCGCGGTTTCAAGCGCGTTGGCGCCGGTTGCCAGCATCACTGCGACGCCGCCCGCCGACTGGCGGTTGTAGCGGCTGATGAAATCGTAATTCTCGGCGCCGAGTTCCACGCGCGCCACGTCGCCGAGCTTCAGCACGGAGCCGTCCGGTGCGCTGCGGACCACAATCTCGCGGAACTGTTCCGGCGTCTGCAGGCGGCTCTGCGCCGTAATCGTCGCATTCAATTGCTGCCCGGGAATCGCGGGCGTGCCGCCCAGCTGGCCGACGGCGACCTGCTGGTTCTGCGCCTGGACGGCGGCGATCAGGTCGCCGGGCGTCAGGCGGTAGGTGTCGAGCTTGTTCGGATCGAGCCAGATGCGCATTGCATATTGCGCTCCGAACACCTGCAGGGTGCCGACGCCCGGAACGCGGCTGATCGGGTCGACGATGTTGGCATTGATATAGTCCGCGATATCGTTTCGGGTCATGCTGTTGTCTTCGGAAACAAAGCCGACCACCAGCAGGAAACCGCTTCTGGCCTTGTTCACGCCGACCCCCTGGCGCTGCACTTCCTGCGGCAGCAGCGGCATCGCCAGTTGCAGCTTGTTCTGCACCTGCACCTGCGCCACGTCCGGGTTGACGCTGTTGTCGAAGGTCAGCGTGATGGACGCGCGCCCGCTGGACTCGCTGCTCGAGGACATGTAAATCAGCCCGTCCAGGCCCTTCATGTTCTGTTCGACGATCTGCGTCACCGAGTCCTCAACCACCTTGGCCGAGGCGCCGGGATAAGTCGCGTTGACATTAATGGTCGGTGGCGCAATCGAAGGATACATGGAGACCGGCAGCTGCGTGATCGACAGCGCCCCGGCCAGCATGATGATGATCGCGATAACCCAGGCGAAGATCGGCCGGTCGATAAAGAATTGCGCCATGAGCTTTCCTCAACCTTGTTTGGCGGCGGGAGCTGCGGGAGCCGGATTGCCCATCGCGGGACTCGCCGGCGGCTGGTCCGAGTCCGGGCCCGCGGGCGGCGCGAACTCGGTCGCCTGCACGGACATGCCCGGCTTGATCTTTTGCAAGCCTTCGATGATCACACGGTCGCCGGCCTGGAGGCCGGCGTCGACCAGCCATTTGTCACCGATAGTGCGGCTGACCTGCACCGGGCGCGGCTGCACTGTGTTGTCCGCGGCCACTACCATCGCATTGGCGTTGCCCTTGGGGTCGCGCGAAATACCTTGCTGGGGTACAAGCAGGGCATTTTGCCGTTCACCGTTGCTGAGGGCGGCGCGCACGTACATGCCGGGCAGCAGCAGGTTGTCGGGATTGGGCACGACGACGCGCAGCGAGAAACTGCCGGTGGTTTCATCCACCGCGACATCCGCGAATTTAAGCTTGCCGTCGTGGGGATAGCGGCTGCCGTCCTCAAGCAGTATCGCCACCGGTACGTCGCTGGCTTCGGTCAGTTTGCCGGCTGCTATTTCCCGGCGCAGTTCCAGCAGTTCAGTGGCTGACTGGGTGAGGTCGACATAGATGGGGTCGAGCTGCTGCAGCGTCGCCAGCGGAGCGTCCTGGTTGGCGGTGACGAGCGCGCCCTTGGTGACGGAGGACTTGCCGATGCGGCCGCCGATCGGCGCGCTGATGCGCGCGTAATTGAGCATCACTTCAGCGCTCTCCAGTTGCGCCCGCGCGACACCGACATCGGCTTCGGCCTGGTGCAGTCGCGCAACCGCGTTTTCGGCGTCCTGTTTGCTGATAGCGCCGGTTTTCGTCAGTTCGGTCAGGCGTTCGGCGTTGTTGCGCGCCAGCTCGAGCGCGACCTTGGCGCTCGTCAGCGCGGCTTGCGCGCTGTGATAAGCGGCGCGCAGAGTGGCGTCATCGAGCTGGTACAGCGCCTGGCCGGCCTCGATGACGCTGCCTTCGGCGAACAACTGGTCGCGTACGATGCCGGTCACCTGCGGCCGCACTTCGGCTACCAGAAAGGGGATGGTGCGGCCCGGCAATTCCCGGGTCAGGGTCACGGTTGCGGGTTTGAGCGTTACCACCGTTACCGCCGGCGTGCTCGATGCGGGCGTGGCGCCGCCGCCGCAGGCGGCGAGGCTCAGGGTCAGCAGGATCAGCGGCAGCAGGATAGCGAAAGAGCGCGATGCGATCATGGTAACCGACTCATATATATAGAGGGGCGCGCAGAATGAACAATCATTCACTTTTTGTCAAGCTGCCTGATGAATTGTTCGGATACCCAGCGGTTTTTTTCCGGGGGTCGGCGAGGAAGCAGGGTGAGTCCTGCCGCCTGCAACATAGCGCCTTTGAGCACATTCCTTTTGCTAAGCGCTTTACATGAGCCGTGGCCTTACTCACACCAGGTGACAATCGTGTTATGACAGGTCATTTTCCGGATTGATTTCACTGGAGCCGTTTTGGATGGAGTGGGGCGGCATTGCCTCGTTATGAAAATCAATGCCTTAAGAGAAGGTCCAGAATTTTTTGGATTAGGCCCGGACTTTAAACGAGTGCGGACTTTTTTATTTTCGGGAGCACGTTTTTTTGTTCGAACCCCGCAGCTTTCATCTCCACAAACCATTGAGGTACGCTATGGTTCGGTACGTTGCCTTATTGTCATAGGGACTATAATATGGTCCGCATTCCACATAGGGCTGTCTACCGGGGAAAAGTGGAGCCGGCGGCGATAGCCCTACATTTCCCGCCAGCATGCACGCCGTCGAGGCGGAGCGCTAGCGTTTACCATGAGTATCCGTTCCCTGTCTCACCGCGGGGACGGCCAGTCGACGAAAGGAGAGGTTAAAAGCATGAACGTTTATCTGCGCTATCTTTTATTAGCGGTTACGCTTGTCGTATATACCGCGCCTACGGTCAGTCTTGGCGCCGGCGACAGTTCTTTAAACGCCAAGGGCCCGCACACCCCGCCCAGCGACAACAAGAAGGACCCCAAGCCGCCTAAGCCCCCCAAACCGCCCAAGCCGCCCAAGCCCGATCCGGAACTGCCTACGGTCAGCCTTAGCGCCAGTGGCAGTTTCTTTCATGCCAATGGCACACTGACTCTGCTAGCCAAGACCAGCGATGACAAGAAAGTCGATAAGGTGGAGTTCAAGCGGGACGGTACCGTCATTGCCACTGATAAAAAAGAACCCTTCGATTTCAAAATCGCCGTGACTTCCGCTCATAACGGTTACCACCTTTTCACCGCGACCGCCTACGACAAGAAGGGACACAACCTGACTTCCGAACCGGCGCGCGTGTTCGTCTCTATCGGCGATAAGTTTTTTGGCACTGCGCCGGATGTCCCGGCGGATTACGCCAACATGCCCGCCTTCTTCGACCAGATCACGTCCGGCAACGGCGGTAAATGGGGCACAGTCGAGGGTACGCGCGACGAGATGAACTGGACCTCTCTCGATACCGCCTACAATTTCGCAAAGACCAACGGCATGCGGTACAAGCACCACACGCTGATCTGGGGCCAGCAGCAGCCGGGCTGGCTGGACGGCCTGACGCCCGAAGAGCAACTCGAAGAGATCGACGAGTGGATGAGCGAGATCGCCGCGCGTTACCCGGATCTGGAAATGATCGACGTGGTCAACGAGCCGCTGCACGCACCGGCTGGTTACAAGGCGGCCCTGGGCGGCGACGGCGCGACCGGCTGGGACTGGGTAATCAAAGCTTTTGAAATGGCGCGCCAGCATTTTCCCCGCGCACAGCTGATCCTGAACGATTACCAGATCCTGCACCTGCCGCAATTCACCAAGCAGTACCTGCAGATCATCAATCTGCTGAAAGAACGCGGCCTGATCGACGCCATCGGCGAGCAGGGTCACTTCCTGGAGCAGACCAGCGGCGCGATGGTCAAGACCAACCTGGATTCACTGGCCGCGACCGGCCTGCCGATCTACATCACCGAATTCGATCTCAATATCGAAAACGATGCGCGCCAGGCTAACAAGATGCGCGAACTCTTTTCCGTGTTCTGGAATCATCCTTCGGTCGTCGGTGTGACGCACTGGGGCTACCTCCAGGGCGCCGTCTGGCAGACCAACGCTTACCTGATTCGCAGCGACGGCAGCTATCGTCCGTCGCTCGACTGGGCGCTTTGCTACATGACGGGCGGCGGCGACAGCTGCACCGTGCCCGAATACACGCCCCCAGGCTGGCACGGCACCGAATTCGGCGTGACCCTGGAAGCCGAACAGTACGACGGCGGCGAAGGCGTGGTCGCGCTGGGCAGCGTGGTCGCTTACACCAATGCCGGCGACTGGATATCTTTCGCGGGTGTCGAATTCCAGCCCGGCTGGAACAAGCTGTGGGTGACCTACACCAAGGGTAACGATACGGATCTCGCCAGCCTTTCGGTCCACCTCGGCAGCCTGGCAAACGCTCCGACCGCGACCGTCAGCCTGCCTTATACCGGCGGCTGGAATAACTTCAAGACGGTCGAGGTTACCTGGCCGGCGACCTCCAGCACCGAAGACGTGTACATCAGCTTCGACGGTGATGCGGAAGCAGTCGGGAACATCGACAGCATCCGCTTCGGCAAGCCGATTCCCGAAACGGAAATCAATTTGATGCCGAACGGCGGCTTCGAGACCGGCATCACCGGCTGGAGCAGCTGGAACGGTTCCACGCTGAGCGCTTCGAGCACGCAGAAGTTCGCGGGCACCCAGAGCCTGCGCGCCACCGCGCGCCCGGACGCGAATCAGTTCGCGGTATCGCCGAACATCGGCGGTTCGCTCACGGCCGGCACCACCTATTCCGTCAGCGCGCAGGTCTACCAGACCGGCGCCGCCGCGGATACGGTGCGCATGGTCGGCAAGATCGGTTGTTCGAGCGGCGACACGTATACCTGGCTGGACAATAACACGGCGGTCGCCGCCAACACCTGGACACAGTTGTCCGGCAGTCTCGCCATTCCGGAGGCCTGCAGCATCACCGAAGTGCTGCTCTTCTTCGAAGGTACAGCCGCCGGTTCCGACGTCTATATCGACGAGCTCAAGGTCGTGCCGCCTCCGGGCACCAGCCTCAACCTGATGCCGAACGGCAGTTTCGAGTCCGGTATCACGGGCTGGAGCAGCTGGAACGGCTCGACGCTGAGCGCCTCCACGGCGCAGGCCCATGCCGGCAGCCAGAGCCTGCGCGCCACCGCGCGCCCGGACGCCAACCAGTTCGCGGTCTCGCCGAACTTTATGGCCGGGCTCACCCCCGGCACCACCTACGGCGTGAGCGCATGGGTCTACCAGACCGGCGCCGCCGCGGACACCGTGCGCATGGTGGGCAAGGTCGGCTGTTCGAGCGGCGATACCTATACTTGGCTGGAAAACAATACCGCCGTGGCTCCCAATACCTGGACCAAACTGTCCGGCAGCCTCGCTATTCCGGCGGCCTGCTCGATGACCGATGTCGTGATCTTCTTCGAAGGCACCGCCGCGGGCTCCGATGTCTACGTCGACCAGGTCGAGGTGACCCCGCCCGCGCCCGCCGCGAACCTGGTGCCGAACGGCGGTTTCGAGATAGGCATCACCGGCTGGAGCAGCTGGAACGGCTCCGTATTAAGCGCTTCGACCGCGCAGAAATATGCAGGCGCACAGAGCCTGCGCGCCACCGCGCGTCCGGACGCGAATCAGTTCGCGGTATCGCCGAACATCGGCGGCTCGCTCACGGCCGGCACCACCTATTCCGTCAGCGCGCAGGTCTACCAGACCGGCGCCGCCGCGGATACGGTGCGTATGGTCGGCAAGATCGGCTGTTCGAGCGGCGATACTTATACATGGCTGGAGAACGATACGGCGGTTGCATCCGGCACCTGGACCGAGTTATCGGGCAGTCTCGCTATCCCGGCGAGTTGCGCCATTACCGAAGTGCTGATCTTCTTCGAAGGCACGACTCCGGGGTCCGACGTCTACATCGACGAGGTCAAGGTACTGGCGCCGTAACTACGGCACCGGATTTTTCTTATGGTCGGGGCCGCGAATGCGGCCCCGATTTTTTTTGGGGGCGAAGTTCAGGCGCGCGGCGTAGAGCCGGGAGTGGCGTTCAGGAAGGACAACTGCTGCTCCAGCCAGCGCAGGGCATTGTCGCGGTCGGAAAAGATCCGCATGTTCCAATGCTTGTGCGTCGGCAGCTTCATCAGGGTTTCGCTCGCCATGCGTGAGGCATCCGAATAGGTCACCGCGGCGATGGCCTTGATTTTTTCCAGGTTCGAAATGGCGAGCTGCGCCTCGAAACTATAGGTGTACTGGTTTATTTTGTTGATCAGGATGGCGCAGGGTTCGGCCAGGAATTCGGAGACGAACATATGGTATTCATCGATCATGTCCATATTCATCTCGATTCCCTGATCGATAATCACTTCCGCCAGGTCCTGGCGCAGCAGTGTCACGGTGCCGAAGGAAAGATCAAAGGTTTTCATAAAGACTCGTTTGGGAACAAATAGATGGAAATCGGAACTCTCTGTATCTGAGAACGGCCATGGCCAGCAAAAGGTTCCCGCTTGAGCCATGCGGGGATCTTTTCGAGACTTGAAACCCGAATTCGTTCAGCATTTAGGCGAGTTCGAAATATTGCGCATCAGATCCAGCAGTACCTCGCGTTTCTTGGCGTCCTTGGCGATAGCGGGATCCGCAAGGGCGCAGGCAAGGAAGTCGCGCAACTGGTTATTATCCGCCGGTGGTTGCCGGCGCACCGAATCCAGATTGAACTTGTCCACCAGTGTGTCGACCAGTTTTTCAAAGGCGCCATAGACCACTTTGACGCCGAGTCCCACCAGGAAGGCAATACTTTTTGATTCGAGCGGAATCCCGTTCGAACTCAAGGCGGCGGGATCGATCAGGTACAGCGTGACCGCCGCCAGCACCGAAGCCAGCAGCACGCGCAAGGCCCAGCCGTGGAGACGGGCGCGATCGAAGGCGCGGTGGGTCGCGATGTTGTAGAGACGCATCAACAGGTACATGCAGGCGCCAAGCCCGCCCCAGATAAACGGAATCAGGTGCTGTAGCACATGGCGCTGGAAGAAAACAATTTCCTGTTGAAACTGGGTATAGGGCGTATCCGCGGCCTGCGCCCAGCCCGCCATGATCTCATTAAGAATGGCAAAGCCCATCAGGATAAAGGTCAGGCCGAACAGCCAGAACAGGCTGCGGCCGGCGAAGCTGGTTTCGATCAGCGTGCGGCCGTTGATAGGGTAATTCTCGATGCGGGTCTGCTTGGCGAGGCGTGCGTAGTGGCAGAGCACCTTGACCTCGGCTTCGATCTTTTTCGGCGTCATAACTTCGTCGTCGTAAAAGGGTTCGTATTCCGCGGCCGCGCGCCGCAGCAGCACCAGGGTGGTCTCATCGGGATTCGAGGGATCGGGTCCGGGTGAATCGATGCCGTTCTCGGAGGCGTAACGGATTAACGCGTTGACTTCCTCCAGTACGATCGGCTTGGTGATATCGGAACTCCAACCCGTCAGCGCGGTATACAGCGCCTGGGTTCCTTCCTGCATGAATTTCACGATGGCCATGCGGTCTGCTCCCTCGTTGCTTGGTCCGGGTATCCTCCCGGGCTCGTAGTTATAGATCCGGCCCGCGCTATATTCATACGAATGCAGGCCGGTGTCCACGTTTTATTCGAGGTCAACCATGTCTTGAGGCGTATATGCTAGTATGTCCGCGCCTTCAGCTCACCCCAAGGAGGAAGCTTATGTCGATGTACCAGCTTTCCGTCGCGCCCCTGTTGCGCGCTCTGAACAACCTCTCCGCGATCCTGCAAAAGGGCCTGGCGCATGCCGAGGCGCGCAAGATCGATCCCGCGGTACTGTGCGGCGCCCGCCTGTTCCCCGATATGCTGCCGCTGGCACGGCAGGTGCATATCGCCGGCGATATTTCCAAGGCCTGCGGCGCGCGGCTGGCGGGCATGGAGCCGCCCCGCTACGAGGACGTGGAATTCACTTTTCCTGAATTGCAGGCCCGCATCGCCAAAACCGTGGCTTTCCTCAACACCCTGGATGCCCAGCAAGTCGATGCCTCGGAGAGCCGGCAGATCAGTTTCAAGAGCGGCGGCCATACACTCAACATGTCGGGTCTCGATTACCTTACGAAGTATGTATTGCCCAACGTGTATTTCCATGTCACTACTGCTTATGCCATTCTGCGGCACAACGGCGTGGAGCTCGGCAAGGCGGACTACCTGGGAAGACTCTGATCGTTGTTCATTGATCGGCTCCGTTATTCTGAAATATCGGAGCGGCAAATAAAGGGGGGAGCAAGGCTCCCCCTCGAGGCTTCTTTAGGAATGACTCAACTCAACAAGTCACCGGCCGGATTCGAGTCCTTCAGCGGGAGCTGATCGTGCCGGCTGAGGCAGTCAGCGTCACACGATCCAGTTTCGCGCCGTCTTCGCGTCTCGAAATACGCAGTGTATGAACGCCGGCCGCCAGGCTGCTGAAGGTCGCGGGCGTAATCGTTCCGTAACCATTGGTCGACACATTGTTCTGCACGGCCCAGGCGCCCCCGTCCAGCTTGTAGTGGAAGGAATCGTTGTCGGCGCCTGCCAGGTTCGCAAGCATATCGAATCTTACGCTAGATATTTGCGACAGGCTGAACGTAATCAGGACCTGGCCGCTCGAAGTATCCGAAGGCGTGCCGAAGTTCTGGTTGCTGCCGTTGTTCGGCCACTCAATTGCCTGGCCGCCCGAAGCCGCTGCATCATTGCGCCCTACGAAGGGCGAGAAACTGCTTTGGCCTGAAAGGCTTTCAAGCTCAACCTTCAAAACATTGCTGCCCGGGCTGCCTGAAGAAGACGAACTCGAAGAAGAACTACTTGAGCTCGACGAAGAGCTGCTCGAACTCGACGAAGAACTGGAACTGCCCGGGGCTCGTTGCGATGGTATTCCTGAAGAAAAAAGAGAGGGAATAAATTCCCTCTCTGATGTTTATGGTGCCCCGGACAAAACCGGCATTTCGAAAGATTATTGTCCCAGCTTCTGTTTCAGCTTGTCCTGGGCCGCCTTTTTCTTGGCGTCGGTTTTCTTTTTGGCGGCTGCTTTCTCCGCCTCCAGCTTGGCGTCCGCTTCTGTCTTGAGCGCTTCTTTTTGGGCGTTGAGCTTTTCCTTCAGTTCTGCGCCTATACCCTGCTTTTTAACCTCAGCCTTCACCCGGTCCAGTAACTGGTCGAGCATTTGCCTTGCGATTTCGGCTGGAGGGGCGCCCTTGGGCGCGCCCAGATTGTTCATTGTGATGGTGGGAAGTTTCAGCTGATATTCCTTGTTATCGAGCGGTACCACCAGGGCTTGCAGCTCCGCATCGCTCAGCGCTGCCTTGCTGATAATAAGCCGGGGTTCTGCGCCCGATTTTTCTTCGGGCGGAGGATTTTCCGCACTGGTGCCCAGGTTCTTGCTGAGCACATTGAGATTCGTCTTTTTGTCGGCGTTGACTTCGAAGAACACCTGTGGCGCGGCGATGCCGATTTCCCGGATGACGATTACGTTGCCGGTCAGGCTGTTGATATCGATTCCAACGCTGATATCGCCCAGTGAAAAGGCATAGGGCATCGAAAAGCCCGGAGGATTGGCGATGGTGAGACCGCTGATACTGGCCGAGCCTTCCTGCAGCTTGATGCGCACCCTGTCCACACGCACCTGCGTCTTGATCGCCTCGGAACCGTATTTCTCGATAGCAATCTTGACGATGTTGTCGAGATTGTGGAACAGGTAGAAGATGCCGCCGCCTATCGCGATAAACAGCAGCAGGGCAATTCCCAGGATTATTTTTTTCATCGGGGGTCCTTATTGCAAAACGACTGTGGCGAAAGTATGCGCTGAAATCAGGGACGGGTATAGCGCGGTAATATCTTTATGTGAGGATGTTCGCAGCCGTATAGCTATTGCGCTTGTCACAGCACTACCCGGTGCTCCCGCGCGGCGTTGAAAACCCGCTCAAAATACTTGTCTACAGGACTGGTAAATTGCACGGATTCCACGCCGGACCCCATTTCCGCCTCGGCTGGGCTGCGCTCGCAAGGTTATGCGGACGATGCCTTCCATAGCTCGGGTTCAAGTTGTACCGACTGCTCACCCGCGGCGAGCCAGAGCTGGCCGTCCTGAATGGTGCAGTTGAGCTGCATATGGCGTTGGATAAGTTTGCCGAGATCCGCGACGGCGGCGTCCGGGAGACTGTATACGCCGAGATTATCAAAACGCTCCAGTTGCTTCTGTAGTTGCTGCCACCAGATCGCTGCACTGCGATTTTGATAGCAATAAATCAAGACCCGGCGCGCGCGGCCGCAGGCCTTGCGGATTCGCTTCTCGTCGGGTTGGCCGATCTCGATCCAGAGCTCGATCTCCCCGGTGAGGGATTTTTGCCACAGCGCCGGTTCTTCGTCTTCGCTGAGACCCTTGCCGAATTCCAGCGTGGGTTCCGCATGCAATGCGTACACTGCAAGGCGTACCATCAGACGTTCTGCGGTTTCGGAAGGGTGTTGTGCCAGCGTAAGAGAATGACTCTGATAATAATTCCGGTCAGTGTCGCTGACCTGCAGTTCGGCTTTATATATAGTGGCTTTCAGCGCCATGTTGTGATCCTGGGTGGGACTTGCGCATTATACTTGATAACTCCCGGTTGACCGCATAATCTGTGCCGCATGCTCCTGTTTCCGCTACTGCGATTGATGGTGCCGCTGCTGATGTTGCCCGCCGTCTGGCTGCTGCGGGAGCCGCTGCTCCGGCCTGCCTATCGACCGCTGCTGGACTTGCTGCCTTACGCAGGGTTGATGCTTGCGATGGCGCTGTGCCTTTTCTATAACCGCGCGCGCCTGTTCACCCTGGCGCTGGCGCTGCTTACCGCCTACTGGTTGATCGATGCGCAACTGCAGTCGCGTCTGGGCGAAGCCCGGCCGCTGTTCGTCTATTGCATGCTGGTGATCGCTCTGCCGTCGACAGGGCTGTTGCTGCTGGCCTTGCCCGAGCGCGGTCTGCGCAACCGCTATGGTTTGGCGCTTGTGCTGACTGTGCCCATGCAGCTGTGTGCGGGCTGGTTGTTGTGGAATTACTTTCCCGATACCGCCGCCGTACTTACCCATGCCTTGCCGGTGCAGCCTTTTGGCGGCCGATATTATCTGCCCCATACCGCCGCCGGCTTATTCCTGCTCAATGCGGTCGCCGGCCTGTATGTGCTGTGCCGCTACGACAGCGAGCACGCGGCGGCCCTGCTGGGAGCGCTGCTGTTCGCGTTCGTCACTTTCGCATTCTTCAGGGAGGCACGGATCTCCGCGGTCATGCTCGGCGCAGCCGGCCTTGCACTTGTTATAAGTCTGGTGCGCAGCTCCTACGACATGGCCTATTACGACGATCTTACGGGTCTGCGCGGGCGCCGTGCGCTGAATGAGGGCCTGCGGGGCCTCGGCGGGCGCTATACACTCGCCATGCTGGACGTGGACCATTTTAAGCGATTCAACGACGACTACGGCCACGAAGCAGGTGATGAAGTTCTCAGGATGGTGGCTAAACGGATCGCGCGCGTGCGCGGCGGTGGCAAGGCATATCGCTACGGTGGCGAAGAATTCTGTATCGTATTCGCGGGCAGGCAGTTGGAGCAGTGCCTGCCGCACCTGGAGGATCTGCGCGCAGCGGTGGAAGATTACGAAATGTCGCTGCGGGACCGCGGGACGCGGCCACGTTCTAAAAAAGCCGGCCGGCGGCAACGCGGCATGCATGCCGCCCCCCGGACCGTTTCGGTGACCGTCAGCGTGGGCGCGGCAGAGAACGATGAACGCCATGATAGCTTCGAGCAGGTGCTGCAAGCTGCTGATGCGGCCTTGTATAAGGCAAAAAGAAAAGGCCGCAACTGCGTTTTTTATTAAGACCTTTTACTACAGTTCAGGAGAACAAAATCTTCATACAAAAAATAAATTCGCGGAGTAAAAGCAGGTGCTTTTGTAATGAATAAGTTCTTTTCAATGCGCCCTCTCGTGGGGTGAAACCGGAAATGCAGCCCTGGTACCTTTATATACTGCGTTGCGGCGATAACAGCCTTTATTGTGGAGTGACGCTTGATGTGGAGCGGCGGCTGGCGGAACACCGTGGCGGCGGTGCGCGCGGCGCGAAATATCTACGCGGTCGCGGCCCACTGCGGGTGGTTTATACCAAATGCTTCAGCTCAAAAGGCGAAGCTCTGCGCGCGGAAGCGTATATCCGGAAATTACCCCGCCAGAAGAAGGAAGGCCTGCTCGACTGGGGTATTTAAAACCTCATGGATTGTAGTTTTAAGGCCATTTTAGGGCTGGGCTCATGCAAAACCGGTGCCGATATCAAACTTGTCACCGCAGGCCTTTTTTATAACCCACTGTCATTATCATTTTCTTTTTATTTCCTTTTGGTTGGTTCCACTCCTAGCTAGTAGTTATTTGGACTAGATGCTTATAGTTAAATTGACAACAAGGTTTGGGCTTGCTAGCTTTATCTGACCTTTTATTACACTGGAGGGTGAATCAATGAAGGGGAATATCAAGTTACTATCTATCGTCGGCGTGTTGTTAATGACCGCGACCGCGGCCAACGCCCAACAAATCTGCAACAACTCCACTGGCACCAATAACGGATTCTATTATTCGTTCTGGAAAGATTCCGGTAACGCCTGTATGACTTTGGGTTCGGGCGGTAATTACAGTTCTTCCTGGAGCAACAACACCAACAACTGGGTGGGCGGTAAAGGCTGGAATCCCGGCGCGCGCCGCGTGGTGAACTATTCCGGCAGCTATAACGCCTCAGGCACCAGCTACCTTTCGCTCTATGGCTGGACCCGCAACCCGCTGGTGGAATACTACATCGTCGAAAACTGGGTCAATTACAATCCCAGCACGGGCGCGAGCAGCCTGGGCAGCGTGAGCACCGACGGCAGCACCTACAATCTCTACCGCACGCAGCGCGTCAACCAGCCCTCGATCGACGGCACCGCGACCTTCTATCAGTACTGGAGCGTCCGGCAGTCCAAGAGAACGGGCGGCAGCATCAATGTCGGCGCCCACTTCGACGGCTGGTCTCGTTCGGGCTTGCAGCTGGGTAGCCATAACTACCAGATCATGGCGACCGAAGGCTACCAGAGCAGCGGTAACTCCAATATCACCGTGAGCGAAGGCAGCACCACCAGCAGCAGCTCTTCATCGAGCAGCAGCTCTTCGTCGAGCACCTCTTCTTCCTCGAGCACCTCTTCCTCGAGCAGCGGCAGCACCGGCAGCAAGACCATCGTGGTTCGTGCGCGCGGCAGCGTCGGCGGCGAGCAGATCAGCCTGACCGTGAACAACCAGACCATCGGCAGCTGGACGCTGGGCACCAGCATGAACAATTACACGGCTTCCACCAGCCTGAGCGGCGGCATCAACGTGTATTACACCAACGACAGCGGCAACCATGACGTGCAGGTGGATTACATCCAGGTGAACGGCCAGACCCGTCAGGCCGAGGCCCAGTCCGTCAACACCGGCCTTTATGCCAACGGTCGTTGCGGCGGCGGCGGCTACAGCGAGTGGATGCACTGCAACGGCTACATCGGCTTCGGCAATACACCGTAAGGTGGTTTGAAAAGATTCACTTGTACTTGCATTTTCTCAAGTGACATCCCCGCGGATTCGTCCGCGAATCTCTTAAGGGTGGACTTCCAGGTCCACCCTTTTTTTTATCCTCTTCCCCGAAAAGGAAACCCCGTGTCGAAACGCGGCCCGAATGTTCGGGATCGCTGCTCGACTTCCGGTATTTCAGTTTGGAAATGCGAATTCCAGGACGGGCAATAAAAAAATTTACATTTTTGTTTCCATTTTTTGATGCGAGCGAACACCCAGCTTGCGTTCCGGCGGAGTTCATTTATATAGTCATATCGACCATAAGTCGTTCTTCGATTCGTTTCGGTTAATCCTTGCTTCGTATTTCTTATCCTGAGAGGGGAAATTCAATGAGCCTTGTCAACTTTAAGAAACTTACCGCAACCGGCAGAAGTGCCGTTGCCCTGGCCTGTGTGGCGACACTCTGCATATCGGCGGCCCAGGCCCAGACCTGTAACGGTTACGTCGGCATTACTTTTGATGACGGCCCTACGGGGGACACCGGCACGCTGGTCAACCTGCTGAATCAGAACAACCTCAAGCCGGTGACCTGGTTCAATATCGGCCAGAACGCAGCCGGCAATCCGGGCGCGCTTGCGGGAGAGCGCAGCGTCGGCGAGGTGCAGAACCACAGCTACACACACCAGCATATGACCAGCTGGAGCACTGCGCAGGTTCAGGACGAACTGAACCGGACCAATCAGGCGATCCAGAATGCTGGCTCTCCCAGGCCCACGATTTTCCGGCCGCCTTTCGGTGAAACCAACGCCAATATCAATCAGGCGGCGGCCAATCTCGGCCTGCGGGTTGTAACCTGGAACGTCGACTCCCAGGACTGGAACGGCGCCAGCACGGCCGCCATCGTGAACGCGAACAATCAGCTGCAGAACGGCCAGGTTATCCTGATGCACGACGGTATTGCGAACACCCGCAACGCTATCCCACAGATCGCTTCCAACCTGCGATCCAGGGGCTTGTGCCCGGGCCGTATCGATCCGTCTACCGGCCGTGCGGTTGCGCCCTCAGGAAGTTCCAGCTCGAGCAGCAGCACCAGCAGCAGTTCTACGTCGAGTACCTCGAGTTCATCGAGCGGTGGCAGCGGCACCAAGAGTTTCACGGTTCGCGCGCGCGGCACGGCGGGCGGCGAATCGATCAGCCTGCGCGTAAACAACACCAACGTTGCGACCTGGACGCTGAACACCGCCATGACGAACTACACGGCTTCGACCACCTTGAGCGGCGGTATCACGGTCGCCTTCACCAATGACGGTACCAACCGTGACGTGCAGGTGGATTATATCGTCGTGAATGGCCAAACCCGGCAGTCCGAAGCCCAGACGGTCAACACGGGCCTCTATGCCAACGGCCGTTGCGGCGGCGGCTCGCTCAGTGAATGGATGCACTGTAACGGTTACATCGGCTACGGCAATACGCCGTAAGCGGCACCGGAATTCACTTGTACTTGTAGTTCTCAAGTGACATCCCCGCGGATCTCGGTCCGCGACCTCTTAAGGGTGGACTTCCGGTCCACCCTTTTTTTGCCCCTCATAGGCTTCTGTTTAATTCAAGTTCCGGCTTTTAAGGCGAAATGAGCCTTAAAAATGGAAATTTTTAGACGATTTAGTTTTTAGTCCATGGAGTAATAACACAGATAAAGAATAAGAGCATAAAAATCTATGTATTTACCCGTGCTCTCACCTTGAACTTATACGTACTTTGACTATAAGTAATTTCTAGGTGTTAAACACATTTTGACTATAAGCACCCTGTATCCATTTTTAATGTTAGTCGGAGGATTAAATCTATGAACGGGCAAAGCACACAAACAACTGCGCGTTGTTTCGCTAAAGGCCTCGGTTCTTCTGTAGTGACCGGTATTCTGTTGATCGCCATGTCCGCAGGAGCGCAGGCTCAAACCATCACGTCGAATGCAACGGGTACTAACAACGGGTATTTCTATTCGTTCTGGACCGATTCCCCGGGCACGGCTTCCTTGACTCTGGGATCCGGCGGTAACTACAGCACCTCCTGGAACAACACGGGGAATTTTACCGCGGGCAAGGGCTGGGCGACCGGTGGACGCAAGAACGTCACCTTCTCGGGCAGCTTCAACGGCGGTAACAACGGGTACCTGGCGGTTTATGGCTGGACGAGAAATCCGCTGATTGAATACTACATCGTTGAAAACTACGGCAGCTGGACCCCGCCGGGCGGCACGTCGATCGGCACTGTTAACTCCGACGGCGGCACCTATAACATCTATAAGATGCGGCGCACTAATGCTCCCTCCATTGACGGCAACCAGTCGTTTGACCAGTACTGGAGCGTGCGCACCTCGAAGAGGTCGAGCGGTACGGTAACGACCGGCACCCATTTCGATAAATGGGGCACCTTGTCGATGCCGATGGGCAGCAGCTGGGATTACATGATTGTGGAAACTGAAGGCTATCAGAGCAGCGGTAACTCCAACATCACCGTGGGCGAATCCGCCAGCAGCAGTTCTTCGTCGTCGAGCAGCACCTCGTCGAGCAGCAGCAGCAGCTCCAGCAGCGGCGGCTCCAAGAGCTTTACGGTACGCGCGCGCGGCACGGTGGGCGGCGAATCGATTACCCTCAGGGTGAATAACACCAACGTCGCGACCTGGACGCTGAACACGACCATGACGAACTATACCGCCTCGACCAGCCTGAGCGGCGGCATTACGGTTAACTATACCAATGACGGCGGCAGCAAAGATGTGCAGGTCGATTACATCATCGTAAACGGCCAGACCCGCCAGTCGGAAAACCAGAGTTATAACACCGGCCTCTACGCCAACGGTAGTTGCGGCGGCGGTGGCTATAGCGAGTGGATGCATTGCAACGGTGCTATTGGCTACGGCAATACTCCTTAAGAACAGGAAACGATCAGTGCCTTTCCCCCGGGCACTGATCGTCGAACAACCTCCATTGTTCGAAAGGCGACCAAACTGCCCGGCCTGAACAGCCGGGCAGTTTCTTTTTCAACACTGTCAATTTTCCAACAGTCGCCCTGAACGCCAAGGAGCTGATTTTTCAAGAGCTTGCAAACATATGGCTTGGCAGATTTATTGCTCGAGCAGGGATAGTGCAAAGGGTTATGGCCCCTCCAGGAAAAAAGCGTGGAGTTTCAGTAGACGCTTTTCTTCCAAGGGCGAAGGTTTTTAGATCGATTCAGAGGAGTACGCATATGAGTAACTTAAAATCCATGCAAACAATTGCAGCTGGGGTGACCGGGCTGCTGTTGATTGCCGTGTCGGCGGGAGTACAGGCTCAGCAACTCTGCAGCAATATAACCGGAACTCAGAACGGTTTTTATTATACGTTCTGGAAAGATTCCGGAGATGCCTGTATGACGCTGGGATCAGCTGGCAACTATAGTTCATCGTGGACCAATAAGACCAACAACTGGGTCGGTGGCAAGGGCTGGAAACCGGGTGCGCGCAGAGTCATCAGCTACTCGGGCAGCTACAGCGCGAACGGTACCAGCTATCTCGCGGTCTACGGCTGGACGAGAAGCCCGCTCATCGAGTATTACATCGTGGAGAACTGGATCAACTACAACCCCAGCCAGGGCGGAACCCCCTTAGGCTCCGTTAACGTTGATGGCAGTACCTACACCATTTTGCGCACATTGCGTCAACAACAGCCTTCGATTGACGGCACCCAGACATTCTATCAGTACTGGAGTGTCCGCCAGAACAAGAGAACGAGCGGAACAGTGAATGTGCCAGCGCATTTTGACGCATGGGCCGCTCTGAATCTGAACCTGGGCACCCATGACTACCAGGTTATGGCGACTGAAGGCTATCAGAGCAGCGGCCAGTCCAACATCACTGTAAGCGAGTCCGGTAGCTCGTCGTCTTCCAGTTCGTCTTCGAGCAGCAGCTCTTCAAGCAGCTCCTCGTCCTCAAGCAGCAGTTCTTCAAGCAGCTCCAGCTCCAGCAGCACGAGTGGTGGCGGTACTTGTTCAAATACCGTACCGGTAGGCACTACGAATTCGGGTAACTTCAACACCACCGGCGCCTATTGTTTCAGGACGCAGATGAGTATTGCCGGCTGGGGCGTCTCGAATTTTACCGGCCGCACCATCTCCGTGACGGTTAACGGCGCAGGCACGGCGGTAACCACGGTCGGCGCGGCTCTGCCGGCTAAAGGCGCGACTGACTACTATCACTTCAACAGCAGCGCGGGCAGCTTTAACTATGCCGCGGTTTACTGGTGGTGATAGTCCGCGGTTAAACGTAAAAAACTGCCCGGTCTAAAAACCGGGCAGTTCCTTTTTATGGCGAAATATTCTTTAACCCGCGGCACTGTCGAAAATCAAAACGAGGGCGGCGGTTTCGATGGGCGACAATTATGATGCAGATGGTGATGCTTCGGACAGGGACACCCGGGAAACCATCCCGCCTGAAATGGTTGAACTAACTATCCGCCTTTTCCAGCAATAGCAACTGCCCGGCTAACAGTCTGCTCCAGAAGCGCTCCCGCAGGCCGCGGGGCTTATGCAGATGCATTCTTTCCAGGTAAGGCTGCAACCGTTCGGGAATACGGGTTAATAATGCGGCGCGAGCGAAACTCTTCAGCAGGGCTGGCTTGTCTCTCGACAAACTTTTCAGGTTTTTGAGAGCGGGCAGCAGCTTGCGTTCGACATCCGTAAAGTCGGTGCCGAGAGGATATTCGGGGAAGTGGCGGCGCATTCCCGAAAGCGCCCGTCCGATGGCTTCCGGATAATTGTTGCGAAAGGGCGAAGGCAGCGCATAATCCCGCCTCAGCTTGCCGGCCCGTTGCGCGGTATCGAGCAGGCGCTGCTGAAAGCGGCTGTCCGTGATTTTCAAAAGTTCGATAATGCTCTGTTCGTCGGTCTTGCCGCGCAGGTCCGCAATGCCATACTCCGTGATTACAATGTCGCGCAGATGGCGTGGAATCGTAATATGACCGTAATTCCAGACAATATTGGATTCCAGCGTGGAGCCTTGCCCGCGCGTGCTCCGGATTGTCAAAACCGACCGTGCATCCGGCAAGGCATGGGCCATGGCGACGAAGTTATATTGTCCGCCTACGCCGCTGATAACCTGGCCGTTATCAAGGGTGTCGGAAACGATGCCGCCGGTCAGGGTTGCTTTCAGTCCCGAGTTGATGAAACGCGCCTGCACGCGCTGCGCACGCTTTAGCGCATAATCGTCGCCATATAATTCGTTGGTGAAACTGACCGGGCACATCCTGATATCCAGGCTGGTTGCCGCGTCCAGTGCGCGCAGGGACTGATAGAACCCACGCGAGCCGAGACAGAAGCCGGCGTCGATAACGACGCCGCCTTTCGTTTTTTCGGCCGGATGCGAGTAAACCCTGCGCTTGATAATGCCGTTCCGGTACAGAAACCAGAGCCCGTCGCCGAGCATTTCCGTCAAGCCGTACAGGCCGCTGCTGAATACCTCGCTGCCGCCGCAGGATGCGATAACATCTCCGAATTTTTCCATTGCGCCGACAGAGCCCAGCGCTCTCCGGTATGAGGCGTTGTCCGAATGCCGGAGATTTATACTGTGTGCGACGGCATCGCCGATCTCGCCGATTCCGAGCTGCAGGGTGCCGCCGTCCCTGACCAGGCAGCTTGCATACAGTCCGATCATATGTTCGACGTTATCGACCGGCATGCTGATGGCATCGAAGGGTTCATAGTCGTAATCCGCCCCGGAGAGGATTGCGTCGAAAAAACCGGGCTCGAGCCGGGAAGCGGCGCCCATAAAGGGCAGTTGCGAGTTCACCTGTCCGATCACCAGGACCTTGCGGTTCATGTCTGTACGCAAGGCGGACAACAGGTCCGTTGTAATATCGGGATTGCAGGACAGGCTGTAGCAAAGCTCGCCGCCGATCATGGCTTGCGCCACACTCTGCGCTATTACGTTCACCCCGAGCGCCGTCAGGTCGCGCACGACATGCGTGTAGTTCGTGTTCAACATATTGCGCTGAGCCTGCGGCGCGCCGATATAAACGCCTGGCCGCGAGTAGAATTCCAGGACTTCAATGTTAGGCGGCAGGCGGCCGGCCTTGAGAGCGGTTACGTATTCCAGTTCCGGATGCCGTGCGTAAAGACGTTGCCGGAGAGGCTCCAGAAAACGTCGCTCCAGGGGATCGGAGCTCTGCGGCGGTTGCAGTGACAGGGCGGTGATAATGGTGAGGTGCAAATTGCGGTCGGCGCAGGCACGGCGGAATAATGCGTTCACCAGCTGGACCGGTTTGCCGATGCCGAGTGGAAGGCCGAGCACGATTCGGCCGTCGGTTTCGTCTATGATGGACGCCGCGCAGCTGTCGGCATCGTTGAAATAGACGGGTTTCAGCATTTCATCTTTTACGCGCGGCGCCGGCGGAGATGCTTAGCGAAAATTCAAGAAGTGCGAATTCCACACCCCTTTCAGTGAAAGGGGTGCGCCAGGTATTGAAGTCAACCGGAAGCCTTGCCCCGTTTTAACTGTCTCTTTTCCTTCAGACTGAGTTTGGGTTTTTTCTTGACTTCCTTCTTCGTATCTTTGGACTTGCTCATCGACGTCTCCTTACGGAAATGGAACCGCGACTATGATAATCCTAAGGATGGTTAAAGCAAATTCCTTCCCCGTGATTTGCGCGCTGCTCCTCATTCAGACGTCAACGCGACAGGAACGAAATAATGCGTAGCCGGGTCCATAGCACTACTATGCTGTTGGGTCGCCAGAAACTTCTGCTAGCCATGCTCGATACCCAGGAGGAACGTATCGAGGGCGCCGATTTCCAGAACCTGTTGTTCCTGTACACCCGGGAATTCGAGCAAATTCCGAGCTACGATTTCGTACCCTGCGCAGAGGGGCGCTTTTCCTTTACCGTGCGCGCGGACGCCGGCCAGCTGTTGAACCGCGGGCTGCTGCTGCGGGAAGGCGCAGAGTGGGTCGCGGCCAAAAGGGGGCGTGAGCTTGCGCGAGCGCTATCCGGGCTTGCCCATCGGACCGCGTATTTCAACGAGTGCTACCGCGATCTGCGAGGGGCGGCCCTGGTTCGCAAAGTGCTGGCCTATGCCGGCGACGAGTCCGCGGCGCGACGTATGACTCCGCCCGGGCTGTGGACCATCGGCTATGAAGGCAAATCGCTGGAGCGCTATCTGAACCAGCTGTTGCAGGCCGGGATCACCCTGCTGTGCGATGTGCGGCGCAGTGCTTTCAGTCGCAAGTACGGTTTTTCGAAATCCACGCTCAGGGCGGCCTGTGAGTGCATGGGCATTCGTTACGAACATTTGCCCAGCCTCGGTATCGCCTCCGAACGCCGGCGCGCCCTGGCGGGAGTGCGGGAGCATGAACTTCTTTTCACGGATTACGTACAACGCGATTTGCCGCAGCAGCGTGAATTACTGACGCTGATAGAAAGCTGGGTCAAGGAGGAGGCGCAGCGGGTGGCATTGACCTGCTTCGAATCCGATCCTTTACAGTGCCATCGCCATTGCGTGGGGGATTTTCTGGCCCGGGAAACCGGTCTGATTCCGGTACATCTGTAGCGGAAAACTTTGTCGCAAGCCTTCCACTCAAAAAAGAATGGATGAGGAGGAAGAATCATGCCGCGCGTGTTGTGGAAAGGAGTAATCAGTTTCGGTCTCGTGAACATGCCGATACGGATGTACACGGCCATACGTGACCGCAGTCTGCGTTTTCACATGTTGACGCAGGACGGCAGTTGCCGGCTGCGACAGAAGCTGTATTGCCCGGAGACCGGCAAGGAATACAACTTCAACGAAACGGCGCGCGGCTATGAAGTGGCGCCCGATCAGTACGTATTGCTGGACGATGAAGAGATCCGCAAGCTGCTGCCTGAAACCGGGCGCAACATTGAGATCGAGGATTTCGTCGCGCTTGAGGAAATAGATCCCATCCGCTATAACCGGCCGTACTTTCTCGCCCCCGCCGAGGGCGGCTCGAAGCCCTATCGCCTTCTGATCGAAGCGATGGAGCGGACGGGCAAGGTCGGTATTGCGCGTTTCGTGCTGCATAACAAGCAGCATCTGGCCGCGGTCCGCGTCATGCAGGGCGGTCTTGCACTTTCCACCATGTATTGGCCGGACGAGGTGCTCGCCCTGCAGGATGTAGTGGCGGTTCCGGAAGACAAGGTAGACGCCAAGCAGATCGAGCTTGCGAACAACCTGATCGAGGCGATGACCAAGTCCTTCGACCCGGCGCGCTACACCGATACCTACCGTGAGAAGCTGGCCGAGCTTATCGAGCGCAAGGCCGAAGGCAAACGCATACCGCTGCCGAGCGAGCCGCAGAAGACCGCTCAAGTAGTGGACCTGATGGAGGCGCTCAAGCGCAGCCTGGAAAAGAGCGGACAGAAAGCCCCGAGGAAGAAGAGTGGCACCCACCCGAAGAGCGGCGCCGGACAGAAGAACGGCGGCCGCAAGAAGACCGCCTCGCGTTAGCAAGCGCGCGCTCGAGGCTTATCAAAAGAAGCGCGACTTCGCACACACCCCCGAACCCGCGGGAGTCGATGCCGTGTCGGATCCCGGCAATCTCTCGTTTGTAATCCAGAAACATGCTGCCCGGCGTCTGCACTACGATTTCCGGCTCGAGTTGGACGGCGTCCTGCTGTCCTGGGCCTGCCCGAAGGGGCCAAGTCTGGATCCCGATGACAAGACCCTGGCGGTGCGTGTCGAAGATCATCCGCTGGAATATGGCGGCTTCGAGGGCGTGATCCCCAAGGGTGGTTACGGGGCCGGCACGGTGATGCTGTGGGACCGCGGGCGCTGGGACCCGACTACCGATCCGCACGAGGGGCTGCGCAAGGGTCATCTGTCGTTCGTGCTGCATGGCGAGCGTCTCAGAGGCGGTTTCGCCCTGGTAAAAATCCGCAATACCGACGGCGCAAAAGGGGATTCATGGCTGTTGCTGAAAAGTCGTGATGAACGTGCGGATGCGGGTTCTGGGCGCCGGGTGCTGCAAGAGAATGCGGTCAGCGTCGAGAGCGGCCGCAGCATGGACGAGATCGCCTCCGAGCAGCAGCGGGTATGGACGCGCTCGGGTGAGTTGCCGACACGGGCCGAACTGGCGGCGTTGCCCGGGGCTACGCGGCGAAAAATCCCCTGGCCGCTGGAACCGCAGCTGCCCACGCTGGTAGCGCAACTCCCGGAAGGAGCCGACTGGTTGCACGAACTCAAGCTTGACGGTTACCGCTTGCTGATCCGCCTGCGCGGCGGCAAAGCCGAACTCTGGACGCGCGGCGCGCAGGACTGGACGTCCCGTCTTGCTGTGATCGCGCGCGCTGCGGAGCAATTGCCGCTCGAAGACGCGGTGATCGACGGCGAACTGGTGGCGCCGGATGAACGGGGCCACACCTCTTTCAGCGCATTGCAGCGCGCTATCGATGCGGAACCTCTGCGGCTGCATTTCTACGCCTTCGATCTGTTGCAGGCTCAGGGCGTGGATCTGCGCGAGCTGCCTTTGCGCGAACGCAAGTCCATATTGAAGCGCCTGCTGCCGGCGGAACCCGGCCGTATCCGTTACAGCGATCATGTGGCCGCGCAGGGCAGGGTGGTTTACGAGCGCGCCTGCGAGCTCGGTGTCGAAGGCATCGTCAGCAAGCGTGCAGAGGCGCCGTATCGCAGCGGCCGCGGCCGCGACTGGGTGAAGGTAAAGTGCCTGGGGCGTGAGGAGTTTGTGGTAGGAGGCTATATAACGCGCGGACGCAATCCGCTGGCCTCGCTGTTGCTGGGTCGTTTCGACGGCGACCGGCTGATCTACGTCGGCCGCGTGGGCACCGGCTTCAATGAGGACGATTTCCGGATACTGTGCAGGCGCTTGCAAAAACTCGGACGCAAGGACCATCCATTTGCCGGTTCAAAGCCGCCGGTGGCCCGGAGTGAACGGGTGCATTGGGTGGAGCCGCGTTTACTGGTGGAAGTGAAATTCTCTGCCTGGACGGCCGACAACATCCTGCGCCACGCCTCCTTTCAGGGAATACGCGAAGACAAGCCACCGCAATCCGAGGAGGTCGCGTCAGCACCCGCGGCGCCGTTGCCGCGGCTCAGTATTTCAAACCCGGACAAGATCTTTTATCCGGAATCGGGACTGACCAAGGGCGAGATCGCCGCCTGGGTGGCGTCGATGGCGCCGTGGATTCTGCCGCACGTGGCCGATCGGCCGTTGATGGTGTTGCGCTGCCCGAATGGGTATTCGGGCAACTGTTTCTATCAGAAACACTACGAAAATATGCAAGCCCCGCTGCATCCCGTACAGGTGCCCGGGGATGACCAGCCCTACATAACGATACGCGACGCGGCCGGACTGATTGCCCTGGTGCAGAACGGCGTGCTGGAGGTGCATCCGTGGGGATCGCGCAACGACCGGCCGGAACGGCCCGACCGGATGATCTTCGATCTGGATCCGGACGCGGCCGTGCCTTTAGACGCGGTGGTGCGCGCGGCGCACGAGCTACGGCACCGGCTCGAGGATCTGGGTTTACGCTCGTGGGTAAGATGGAGTGGAGGCAAGGGCCTGCACGTCGTGGTGCCGCTGGCGCGGCGGAACACCTGGGATGAGGTCAAAGGTTTTTCGCGCTCGCTCGCCCAGCGGATGACCCACGAACAGCCGCAGCGTTACCTTGCCAAGGCTTCCAAGGAGCAGCGCAAGGGCAAGATTTTCATCGACTGGCTGCGCAACGGCATGGGTTCCACCGCGATCGCAAGCTGGTGGTTCCGCGCGCGCAAGGGCGCACCGGTGGCGCTGCCGCTCCAGTGGTCGGATCTCGACGGCGCGATGAACCTGGACGTCTGGCGCGTGCCGCTGGTGCAACCACCGAAACGCGATCCGTGGGCGGGGTTCTTCGATGAAAAACAGACCATTACCGCCGCGATGCGGCGCAGGCTTGATATAAAACGGAGCTGAGTATTAAAGATTTTATATTTAGCCTCGCCAAGACGCGAAGACGCCAGGATTTCTAATTAAAATTTTTAGTATTTCTTTGCGCCTTGGGGTCTTGGCGAGAAAAGAATTTATACAGGCTGTGGCAACGCGGCGTATTACATTTGGCTCGCAAGAAAAGATATGCTCCTCTCCCATATTTTCTCCACCAGTGACCGCGCGCGCCATTTCTTCAGGGTGACGCGTTCGGATTGTTTGAGGTCGCGCTCGAACACTTCCGTCATCTCCAGCGCGAAGGCCTCATCGTATACATTCAGATTGGCCTCGTCATTGAGACGGAACGAGCGGTTGTCGAAGTTGGTGGAGCCGACCGACACCATGAAATCATCGACGATCAGCATCTTGCAGTGATACATGGTCGGTTTGTACTCGTAGATCTCGATGCCCGCGGCCAGCAGCCTGCCCCAGCGCGCGCGCGAAGCGCGGCGCACGGATTGCGCGTCGATATATTCCCCGGGGATGATGATCTGGATCCGGACCCCGCGCCGGGCGGCCTTCACCAGAGCCCTGATCGCGAGCGCTTCCGGCACAAAGTAGGAGCTGGAAAGACGGATCGAGCGCTGGGCGGCGGTGATCGACAGCAGGTACATCAGGTGCATGCTTTCGCTGCCGCTCGAGGGCGAGCTGCTGAACATCTGGGCGGCCTTTTCCCCCTGCGGGGACAACAGCGGGAAATAATCGCCGCCGTGCAGCACCCGGCCTTCCGCCTTCATCCAGTTATCCAGGAACACGGCCTGGAATTCGGCGGCGACCGGTCCCTCGACCGAGAAGTGCGAGTCGCGCCATTCCGCCGGAGACTCCGCGTTGCCTTGCCAGTGGTCCGCGATGCCGACGCCGCCGGTGAAACCGATCCGGCCGTCGATCACCAGCAGTTTGCGGTGAGTGCGGTTATTCATGCGGGTGATGTTGTACCAGTGAGGTTTGTGGTAGCGCACGCATTCGATGCCGGCGTCGAGCATTTTCGCAAGCAGCGCCTGATCCATACTGATGCTGCCCACCCAGTCCAGCAGCAGATGCACCTTGACGCCCGCCCGCGCGCGCTCGCACAAGGCCTCCGCGAATTCGTTGCCGATGCGGCCGGACCAGTAGATATAGGTTTCGAAGGTGATGGTTTTGCGGGCGCCGCGGATGGCCTCCAGCATCGCCGGAAAGATTTCACATCCGTTCTCGTAATGCCGGATCCTGTTGCCTTGCAGGATCGCCGGTCCCAGCAGCATGCCCATGGAGCGCAGGAACTGGGTATCCCGGATCGGATACAGCCGCTTGATCGACGCCTGAATCTTTTTCTCGCCCGTGACGAAGTTGGCGACGATGAGCGTGATCAGTAGCGTGCATAGGACTGCCAGTACGATCGAAAACATCCGGAACCTGTTTCAGTTACTCAACTTGCCGACACTGTTAAAGCGCCGGGTCAAAACCTGCGCCACGAGCACGTTTTGGAATGATTACCGGCCCCGATTTTTGCCGCGCGCCGGCGGACCATGGCGGATGATCGGGGTGGCCGCGGGAGGATCGCTCGCGGGAAAGGATTCCCTGACCGCCTCGTCCACGCGCTCTTCCTCGAGCAGACGTTCCTTTTCGGCCAGGGTTTGTTCCTGCCGTTTTGCGATTTTTTTTGTCCTGGCCATTTTCCGCCGCTCCGGGATTAATGTCGGTTAACCTATCGGACAGGACAGGCTTCCCAGCATTCCGCGCAGCGGATTTGTGCTTATCGGGCTGGCTCCCCGCCCCGCCAGTGCTAGAATTTGCGGCATATGAGCAGGTCCGTACTTACAGCATTGTTTGCCGCCTTGATTTGCACGGGCTGCAGCGCCGCGGTCAGGACTGACCATTACGCCGTTGCCCAAGGATTTGAAAAAACCGTGGTGGAAGGCGCCGGCTTCAGGCATGTGGTTTATCTCAACCGTCGCGCCGAAGATTCCGGCGAGGCGCTGAACGTATATATAGAAGGAGACGGCGCGCCCTGGATTTTGCGCCGCTTCGTGGCGAAGAATCCCACCTCAGCCAATACCTTGATGCTGCATCTTATGGCGCAGGATTCCGCGCCCGCTCTCTATCTCGGACGTCCCTGCTATTTCGGCCTGCACCAGGACGCGGGCTGCGATCCAAAATACTGGAGCAGCGACCGCTATTCCGCGGCCGTGGTGAATAGCATGGCGGCGGCCCTGGCCCGTGTCGCGCCAGGCAGGGAAGTGAACCTGTTCGGACACAGTGGCGGCGGCGCGCTGGCGGTACTGCTGGCCGCGCGCGTGTCTCGGGTAAAGGCAGTGGTCACGCTGGCCGGCAATCTGGATCCCGATGCGTGGACACGCCGGCACCGCTACGAGCCGCTGCGTGGCTCCCTGAATCCCAGCCTGCAGCCGCCGCTGCCGTCCACGATCGCTCAATACCATCTCGCCGGGGGCGGGGACAAGAATGTCGACACCGAATCCATCGAGGCTTTTGCGCGCGGCCAGCCCGGGGCTGTATTCCGTCTGTACCCGGAGCAGCGCCATGTCTGCTGCTGGGAGACAGTCTGGCCGGAAATATTGGGGAATCTGTCGCAGAAATGAAGATTGTCCCGCAAATTAAGCTTGCATTGGCCCCGACACTCTATATACTTCCTGCACGCGGCGCATATTCGGTCTGCGCCCAGGGGTTTGAAACCAAACCCGTCGCGGTACCTTCAAGGCTCACCTCGAAATTAATCATAAATCGCATGCCCTGGACCGAACCGGAACCTTGTTCCGCACAGGTCAGCTGGAGCAAAACTTAATATGTCGTTCAACGAACTCGGCCTCTCGGCCGAATTGCTGCGCGCCGTCGGCGAGCAGGGCTATACCGATCCCACCCCCATTCAACGCCAATCGATTCCCGTCATCCTGCAAGGCGGCGACGTCATGGCCGCGGCGCAAACCGGAACCGGCAAGACCGCCGGCTTCACCCTGCCGCTGCTGCAGCGCCTTAATACGGGGACCAAACCGCCCAAAGGAACCATCCGCGCCCTGGTGCTGACGCCGACGCGCGAGCTGGCGGCGCAGGTGGAGGAAAGCGTGCGTCTTTATGGTCGCCATCTGCCTTTGCGTTCCGTCGCGATTTTCGGCGGCGTCAATATCAATCCGCAGATTAAAGCGTTGCGCAGTGGTGTCGACATACTGGTCGCCACGCCCGGCCGTCTGCTGGATCACGTGCAGCAAAAGACGATCGATCTGTCGAAGATCGAGATCCTGGTGCTGGACGAAGCGGACCGCATGCTGGATATGGGCTTCGCCCCCGAAGTGCGGCGCATACTCGGGCTGCTGCCGAAAGTGCGGCAGAACCTGCTGTTCTCGGCAACCTTCTCGTTCGAGATCCGGAAACTCGCCGAAGGCATCCTGCGCGACCCCGTCCTCGTCGAGGTCGGCGCGCGCAACACATCGGCGGAACTGGTGGCGCAGGTGGTACATCCGGTCGACCAGCGGCAGAAGCGCGGCCTTCTGTCCTACCTGATCAGCTCGAACAACTGGCAACAGGTGCTGGTTTTCATCCGCACCAAGCACAGCGCGGACCGCCTCGCCCGGCAGCTGCAGGAAGACGGCCTCAAGACGGTGGCGATACACGGCAACAAATCCCAGGGCGCCCGAACGCGCGCGCTGGCGGATTTCAAGGCGAACAAGGTGCGGGTGCTGGTCGCGACCGATATCGCGGCGCGCGGCCTGGACATCGACCAGCTGCCTCATGTGGTGAATTACGATCTGCCGAATGTTCCGGAAGATTACGTGCACCGTATCGGCCGCACCGGCCGGGCCGGCAATGAAGGCCGGGCCATCTCGCTGGTGAGTCCGGACGAGTTCAAACAATTACGGGATATCGAACGCCTGATCAAGCGCGAGCTTCCGCAGGAAACGATCTGGGAACACGTCGCGGCAAGCTGGGGCTACGGTCAGCCGGATGTGGTTAAAGTTTCCACCCAGGCGGACGAGGCGAGCGATGGGCGGCAGTCCCGTCGCGACACCAGGCGCAGGCCGCATGGCGAACGCCGGGACTCCGGCCGCGGCAACCAGGCGCGTAACGGCGGCGGGCGCCGTCAGCACTCGCAGGCTCCGCGCGAAGAACGCAGTCAGCACGCTCGCGGCGAAGAGAAACGTCCGCGGCAGCACGATGCACGTCCGCATGCCGAGGCGAGGCATGCGCAACGTCAGGAACGTCCAGCGAACTCCGGTCGCCAGCAGCAAGCAGCACCTCAATCCGAAGTCGGATTACTCGGCAGGAATTCCGGGCGCCGCAACAAGCCGCGCCGCGGACGCAACGCCGCTATTAAAAAGGAAGTCCCTGCTTTGCTCGGCTAGGCCGGTATTCAGTTGACAGCACTGCGCGAACGGCGGTCATTGACCGCCGTTCGTCGTTTCCAGGCGTGAAAATCACTAACTGATGATTAACTGAAGAGTCAGACAACCCGCCAGTCCCACCAGCGAGACGATCGTCTCCATCATCGTCCATGACTTGAAAGTATCGAGAATGGACAGGTTGAAATATTCCTTGAACAGCCAGAAGCCGGTGTCGTTGACGGTGGAGAACGTCAGGCTGCCGGCGCCGATCGCCAGCACCAGCAGTTCGGGGCTGACGCCCGTCCCCTCGATCATCGGCGCCACGATACCGCCGGCGGTCAGCGCCGCGACGGTGGCGGAACCCAGAAACACGCGCAATGCGGCCGCGATGCCCCAGGCCAGCACCAGCGGCGAAACCTCGGTATCCTTGAGCGCGTCCACGATGTAGTCGCTGATGCCGCTGTCGACCAGCACTTCCTTGAACGCACCGCCCCCACCGATGATCAGCAGGATCATGGCGACGCCCTTGACCGATTCGCCCATGCCGTCCATCACGGATGACAGCGCCCGGCCCTGTTTCAGAGCGAGCGCGTAGACCGCCACCAGCAGGGAAATCAGCAGTGCGGTGACCGGCTCGCCGATAAAAATCAGGAAACGCAGGGGGAAGCTGTCTCCGCTCATTGTCAGCCTGGCAAAGGTCGCGATCGTCATCAGCAGCACCGGGGAGAGCGCGACCAGTATGCTGCTGCCGAAAGAAGGGATGCGTTCCGGCGGAATGTTGAGCGCCGGGAACAGTTTGTCCGGCGTAGCGGTCTTGTTGTCCCGGAACAGCCGGCCGAAAACCGGGCCCGCGATGATGATGGCCGGAATCGCGAGGACCAGGCCGTACAGCAGGGTCAGGCCGATATCGGCCTTATACATGACGGCGAGCGCGGTTGGCCCCGGGTGCGGCGGCAGAAAGCCATGCGTGACTGAAAGCGAAGCCGCCATCGGAATGCCCACATAGAGCGCGGGCAGTCCGGTCGAACGGGCGATCACGAATATGATGGGGATCAGTATCACGAAGCCCACGGTGTAGAACATCGGCACCCCGACGATGAAACCGGTGGCGATGACCGACCATTGGATGTATCGCAGGCCGAATTTCTCGATCAGCTTGTTGGCGATGTTTTGCGCCGCGCCGCTGTCCGCGATCAGCGAGCCCAGCATGGCGCCGAGCCCGAGTATCAATGCGAGCTGTCCGAGCGTTCCGCCCACGCCTTTCTCGATCGATTTCAACACGCAGGTCTTCACGGTCTCGGAGCAGACCATGGGCATGCCCTGTGCGAGGCCGACCCCGATGGCGACCAGGATGAGCGCGATAAAGGCGTTGAATCGCAGCTTGATGATCAGGAACAACAGTGCGGCGATGCCGGCGATGACGATGATGATGGGCATGGCTACTCCTTATATATCTTCATATATCTTCTTAAATTTTCAGTTTTCAACCTGTATTCGCGCCGTCGGCATATGCCGCAGATAAGCGGCCACCGAATCGCGGTAGCGCGCGGAAATTTCCCGGTAGATCCCGTGGCGCGCCGCGTCGGGCGCGAATTCCTGCGGCGCCGGCTGGCGTTCGAGCAGCGTCCGTGCGTCGGCAGGCCTGCCGAGCGCGCGCAGTGCCAGGACAGCCGCCCCGCGCGCGGATGCTTCCTCGCTGCGGTTGATGGAGACGGGCACTCCGAAAACATCCGCCAGCATCTGCGCGATGATGCCCGAACGGGCAAGCCCGCCGTTGAGATGCAGTCGCGGTATGGGGCCCGCCACCGCCGTCAGCACCCGGCCGATCTCGTGCAGGTTGAGCAACATGCCCTCGAGCACCGCGCGCAGGAAGTGCGCGCGGGTATGATGCGCGCGCACACCGAGGAAGGCGCCGGTGACGTCCGGGTCCCACAGCGGTGCGCGCTCACCGAGTATGAAGGGCAGGAACAGCAGCCCTTCTGCGCCCGGCTCGACACGGGCGACTGCGGCGAGCAACTGTTCAAGATCGGACTCGGCGCATAGCGATTTCGCGAACCATTGCGTCAGATTGCCGCCGTTGTTGCTGGCGCCGCCGCTGATGTAGCAGCCGCGGTGCAGGATGTAATTGAAAACACGCCCCAGCGGGTCATCGACCGCTTGTGTGGTCTGCCGTCGCAGTGCGGCGCTGGTGCCCAGCGTCACGACCGCGTCCTGTTCCGAGAACACCAGTGCGCCCAGGTTGGCGAGGCAGCCGTCGCTGGCGCCGATGATCCAGGGTGTATCCGACGGAATCCCCATCATGGACGCCCCCTTTGTATCGAGCCCCTCCAGCCGGTGCAGGCTGTCCACCGGCGCCGGCAGGCGCTCCGCGCCGACGCCGGCGAAATCGAGCGCCGGCCGGTACCAGTCGTAATTGAAAATATCGAACAGTCCGGAGGCCGAAGCGATGGAGTAGTCGACGAGCTTGCGCCCGAACAGGCGGGCGACGATGAATTCCTTGATGCCCAGGAACATCGCCGCTTGCCCGAATACCTCCGGTTGCCTCTGGCGCAACCAGGCGATCTTGATCAACGGCGACATCGGGTGTACGGGTGTGCCGGTTTTGCGATAGATATCCCGGCCGGGGGAGGTGTCGCGCAGCGCGTTCGCGACGGCGCTGCCGCGCAGATCGGCCCAACTCATGCAGCGTGTCAGCGGACTATCGTTTTTGTCGAGCGCGATCAGACTGTGCATCGCGCTGCTCAACGCGACGGCAACCGGCTTGCCGCGCAGGCGCTTTTGCACCTCTGCGGCACAGTGGGTCACGGCTTCGAAGATTTTCACCGGGTCCTGTTCCTGCCACTGCCGGTGTTGTTCGTTGATCAGGAAGGAGCAGGGGATCGAGGCGTCGCCGGCGGGCATCGCCGCCTCATCGAAGGCGACCGCTTTGATATTGGTGGAGCCGATGTCCAGGGCGAGTATGTAATCCATAAGTCCCGCACTATAGTACGGAGCGCGCAACCGCGCACGGGCTTTGTGCGGCAACGGCCAACGCCTGCTACCTCGCAAAGAACCTCTTGGCGGGGCTGCGCAATCACTTTATGATGGCGTACGCCCGCGGCTATCAGCAGCTTTAACAACGGCGACTTTAAAATATAAAGGGCGTTTGCTAAAACCACCACCGGAGATTATATGCGACTGCTACGCACCAAGCCGATCGACTCGGATATGACCCGGGATACCGGATTGAAGCGGGTACTGGGCCCCATGCACCTGACCTTGATGGGCATAGGCGCCATTATCGGCACCGGGATTTTCGTGCTCACCGGCATCGGCGCCGCCAACTATGCAGGTCCCGCGCTGGTGCTGTCCTTCGTGCTCGCGGGTTTTGCCTGCGCCTGCGCGGCGCTGGCCTACGCGGAGCTGGCTTCCTCCATCGGCGGCAGCGGCAGCGCCTACAGTTACGGTTACGCCGGTCTCGGCGAGCTGCCGGCCTGGATCATCGGCTGGATGTTGATTCTGGAATACGCGGTCGCGACCTCCGCCGTGTCGGTCGGCTGGTCGGGCTACATGAACAATGCGATGCAGGCGGTCGGCCTCGGCCTGCCGGATGCGCTGCTGCATTCGCCTTTCGACCATCAGCACCCCGGCTATATCAACCTGCCGGCAACGCTGATTATCCTGCTGCTGGGCGTATTGCTGGGCATAGGCGTGCATCTCAGCGCGCAGTTCAACGCGGTGATGGTTTTTATAAAAGTGACGGCCATCCTGCTGTTTATCGCGGTAGCTGCTTTTAACGTCGATGTCGCCAACTGGACTCCGTTTATCCCGGAACCGCATCTGAATCCCAAGGGGGAAATGGCGTATGGCTGGAGCGGCATCGCGGCCGGCGCCGCCGTGATATTTTTCGCCTATATCGGCTTCGACGCGGTATCGACCGCGGCCGAAGAATCCGCAAACCCGCAACGCGATCTGCCGATTGGTATCCTCGCCTCGCTCGCGGTCTGCACCATCCTTTATATAATCGTTTCCTGGCTGCTGACCGGCGTGGTGCCCTACCAGGAACTCGGCACACCTTCGCCTGTATCCGATGCGCTGCTGCGCGTCGGCATCAACTGGGCCGCCGGCGTGATCGCACTCGGCGCGATCGCGGGCCTGACCACCGTCATGCTGATCCTGTATTACGCCCTGACCCGAATCCTGTTCTCCATTTCGCGTGACGGCCTGTTGCCGCCGTTCTTCGCCGGCATCAATCCTCGCACCAAAACGCCCGTGCGCGTGATCGTGTTGACCGGCATCATCATGGCTTTTATCGGCGGCATGATTCCGCTCGGCGATCTCGCGGAGCTCACCAACATGGGCACGCTGGGCGCTTTCGTGGTGGTATGTCTCGGCGTCATCATGCTGCGGCGCTCGCATCCCGAGCTGCCGCGCCCATTCAAGACGCCGTTCAATCCGCTGATCCCGTTGCTCGGCGTTATCTCCTGCGGGTATCTTATGATCAACCTGCAACACACGACCTGGATCGCCTTCGTGATCTGGAACGCCATCGGTCTCGCGATCTATTTCGGCTACTCCTACCGCTCCAGCCGGCTTAACGGCGCTTCAAGATAAGCATTCAACGGTGATCGGCGCCCGCCGATCACCGCCTTTTCGTCCATTGCCCCCTGGACCGGTAAAAGCCCCCGGGGTAATAATGTCCCGTTCGGGTTCTTGACCACAATAATTCCAAGGGGCTGCCATGAAGACTCTGTTGCGCATTTCATTAGTTCTGCTGGTTTCCGTGCTGTTGCTTTCCGCCTGCGATAAAAAGGGAAAACCCGGCGATCCGCGCTGGAGCGAATATATCAGCGAACACAGCACGGGCATGCTTTCCCGGCAGTCCGAGATCCGGCTGCGCTTTGTCAACGATGTGGCCGAGGAGGCGCAGATAGGTCATGACGCCTCGGATATCGTAACGACCAGTCCAAAAGTCTCCGGCAGCACTCTCTATAGCGGACGTCGCGAAATCGTGATCAAGGCGGACAAGGGTCTTGAGCCCGGCGAGCGTTACCTGGTCAGGGTGCATGCAAAGAACGTGAAGGGCGCGCCCTCGGACCTGGCGGATTACGAGTTCCCGGTCGAAGTCATAAAGCAGAGTTTCGAAGTGAGCATCGCCGGCCTGGTGACGGATTCCACCGACACCAAGCGCCAGTCGCTGCTCGGCAGCCTGGTCACGGCGGACGTCGAGGATGCGCAGAAAGTCGAGAAAGTCCTGTCGGCCGAACTGGGCGGCAAGGAACTGCCGCTGAAGTGGCAGCATGGCATTGACGGCCGCACCCATGAATTCAGGGTCAACGATATCCGCCGCGGCGACAATGCGGCCGAACTGGTGGTGATATGGGACGGCGACGCCATCGGCGTGGATAACGAGGGGAGAACTTCGATCGATGTGCCCGCGTCGGGGGATTTCACGGTACTCAAGGCGGAGGCCGTCAGGGGCGACCGCCAGTATATACAAATCGTCTTCTCCGACCGGCTGGACGCCGCCCAGTCGATGGAGGGTCTGATCCGCCTGAGTGAAGGCGAGTTCTCGCTGCGCGTGGAGGGCAATATAGTCAAGCTGTATCCGGAGAACGCGGCCCATGGCAACTATACGGTCAGCGTCGAGCAGGGCATTCGCAACGAATCCGGCGCGCGCATCCAGAAGAGCGCGCAGTATGAAGTATTTTTCGAGGCGCAGAAACCGCAGGTCCGTTTCGCGGGAAGCGGCGTGATACTGCCCGAGAACCAGTTCCTGACGATCCCGTTCGAGGCGATCAACGCGCGCTCGGTTCAGGTCACGGCGTTCCGCGTTTTCGAAAACAATGTCGGCCAGTTCCTGCAGTCCAACAAGCTGGACGGGGGAGAGGAGATGGGCCGGGTCGGCCGCTTCCTGTGGCGCAAGACGATCGATCTCGGCAAGGTGGACGGCAACAAGTGGAACCGGTTCTCGCTCGACGCGACCCGCCTGTTGAAGGAGCATCCGGGCGGCCTGTTCCGGTTGACGCTTTCGATCAATCGCGGCAACGCCGTCCTTTCCTGCACGGACGCTGAAAACGCGGTCCCGGTCGAGAAAGAGTCGCCGCCGGCGGATAACGAGGATCTCTACGTCACCGATTCCAGCGGCTGGGACTATGCCGAGGAATATTTCGGCGAATACTCGTATCCGCAGTGGACCCAGCGCAACAATCCCTGCAGCGACGCGTACTACCGCTACGGCTCCGGCGTCAGCGATTCGCGAAATTTCATCTCTTCGAATATCGGCTTGATTGCGAAACAGGACGGGCGCGAACTCCTGCGAGTCGTCACCACGAATCTCAAAACCGCGGCGCCGATGTCCGGCGTCAAGGTCGAGGTCCGGAACTTCCAGGACCAGACGATCGGCAGCGCCGACAGCGACTCGCAGGGTTTTGCGGAAGTCAAAATCAAGGGCGTTCCCTTTTACGTGATCGCGCAGAAAGAGGCGCGGAAAGGCTATCTCAAGACCAACACCGCGACCGCGCTCCCGGTCAGCCATTTCGACGTCGGCGGCGAGAGCGTCAAAGCCGGCATCAAAGGGTATATCTACGGCGAGCGCGGCGTGTGGCGCCCGGGCGACGATATCCACCTTACGTTCGTGCTCGAGGACAAGGACGGCCTGATTCCCGAAGGCCATCCCGTCAGCATGCAGCTGTACAATCCCCAAGGCCAGCTTATGCAATCGCTGGTAAACGGCAGTCCGGTGGGGGATTTCTACGTCTTCACGCTTAAAACCGACGATAATGCGCCGACCGGGAACTGGACGGCGAAAGCCATTCTGGGCGGCAGCGTTTTCGAGAAAAAACTGAAAATCGAGACGGTGATGCCGAACCGCCTCAAGGTGGAGCTGGATTTCGGCAAGGACGTGCTGTACCGGTCCGAGACATCGCAGCAACAGGCGACGCTGTTCGCGCAGTGGCTGCACGGCGCCGACGCGGCCAACCTGCGCGCGAACGTGGATGTGGATTTCACGGCGGTCCCGACGGCGTTCACTCGCGCGGCGGATTACGTCTTCGACGACCCCACGCGCCAGTTCAGCAGCGAACCTGAATCCGTGTTTGACGGCGCGCTCGATGCCCGCGGCTACGCAACCTTTTCCGGAGGCATCTGGCCGCGCGGCGATGCGCCCGGAATGCTGCAGGCGAATTTCACGTCGCGCGTGTTCGAGGAAGGGGGCGCTTTCAGCGTCAGCCATACCAGCCTGCCGTATCATCCCTATGACAACTACGTCGGAATCAAGCTTCCCAAGGGCGACGCCATACGCGGCATGCTGCTGACCGATATCAAACATCCGGTCGAGATCGCCACGCTGAACGCAAAAGGCGAACCCGTTTCGTTGAAACAGGTGCAGGTGACGCTCTACAAGATCGACTGGAGATGGTGGTGGGACAAGTCGGGCGAGACGCTGGCGCAGTACGCGAGCGCCGAGAACCACAGCCAGATCCAGCAGGCCGTGATTTCGACCGTCAACGGGCGCGGCGTGTGGGATCTCGAGGTGAAGTATCCGGACTGGGGGCGCTATCTCATTCGCGCCTGCGATCTCGACGGGGAGCACTGCAGCGGCAAGGTCTTCTATATCGATTGGCCGGGCTGGGCCGAACGCGCCCAGGAGGAAGGCGGCGTGGGCGCGAACGTGCTGACGCTGCTGCCCGACAAGAACCAGTACAACGTCGGCGAAACCGCGCGCGTACGCCTGCCCGAGGCCTCGCAGGGCCGGGCCCTGGTCAGCATCGAGAACGGCGTACATGTATTGCAGCAGCGTTGGATCGAGTTCGGCAAGGACAAAATCGAATTCGACTTCAAAGTGACGCGCGAAATGAGCCCGAACGTCTACATCAACGTAAGCCTGATCCAGCCGCATCAGGATCGCGACAACGACCGCCCGATCCGGCTCTATGGAGTGGTTCCGGTCAAGGTTGACGATCCGGCGACAAGGCTTGCGCCGCAGCTGAAGGCGGCCGAGGAGTGGGCGCCGAACTCGCGGGTCGAGGTTCAGGTAAGCGAGGCGCAAGGCCGTGCGATGACCTACACGCTGGCCGTGGTTGACGAGGGCCTGCTCGGGCTTACGAACTTCAAGACGCCCGACCTGCACGCGCAATTCTATAAGAAAGAGGCGCTGGGCGTGCCGACCTGGGATCTTTTCGACCAGGTCACGGGCGCCTACGGCGGCGAACTGGAGCGCCTGCTGGCGCTTGGCGGCGGCGAGGAGGGCGAGCTTGCAGAGGGTCAGGAAGAGAAGCGCTTCCCGCCGGTCGTGCGCTTTATCGGTCCGTTCGAGCTCGCAGCCGGCAAAACCGGAAAGCATGCGATCGATCTGCCGCAGTATATCGGAGCGGTGCGCGTCATGGTGGTCGCGGGCCGGAGCGGCGCCTATGGCGCGGCGGAAAAATCCGTGTTCGTGCGCGACGCGCTGTCGCTGCTGCCGACGGTGCCGCGCGTGCTGGGGCCGGATGAGGAGCTCACCGTTCCGGTTTCCGTGTTCGTCATGAAGGACGGCGTCAAACAGGTGAAGCTGAGCGTGGCAACCAGCCCTCATTTCACGGTAGTGGACAAAGCCCCGCAGACGCTCGACTTCAACGGCCAGGGCGAGCAACTCGGATTCATCAGGCTCAAGGTGCAGCCGGAACTCGGCAAGGGCCGGCTCAAGTTCAGCGCCGACGGCGGCGGCTATCATTCCGAATCGGAGATCTTCATCGATATCCGCGCCTCCAATCCGCAGACCCTGCAGCAGACCACGCAGGTGCTGAAGGCCGGCGGCGACTGGTCGGCGGACATAGTCCCGCACGGTCTGCCGGGCACCAACAAGGTCATGCTTGAAGTTTCCGCGGTGCCGCCGCTCAATATCGAGCGGCGGCTCGGCTACCTGATCGCGTATCCGCACGGCTGCGTCGAACAGGTGACCTCGGCGGTATTCCCGCAGCTTTATCTCGCTTCGCTGGTGAAGCTGGATCAGCGCCAGAAACAGGAAATACAGAACAACATACAGGCGGGCATCGAGCGCCTGCGAGGGTTCCAGTCGGGCAACGGCGGCTTCCTGTACTGGCCGGGCGGCTGGAGCGCCGGCGTCAACGACTGGGCGACGAATTATGCCGGTCATTTCCTGGTGGAGGCGAGCCGGCTCGGTTATCAGGTGCCGTCCGATATGCTGACATCCTGGATCAATTACCAGACGCAGGCCGCGCAATCGCGCATCACCGCCACCGGCCAAACCCAGCTCGATCAGGCGTACCGTCTTTACACGCTGGCCCTCGCCAACAAGCCGGATATCGGATCGATGAACCGGTTGCGCGAGTTGGGCGGTCTCGACTCGGTAACCCGCTGGCAGCTTGCGGCCGCCTACAAACTGGCGGGACAGACCGACGCGGCGCAGGACCTGGTCGATCGCGACAGCTTCAGGTTCCGCAACTACGCCACGCCCGACGACACTTTCGGTTCCGTACTGCGCGACCAGGCGATTGTCCTGAACGGCCTGGTGCTGCTCGGCGACGACCGTGCGAAACGCCTGGCCGAAGACGTGTCCGACGGCCTCTACGCGGACAGGTGGTACAGCACGCAGTCGGTCGCCTACGCGCTGCTGGCGATGGCGAAATTCACCGGCGCGGACGGACTTGACGACAAAGTACGGTTCACCTACAGCGCCGGCGGCCCGGCGAAGCAGGTCGAAATGGAAGCGCCGATCTATACCGCCGAACTGGCCGATTTCCCGGCGGCGGGCGCGCCGGTAAAACTTGAAAACGAGTCCAGGCGCAAACTCTACGCCACGATCCTGAGTACGGGCGTGCCGAGGGCCGGTTCCGAAACGGCCGCCGCCGACGGCCTGCGCCTTGAAATAAGTTATACCGACAAGGAAGGGCATGCGCTTGATGTATCCGCGCTGACGCAGGGCGTCGACTTCATCGCGACGGCCCGGGTGCGCAACCTGACCGAGCGGCAGATCGACAATATCGCGCTCACGCACATCGTGCCCTCGGGCTGGGAAATCCACAACCCGCGCATGAGCGGCGCGGACGAGGGCGCCGCGGCCATCGATTACCAGGATATCCGCGACGACCGGGTGCTGACTTATTTCAACCTGAAGCCGCAGCAGGAGAAGAGCTTCCAGGTGTTGCTGAACGCGGCATATCTCGGCCGCTACTATCTGCCGAGCGTCACCGTCGAGGCGATGTACGACGCCACCCGGCACGCGCATACCATGGGCCAATGGATCCAGGTGGAAAAAGGCGCGCGCTGAGCGGCGCTTCCGCGCTCAGCCGCGCGCTGCGCCGGCGCCGGATTCTGATTCCGGCGCTGGCGCTCGCGGCGGCGGGCGCGTTCCTGTCCTGTCTGCCGCAACCCTTGTTCTCCGACCCGCTGTCCGCCGTATTGTTGGATCGCGACGGTCAGCTGCTGGGCGCGCGCATCGCGGCCGATCAGCAGTGGCGCTTCCCCGAACTTGAAACCCTGCCGGAGAAGTATCGCGCCGCGCTGCTGGAATTCGAAGACAAGCGGTTCTACATGCATCCCGGCGTCGATCCCCTGGCGCTCGCGCGCGCGGCCTGGCTCAACTTCAAGCACAGGCGCACGGTCAGCGGGGGCAGCACCATCAGCATGCAGGTGATCCGCCTCGCGCGCGAAAACCGCGAGCGCAGCTATCTTGAAAAGCTGATCGAGATCGTGCTGGCCTTGCGGCTCGAACTCCGTTACAGCAAGCAGGAGATCCTGGCCCTATACGCCAGCCATGCGCCCTTCGGCGGCAACGTGGTCGGACTGGAGGCGGCGTCCTGGCGCTATTTCGGCCGCACGCCCGACCGCCTGTCGTGGGCGGAAAGCTGCATGCTGGCCGTGCTCCCCAACAGCCCCGGCCTGATTCACCCCGGGCGCAACCGCGACGCATTGCGGGACAAGCGCGACCGTCTGCTACGGCGACTGCACGAACAGGGAAGGCTCGATGCGCTCGAACTCCGATTGGCGCTGGCCGAACCCTTGCCGGCAAGACCCGTGACGCTGCCGCGCGCGGCGCCGCATCTCCTGGAAACGCTGCTCGCCCGCAGACCAGCCGGCAGCCTGCGTTTCTCGACCACGCTCGACCGGCGGCTGCAGCTGGCGGCGCAGGATATCGTCGCCCGCCATGCCCGCGAGCTGGGCGCGCAAGGGATCCACAACGTGGCCGCGCTGGTGATCGATAATGAAACCTCCGAAGTGCTGGCCTACGTCGGCAACAGTTTCACGGAGATCGCGGATACCGAGGGCATGGCGGTGGATATCGTGCAGCGACCGCGCAGCACCGGCAGCGCGCTGAAACCCTTTCTGTTCGCCGCGATGCTGCAGGCGGGCGAGATACTGCCCAGGACGCTGGTTCCCGATGTGCCGGCGCAGTATGCCGGCTACATGCCGGAAAACTACGATCGCCGTTATCGCGGCGCGGTGCCCGCGCAGGTGGCGCTGGCCAAGTCGCTGAATGTGCCGGCCGTATATATGTTGCACCGCTACGGCGTGGACCGTTTTTACGATTTCCTCCGGCACATGGGCATGAGCACCCTGTTCCGCAAGCCGGACGAATACGGTCTGACGCTGATACTCGGCGGCGCCGAAGGCAGCCTGTGGGATCTGGCTTCGATGTATTCCAATCTTGCCCTGATTGCGACCTGGCCGGTGGCGTATCCGGCGGCGACATATAAGGAGTTGAAAATCCTGCGCAATGAAACGGCGGTAACGCAGCGCGCGGTGGAAGTCAGCCCGGCCGTCGCCTGGATGACCATGAATGCCTTGCTCGAGGTCAACCGGCCGGGGATCGAAAGTTACTGGAGGAACTTCAACAGCTCGCGCAAGATCGCCTGGAAGACGGGTACAAGCTACGGCCTGCGCGACGCCTGGTCCATCGGCATGACGGCGCGCAATACGGTCGCGGTCTGGGCGGGGAACGCCGACGGCGCAGGCAATCCCGCGCTGACCGGGCTTAACGCCGCCGCGCCGGTCATGTTCGATCTCTTCGAACAATTCGAACCCGCGGAATGGTTTGCGCGGCCGGTCTCGCATATGAAGCAGGTGGAAGTCTGCAGGAACGACGGGTTTCTCGCCAACGGCCATTGCGAGACGGAAACGATGTGGATTCCCGAGGAAAGCCATTTTCAGCAGGTCAGCACCAACAATATAACCGTGCATCTGGACGCGGCCGGGCGCTGGCGCGTGCACGGGCGCTGCGAGCAGGTGGACCGCATGCGGCACCGCGACTGGTTCGTACTGCCCGCCGGGCAGGAACACTATTACAAGAGAACGCACGCGGATTATGCGCCGCTGCCGGACTATCGCTCCGACTGCCGCGCACTGGCGGCCCTCGAAGGCGAAAAGGGACCGATCGATCTGCTGTACCCGAATTCCGGCGCCCGTATCTATATTCCGACCGATCTTGCCGGGCGCAGGAGCCGCACCGTATTCGAGGCGGTGCACCGCGATTCAGGCGCCGTACTGTACTGGCATCTCGACGATGCATATCTCGGTGCGACCAGGACCATTCATCAGCAGGCCCTCGACATGGAGCCGGGCATCCATCGGATCGTGCTCGTCGACCAGGAGGGCAACCGGCTGGCGCGCGTCTTCGAAGTTCTCGGCAAGACGCCCTCGGGCGCGCCGCCCCAACCGTGAGATACCTGCTGTTCCTGTGCGTGATCATGCTGGGACCCGCGCAGGCGGCGCCGCAGAAAACCTGCAGCTACCATACCTATAAATGGAATACGCTGACGCGGCGGGCCGTCGCCATGGAACGCGTCGAAAAACCCTATCGCGACTTGCTGCCGGAGGAAGTGGACCCGCAGACCGGTTGCAGCGTCTGCGAGCAGGATCAGGTTGCGATCCGGCTGGGGAGCCTGCCGGAGTTCAGGGTCTGCCGCGCATTCGCGGAGGGATTGCGGACGGAGCTTTCGAAGCTGCTCGCCGCCGGCTTTCCTATTTACCGTATAGAAGGATATCGCGCAGGCAGGACACGCGGTCCCGCGGATGCCGCCGGCAACCGCACGCAATTCAGCAATCACTCCTACGGCATCGCAATCGATATCAATCCGGAGCATAACGGTCTGTACGAGCACTGCATTTCCTTCGGGCCGTCGTGCCGCCTGATCCGGGGCGGCCCCTGGGATCCGGCGAAGTACCGGGAATCGCTGACGTCCCAGGGCGAGATTGTCCAGGCCATGCGCCGCCTGGGCCTGCTCTGGGGCGGCGCAATCGAAGGCCGCCAGAAAGATTTCATGCATTTCTCGCCCGGCGGGTACTGACGGAGTTAACATTGAAGCCTGTCGATATTCGAAAGGACGGCTTATGACAGGATTTATTCTCGCGCTGGACCAGGGAACCACCAGTTCGCGCGCCATACTGTTCGACCGCGCGGGCGCGGTCGCGGGGATTGCGCAACGCGAATTCAAACAACATTATCCGCAGCCGGGTTGGGTGGAACACGATCCCCTGGAAATCTGGAATACGCAGTCCGAAGTGATGCGCCAGGTCTGCGCGGCGGCGAAAATCCCCGCCTCCGATATCGCCGCGATCGGCATCACCAACCAGCGCGAAACCACCGTGGTGTGGGACCGCAAGTCCGGCGAGCCCCTGTGCAATGCGATCGTCTGGCAGGACCGCCGCACCGCGGGCTTTATCGACAAGCTGAAAAAGAAAGGTCTCGCCGGATTTTTCCAGCGCAAGACGGGCTTGGTGCTCGACGCCTATTTCTCCGGCAGCAAACTGGCCTGGATCCTGGACAACGTCAAGGGAGCGCGCAAGCGGGCGGAGAAGGGCGAACTCGCCTTCGGCACCATCGACAGCTGGCTGGTGTACCAGCTGACCGGCGGACGCGCGCATCTCACCGATGTGTCGAACGCCTCGCGCACGCTGCTGTTCAATATCCACGATATGGAGTGGGACGCCGAGATCCTGCGGCGCCTGAATATTCCGGCATCATTGCTGCCCGAGGTGAAATCCTCCTCCGAAATCTATGCCGAGACGGATCCGCAACTCCTGGGCGCGGCCCTGCCGATCGCCGGCATCGCGGGCGACCAGCAGGCGGCGACCTTCGGGCAGGCCTGCTTCGACAGCGGCCAGGCGAAGAACACCTATGGCACCGGATGTTTCCTGGTGATGAACACCGGGCGCAAGGCGATCACCTCGCGCAATCAACTGCTGACCACGGTGGGCTGGCGGCAGGGGAGCCAGCTTGCCTACGCCCTCGAAGGCAGCGTCTTCATTGGCGGGGCCGTGGTGCAGTGGCTGCGCGACGGTCTCGGCATCATCAAGTCCTCCGGCGAGGTCGAGGCCCTGGCGCGCAGCGTGCCGGACAGCGGCGGCGTTTACCTGGTGCCGGCCTTCGCGGGCCTCGGCGCGCCGCACTGGGACCAGTATGCGCGCGGCACGATCGTCGGACTCACGCGCGGCAGCACTGCGGCACATATCGCGCGCGCGGCGCTGGACAGCATCGTGTTCCAGGTGGCCGACATCGTACAGGCGATGGGCAAGGACAGCCGCATCAAGCTGCAGGAATTGCGTGTGGACGGCGGCGCCTCGAACAACGATCTGCTGATGCAGATGCAGGCCGATATCCTCGGCGTGCCCGTGGTGCGGCCGAAGGTGACCGAAACCACCGCGCTCGGCGCCGCCTATCTGGCAGGGCTTGCCACCGGCTTCTGGCCGGATCGCGATACCATTGCGCAACAGTGGCAGATCGATCGCCGTTTCGAGCCGCAGATGAACAAGAGCCGGCGCGAGGAACTGCTGGGCGACTGGCGCAAGGCTATCGAGCGCGCCAAAAACTGGGCGGAGCGTTGAGCCGGACGAAGATCGGGTTTTAATAGAATTAATGAAACAAAATAATGCTTGCGATTTCCGCGCCAGCGGTTCATGGTGATGAAACAATTAAGACGAAGGGCTAGCCAATGAAAAAATATTTGTTGTTTCTAGGTTATATCGTTTTGATGGGAGATTGTGCCGCTGCGACGGTCCAGAAGCCGGCCGAGCTTGCTGCTACGCACGGATATGTTTACGTTAACACGCCCAAGGGTGGGACTGTATCTCTTACGATTCAACCGTTGCCGGTAAACCAAGAGGGCAACAAGAAGAGAAGTAAAAGAGGCAAAAAGCTGGAATTGATCGAGCGAAATGATCCGAATGTAATCTCTTTCGGGAGATGGCTGCCGGAGGGTGAGTATAAAATTTCGGAATGGAACGGATACGAATTTGGCGACTATCCATCCTTTTCGGTAAAAGCCGGACATTTGACGGATCTTGGAAGCTTGATTCTATTTCTGATCGGTGGTTACGAAATTGTTGTGCTTCCAGTGAGGCATCCGGAAACGGCCGGGGATGTATTATTGGCTCTCAACGAGTATAAGCAGTTTCTCGTCTCCCCGGATCCGATCGAGTGGAAGCCCCAGGCGCCTCCAAAACCGATCAAGCTTCAAATGCAAAGTACTGGGCTCGGTATTATTGCCGATCTTATATCTCGCCATGAGCGAGAGGTAAACAAGCCTTCAATCAACAAGCAGTTACGTGAAGCCGCATCAATTCAGGATTTTTTCCAATTAGCCTGTGCGGCCACACCGCCTTTGTCCGACGAGCCGGCCGTTGATAGTCAGTCGAATCTTTATTATGGAGCCGATTACGGCCAAATTCGCATGAGAAAGTTGACCGCGGAATGGAGTGCGATTGATACGGGCACCTTGGGCATGGTTACGGCTGTGGAAGTCGATGGTGAATCTCTGATGGCGGGATTTGACGATGGCGTGATTCGCTCCAGCGCCAATGGTGGAAAGACATGGAAACAACTCATTTCACTTACTCCCGGCGAACCCGTCGTGGATATCGATCGTGTCAACGATGGCTGGCTTGTCACAACAATGAAAGTGGGGCCGGGCCCTGGGGTAATGCTGAAAGTGGAAGAAATCAATGTATATCTCGCGGGGAAGTCCGATTTGAGCGATTTGTCGGCTGTTAAGAAAATTGCCATCAAGTCTCCCTATTTAGTCGCTTCCCTTTCTGTAAGGGCTCAGGCCTTCAAGAATTTCTACTATATTTCCATCCCGCCGGATTTGCTGAGGTTGGATGTCTCATCCATGGAGTGGAAGACCGTCAATACCAAGGAGGTGAGTGGGTTCCGCATTTCTCCCCAGTCCGGCACTATTGCCGCCTATCTCGCCAAGGGGATGTTTTCCAAACTATACGTTTCCACTGATCTTGGCGAAAACTGGGATGAATATAAAACCCCTCCATACACCATTCAGGACATATATTTTGAGGATAAAGATAAAGGACGGGCTGTCCGGATGAGAGCCGATGCATTCAGCGGAACAAACGAGTTACTGGAATACGATTCGGTGAAGAAAGACTGGCGGAAAACGGACGAGGCCCCAACAGGTTGTCCTCGCGTGCTATGGGGCGTGGATAATACACCCAAGTTTTGCGTTACTTCTGGCGGTAGCATCCTGAGACATGAAAAACCTCAATGGGCCGTGGAGTTTTCGGCTGAATAGGCTGATGCGCCGTCGAAAATGCGATACGCAATTGCGATGATATTCGCCCTGGTCACAATAGGGTCTTATGCAGGCGATATGACGGAAACTGAAACCAGAAAAATCGATTATCTGATCGCATCGATCGAAACATTACAGAACGCGGAATTCATCCGTAATGGCAAGGCTTACAACGCCCGGGATGCGGCGGATCATTTGCGCCTCAAACGCAAAAAGGCGGGGTCCCGAATTAAAACGGCCAACGATTTTATCCGTTACTGCGCCACGGCCTCTTCCATGTCCGGCAAGCCCTATCAGATACGGTTCGAGGACGGCACCCTCGTCTTCACGGGAGAATATCTGCGGCGTAAACTTGCGGAGTTCGAAGCCAAACCATAGGCGTTGAATGAATTGCAGCTGAAGATGCGGGAGGGGGTCTATGAAATGGTTGCTTGTGTTGTTGAGCCTGCTGCCGGCGCTGTCACTTGCGGCGGACCGCGATGCCCTGGAAAGCCGGAAAATCGATTACCTGATCGAAGCGATCGAACACCTCGATAATGCCCAATTCATCCGCAATGGCAAGGCATTGCATGGCAGGGTCGCGTCGAATAACTTCCGGCTTAAGCTGAAAAAGCCGCGCTGCGACGTCAGTACCGCCCAGGATTTTATCCGCATTTGCGCCGCGGCCTCCTGGGCCTCCGGCAGACCCTACGAGATCCGCTTTGCGGACGGCACGGTGATGCTCGCCAAGGATTACCTTCGCCAAAAACTCTCGAAGTTCGAAGCCGGCAACGGCGTGGACAGCGCGGATAAAACCTAACTATACTGTTTTCGAGGCTAAATCTTTTACATCAGATCAAGGAGTGGGAGTATGCGGTTATTTCTAGCGGCATTACCGGGCAGTTTGCTTGTCCTGGCATTATCGGGATGCGGCCCCAACCCCAACTATTCCGGATCGTGGACTTTTACCTGGGACAACGACAGCGCGAATACCAATGCTGCCGTCTTAAACCAGGATGGCGATGCGATTACCGGTAATTATGTAAATGACTCCAAGGAAAATTGTCCGATTACAGGACAACTCGATTCTTCCGGAGCCAAGATGGCTCTGACCATTACCTGCCCAAAATGGGAAATAAAATCCGATGGTTCCATCGTCAACCCGACCCTGGTAGAGGGCAAATACCTCGCCTACGGCGATTCGAGCGGTGATTTCAAAATGGCGAAGAACTGACCCGCTGATAAAGTGCGGTTTTCTCGTTATCCCGGGGTAATGTACCTGTGCATCTACCGCGAGTCGCATGGACAGCGGTAATAAAAGCTCACTATACTTTGGCGGCTTCAAGCACAGACCCTGGGAGTGGCCGGCATGTTTTGGGATTTCAGTGAAAGCATAATAATCCTCGTTATCCTTTGCGTATTTCTGATATCAGCTGAGGTCGGAAACCGTTTAGGCAGGCGGCGTCACCGGCATGCGGACGAGGGCGATAAGACCCATATCAGCGCATTGCAGGCGGCATTGCTTGGGTTGCTTGCCTTCATGGTGGGCTTTAACTTTGCCATGTCCGTGGGGCGCTTCGATACCCGCAAGGGCCTGGTGATCCAGGAATCGAACGCGATCAACGCCACCTACCTGCGCGCTCAGCTTCTGCCCGAATCGCAGCGGCCGGAAATTTTCCGTCTGCTGCATACTTACGTCGACACCTGGCGCGTCGCGCATGACGCCGACGCCGATCCGGCAAGCCTCGACGCCGCCATCGTGGCCACAGTGGAACTCCAGCAGCAGCTGTGGACGGCGGCCGGCGCACTGGCGGAACAGAATCAGCATTCGCCGCCGACCGCGCTTTTCATGAACTCCCTCAACGACATGATCGACCTGCACGAGAAACGCCTGAGCGCCCTCGAAAACCACGTACCCGAAATCCTGTTCTGGCTGGTCTGTATCATTGCCGTCGTCGCCTTCGGCTTCGTCGGCTACCGTTCCGGCCTCGACGGCCGCCGCCGCTTCCTCTCCACCGCCAGCCTCACCCTCGTCGTTATCCTCGTCCTCGCCGTCATCCTCGACCTCGACCGCCCACGCCATGGTTTTATCAAAATCGAGGGACGGAGCCTGGTGTCTGTCCAGCAAAGAGTCGATGCGCTGGATCATGTGGCGGCGGCTCATAAATAAAGGGCGAGCCCCTTTATTAATCCCTTTTCAATAAAAACAAATTCTTTCCGCCCGCTGCTTCGCAGCTTGCGGCGGGTAACTTTTTGTCCTGCGCGACAAAAAGTCACCAAAAAACGCGCTTCCCCGTGTGGGGGGCGGAACCCCGCTAAAAATCCTAAGATTTGTTCTCCCTCACCCTGATCCTCTCCCGAAGGGGACGGGGGATATACATCCCCCTGTCCTTCGGACATCCCCCTTCGAAACGAAGGGGACGATATTTTTTAATGCTTCGTCAGCTTCTTACCCGCTTCCGCCATCACCGCATATTCATACCACTCCCGTATCGTCTGCAGATGTTTCTCTTCCTCCTGCAGCGGTTTCACGAAGTCGGCGGTGATCTGTTCCAGGCCCAGGCCTTCGGCGAGTTTGATCAGGATCTCCCAGCCGGCGTTGTCGACGAGCTCCGCTGTCAGCAGCGCGGACAGGCACTGGCTGAGAGAGGTGCGGGGGTCCTGTATCACTTTCTGGATACCCATCGAGGCCACTGCTACGACGTCGGCATCGGGGGTTTGCGCCGTGGGGTCGGCGCCCATCGAGAGCATGGCGTTTTTGATGGTATGGAAATGCTGTTCTTCTTCGGCGCGGAACTGCTGGAGGATATCCAGTGAAATCGGCGTCGGCAGGTTGATGGATTCGCACTTGATGATGAAGGCTTCATAGAGGCGCACGCCCGAGCGTTCGAAAGCCAGCCGCTCGCCCATCTTGTTGAGCAGGACTTCGGGATTATGGCCGGTCATTTTTTCCATTGTGGATTTCAGCACTCCTTTCATCGTGCCTGGCACGGGCACGGAACCTACCGTTCCGCCTTCCTCGATATACTCGCGTTCGATGACCATGAGCGGCGGGAAATCGGATTGGGTGGGCGGGGTGAGCGTCTCCGCACCGCTGATCATTTCCTTCGAATGGATCGGTGACATGTCGATACCGGTGCGGTTTCGTCCCAGTTTGTTGGTCTTTTCCATGGTGGTCTCCTTGCAATCTGTTGAGTATCGTCAGGCGGCGCGTTTGTTCAGTTCGGTGCCGGGCCGCCACTTGTAATCCAGGGCGACTGCTTCAGAGGGCGAGCCCTGCGAGTTCATTTGCCGCCGGTAGTCCTGGGAAACCGGGCTTTCGATTTCCTTGCCGACGAAACTGGTCCCGTCCTTGCGCAGGCCGGCCTCCTGCTGGAGGGTCCGGCGCACGAATTCGCGCTGGCTCTGGTAGGCGATCGGATCGGGCAGGCGGTCCGGCAGGATCTCCGCCGGGTCCCGGTTTTCGTATTTCTTGAAGAGGTTGATCACGAAGTTCAGGTGCCCCAGTTCGTAATCCAGAAAGCGTTCCCAAAGCGCTTTGACGCGCGGGTTGGTTTCCGATTCTACGCAGCTGTAATAGTTATAGACCTCGTTGGCTTCCAGCAGCAGCCACTTTTCGAGCAAGGTTTCGCCGGGGTCGAGCAGTGAGCCGTATTGAGTGACGTGCTGCTCCTCTATCGAGGCGATTTCCGCGTACAGTTGGCGCGCCAGCGGATCGGCGAAGCTTGGCCCGATGTTCATGTAGTAGTCCCGGGTCTGATACTCGCCCGCCACCAGCGTGAGCGCATTGAACTTGCTGATGGGGCTGGCCAGCACGCGGTCATAATGATTGACGAGGTCGTCCGCCGGCGCGCGGTGCTCCTCGACGGTGGGACGGCCAGGAATGATGTCGGTGTAGGACTGCAGGATGTTGTTGGCATCCTTGCCCTCAACGCGGTCCAGCAGGGCCGAGTAGCGGTACATATGATCGAAGTCCTCCAGCAGGCCGTAGCGGTATACCTGCGCCAGATAGGGGTCCGGCTCCTGCTGGGCGATGGCGGCGGTAACTTCGATGGCCACCTGTTCGTAGGCGATCGTCGTCTCAAGCGGCGAATGGTCGGGAGAAAGCAGCCAGTTGATCAGGGTCTGTTGATGGTGTTCGATACGCCGCACCATTGCCAGGTGGTCGCGCAGTTCACCGTTCATCCACGCGCAGGCGTGCTGAAAGCGGTTGGATTGCTGCTCGATGCCGTTCATAAGGACTATCCTAACCCGGGTAAACGCATCGTCATCCAGCTTGCTGATAGGGCGTTGCACCAGTTCCTTCCATGTGAAGGTCTGCTTGCTCAGGGGCGTGCCCTTCGCGTCAAAAAGTTTTACCGTCATGATTTGCTCCTTATTGGAATTGGGTTTGGTTTTGGGCAGCGCCGCAGCAATGACTAATGCATGCATGCAAGCCGCATACCGGTGGAACCCAAAAAAGAGTCCTGTGAAACCGGAAGGAAAAAGCGATCAGACGGTACAGCAGGGGCAGAGGGAGCAGGAAACTGCGCCGGCCGTAACAGGGTAGCCCTCGCCCTGCAACGCGCCTTACAAACCGAACTGTAAATCGTACATCCGGGCTTTTAATCTCGTTCTTGTGGGAAATTTCTGTATAGCCGATATTGCAACTGGAAAAAGCAGCCTTCCGCTTTGTGCAGCGGCCTCATCGTTCTCCATCCGTGGCATGTAGTATACGGTGGACGGGAGTCTTGGTGGTTGGGTTTCCAGACTTTGCGGGAAGGGCATTCACGAAGTGGCGCCGTCGTGAAGCATAAGAGGCTAAAGAAGAAATGAGTGGACTCGAAGCGGTCCGGCAAAAGAAAGGCCCTTACGAGGGAAACATAAGGGCCTTACAATCGTCCTTGATGTCGTTGAGCATCAGTTTCCGGCTTGAGGAGAGAGGTTCCTCGCCATGCCATGCGACTGTCGATGTTGTCGGAAACTGAGTCGGGCATTCGGGCCTTGCCTCTGAATGCCATTCCCTCGCGCTAAATTTAAGTTCAGGATTGCGCGGGGGTACATGAGGCAGCGGTCCCTGCCGCCCCATGCGTGTATGTTCCCTAGAACTCCATATTCAGACTGATCGAGGGCATGTCGATGTCGGCGTTGCCGAGCTCGTAATGCTCGAATTCCAGTTTGACTCCTACTCCCTCGTCGCCACCCACGCGCGCGCCGATACCGTAGAAAGTATCGTTGCCGTCATCGCTGACATTCACGGTGTTGGCTATGGTGGCGTCCGCGTTCCAGTACAACTGGCCGGCTTTGGCATAGAGTCGGCTGTCACCGATGGGGAAGCCAAGCAGCGCGGCAATGGTCTCTCCATCCGCTTCCAGTTGCAGCGGTTCGTCCTTGATATCGCCGAATTCCACATGCGAGACCTCCAGGCTGAAAATATCGCCCAGGTCCAGGCCGCCGTATAGCTTCCATGCCGCGCGGTCGTCTTTCAGGTCGTTGTCTTCATCAAGAAAATCCTGGTCTTCGATGCGGAAATAACCCAAACCTGCGCCCACGTACACGCCAGCAAACGACGGCAATGAACTGCACAGCAGAGTGAGGGTCGTGAGGCCTATAATCTTCTTGTTCATTCCATTCTCCTTGGCCAGTAGCGCTGGCTCCGATAAATCCTGTCGCTGGCGTCATGGAACACGGGACAGTGGATTTCACACCTGCCTGCTGCGTCAGTGGTCTTTAGTTCCACTTGGATCAGAAGTGATTCCGCTGCCCCGGTCCAATCGGTACCCTCGATTACTTATTGAACCGAGGTGGAATCCTGCGACAGAGCATCTTCATATTCGCTCTGGCTCAGCTGGCCATCCTTGTTTTCATCGGCACGGTCGAAAACCCGCGACAGGCTCTGCTGGCTGGCGGCTTCGCGACGGCTGATTTCGCCGCTGCTATCCTTATCCAGGCTGGTGAAACCCTGCGGAGAGGTGCTGCTGCCGGGGCTGCTCTGGTTCTGGCCGGCCTGGGTGCTGCTTGACCCCATGGAGCCGGAACCCATGCTGGGGTGGGAGCTGCTGCTTCCGGAAGCGCTGCTGCTGTCACTGCCGGTGGCGCTGTTGCCGGTGCTGCTGCCGGTTGTGGTCTGCGCGAAGGCAACGCTGGAAATCAGAGCCAGGCTGCCAATCAACGTAGTAAGTTTCATCTTCATATCGGGTTCTCCTGTATATGTGTTGGTTGTTTATGCAACCGGATTTGTCTATTCACCCGTTCATATATCAAGAGCCGTGCCAGCGGGTTCAAAGTGAATAAAAACAAGGGATTGCCAGAAAACCGGGCGGGCGGTGAGTTACGTGAAGTGTCGTCATACGGCAACGCGCCGCGGGCCTCTGAAGCAAGAGGTTGTTTCTAAAGGCTTCTGCTGTCGCCGGAATGCGACAAAGAGGGCTGGGAACGCTTGAAGCGCTCCGCCTCGAGCCCGTACTTGCGCAATAATTTATAAAAATCCGTGCGGTTGCGTTGCGCCAGGCGCGCCGCCTGGGTGACGTTGCCGCCGGTGAATTGCAGCAGTTGAGCAAGGTAATTGCGGGTAAATTCGTCGCGCGCTTCGTTGAAAGACGGCAGTGTGTCGGGCTTCGAGCCCAGGGCTTTCTCCACGGACGCGGCGCTGATGACGGCGCCGGGCGAGAGCGCGAAATTCTGTTCGACCACGTTCAACAGCTGGCGCACGTTGCCGGGCCAGTCCGCCCGCACCAGCAGTTCCATCGCTTCCGGCGCGTAGACCTTGCGGACTCCATGGCGCCCGGCCAGGTTGCTCAACATGTGCTGCGCCAGCAGCGGTACGTCCTCGCGCCGCTCGCCCAGCGGCGGGACCTGCAGGGTGACGACGTTGATGCGGTAAAAAAGATCCTCGCGGAATCTGGCGGCGGCGATCGCCGCCTCGAGATTGGCATGTGTCGCGGACAGCAGACGCACATCGATATCGATGTCAGCCAGCTTGCCGAGCGGGCGCACCTTGCGTTCCTGCAGCACGCGCAGCAGTTTGGCCTGCAGGTGCAGCGGCATGTCGCCGATTTCGTCGAGGAAGAGGGTGCCCCCGTGCGCGGCCTGCAACAGGCCCGAGTGGCTGCGATTTGCGCCGGTGAAGGCGCCGCGTTCGTAGCCGAAAAGTTCGGCTTCCATCAGGTTTTCGGGAACGGCCGCGCAGTTGAGCGCGATAAAGGGCTTCTGCGCCCGATTGCTGGCCTGATGGATCGCCCTCGCGATCAATTCCTTGCCGGTGCCGCTGGCGCCGTTGATGAGAACACTGCTGTCTGTTTTTGCCACAAGCCGGACCTGCGCCAGCAGATCGAACATCCGCGTACTGCGCGTCACGATGCCGCCCTGCCAGTCCTCGCTCTCGATAATAGCGCCGCTCGCCTCGATGGCGCGGGCCACCTGCAGCAGCAGCTCATCCTTGTTCACCGGTTTGGTCAGAAACGCGAAGGCGCCGTTGCGCGTTGCCTCGACTGCCTCGGGGATCGTGCCGTGCGCGGTTAGGATGATGACGGGCAGGCCCGGGCACTTCTTGTGCAGGTCGTGCAATAGCGCCATGCCGTCCATCTTGTCCATTCTGAGGTCGGTTATTACCGCGGAGGGCCGTTCATTACTGAGACAGGCCAGTGCGCCGAGCGCGCTGTCCGCTGTTTCGACCCGATAACCGGCCGAGCCGAGACGTAACGCCAGCAGCTTCAGTAAATCCGGGTCGTCATCCACCAGCAGGATTTTATGCGTGTTTTTTTTCACGGGCCGGCCTCCGCGCGCGGCGACGTTTCGACCGTGCGTTCGATGGTCGTCAGCGCCTCCAGCTTGTTGCGCGCCTCCTCCAGTTCGCTTGTCAGCATGCGATCATGATTCGCGGCCTGCAGCTGCTGCTCGATGATCAGCAGATAGACGCGGGCCAGGCTGGCCACCGCCGGCTCCAGTTCGTAGTGCTGCTCCAGCGCGGTCTGCAGCATCTGCCGGGCGGCCTCCGGATTATGGCCCGGATGGCCGGGCCAGGCTTTCAGCAGCGCCAGTTGTACACGATTCGATGCGGACGGATCCAATACCGCTCTCGTGGATACGCTTTCATACAGGGCTTCCTGGTGGGCGGCGTCCGTGTTGCTGAACTGATACAGCATGTCGAGGTAGTCGCTGACGGCTGTCTTGTCCGCCGCTGGAGCGGAAATCTCGTGATGCACCGCCGGCTGCATGCAGCCGGCCTGCAGCAGGATAAGCAGGGCTACGAGCCGATCGGCGGTACGCCACCGACGACGGTGCTGCGGATTCTGCAAAGATCCATTCCCGTCGCCTGGCGGCCCGCTACACGGCCTGTTGCAACGGCAGTTGTATGACAAAATGGGCTCCTTTACTTTCTTTAGTGTCGACGATTCTGATTTCGCCATTGTGGGCGAGTACGCATTCGCGTACCACGGCAAGGCCGATGCCGGTGCCTTTGACGGGACCATGGCCGGCCTGCCGGCCCTGATAGAATGCCTTGAATACGTGTTCGCGCTCGTCTTGCGGAATGCCGGGGCCTTCGTCGGAGACGTGGATGCGTATCCGGTCGCCGTTCTGTTCCGCGTTCAAATGGATCGTCGACCCGGCCGGCGAGAATTTGACGGCGTTCGATATGAGGTTATCCAGAATTATTTCGAGCTTGCCGCAATCCGCCTGCAGCTTCAGTTCGGGTATACGCATGTCGATTTTGAGATCACGGCGCTGTATTGAAAGCTTGTGTTGCTTGAGGACCCGTTTCGCCAGCTCGCGCAACTTGCAGGGTGTGTATTGAAGACGCGTTTTCATGTCCTGCCATGCACTGAAGTGCAGCAGGTTCTCGATGGTTTTCTGGAGGAGAATGCTGTTCTTTTGCAGGATCTCGACAACCTCGTACTGGCTCTTCCCGAGCTGCCCCACGCTGCCGTCTTTCAACAGCTCCGCCCCTTCGCGTATATTGGCCAGCGGGGTTTTCAGTTCATGAGACACATGGCTCAGAAATTTGTTCTTTTCCTGCTCAAGTTCGTGCAGGCGCCTGCGCAACCAGTCGAGCTGTTGGCCGAGCGCCTCCAGGTCGAGCGGGCCGCGTACCGAGATTGGGCGGCTCATGTCGCCCCTGCCGAGCTGCAGAATCGCGTTACCCAGGCGTCGCACCGGCTTGGAGATGAGAATGGCAAACAAAGTCGCCAGCATCAGAGCGAGCGCGGTCAGTGCGGCTCCCTGCCAGTAAAGCGATTTCTGTATATATTTGGATTGGGTTTGCAGGTTCGCCAGCGTGACGTCGATGCTGAGATCGATGGTATTCGTCAGGACATAGGCGTCTGTGCTGAGCCAGGCGAATTCTTCCAGCGCATCGGCGATTGCCGGGCTGTCGAAGGGGTTCTGTTGCAATGTCTGCAGTAACTGCTGTGCGCGGTTCTTGATAGAGCCGATTTCAGGGCCCGGTTCGGTGAGAATGCTCTCAAGTTCGGACAAGGTCTGTAAGAGTCTTTCGTGTCGCGTCTGATATAGTCCCAGCAGTTCGGGATCGCCCAATACGTGGTATTGCCGCGCGTTGCGTTCCAGCGAGGTGATATGTTCCAGCAGAATCTGGTTGTTGCGGGTGGCGCCCACGCTGTCGGCGATGATCGCGCCGCTCTTGAGCGCCAGCCGGTCGACGTAGCTTTTGGTGAGTGCGATGGCCAGAATCAGCGGCAGGGACACCAGTGCGAAACCCGCCAGAATCAGCATGTTCAGTGAGCGGAGCCTGGGCAGTAGCATGCCCCATTCTAGGCGCATGTATTAAAGCCTCTCCGTGCGCAGAGCCACAAAAGCGCCAGGAGCGCTTTTGGTCAGGGCCGCTGGGCGGAGCCCTGCGTAGGAATGGTTTGCCCCGGAGAATTGCTCATCTGGATTTACCGCGTGCTCCGCACACGGGGGCGAGTATCAGGACGATACGAGCACAAAGCACCGGAAGCGCTTTAATGAGCCACGTCCTTGTGGCTCACCTGATGATCCGGACAATTTGGACCGCTTAAGTCTTTCCCCTATCGCCGACGCCCAGCTCCGCCGCCACTGACATGAGTTGAGGCGTGCGCCAGGGGGTTTGCATGATTTCACCGATCAGAGCCCGGGCCTGCGCCGGTTTTCCGAGTTTGAGATAAGCTCTGGCCAGCAGCAGCTTCGCTTCGGAGTTCGGGCGCACCGCATGATTACGTTCGGCGTATTCCTGGAGGCGCGGATCGATATCCTGTTTTTGCAGCAGAGATTCGATGAGGTGGCCCGAAGCGGCTTCCGGGTAGAGGGCAAGCTGGCGTCCGAACAGGATGTCCGCCTCGCGGTACAACCTGGCGGCCGCTGCCGGGGCTTCGGCCGCGAGCATATTTGCCAGCGCCGTGACGTATTCGGGTTTGTGTGTGCGTTCAATGATTTTTTTGTACAACGCGACTGATGCGGGAATATCTCCCGTCAGACGCAGCGCTTCGGCGATGTGTTCCTCGATCAGCCAGTAGCCGGACCAGGCGCGGTCGGCGATCCGGTAATGTTCCAGCGCCTGTTCATAATGCCCGTATTCAAGTGCGACCAGGCCGCGTTGCAGTTCCAGCCAGGCGTAAGAACGCATATCCTTGGCCGGTATCATGTCCGCGGCCTGACGGTACAGTTCGTCGGCCTCTTCCGGCTGGCCGGTTTTCAGCCGGTAATACGCCAGCCGCGCCAGCGCATCCCAAGTGCGTCTTTCATGGATCAGGTCTTCATACCCTTGCAGCGCCTCGGTATAGCGTCCCTGCTGCAGGGCAAGATCGGCGCGCAGAGCCTGCAGGCTCGTGCTGTCTGCGGCGTTGGGCATATGCGCCATAAGATCCTGCGTGCCCTGCAGGCGATGCAGTTTGAAGTCGAGGTACGCGCCGAAATAGTAAAGGTCGTCCGATGGGCCGTAGGTCCGCCGCGCGGCGGCGATGGCGTCCTCCACCGCCTTGAGGTCGTCATAATCGACGGTCAGGGACGCGTATTGGTAGCGATAATAGACCAGTTGCAGGGCATCGTCCTTGCTGGCGGGAGCGTCGAACTTTGCAATGGCCGTTTTTAACCGGGCCAGCTCTTTTGCATAGTCCGTGTCTTCATGCGGCGAGCATGCCGCAGTGCAGAGGCAAAGACATGAAACCCAGATAATCGCAAGGCGAAGGCGCCAGGGCGTAGAGATTTTGATCGGCATTTTTTAATCCTTTGCGTCGGGCGACGGCTTGGTATTGCGTATTCAGGGAAACATAAAAAGAAAGCCGCCCGGGGTTCGGGCGGCTTTTGGATAAGATCAATGCTTCGGATATTCGCCGTTCTTGGGCCAGGGTTCGGCGAGATACGGGAATTCGCCGAGGAACGGTTTGTCGTTGGTCAGCGGATTCGGCACGGTCTTCGGTACGATCGGCGCGCTTTCCCATAATGCGGGCTGGTTGAGCGTTTCGATGTCGCAGGGTTTGGCGCCGCAGTTCTGGCCCATGTCCAGAAAAGTCGCCAGGAAGCGCGTCGCCACCTGGTCGGTCAGGCGGCGGCCGTAGGGCCAGGTGCCGTTGGTATCCATATCGACCTGGGTCAGGTTCGGTATGAAGATTTCGAAAGTCCGCTTCAGGGGAATATCCTTGCCGCTCGGGTTCCAGCTGTTATCCGGCATGTTCAGTTTCTGGAAGAAGCATTTCTTCACGCGCGGGAAAGCCTCCGTCGCCAGCGTGTACACCTTGTGCACCGACACCGGCGAGTTATCGTGATCGAAGCAGGTCGGCAGGCCGAGCGCGCTGATCGACGGGCCGAAGCCCCAGCCCAGGTGCGCGAAGCGGATGGTGAACTCGCGGAGGAACTTCAGGTTATTCGGGCCGAGATGATCGTCATAGCGCAGGCTCAACGCCGCGTCGGAGAAGGGCACGCCGTCATGATCGACCTTGTTGTAATCCGATTCGCGATCGTTGAATTCGAGTTCTTTCTGGAACATCGATTTGATCCACAGCCACATGCGCGTCCACCAGGACGGCGCGTAGTGGGCGATCTTGGCGGAGGCTTTGAGCACGTAGCTTTCGCCCCACAGCCGGACGATGCGCTCGGCTTGGGGGGATTCCGTCATAAAGGCCATCGGTATTTCGAAGCTGAGCGTATTGATGTTGCGGCCGGCCTGATCATCTTCGCCGTCGTAGACGAAGCGGAAATTGCCGTCCGCATCCTTTTTGAAACGGTCGCCTTTCCACTCATACGGTCCGGGCGGCAGATCGTATTTTTCGCCCTTGCCGTGCATGGGATGCGCCGGATCGTAGTTGAAGAGATCGTTGCCTTCCAATTCGAGCAGGGTCTTGGGGATCGGCAGCTCCGCCAGGGTTTTATAGCTGGCGGCCGGGATCTTGAAGAATTGGGGCGCGTAGTTGATCGAGCGGAAGAAGCCGTGCAGATTGTTGAAAAAGGCATCGTCACGGCCGCCGAGGAAGGCCTTGATGGTCTGGCCGCGCGGGGTTTCAATGTCGGCCACCTGGTTGGTCTCGACGATCTGGTGGAAGTCGCCGCCCGGGAAACCGATGAACGCCACCTTGGCCTGGTTCCTGTCGTTGAAGGACACCTTTATATAGGGCGTTTTGAAATTGAGAAACTGCTGCTTGAGCGCTTCGAAATGGGCGATCATGCCTTCCAGCGATTCGGCGTCGGAGTAATCGCTGCTGCGTGGCGCCGGGTCGAGGTGAATCTGGTACATGAGGTCCTTGTCGAATACGCCGGCTTCCGGCAGCGGGGCGAAGGTGAGCTGCACCACCAGGTTGTCGGCGCCGTCCGCCGGATAGGCGAAGATGTCGTAGAGATCCGCGCCGCTGACCGGGACGTCGGCATAGATCGAGTTGACCGCGTTGGGATCGTTATGGTCGGCGGCATGCGCGTAACCGAAAGCGAGCAGCGCGAGCGCGGGGGTCAGATATTTGAGTAAGCCCTTCATGTGATTGCTCCTTGTTGTTCTCAGAACCGCCACGCCGGGTAATGTTTTGCTTCTTCTTACCCTGCCCTGGCTGAGTTCGAGAGGATTAATAAATTCCGTTATGGCAGAGCCCGCCGCAAGGGCGGCAGGCTCTGATCTTTACACTTACCGACCAGCCTTCTTTGCATCAGCGATAATCACGTCGCTCGCCTTCTCGCTGATCATGTACACCGGCGTGACGATGAAGAAGCCCGGTATCTTCGGGAACACCGAGGCATCGACCACGCGCAGATTGCGCACGCCGCGCACGCGGAAGTTGCCGTCGAGCACCGCCATCTTGTCGCCGTCCGCCCCGATCTTGCAGGTGCAGGAGGCATGGTGGCCCCAGGCCTCGTTCTTGATGAATTCGCGGAGCTGTTCGCGGGTCTGTACCTTGGGTCCGGGCACTTCTTCCGCGGCGACCAGGTCCTTGTAGCCCTGCATCATGTTGCGCACGAACTGCACGCCCTCGACCACGGATTCCAGGTCTTCACCGCTCTTGTCATTGCCTTCCGTGAAGTAATGGAAGTTGATGTCCGGAGTATCCAGCGGATCGGTGGAACGCAGCTTCACGGTGCCGGCGCAGTTGTTGGTGTGCGCCTTGAGCACGGCCCAGGTGAAATAGTTCTTGTGCTTGATGAAGGCGTCGGAGTATCCGGGGTAATATCCCTTGAACAGTCCGGCCAGCCCGAAGATAAACAGGTCGGGCAGGGGGCGCTCCGGCGCGGACTTGGTGATGACCGACAGCACGGCGCCGTTGGTGGTGTAAACGCCTTTGCCTTCCAGCCATTCCTTGAACATCGGGTCCGGCTGTTCGCCGGGGGCGGGACCCTTGAACGTCGCGCCTTCCAGCAGCGCGAAATCGTGCTTCATGCGCGCGACCACGCCGACTTCATAGCGGTCCTGCAGGTTCTCGCCCACGCCCGGCAGATCCACTTTCACCTCAATGCCGTGTTTCTGCAGCTCGGCTTTCGGGCCGATGCCGGAGAGCTTGAGCAGTTGCGGCGTGTTGAAAGCGCCGCCGGACAGAATGACTTCGCGCGAGGCGCGCACCTGTTTCGCGGGTCCGGCATTGGCGGGCTGGGGCTTTGTGTGCGCCGCATAAATGCTGGCGCCTTCGCGGTATTCGACACCGGTGGCCATGTTGTTCGTGTCGAGCAGCACCCGCGTCACCAGGGCGTTGGTTTTGACGGTGAGGTTCTGCGGATGCGATTTCAGCACGGCCTGGATGTAATTGCGGGTACCGGTGCGGCAGCCGTTTTTGGTGGCGAGCGGCGCGAAGCGGATGCCTTCGGCGTTCTTTTTCACCAGCGCCCAGTCATTGGGGTCGAGCAGTGCGTCCAGGCTGGCCTTGATGCGCTGCAGCGGCTTACCGAGCTTGGTAATCGCGCCGAGCGCGGATTTGATGATAACGGTGACCAGCTCCATATCCTTCACGACCAGGCGCGAGTCCGCGATGTTGGTGGTGAGCCAGCCCTTGAAGCCGTGGCGCCTGGGGTTCCAGCCGAACATGCGGGCAAAGAAGCGGCGCACCGGCCGATAGTTGCAGTTTTCCAGGCGCTCGAAATATTTGCGCATGTTGTCCGCGCGCCAGCTGCGGTCGCCGGTGATGTCGGCGATATGGTCCCAGTCCGCGTTATGCGGGTAGACGGTGATCATGGCGTTATGCGCGGTGCAGCCGCCGAGCGTGCCCGAGCGCGGGTACAGGATGCCGTCCTTTTTCTCGACGTATTTGGTGTCCTTGCGCTGCAGCGTGTCGTCGCCGTAGTGGCGGACGTAGAAATCCCATTTCAGGCTGTCGTCTTCCGAGGCCAGTGCGTGGAACACCGGCACCTGGCAGTTGTAGGGGTTGGCTTCGCCGCCGGCTTCCAGCAGCAGCACCTTGTAGCCGGCCTTGGCGAGATTGCAGGCCAGCGGACCGCCGCCGGCGCCCGAGCCGACGACGATGTATTCATATTCAGCTTTGGATTTGTTTTCGATATTCATTTTCTATCGTCCTTAAAGAAATTTGCCGATGCGGCGGAAGGGGAATCGAAGGCTAACCACAGAGCGCACAGAGTGCACAGAGATAAGAATCAAGTTCTCGGTGTTCTCTGTGCTCTCTGTGGTTAATGTTCTAATTACATGGTCTTCAGGAATTCGATCAGCGCGCGCTTGTCTTCATCCGACAGGTCGCTGCCGTAAGTGTGGCCGCGGTTCAGTATGAAGTCGGGGCACTTGCTGACCTTGAGCAGGTCCGGCACCAGCTGCGTCAGCAATTCCGTGGACTGCTGCTCGTTCAGATTATTCTTTTTGATGCTGATCAGGCTTTCGGACAGATGCTTGATCAGCCGCACCAGATCCTTGGGGTCCGCTTCCATGTTGATGTTCGCGAGCAGGTTGATCGGCGTGCCCTTGGGGATCGGCCCGATGCGCAGTTCATTCTTGTCTTTGAGTTCGAGACCGGCGCGGATCAGTTTCGGCAGCACCGCGGCCGAGACGATCAGCCAGCTTTCGCGGTCGGTGCGGTACATCACGCCGGGTTTGCGTTTCTCCGGCCACAGCAGCTGCTCGATCGAGTTGTTGAAGGCGCGCATGCGGCCCTGGGTGCTCGCGACATCGGGCTTGAAGTAGGATGTGCCGTCCTGGTCGTAGAGATAGTCCAGCTCGCCCAGCGAATTGTTGGCGAAGAACGGCGCGGAGGCCCACAGGCTGACCAGGGTGGCGGCCCTGAGATAGCCGCGACCGCCTGCCGGCGGATCCCAGTCGTAGGCCTCGCCCGTCAGCGGATTGGTGACTTCGATGGAGCCGATATTGGGCAGCTCTTTATAGGTCTGCGAGGAGAAGCTGTCCCAGATGTGGCCTTCGGTCGCATTGCTCGCCAGCGCGGTGCAGGCGTTGAGACCGGTCGTGCTCACCGGGTAACGCGCATCGGTGGAGAGGAAGTTGTTGTCCAGGAAGTCGGGCTGTAATACCAGTTGACGCATCTGTTCGGCGTATTCCGGGGCATCCAGAGCCGCCGCCGGTTGCTTGCTGGAGTGGCAGCTGGCGCAGTTGTCGGCAAAGGCGAGCTTGCCCTTGTTCAATACTTCCTGGTTGCCGGTCAGATAATCCGCCCCGCCCGGCGCGTCCCGGAGGTGCATCGGGCCGGAGGCCTTGGCGAAGAAGGCCGCGAGGTTCGGCAGGCGTTCGGCGGTGGCCTGCCAGTAGACCGAGTTGGCGTTGGCGTTCGCCACGTCGAAAGGCGTTTGCTTGCCGCCGATCAGCGGCGTGAAGTTTGTCAGCCACTGTTCATGGAACTCGCCGATGTTGATGAACACGCGCGCCAATGCGCCGGCGAGACCGACCGAGTCGGCGCCGTCTTTCAGAATATGCGGGGTGATCAGGGTGCCATCTTCGCGCACGCCTTCCTGCACGCCGGGGACGCCGTCCTTCACGCCGGGAACCTCGTCCACCGTCGCATCATTCTGCTGTTCGGGGAATTGCTTCGAGGCTTCGAGGCGCGCCAGCACATTGAACACGGAGTTCATGGTGCGCGGGCCGTTGATGCTGTCGGAGGCGATCAGCGAAGTATCGAGCGCGCCCGGGGGTTGCGTGGCCATCAGCTGGTAGACGAAATTGTCCTTGCCGAGGTCGCGACCGAAGACGCGGCCGATCCAGAAGAATTCCGCGCCGATGTTTGAGGAGAGGTTTTCCCAGCCCGGATTCTCGGCATCCGCCGGCGGGTACAGGGGGTGGAAGCTGACATGGCAGAAACCGCAGGACATGCCGACGCGGTAGGTGCGGACCAGCTTGGGATCGTTGTAATACAGGGGATCGTTGTAAAAGCGTTCGGCATCCCAGTTCTTCTGCGCCACTGCGTCGAAGGCCGGGTTGTCGAAAATGCGCAGGCCGACCACGCCGGAGGAGCGGCCGTAAACGGATTCATCCAGATCGGATGGCGCCGGCTCGACGCGTTCGTCCAGCCACAGGCCCCATTTGTCCGGCTGGGTTGCCTTGCGGAATCCGGGTTCGTTGATAAGGCCGGTGTAGGCGAAACGGGTGTCACGGTCCGAACTCAGGGTCTTCAGCAGATCCAGGATGCCGAAACTGTGATTCGCCATGTGGTCCCAGAAGGCGTCGTTGCCCGCGGTCCACAGGATCCAGGTGTTGCGGCCCATGCGCTCACCTTCGGTGAGCTCGATACCGCCATCCATCTTGTCGAGCAGGTGCGTCGCGGTCTGCGGGAAGTCGGCGGTGGTCTTGCCGGCGCGCTTGGCGGCGTCTTCGATCGCGGTCCACTTGTGTATGATCAGGAAAATTACCGCGACAGCGGCGGCGATGATTACTAAGGTCAGAATTTTAACCTTGCCCTGGTTGATTCCGTTCATGTGTCCTACCTTGTCGTTATGGTTGGCCCGGGAGACCCCGGATTTGATGAAGCCCGAACCTCTTCTCAAAACCCAGGGGTCCGGTTTGTGTCCGATCCTGCGCCGCGCGTGCGGGGTGAGATTCCGAGATGAGTTCGCGTTAATTTCCGTGTTTGGGGTTTAATTGTAGTTATCGCCCAAAGCCCCCGAAATTTACGGGTGTTAATGATAATGTGATTGCACAAAAACACAAGCATTGCGGTCACGCCCGTTACCGCGTGCCGCGCGGATTCGCGGCGGCGATAAAACCGTTTCGCAATTTGCAAGCAACTGCTATATTTTTCCGCCTGCCACAGTCGCCCACGCGCGCGAGCGCGCGGAGTTTTGCGACGCATGCAGGAAGCGCCTGATAAAAGGCCAAGGGAATCAGATAATTACAACTCGGTTGGATCCGAAGAGGGCAGGGCATGAATAACCATGAGTATACGGACGAATCGGAAGCCGTCATTGCGGCTGAGCGCGAGCACATTCTGCTGGGACGCGAAGAAGAAAATGTCATCAGCCAAAAGGATGAGTTCACGGGGCTTGCACTGTCGGGGGGCGGCATCCGCTCCGCTTCCTTCTGTCTCGGCGTGATACAGGCGCTCGTCAACGGCGGCGTCCTCAAGAAAATGGATTACTTGTCAACGGCCTCGGGCGGAGGCTATCTGGGTTCGGCGCTGACCTGGTTTCTCCGGCGCGGCCTGCCCGATGGTTCGAAGGCGGGCAAGGATCCGGAGAATTTCCCGTTCGGCAGGGCGGGCTGCGGCGCGCGCAACCAGCAGGGGAACCGCAATGCGATCCTGGATTTCCTGCGTCAGCATGGCGAGTATCTCGCTCCGGGCAACGGTCTGGATTTCATCTCTTTCATCGGCTACAGCCTGCATACGGTCTTTATTTCGCTGCTGGTGTATTTTTCACTCGCGTCACTGTTCATGTTCGGAGTGATATCCCTGCCCATCCTGTTCCGCGATACGCCCATACCGGACATCATGAATGCGGACGGCACCCCGCTGGTGCTGAGCAATGTGTTCCTGCTGGCCGCCGTCGTCTTTGTGGGCTTTTTCTTCATCACCAGTATTATCTACAGCCTTATTACCCGCCTGCCTTTCGGCAGCTATCCATGGCGCTACAGGTTTCGCGCCTGGATGCAGGTGGCGCTGGGCATCTATCTCAAGCTCGCGGTTATTTCCGCGGTGCTCGGTTCCCTGCCCGTGGTCTATGACGCCCTGCTGGCGCTGCATGCGCATATCAAGGCGGCCGGCGCCTCGACCATGCTGGGTACGTTGATGGGCTGGTACTCCAATTATCGCGATCGGCGTTCGCAGAAGGAGCCTGGCGCCGGTAACAGCATGACCGCCCTGATCGCGGCCGTGTTGATCATTTACGGACTGCTGCTTGGCGCCTACATTACAGCCGATATCATCTATAACTCGACGGGGCTGGATTACATACTGCCGCTGGCTGCGTTGATATTTTTCGCCGTCGTGCTCGGCTACTGCATCAATATCAATTACGTGAGTCTGCACCGCATGTATCGCGACCGCCTGATGGAAGCCTTTACGCCCAATCCGTCGAACGTTGCGGGCAATCAGTGGGGACTGGCCACCGAAGCGGATGAAGCCCTGCTGGAGGACATGTGCCAGCCGCCGAACCGGCGTCCGTACCACATTCTCAATACCAACCTGGTGCTGGTGAATTCGGAAACCTCGAAGTATCGCGGCCGCGGCGGCGATTGCTTCATCATGTCGCCTCTATATTGCGGCAGCGACGCCACCGGCTGGCGGCAGACGTCGACTTACCTCAAGAAGAGCTCGCGCGGCATCAGCCTGCCGACCGCGATGGCTATATCCGGCGCGGCGCTTAACCCGAGCGCGGCCAATAACGGCCGCGGCTCCTCGCGTAACCGCTGGGTGTCGATCCTCTACACGATTTTGAATCTGCGCCTCGGCTACTGGATTCTCAATCCCGGGCGCAAGGGTTCGATTTTCTTTACGCCCAACTTCATCAAGCCGGGTCTGACGCAGAGCATCCTCGGCAAGGGCCTGCGCGAAAACAGGAGCGTGCTTGAGCTGTCCGATGGCGGGCATTTCGACAACCTGGGGCTGTATGAAATGATCCGCCGCCGGCTCAAGACCATCATCGTCTGCGACGGCGGCGCCGATGCGAAATTCACTTTCGACGATCTGGCGAACGCGATCGAGCGCGTGCGCGTGGATTTCGGGGCCCGCATTCTGTTCAACGACGAGGAATTCCCGTTGAGCGCCGTGCTGCCGGATTCGGCCGGAAGCGAGGCGACGGACACGAAATACCAGCTGGCGAAGCGCGGTTTTGCGGTCGCTTCCATACACTATGCGGACGGCGGCGAAGGCACGCTGATTTATATCAAGGCTACCATGGTGCGCGACCTGCCGATGGACGTTTACAGCTACAAGTCGGCCAATCCGTCGTTTCCGCACCAGCCGACCGCGGACCAGTTCTTCGACGAGGTGCAGATCGAGGCCTATCGCGAACTCGGTTACTACCTCGGCTGGCAGGTGTTGGAAGCCAATACCCCGAAGGGGCTGGTAAAGAACAAGAAACCGCGCTGGATTTGAATCCGCGTTTTAATAACTTCTCTTTCGCAGTGCTCGCAGAGTCCGCTGGGAATCAAGTCCGGTTCGCCCCGGCGCCCGGCTATTGAATTTGAATCAGCGCTCTTTGCGAGCTCGAGAGACCAAGCAAAAGGATGTGCGGTATGCAGCACTTATTCTCATTCGGTCTGCGCTGTCTGGCGGGCGGTTTTTTTATGGGGCTGGCGCTTGCCGGATGCACCGCCAACGCCCCGTATCGAACGGATTATGCGCCTTGCGCCAGCGCCAAACCGGAAGCGGAATGTCCGGCCTCCTGTCTCGAGGAATACACCGATCCCGCGCATCCCGAACTGGCGTACACGCTGGGCTTTGTCGAGTTCGACGACCAGGGCCAGCTCTATGACCGCCGTCAGATGCAGACACTGCTCGATTATCTGTATCGAGCCGCCGCCCGCGACAATCTGCTGATGACGGTATTCGTGCACGGCTGGCATCACAACGCGGCGGCGGACGATGACAATATCTCCAATTTCCGGAAATCGCTGCTGGCGTTGAGCAAGCTTGAAACCTCCGACGCGCGCGCCAACCAGCGCCGCGCACGCAGGATCATCGGCATATATCTGGGCTGGCGCGGCGAGTCGGTGAGCGCTCCCGGGTTGAATTACCTGACTTTCTACGGCCGCAAGGACACGGCGGAAACGGTGGGGCATGGCGGCGTGACGGAATTGTTCACGCGGCTCGAGGAAATCCGCGATACCCGCGAGAGCTTGCGCGATCACGATCAGGCGGACAGCAACCGCCTGGTGGTGGTAGGGCACAGCTTCGGCGGCGCCGTGGTGTTTTCGGCCCTGTCGCAGATCCTGATGGAGCGCTTCGTCGATACCAAGGGGCCGGCGGGGATCAGCAGTAACATCAGAGGTTTCGGCGACCTGGTGGTGCTGATCAATCCGGCTTTTGAAGCCCTGCGCTTTGCGAGCCTCAGCGATATGGCGAACGAGCGCGCCGCTTACTTTCCGGATCAGGCGCCGGTGCTGGCGATCCTGACCTCGGAAACGGATTACGCCACCAAATATGCGTTCTGGGCGGGCCGCGCGCTATCCACGCTCTTCGACAGTCATCGCACGGTCGATCGCTTTAACAAGGGCGCCGGCAGGGAACAGGAAATTCATCAGGGCGAAGCTGACCGCAATACCATCGGCCATTTCAAACCTTATATAACGCACCGCCTGGACCCGGATGCTTCGCTGCAGGAGGCTTCGATGCTGCAGGTGCTGGACAGCGTGCGCGACGGCTGGGCGCAGGACGCGCCGGGCCAGGAGATCCGTTTCCAGGGCTCGGTGCTGAAGCACCTCGACAGATCGGTCACCCGCAATCCTTACCTGAATATCGAAGTCGATAAGAAAATCATTCCGGGGCACAACGAGATTTACGATCCGCGGGTGCTGGACTTCCTGGCGAATCTGATTATGCTCTCGACCACCGAGAATGAAGCAGCCAAATAAAAAGATTATCTCGCGAAGCCGCCAGGTATAACCCCGTTAGAATTTTGATTCCTGGCGTCTTTGCGGGAGAAAAATTTAAAAAGTCCTGGCGGCGTCGCGCGCTATTGTGGGTTTTCGAGAGATATTGGAAGATACCGCATGCCCGTTATCCTGCAGACCACGATCCTGCTGATGCTGTCGAACGTCTTTATGACCTTCGCCTGGTATGCGCACCTTAAGAACCTGCACCACAGGGCCTGGTACATCGCCGCGCTGGTGAGCTGGTTTATCGCGCTCTTCGAATACCTGCTGCAGGTGCCGGCCAACCGCATCGGCTACACCTCGCTCAGCCTGGCGCAACTGAAAATCCTGCAGGAAGTGGTCACGCTGAGCATCTTCGTGCCTTTCGTCATTCTCTACATGAAGCAGTCCATCAAGCTGGACTATCTGTGGGCGGGGTTCTGTTTGCTGGGGGCCGTGTACTTTATTTTCCGGAAATAGAATTCCGACGATCATTATCGGCCGTTGATTGCTTATTGAGCACTGCGTTTCCGCGACCGCCAGCCGATTAGAAGGGGTAGCAACCAGGCGGCTTCACCGCCACCGCCGCCACCGCCGGAATTGCCCTGGGTGGTTACGGAGAAGGTGTCGCTGATGCCGCCGATGGTAAGTCGTGTGTTGAGGCGGGTGTTGTGAGCGCCTGAAGAGCGCAGTCTGACCTGGACTTTCTGGTTGCCGTTAATAGTGCCATCCGCGTCCGTGAAAGAACCGCCATCGATTGAGTATTCGCCGGCGCCGCTGATACGGATCGGAGCGCTGCTGATGCCGGTGATGGTGACGCGGTTGGAGACGACCGTCGTTTTGAGCGCGACCCCGGTCTTGTCGTTGAAACTGAAGGGATTGGGAACGGAATCCACGCCGCCATCACGCGCGGCGGTGACGGCGCCGTTCGCGTCCAGTATGCCGGCCCCGCAGCGGCTGGTCGTGCAGTCGTCATAGGCGTCGTTGGTGTTGGTCGGGAATACGCGCGCGGTATTCTTCAGCATGGCTTCTACGTCGTCGGGCGGCAGACCGGGATCCATCGCTTTCATCAGGGCTACTGTGCCGGACACCAGCGGCGTCGAAAAACTGGTGCCCATGACATATTCATAAGCATCGGCGCCGGCATTGGTAGTGCCCTTATTGCTGGTCGACAGTATAAGACCGTTCGACACTACTCCATTGCAACCGTGTCCTCTATCATTGCCGCCCGGCGCGCTCAGATCCACGTCGCTACCCACATTGGTATAACAGGTCTCGGCGCCGTCGCGGCTGGTGGCGGCGACGGCGATGACGTGATCGCAATTGGCGGGGGACGAAATTTGACCCACCTGGCCATCGTTACCGGCGGCTACGACCACCGTCACGCCGGCGAGCACCGCCTCGTCGATGGCCGCTTGCTCACTTAAGCTGCAAGTTTCACCGAAGGCGCCCAGGCTCAGATTGATCACATCGGCGGGATTCGGATTGTCGATCGTCGGATGCAAGTCGGCCGCCCAACGGATAGCCTCGGCTATATCGATCGAATCCCCGCCGCATTTGCCGAGCGCGCGGATCGGCAGTATGAGGGCATGATGGTCCAGGCCCGCAATACCTTGCGGCACCAGACTGTTTGTCTCTGCGATTATTACGCCGCTGACCAGGGTGCCGTGCCAGGAACTGTTTTCTGCTGGATGGGGATCGCCGGGGCATTCATTCGTCGCCACGGCATCACCGGGATCGGCCGGGTCGTTATCAATACCTGGATCATCGTCATTGTCCAGCGTCGTATCGGAGTAAAAATCATAGCCGGGCAGCACACGCCCTCCGGCAATATCCTCATGCTGCAAAATTCCGGTGTCTATTACGGCGACGACGATGGATGAATCTCCGCGTGTGATATCCCAGGCATTCTGGGCGTCGATCGCGCCGCGTTCGGCGGTGAAGGGCTTGAGATACCACTGTTCGGTGGCATAGGCGGGATCGTTCGGAATAAAAGCTGTTGGGTAACGGCGGTAGGCCGGCTCGGCGTATTCCACATCGTCCCGTTGCATCAGCTCTTTCGCAATGAGACGGGCTTCGCCGGCGGAGCGCGGTTGATCCAGGTAATAAACGTCGCCGTTATCGCCTGTCTTGACCTTGGCGTAGTGCAGTCTGCCTCTGCTGTGCTGGACGGTCGCCCGTTGTGCGGGCTGAATTTTTTGACCGGACGAATCTTTGTATTTGATGACGATGCGTGTGACGAGGCCGGAGTGCATATTGCCGCCAGCCCAGGCCGCGCCATGCGTGGCGGTTAAAGCCAGCGCGATCAAGAGCAGGGATTTCAGGTGCATATATGCCTTTCGTTTCATCATATTAATTCTGTATTTTCCGTTTTCGGTTCATTTCCGCGTAGCGCACGCCCTTGTGCTGGCTGAGCCCGTCCAGCTTGCTCGTCAACGACGCTTCGTCGTCGGCGGTCTGGCAATTATATACATAAGCATTGCCGCCGATCGGCCGTATCAGCTGCAATTCACAGCCGAGCGCATCGCCCAGGCGTATCAGTAACGCGGGATCGGGAGAGCTCACCGTTTCATCGAAGCCGATAACGATGCGGGCCGGGTTCGCCCCAGCTTGTTGACTGCCCGTATTCTGGCAACCCCAGACAATACAAACTAAAGGCAGTATCCGCCAAAGCATTCCAAAGCGCATGGTTTCTCTCATTTAACCCGGGAATAAATTATAGGCTGATTAGACTGCGAGCCGCAGCCCGCGGTGTGATCCAGCTAACAGAATGGAACTTTGTGGAACGGTTCCGTTATCCGTGGGCGGTAAAAACGGGTTGCAATCGGGGATCTTGGCCTCATATTGAACTTGCGGCCGGTCTCCGGCCACCAAAGCTTTAAGCAGAGCGTAAATTGTGGAAATGTACAGGCAACAGGCAAAATTCAGCATCGGGCAGATCGTAAGACATGCCGAATACGGTTACCGCGGAGTGATCGCGGATGTGGATCCTCAGTATCTGGGTACCGAAGAGTGGTATATCGCCGCCACCGAACCACCGGCGCGGCCATCGAAGTGGCAGCCCTGGTACCACGTCCTGGTGGATCAGGACAGCGCCCAGACTTACGTCGCGGAACAGAGCTTACACTCGGATATTTCGACGGAACCGGTGGAGCATCCCTATATGGATGTCTTTTTCTCGGGTTTCGAGCGCGATCACTACGTGACTCGCCAGTCGATGAACTGAAAACCAACCACAGAGTACACAGAGCGCACTGAGGGAATTCGCGTGCGGCTTTTTGTCTTTAATAAATAATCTCTGTATTCTCGGTGCTCTCTGTGGTTTATTAGAGGGCTCGTTATGTTGAGCGTTATCAAACGACTCCGGCAGTCGCTGGCTGCCGCGGCGGAGACGGCGGTTGCGCCGTTCAGTGATTTACAACTTGCCGCCGGCGTATTGCTGCTGGAAGTGGGCAGCTCCGATTTTGAGCACCATCCTGAAGAGAAGGCGGCCGCGCTCGGGGCGCTCGGCCGTGCATTCGGCCTGAACGCGCAGCAGCTGGAAATTCTGTACGAACATGCCGTGCACTCGGCCGATAATGCGGTGTCGCTTTATGAATTTATCGGCGTAATCAATCGCGAATGCGACCAGGCGCAGAAAATGCGGTTGCTCGAGGATTTGTGGCGGGTGGCCTTCGCCGATGGGCGTCTCGATAAATACGAAGATCACAGGATCCGGCGGATCGCGGAATTACTGTATATGCCGCACCGGGCGTTTATTCAAAGCAAGCATGCCGCGGAAGCGGCGATCTCAGGGAAAGGAGTGGATACCTGACTCCGGAAGGGCCGGGCCCTTCCGGAATCCGGTGACGATGACTGTTATAAGCTCTGAATAAATCCATCCCGGACTTTTCAGAGCAGGCAAAGCAAAAGGCGCGCCTTTTGCTTTGCTTCATTTTTCAAACACTGTGTTTGAAAAATGCCGGCACTTCCATGTGCCGAGCGGAACCACCAATTAATCAGCGGTTCCTTAGGGCATTTCTTTCAGCGCTTTCAACGGCAGAGCCTTCACGACCTTGCGGGCGGGCTTGGCTTTGAAAACAGTTTCTTCGCCGGTGAAAGGATTGATGCCTTTGCGTTCCTTCGTCGCAGGCTTCTTGATGACCTTGATCTTCAACAGACCGGGGACGGTGAAAAGGCCCCCCTTGCGCAGGCTTTTCTCGATCAGGCCGGTCATTGAGTCGAACACTGAGGCAACCTGTTTCCGGGACAAGCCGGTGTCTTCGGAAATGTGCGCATAAACTTCGGACTTGCTCGGAGCTTTTACAGCAGAAGATTTGTTTTTGGCCATTCAATTTACTCCCAAGATTTATCAGGTGATCAGGTGAAACTAGGCCGGAAAGATACCATATTTTTCGATAAATACCATACCGGATTGCGGCGATAAGCCTGTTTTTAAGGTGTTTTTTTGCACTACGACTCTTGATTTCCCGAGTGTAATTTTTTCAAATCCAGAATCTTCCGCGAAATCACCGTTTCCATCCATGACAGAGCGGGTTTTTCGGGACTCAGGCGTTGTTTTTCTGGAATCTGTAGAGAGCGATTTCGGACAACAGGTTGGGCATCAGATTGATTACGGCGCTTGCCTGATGGCTGTGATCCAGGACGGTCCGCTCAACGATGTTGATGTCCTTCTTCCGGCAGAGCTCTTCAAAATCCTTAAGTGTGCACAGGTGTATGTTCGGCGTGTCGTACCAGCTGTGCCCCAGCGTCCGGGTAACGGGCATCTGCCCGGCCAGCGCGAACTGCAGGCGGCACTTCCAGTGCCCGACATTCGGGAAGGACACGATGCCCTGCCGGCCGATGCGCAGCATTTCCTGCAGCAGCCGGTCGGGAAAATGCATGGCCTGCAACGATTGGGTCATGACCACATAGTCGAAGGAATCCTCGTCAAAGTCGGACAGTCCGGCGTCGAGGTCGGTCTGGATGACGTTCACGCCCTTGTCCAGGCATTCGACAATGTGCTGCGGATCGATCTCGATTCCGTAGCCGGTCACGTTCTTGCGGGTCTGCAGATGCTCGAGCAGTGCGCCGTCGCCGCAAGCGAGGTCCAGTACTCGACTGTCCGGTTTAATCCATTCGCTGATCAGCGACAGCTCGGCTCTCATGGGGTTGCTTTGGCTCCCGAAAGTTCGACGGCCGCCCGCTTCAGGTAGCTGGAGAGCACGCGCATGTACTGAGGATTTTTCAACAGGAAGGCATCGTGTCCCTGATTGGCGTCGATTTCGGCATAACTTACGTCGCGGTCCGCATCGAGCAACGCCTTCACGATTTCACGAGAACGCTGCGGCGGGAAGCGCCAGTCGGAGGTAAAGGATACGACCAGGAATTCACTCTTGGTCTTCGCGAAGGCCTTGGACAAATTGTTGTCGTATTCCGCCGCCGGATCGAAATAATCCAGCGCCTTGGTCATCAGCAGGTAAGTGTTGGCGTCGAAGCGGTCGACGAAAGACTGCCCCTGGTAATGCAGGTAGCTCTCGACCTGGAACTCCACCTTGTCGTAGGAATAGCTGAAGTCCTTGCGGACTTTGGGTTCCAGGCTTCCCGACTCGCCTCGCTTCGTTTTATTGCTTTTGTGTTCACCCTGTTGCAGTTCGCGGCCGAATTTGTCGCCCATCGCATCGTCCGACTGGTAGGTGATGTGGCCGAGCATGCGCGCCAGCTGCAGGCCGCGCGCGGGGACTGTGTTGTTTTCGAAATAGCGGCCGCCGTGAAAATCCGGGTCCGAGAGTATCGCCGCGCGCGCGATGACGTTGAAGGCGATATTCTGCGCCGTCAATTTAGGCGCGCCCGCGACGATCAGGGTGTGCCGCATGCTTTCGGGATAATCGATGGCCCATTGCAGCGCCTGCATCCCGCCCAGGCTGCCGCCGATCACAGCCGCCCACTTCGAAATGCCGAGCCTTTCCATCAGGCGGTACTGGCTGTTCACCCAGTCCTTGACCGTTACAATCGGAAAGTCCTGGCCGTAGGGTTTGCCGGTGCGCGGATTGATCGAGACCGGGCCGGTTGAACCGGCGCAGCCTCCCAGGTTGTTAAGCGATACGACGTAGTAGAAATCGGTGTCGATCGGCTTGCCGGGGCCGATGGCGTTTTCCCACCATCCTGCCTTGCCTTCGGGGGTATAACCCGCCGCGTGGTGGTCGCCTGACAGTGCGTGGCAGATCAGCACCGCGTTGCTGCGCTGCTCGTTCAGGCGGCCGTAGGTCTCGACCACCAGCGTGTAGGCATCCAGGGTTTTGCCGCTTTGCAATTTCAGCGGCTTATCGAAATGGACCTGCTGGGGTTTGACGATGCCGACGGAATCGGCTGGAATGGGTTGGGGCATCGCTGTCTGTCTCGCCGTCTCGCAGGGGGCCTGGATAGAACGCGGAGTTTATCACGCAGGGTCCGGCACGCAATATCCATCAGATGCCGGGGGGGATAAAAAGAGGTCTCTCGCCGAGCACGCAGAGATCGCTGGAAATTAATGTTTGTTCGCGGAGTTTCCAAGATCCGCAGTGCAGCCCGCAGGAGAGTGTCTGTCTGTGGGCATTCTTTGTTCTTAAGCGCGTTCTTCGAACACGCCTCTGCGCACTTGACGAGCCTGTATTTAATGACTGAAGCGTCTCTGCGAACTTTGCGAGAGAGTCTTTTTTGGCGTTATGCGCGCGCTATGCATGTGGCGCTATTATGGTCCGGTGATCCACTCCGGCAGCGCCGCTGGACTGAGGATTTCGATTTTTTTATAGCGGGAAGTTTCGCCTTGAAGGATGCGGATCGCGCTTTGCGGCACCGCGAAGCTCTTGCCGAGAAAACGTAACACCGCCTGATTCGCCTTGCCGTCGACAGGCGGCGCCTTGATCTTCAACTTGATGCAATGGTTGAAAATGCCCGCGTAGTCGTCCTTGGGAGCATTGGGCTGTATATAGACATTCAGTAGCAGACCATCTTTTTGCCAGTGGTAAGCCGGCGGCGCCTTGTTCATAAGGCCAGATTGTAAAGCGGCTGCAGCAGTAGCATCCTGGATAAATGTATCAATGCCAGTGCGAGTAGCGGTGAAAAATCCAGACCACCCATCGGCGGCAGCAGGCGGCGGATGGGGCGCAGCAGGGGTTCATTCAGTTGGTGCAGCAATCCGGTCACAGGGTTGTACTGATGGGGCGCGATCCAGCTGGCGATCGCCTGGATCAGGATGGTAAAAAAGAAAATGTTAAGAAATGTGTTGAGCAGCTCCGCCAGCACCAGCGGCGCCAGCGAAACCGGCGGCAGCAAGCGTCCCTGCACCGCGGAAATCAATTCCATTTTGAGGGTGATCAGCAGCAACAGCAGTACGACCGACGCCCAGTCGACGCCGCCGAAGCCAGGTATCAGGCGCCGCAGCGGAATCAACAGGGGATTGGTGATACGGACGATAAATTGCGACAGTGGATTGTAGAAGTCGGCGTGCACCCACTGCAGCAGGAAGCGCAGCATGACGGCGAGAATATATAGGCCGACGGTGAAGTCGATGAGAAAAATAAGCGGGTTGGCGAGATAGCCGTTCATTTCAGTACCGTCTCCATGGAGGCTTTAAGGCGTGCCGCCGATTTTTCCCTTGAGGATTTTTCCGAGATCCGGATCGGATGCGTCGCGCATGCGGTGTTTCATGGAGCGCCGCGCCCCAGATCATCGGCCAGTTCCTGCGAGCGCTGGCAGGCGGCGGTCATGGCCTGCAGAAACAGTTCCGGCAACTGGCCATTGCGGAAAACCTCCAGCGCCCTTTCCGTGGTGCCGCCCTTGGAAGTCACGCGCTCGCGCAGGATGGAAACCGGCTCCTTGTCCTCAAGCGCCATTTTGGCGGCGCCGAAGGCGGTCTGCAGGCTGAGCAGCCGGCTGTATTCGGGACTCAAACCCAGCGCGATGCCCGCGGCCTGCATGGCCTCGATGACCAGGAAGATATACGCCGGCCCGCTGCCGGAAAGGGCTGTTACCGCATCCAGCAGCGTTTCATCCTGCAGCCACACCGTGAGGCCGACCGAGCGCAGCAGCGTTTCCGCGATATCGCCCTGTTGTTCCGTGATGCGCGGATTGGCATAGAGCGCCGTCGCGCCGGTCTGGATCAGTGCGGGTGTATTGGGCATGCAGCGCACGATGGGGGCTTCGCGCTGCAGCCATTTTTCCAGTGTCGCGACGCGGATTCCGGCCGCGATCGAGATCAGCAGCGGATTGGTGCGCGCCGTCGGCTCACGGATCTGGGAGATCACGGTATGCATCGTCTGCGGCTTGACCGCGAGCACCAGGCATTCGCAACGATCGAGAATGGGGGCGGCGCTCGTTTCCGCCTTGATGTTGAATTGCGCGAGCAGGCGTTCGCGCTGCGTTGTGTCGGGATCGCAGACCTGTATCGCCGCGGGAGAATAACCGTCCTGGATCAGGCCCCCGATCAGGCTGCGCGCCATGTTGCCGCCGCCGATGAATCCTACCGATGGCAGTTTATCGAGAAGACCCGCTGATTTAAGAGGTAAGGTTTTTTTCATATTCTTGATAACGCCGAGCTGGCCGGGCAGCTATTATAGCCTGTCGCCGCCGCTCCCGGCCTATTCGTATTTTTCGGGTCTGTCAGGATCGGTGCCCGAAAATAGCGGTTCCCACGCGCACCAGGGTGGAGCCCTCCGCGATTGCCGCCTCCAGATCGCCGCTCATGCCCATCGACAGGGTATCCAGTGTTTGCCCCTGCCGGTTCAGCTCGTCCCGCAGCCGGCGCAGTCGCGCGAACACGCGGCGTTGCGTATCGAAGTCCTCATGCTCGGCCGGAATGCACATCAGGCCTCGCAGTTTCAGTCGTGGCAGCTCCGCGATCGCGGCGGCGAGTAGTGTTGCTTCCGCCGGAGCGATTCCTCCCTTGGAGATTTCGTCTTCCAGGTTGACCTGCAGGCAAATATTCAGGGGAGGACGGTCCGTGGGGCGCTGCTCGTTCAGGCGTTGGGCGATTTTCAACCGGTCAACGCTGTGCACCCAGTCGAAGGCTGCGGCGATATCCCCGGTTTTGTTGGCCTGGATCCTGCCGATAAAATGCCATTGCACGCCGGATAGTCCGGCCAGCGCCTGTATTTTGGGCAAAGCCTCCTGCAGGTAGTTTTCGCCGAAATCGCGTTGTCCGAGCCGGTATACCTGTTCAATGTCGCCGGACGGCCGGGTTTTGCTGACGGCCAGCAGGCGCACCGATCCGCTCGGGCGCTCGAAGCGCTGTTCGGCCGACGCGATGCGGTCGAGCAACAGCCGGAATTGTGCATCAAGGGTTTGCATGTAAACGCTTCTAGCAGTAAGTTAGACGAACTGAAATGTGTCTTGCGCGACTTTTCCTTAAAAATTAGAGTATAAACAGCTATTATTAAACCTATCTTCAAGCAAGCGGAGTTTATACAGTAAAAACGGTCCGCTGGCTTTTTTATAAAAGCACGCATTATTTTGAGTAGGTTCGAGGTAAGGGGCAATTATGGCATCCATGGATATCGCTCAATTGCTGGCTTTCGGGGTCAAGAACGGCGCATCCGACCTGCACCTGTCGGCGGGATTGCCGCCCATGATCCGCGTGGACGGCGATGTTCGCAGAATCAACGTCGATCCGATGGACCACAAGCAGGTACATGCTCTGGTCTATGACATCATGAACGACAAGCAGCGCAAGGACTACGAAGAGTTCTGGGAAACCGACTTTTCCTTTGAAATCCCGGGCTTGGCGCGTTTCCGGGTCAATGCCTTCAACCAGCATCGCGGCGCCGGCGCCGTGTTTCGTACCATTCCGTCGAAAATCCTGAGTCTCGAGGAGCTGAAGGCGCCGAAAATCTTCGAGGAGATTTCCGATTTTCCGCGCGGCATCGTGCTGGTCACCGGCCCCACCGGCTCGGGCAAGTCGACCACGCTGGCAGGCATGATCAATTACAAGAACGAGACCGAACACGGGCATATTCTCACGGTTGAAGACCCGATCGAGTTCGTGCACGAAAGCAAGAAATCGCTGATCAACCAGCGCGAGGTGCACCGCGACACAATGGGCTTCAACGAAGCTCTGCGCTCGGCGCTGCGCGAGGATCCGGACACCATCCTGGTCGGGGAAATGCGTGACCTGGAGACCATCCGCCTGGCGCTGACCGCAGCTGAAACGGGGCACCTGGTGTTCGGCACCCTGCACACCAGTTCCGCGGCCAAAACGATCGACCGCATCGTCGACGTATTCCCCGCCGCCGAGAAGTCCATGGTGCGTTCGATGTTGTCGGAGTCGCTGCGCGCGGTGATTTCGCAAACGCTGCTGAAAAAGAACGGGGGCGGCCGCGTGGCCGCGCACGAGATCATGATCGGCACGCCGGCCATCCGCAACCTGATCCGCGAGGACAAGGTCGCGCAGATGTATTCGGCGATCCAGACCGGCCAGGGCATGGGCATGCAGACCCTGGACCAGAATCTGAAGGATCTGGTCACTAAAGGAATCGTGAACCGGGCCGAAGCACAGAAGAAAGCGATGAACCCGGCCGCTCTTTAAAGGAAGTAAATTTTTAAAGCCGCCTCAAAGGCGTTCGTGTGCAGGCGGGTGAAGGTGAGTATTTTGAGCGGGCTTTAACGAAGTAAAACCAAACGCAGCAGCCTTGAGTTTTCGGAGAGGAATATGGAACGCGATAAAGCTATAAAATTCATGCACGACCTGCTCCGCATGATGAAGGCGAAGAACGCGTCCGACCTTTATATCACCGCCGGCGCGCCGCCCTCCATGAAGATCGACGGCAAGATGACCCCGGTCGGCCAGCAGAAGCTGTCGAACGAGCACACCCAGGAGCTGGTGCGCGGCATCATGAACGACAAGCAGGTCGCCGAATTCGAAAAGAGTAACGAGTGCAATTTCGCGATCAGTATGCCCGCCGTGTCCCGCTTCCGCGTAAATGCCTTCGTGCAACGCGGCAGTATCGGCGCGGTTATCCGCATCATCACCTCCGAAATCCCGAACTTCGAGCAGCTCAACCTGCCGCCGGTGCTGAAAGAAATCGCCATGACCAAGCGCGGCATGGTGATCTTTGTCGGCGCCACCGGTTCCGGTAAATCGACTTCGCTCGCCGCGCTGATCGATTACCGCAACACCAACAGCCAGGGTCATATCATCACCATCGAGGATCCGATCGAGTTCGTGCACCGCCACAAAGGATGCCTGGTGACGCAGCGCGAGATCGGCACCGATACCGAGAGCTGGGAAATCGCCCTCAAGAACAGCCTGCGCCAGGCGCCGGACGTGATCCTGATCGGCGAAGTGCGCGACCGCGAGACCATGGAAAACGCGGTGGTTTTCGCCGAAACCGGCCATCTCTGCCTGTGCACGCTGCATGCGAACAGCACCAACCAGGCGATGGACCGCATCATCAACTTCTTCCCCGAGGATCGGCGCAAGCAGCTGCTGATGGACTTGTCGCTGAACCTGAAGGCGGTGGTGTCGCAGCGCCTGATCAAGACCGTGGACGAAAAAGGCCGCCGCGCGGCCACGGAAATTCTGATCAACACGCCGTTGATGTCCGATCTGATATTGAAAGGCGAGATCCATTCGATGCGGGAGCTGATGTCGAAATCGCGCGAACACGGCATGCAGACTTTCGACCAGGCTCTGTTCGACCTGATCGAGGCCGGTTCCATCAGCATGGAGGAAGGGTTGCGCCATGCCGATTCGGTCAATGATCTGCGCCTGCGCCTGAAACTGGAAGGCAAGAGAGCCAAGACCTCCAACCTGCTGGACGAGGTCAAAGACATGAGAATTCAGGGCAGCTGAGGCCTGTTGGATTTGCCGGATTGCTGGGTTAACAATTAAAGATTAACCGCAGAGAACACCGAGAACGGGATTATTCTCTGGATTGCGCCGCGCTTTATTCAGGCTTGCATGACTTGTGACTAAAGTCTCCGTGTACTCTGTGCTCTCTGTGGTTTGATTAGAGGTTTTTTATGACCGCACTCGATCCTTATTTAAAGCTGATGGCCGAGAAGGAAGCCTCGGACATGTTTTTCACCACCGGGGCTCCGCCCAGCATCAAGATCCAGGGCACGATCCGGCCGGTCAGCAAGACCGTGCTGGAACCCGGCATGGTGAGGAAGCTCGCCTACACCCTGCTGAATGAGCGGCAGATCCAGACTTTCGAGGACCAGCTCGAGTTGAACCTGGGTGTCAGCCGCGTCGGCATGGGGCGTTTCCGCGTGAATATCTACATGCAGCGCGGCGAGCCTTCGATGGTGATCCGCTTCATCAAATCCAAGATTCCGAAGATCGACGAACTCGGCCTGCCGCAGGTGCTGAAGAGCCTGGTAAACGAGAAGAACGGCCTGATCCTGATGGTCGGCGCGACCGGCTCGGGCAAATCCACGACGCTCGCCGCGATGATCGATCACCGCAACTCCTCGGCGCCGGGCCATATCCTGACGATCGAGGACCCGATCGAGTTCGTTTACGAACACAGCAAATGCATCGTCGGCCAGCGCGAAATCGGCCTCGACACCCACTCCTATGAAAACGCGCTGCGCGAGGCCATGCGCGAGGCGCCGGATGTGATCCTGATCGGCGAAATCCGCGACCTTGAGACCATGGAGGCAGGCATCACCTACGCCGATACCGGCCACCTCTGTCTCAGCACACTGCATGCCGTCAACGCCAACCAGGCGCTGGACCGCATCATCAACCTGTTCCCGCCCGAACAGAAGAACCAGATTCTGATGGACCTGTCGCTGAACCTGAAAGCCATCATTTCGCAGCGCCTGGTGCCCGCCAAAGGCGGCGGCCGCGTGGCGGCGGTCGAGGTTCTGGTCAATACGCCTTATATCTCCGAGCTGATCCGCAAGGGCGAAATGAGCGGTATCAAGGAGGTTATGGAAAAGAGCGGCAAGGCTGGCATGCAGACCTTCGACCAGTCGCTGTTCACCCTGTTCAAGGCCGGCCGCATCGACCTGCAGGATGCTTTGAGCTACGCCGACTCCCGGACAAACCTGGAATGGAAAATCAATTTCGGCGGCGGTGTCGGCGAGGCGGGGGTTAAGGCTTCTTCCGGCACGGGCGCTTCGACGAACGATCTCGAAGACCTCTCCTCCAGTTAGCAAGGCTCACAGTATTGCAACTACTGATCTTTGAATCTGCCGGGTGTTCATTTCATTCGTTACGCCAGAGCGCATAGTATTGTTTAAGAATTTCATTTTTAATCTTCGTGTTCTCCGTGCCTCCGTGCGAAGTCTTTGCTTGGTTTAAAGCGGCTACTTGATTCATTTCAACGAGAAACCGCTAAAAACCGGCAAAACGAGTACCGATTTAATCTCTCAGTGCGTTCTGTGCTCTCTGTGGTTGGTCTTACTCTTCGATGGCTTATTGACGCAAGCTCGGCCGACGCATTGCCTTTCTGGAATGACACCGGTATCATCTCCTTAAATTAAGCCATAATCAGCTAGCGCACTTTACAAATAACTTTTGCAGTCGTCACCGGATTTAGAAACCAATGATCGACTCTCACAGAAGAACCTTATTAAAAGGATTCGCCGCCGGTTCAGCGGCCTTGATCCTTCCCGCCGCTGTATGCGGGAAGCAGGCAGGCCCTTCGGGCGAAAGCTGGCTGCAGGCCACACTCATTCGCAATAGCATCAGCAGGCCCCGCTTCCCGGACCGTGAATTCGATGTCAGGAATTTCGGCGCCAAAGGCGACAATAAAACCGACGACTCCGCCGCCATTCAAACGGCGATCGACCGCTGCGCGGAAGAGGGCGGCGGCAGGGTTCTGATTCGGGACGGCGTCTTCGTGACTGGCCCGGTCCATCTGAAATCAAACATCAATCTCCATATCGAGCGGCGCGCGAGCCTTTCATTCCTCACGGACCCCAAGCGTTATCTGCCGCCCGTGCTGACTCGCTGGGAAGGCGTCGAGCTGATGGGATATTCGCCGCTTATCTACGCTTATGAGCAAAGGAATATCGCGATCACCGGCAAGGGCAGTTTGCATGGTAATGCGAACCGCTCGAACTGGTGGCCGTGGAAAGGTAATAAAGAGTGGGGTCTTGAAGGCGCGCCCGGCCAGGCGCCCGCGCGCGAGCGCCTGTTCGCCGACGCCGAAAACAACGTGCCGGTCGCGCAGCGCGTCTATGCCGAGGGCTCGTATCTGAGGCCGCCCTTTATCCAGCCGTATCGCTGCCGTGACGTGCTGATTGAAGATGTCACCATAACCGATGCACCCTTCTGGCTGATCCATCCCGTGCTGTGCGAGAACGTCACGGTCAGCGGCGTAACCTGCAGGAGTCGCGGACCCAATTCGGACGGCTGCGACCCGGAATCCTGCCGCAACGTGCTGATTGAAAACTGTCTTTTCGACACCGGCGACGATTGCATCGCGATAAAATCGGGCCGTAACGCGGACGGCCGCAGGCTTGCCGCGCCGAGCGAGAATCTCGTGATCGCGGGCTGCAGGATGCGCGCCGGCCACGGCGGCGTGGTGATCGGTAGCGAAATTTCGGGTGGCGCGCGTAATATTTTCGTCGAGGAAAGTGCAATGAGCAGCCCGGATCTCGAACGCGGCATCCGCATCAAGACCAACTCGCTGCGCGGGGGTACGATTGAGAACTTCCATATACGCAATGTCGATATCGGCACCGTGCAGGACGCCATCGTCATCGATTTCTATTACGAAGAGGGCGATGCGGGCGGATTTGACCCCATAGTGAAGAACATCGTGATCGAAGATCTGCATTGCAGGCGGGCCGCCAAGGTATTCCAAATACGGGGTTATGCGCGTTCGCCGGTTACAGGACTGTCCTTGAAAAACGCCCGCTTCGAGCGGGTGGAGGATACGGGCGTGATCGAGAACGTAGCGGATTTTACAGTCGAGAACCTGTATATAAACGGGAAGAAGCGGATGTTTCCGGCTTCCATAAAGGCCGCCTTAGGCGGCCCGGCGTCGCCTGATTTTCTGAGCCCGGCATTGGCCTGGTAGCATTCGAATGAGCGAAACAAGCATAATGACCCCCGTGCCCAAGAATAATAAATCCACCATCAGCGACGTCGCCCGCCTTGCGGGCGTATCCAAAAAGACCGTGTCGCGCGTGATCAATAATTCACCGAAAGTCGATGCGAATACCCGCGAGAACGTACTCAAGGTCATCACCACCTTGAACTACGTTCCGAGCCCTCAGGCCAGGGGGCTCGCGGCGCGCCGCTCCTTTCTAATAGGATTGATCTACGATAATCCGAACCCCCTGTACATCGACTCCGTGCAGCGGGGCATTCTCAAAATTTGCGGTCCGGCCGGTTACGAGCTGGTCGTGCATCCCTGCGATATCCGTCGCGAAGGGTTCCTCGCCGATATCCTGCGTTTTATTTCCAGATCGCATGTGGATGGTGTCGTCATACTGCCGCCGGTATCGGAGCTGAATCACGTATCGCAAGCCGTGCATGACGCGGGTTGCCCCTATGTACGCCTGGCCGCGGCCGCCGTCACGGACGAAAGCCATCGCATCGTCGTTTCGGATGAACGCGCCGCGGTGCGCAAACTCGTCGAGTACCTGATCGAACTCGGTCACCGCCGGATCGGGTTCATTTCCGGCCCGACGGGCTATCTGTCCGCCAGCGAACGTTTCGAGGGTTTCAGCGAGGCGCATCGCAAGTACGGCATCGCCTTCGATCCCGAGTTGAAGATGGAAGGCGCCTACAGCTTCGAAAGCGGCAAATCCTGCACCCAGAGATTGCTTTCGCTGCAAAACCGGCCGACCGCAATCTTCGCCAGTAACGACGATATGGCGGCCGGCGCGATTCATGTCGCCGTGGAAATGGGATTCAAGGTGCCGGAAAACCTGTCGATCGCCGGCTTCGACGACAGCAGCGTTGCCTCTCTGATCCTGCCCACGCTCACCACCATCCGGCGTCCGGTTATGCAGATGTCCTCGCTGGCCGCGGAAAAATTAATCAACGCCATCGACGGCGCCGGCACGATACAGTCCTCGGTCGAGGGCATAATCGCCCCCGAAGTGATTGTCCGCAACTCCACCGGCGCTTATCCTAAAACCTCTTGAACATCCCGCCTTCGTCCCGAAGGAGGAATAAAAGGGGGATGAGGCTTGGCCTTGCAATAACTGACCTGCCGTTGCTGAGTCGTTGAAGCAATTTCATCGATAACCTGCAGACCGGCACACCCTCCATCACACCTGCCTCACCCAATACCGGGTTGCAATTGATGGGATTGGAAAGACAGATCCCACAGAAATCCGAAAAACCGGTCAGGCCAAATCGAGAACAGCCGGTAAATGATTTAAATTAATACTTAAAATTCAGATAGTTATAACTGGATAAGTGATGACTCGATATTTATTCATTCCATATGCCATGGCTACCAAAAATTGTTGACACCGGTGTCACCCGGCGGTATGTTGCCGAACCACCTAATGACCACATCGGGGGAATAATTAAATGTACGGTCACTTCAGAGAGTTTTTATCCAAGACGCTTCTGGTCAGCCTGACTTCCGCCTTTGCGCTGATGACTTTTGCGGCAGCTGCGCAGGCACAGGACGAAGCTGGCACACAGAACAGCAGTGCGGACGAAGAGCTGGTTGTCACCGGCTACCGCGGGAGCTTGGAGCAATCGCTTAACCTAAAGCGTGATACGGTTGGCGCAGTGGATTCGATCATGGCGGAAGATATTGCTAAATTCCCAGACAATAATCTGGCCGAATCGTTACAGCGTATTCCGGGTGTTGTTATCGACCGCGCTGCAGGCGAAGGCCGTAATGTTTCAGTACGCGGTTTGTCACCCGAGTTTACGCGCACACTAATTAATGGCATGGAAACAATGGCGAGCAGCGGTTTTACCGACGCCCTAAATGGAGCAACACGTGGCCGTGGTTTCGACTTCAATACCTTCGATTCTGATTTGTTTCGTTCCTTGACAGTGAGAAAGACCTCAAATGCTCAAACAGAGGAAGGCTCACTGGGTGCGACAATTCAGTTGCAAACCGCACGTCCTTTCGATTTTGATGACACGACCCTGGTTGTCTCGGGGCAAATGGGCTATAACGACCTGTCCGAAGAGTCGGATCCCAAGGCCGCAGTATTAGCCAGCACTACCTTTGCTGACGGTACGTTCGGCATTTTGGGGTCGGTTTCCTACAGTGAGCGTACTCTTGTCGAAAAAGGCGCCAGTTCTGTGCGGTGGGCGGGACCCACCACAACGACTGCGACGACTGCGGTGCAGCCGTTTGGAACTTACCAGGGTGCGGCCGCGCCTCAGTTGCTCAATCTTGCGTTCAAGCCCCGGCTGCCGCGCTATGACTACTATCAACACGATATCGAACGCACTGGCGCGAACGTTAGCTTGCAATACAAACCTATGGACAGCCTGGAAGTCAGCCTGGACTTGCTTTATTCCAAGCACGATGCTTCCCGCGAGGAACGGTTTGCACAAGGTGTTTTGAATAACGCGGGCATCAATACAGGCACCAACGTGGTGGATTTTGAAGTCAGCAATCCCGATATTATTGACCCTAATCTGATGCGCACCAATTCTCTCCTGTTTGCCGAACTCGAAAATGGCCGTATTGCAAGTGAATCGAGACGGGATGAAATGACCACTGAATTCAATCAGCACACTTTGTCGATTGACTATGATATTACCAACTCATTGCGTGTGAATGCTCTCGTCGGCAAGGCCGAATCCGATTTCGACAATCCTGTCCAGACTTCACTGAATCTACAACGGGACGGTGCAGACTGGTCTTTCGACTATCGAGGTGGTCGCCGCGTCCCCATTTTCGATTTTGGTCCCGATATGCAGGATTTATCAGGTTGGTCAGTGTCCAGTATTCGTCTCCGTCCTATTACAGTTGATAATACTTTTGATTTGACCCAATTAAATGTGGAATTCGATATCAATGACTCCTTGACGCTGAAGGCGGGAGTGGGCGACAAAAAATACGAGTTTGAGACCACTCAGTATCAACGTAATCCGGAAGATGCTTTTATTGTTGGCACCGTCGATCCGAGTGTAATGCAAATTATAGATGGTGGTAATGGAACCTGGGCAACCGTGGATTTCGATGCCTTTATCGATTTCTATGACATCAATGCCTTGAATGAAATCGACGAGACTGCCGGAACCCCCAATATCAAGCTTAGAATGCAAGATACATGGGGTGTAACCGAGGACACATCTAGTGCTTATCTACAGCTTGATTTCGAAGGAAGTTTGGGTACAGTGCCGGTGCGCGGCAATATCGGGGTACGCAAGATCGAGACGGATCAGAACTCCGTAGCCTTCGGTACCATTGGCGCCTCTCCCGAGGAGGTAAGAGGCTCGCATAGTTATAGTGACAATCTGCCTTCTATGGAGCTGGTATTTGAAACCTCGGAGGAGGTGTTGATCCGTCTGGGCATCAGTGAGGTGCTTGCCCGTGCCCCCCTCACCAATCTGAGACCGAACGTGACAGTATCTGTCGCTGGCGGTAACAGAACGATAGCTGGCGGCAATCCAGCATTGGAGCCGACCAAGGCAACCGCATATGATTTGGCAATGGAATATTATTTTGCTGAAGAATCGTTATTCTCGATGGCAGTCTTCTCCAAAGATATTAAAACCCAAGTACAGACAATCGGCGGGACCATGCCCTTTACTGAAACTGGATTGCCGATTTCGGTGGCCGAGGCCGCATGTAATTCAGGGCCGGATGGTTATGGCTCGAACTGTAACGAAAACATGCTGTGGAACACATCTACCCCCGTCAATGGTCCTGGCGGTGACTTGTTCGGTTTCGAGGTCAGTTATCAACAGCCGTTCACCTTCTTGCCTAGTTTCTGGAGCAACTTCGGAATTTACACTAACTATACTTACGTCAAGTCGCAGTTGGATTATGTGAATTCTGCGGGGCTGATCACTTCGACCCACGATCTGCAGAACTTGTCCCAGAATGCTTACAACATCACACTGTATTATGAGGAAGAGAAGTTCTCAGGCCGAGTGGCAACAACCTATCGTGAGAGCTTCCTGACGAACGTCCCGGGACGGGATGGAAACGATCTTGAAGGCACGAATCCAACCAATAATGTGGACGCATCCTTTTCTTACAAGTTGGCAGATGATCTGGAGCTGACGTTTGAGGCTCTGAACTTAACTAATGAAGCAATTGATCAATGGGTAGATCAGACTGCTAATCGCCCTTCCTTCTATCATGAATCGGGTAAGCAATACTATTTCGGTGCCCGATACTCATTCTACTAAATTAATAACTGTCTATTTGGTGCTTCTCTCTAAAATTTCTGCGCTGGCAATCAAACGGGTTGCCAGCGCAGTTTCTTTTTAAAAGCCTCCATTCTTTTCAGTACCATGAAGATCGAGCATTTCGCGATTAATGTTGCCGATCTTCCGGCAATGGCCGACCGGTATTGCAAGAACCCGGGTATGAGCGTCAAACGCAAACAATCTGAAGTTCCACGCGCTCACATCCTCGCGGACAGCAGCGATTAGGTTATGATTGAGCCGCGATTCCGGGCTATGCAAACATGCGCACGCTGCTGCATCTTGCCTTCGCCTCCGCCAATCCGAAAAAAGATAAAAACCAGCTTATAAAAGTCGGCGTAAACTTCATTGATGAATGCAGGTTTGACGACAGATCGATCCTCGTTATGCTGCGCGATCCCTGGGGAGTTCGCCATCCAACTCTGCAAGCGCGGCAAGCCGATGTAAAAGTAGCAAAGGTTTTTGATTGTTCCTTGTTATCAGTTTTCTTATGACAAACCGCTCTTTAGTGGGATTGTCCTATCCACGCTTATGGGATAGATTGCCGTGACTTGAACGGATGGGCTGCCGTACTAATTTTAGGGCTTAACGCTTTTAGGGCTTCAAGAGGAAGAGTCATGGGGGCTATACCGGTCACGAAGTGCTGGATGCGGTTGGCTTGGTTCATATGAACGGGAGTGCGACGTTGCCGCCCTGCCGCAGTCGTGATGAAGTGGAAACAAATCCTTCTGGAAGGTTCAATCGACTTACATCCTCCATATGAGCGAAGTTATACTTAAGGGCAGCGCACCGCTATAGCGGGCAAGCCGGGCTGCAAGTAAATGCGGGAGGAAGCATGAAAATATACTACAAAATCTTATCGCTTCTGTTGATATGGGTTGTGTGCCGGACGGTTCAGGCCGCCCCCGATCCCGAAGATTTGATGGATGTGAAATGGCTGGAGGCGCGGAGCCCTCATTTCCATATCGTCACGGATGCGAATGAAAAAATAGCACTGAAAGTGGCGCGGGATCTGGAAAATTTCCGGTTCTTTGTAGCGAGTATGCTGAAGGTCGATCTGGTGGAAGGGCTCGCGCCCACCAGGATACTAGCGGTATATCACAAGTCCAATTTCAGGGATCTGGGCTTGCCCGAAAAATGGGATGGGGTCTTCCAGCAAAACGTCGACGGCCCATATGCCATCGCGAATATCAGCCGTTATGAACTGGATTCAGACCAGACGAATTGGGGCAAACACGTTCTGTTGCACGAGTACGTGCACTATGTGCAGCGGAACACCTTCTCGCAGCTTTTTTATCCCCGGTGGTACCAGGAGGGGATGGCGGAATATTTGTCGACATTCAAGTATGAAAATAATTTGATAAGCTTTGGATCGGCCGAGGTTCTGATGCTTCGCGCCTACGCGCTTGATTATCTGGCCGGAAAGTTCAGGAGAATAGATCTGGAGGATTTGTTTAGAACCGGAAAAATAAACACGTTGAGCGAGAAACGTTCCGACACCAAGGAACTTGGCGAGTTCTATGCCAGGGCAAACGCCGTTGTACATTATCTGAATTCCTCGAATGAGAATCAGCAGGCGTTGCGAAACTACATTGCAATGATCAACGAAGGCTACGATATTGACTCTGCTTTCAAGAAAAGTTTCTCCAGGTCTTTCCAGGATCTCGAGAAAGAGGTGCTTTCGTATCTTAACGGCAATAAATTGATGATGCGCAAGTTCGCGACCGACGGCGCATTCAAATTTCCCGACGCTGATATAACGGTAAGTCCTCTTGATGCGTCGAATTCTTCCTATCACATCGCTGATTTTCTGATGCGGTTCTATAAATCCAACAAAATCGGCTTCGATCCCATCATGAACCTCATGCGGAAGAGCCTTGAGAGCGATCCGGAAAGCGTTGAAAAAAAGCTGTTGGTTGCCAGCATGCTGTTTGAGGAAAATCGAGACGAGGAGTCCGGGCGCGTGCTGAAGGAAGTCCTGGAAAAGCATCCGGATGATGCCGCTGCTCTGGCGTTAAATGGCGACCTGTTATTCCGCAAGGCCGCAACACACCGCCAGGTCGGCCTTCCAGGATGGGAGCAAGCACTGGAGGAGGCTCGAAAACAGTATCGCAGGGCAATCAAGCGCGATCACTTCAACGGGCGTGCCTATTATGGCCTCAGTATGTCTTATGCATTGGCAACAGGCGATGCGCCCGTAGAAGAGGCTTTTGTCGCTCTCGATTCAGCGCGGTTTTTTAGTCCTGACCCGAAACTGTTATGGTATGAAGCCTTAATGCGCCTGCGCGCTCATGACAATGAGAAAGCCATTCCTTTGTTGCGCCGGTATGTTGGCGAGGGAGGGGAGGGGGTGGTGCGCGTATTGCTCGATTTGCAGGAAATGCGCCTGTTGCCGAAACTTCAGGTCGAAAGCACAGCTCCAGGTCGCTACTTGTATGCTGACGGTAGCAGCTATGAGGGCGAGTGGAAAAACCGTATGCCGGAGGGCAAGGGTACTCTGATACGGCCGAACGGCGTGAAATATACCGGATTGTGGAAAAATGGACTGATGCACGGTGATGGTGAGTTTCAAAATGCCGACGGGTACAAATATAAAATGCGGTTCAAGAACGGCGAGGCGACCGGCACGGGCGAAGTGATGTTTCCGGAGAGTGGTACCTATAAAGGCGAACTGCTCAACGGTTTGGTACATGGCAAGGGGGAGTCGCGTTATGTCAGGGACGGCAAACCGGACGGCAGATTCGTCGGCCAATATTGGCTCAATCAGAGACACGGGCCAGGAGTTTTTTACTATGAAAACGGAACCAGCATGCAATACGAATGGGTATTCGGTAACTACAAAATCGAGCTGTCTGAAGATCTGACCTATGTGGGAAATATTTCTCCCGGCGGAAAACCCAATGGCCGGGGTATCTGCGTGCATAAGAAGGACAATAACAAGATCGAAGCATGTCAGTATACCGATGGGGTTCCCGGCCAGGTTGTGGCCAGTGAAGAGACGGAGTAATTAAACCAGGCTGAGGTATTTCAGCAGAACCAGACCACCGGTGACGGTAAGCAGCGAGCCCGCGGTCGAGAGTACGACGATGTTGGCGGCGAGGGCGGCGTTACCGCCCATGCTGCGGGTCATGACGAAGCTGGCGGCGGCGGTGGGAGAGGCGGCGAGGAAGAAGATGACGGCGAGTTCAGTGCCGCGAATTCCCAGGGGAACCGCCAGTCCGCAGGCCAGCAGTGGCGAGGCGAACAATTTCCAGAGCACGGAACCAAGCGCGGGGCTGCCGGAGACGCGCAGCGCGGTCAGATCCATCATGCCGCCGATGCAGAGCAGGGCGAGCGGTATGGTGAGATCCGCGAAATAATCGCCCGTATCGAGCAGCAGCTTTGGCAGAGGAATTCCTGCGAGGCTGACCAGCAGTCCCGTCATGATGCCGATGATCAGCGGGTTCTTTATGATTCCCGGCAGCACCTTTCCGAAAGACTTCCCGCCGGTGGAATGATTGACACTGGCGTTCAGCACATAGACCGACAGCACATTGTAGAGTGCGACCAGCACCGCCACCGGCATGGCGGCGAGGGCGAGGCCCGTATCGCCGAAGGCATTGGTGCAGAAGGCAATGCCTATAATAACGAGATTGCCGCGAAAGGCCCCTTGCACATAGACGCCGCGGTCCGACCTTTGCGACACGTGCAACCAGGAGGCGATGCTGGCTCCCGCGAAAACCACCAACGTCATCGCGACCATGACCGCGAGATGCGAGGGGTTGGCAAGCTGCGAGAAATCGGTCTTGGCGGTGCCGAAAAACAGGCTGACCGGCAGCCCGACGGTGAAGACGATATTTGAAGCCACGCGGATAAATTCATCGTTGATGAATTGAATGCGCTTCAGAAAGCTGCCGAGCAGGATGACCATGAAGATGGGCACCGTGATCGAGAGTGCAAACAGGAATAACCGGCCGGTATCGTTCATATTTTTGAATTATAAGACATTCCTCTCGCGGAGCGAGTGGAGGCGCTTGGATCTAAAGACCTGTCCCCAGAGCACGGACCATTTTCTGTTCTTACGCGCGTTCTCCGAACACGCGCCCGCTGACTGGATGGCGCGCTTGTTCGCGAAAATTCCTACGACAGCGCCATTGCGTGCTCCGTGGAAGGTCTTCCTTTCCCAGGTGACTTCGAGGGCTTTTCCAAGCAATTAATCCTCGGATTACGCTGCGCTTCATCGAGCCAAAAACTGATCTGCAACAAAAACGGTTTTTCATCCCCCTGGCCTTTCGGCCATCCCCCTTCGATACGAAGGGGGATTGAGAGTCGTGGATATGCTTTATTCCGGGATCTTGAAGGGGAAATAGGTTTTGGCGTTGTTGTAGGCGATGTCCTTGACCATGTTGCCGATCATTTGCACATCGTCCGGGACCAGGCCGCCGGCCATGTCGCGGCCGAGAATCCGGCACAGCAGGCGGCGGAAATATTCGTGGCGGGAGTAGCTTAAGAAACTGCGGCTGTCGGTGGTCATGCCGACGAAGCGGCTGAGCAACCCGAGCTGGCTCAACGCCTCGATCTGGCGCGTCATGCCGTCGAGCTGATCCAGGAACCACCAGCCGCTGCCGAACTGCATCTTGCCGGGGACGGCGCCGTCCTGGAAGTTGCCGATCATGGTGCCGATCATCTCGTTGTCGCGCGGATTGATGTTATAGAGGATCGTTTTCGCCAGGCGATTCTGGTCGTCCAGCCGGCCGAAAAATCTGGCAAGCGGGCGCGCGTAATTGTGATCGCCGATCGAGTCGAAGCCGGTGTCCGGCCCCAAGGTACGGTACAGGCGCGGATTGTTATTGCGGATGGCGCCGATATGAAATTGCTGCACCCAGCCCCTGGCGTGATCCATCAACGCGAACTCCACCAGCATCGCCGACTGGAATTTCTGTACATCGTCCGCCCCCAGATCCTTACCGCCGCGTATTTTCGCGAAGATGGTTTTGATATCCGTCGCGGTGTAATCCTCGGCATACACGGTTTCGAGGCCATGATCGGAAAGCCGGCAGCCGTTCGCATGGAAGTAATCGTGACGCTTGTTGAGCGCCGCCATCAGGTCGTCAAAGCTCTTGATGGTGACGCCTCCGGCTTCGGCCAGGCGATCGAGGTATTGGTTGTACTGCCGGCTATTTCCCACCGCCATGGCCTTGTCGGGACGCCAGGTCGGCAGCACGCCGATGTTAAAGCTTTTGTCCGCGGCGATCTTTTTGTGAGGTGAGAGGTCATCAGCCGGATCATCGGTGGTGCAGACCATTTTTACTTTTGCCTGCCGCATCAGGCCCCGGCTGCTGAATTCGGGTTTGGCCAGCAGTTCGTTGCAGCGGTCCCAGATCTCCTGTGCCGTGGAGGAGTTGAGCGGCAGGTTACGGATGCCGAAAGGTTTCTTTAATTCCAGATGCGTCCAGTGATAGAGCGGGTTGCGCAGCGTATAAGGCACGGTGGCCGCCCATTGCTGGAATTTTTCCCGGTCACCGGCATTGCCGGTGCAGTAGCGCTCGTCCACTCCGTTAGAGCGCATCGCCCGCCATTTATAGTGATCGCCGGCCAACCAGATCTCGTACAGATTACTGAACTGATGGTTGTCAGCGATCTGTTGGGGCGGGAGGTGACAGTGGTAGTCGATGATCGGCGGTTCCGCCGCGTACTCGTGATAGAGAATCCTGGCCTGTTTTGTGTCGAGCAGGAAATCCTCGTCCATGAATTTCGCTTCGGGCGCGCTGCCCGGAGCGCCCGCGGCTTGCGGGGCGCCATCATCTGATTTCAAGTGTTTCATGTCTAGAAGGTGGCCCCGATCACCCAGGGGTTGAATTCATTGTCGCCGTAGCCGAGCTCCTCGCTCTTGGTTTTTTCGCCCGAAGCCACGCTCAGTACTTTTTTGAAAATCTCCGCTCCGCTTTCCTGCACGGAGTATTCGCCGTCCATAATGCCTCCGCAGTTGATATCCATGTCATCGTGCATATGCCTGAAGATCCGGGTGTTCGTCGCGAGCTTGATGCTGGGCACGGGTTTGCAGCCGAAGGCGGAGCCGCGGCCGGTGGTGAAGCAGACGATGTTGGCGCCCGAGGCGATCTGGCCGGTGGCTGAAACGGGGTCGTAACCGGGGCTGTCCATGAACACGAAGCCCCTTTCCGTGACAGGCTCGCCGTACTTGTAGACGTCGATCATGTTGGTGGTGCCGCCCTTGGCCTGCGCACCGAGTGATTTTTCCAGGATCGTGGTGAGGCCGCCCGCCTTGTTGCCGGGTGAGGGGTTGTTATTCAGCTCCTCCGTGCTCTGCGCGTATTTTTTCCACCATTCCAGGCGTTCCATCAGTTTTTCGGCCACTTGTGGGCTGACCGCGCGCCGCGTCAATAAATGTTCGGCGCCGTAGATTTCCGGTGTCTCCGACAGGATCCCGGTGCCGCCATGGCGCACCAGGATATCGATCGCCGCGCCGAGGGCCGGATTGGCGGTGATGCCGGAGAAAGCGTCCGAGCCGCCGCATTGCAGTCCGATCATGATCTCGGATGCAGGCACGGTTTCGCGGCGGGCTAGGTTCACCTTGGGCAGCATCTCACGGACGATGGCCAGCCCCGCATCGATGGCTTTACGGGTGCCGCCCTGGTCCTGGATGGTGAAGCTGCGGAACAAATCGGATTCTTTGAGGCCTGCTTCGTGCAGCACTCTCGATATTTGCATCACTTCGCAGCCCAGGCCGACCAGCATCAGGCCGCCGAAATTGGGGTGCCGGATATAGCCGTGCAGCACGCGCAGGAAAGTTTCATAACCATCGCCGTTCGATTTCATGCCGCAACCGGTGGTATGGACGAAAGAGGCGACGCCGTCGATGTTGGAGTAATCCCCGGAGGTTTTTAACTGCTGGTTCGCCGTGTTGGCGATTTGTTGCGCGACGGTGGCCGAGCAGTTGACGGTGGTGAGCACGCCGATGAAATTACGCGTGCCGACGCCTTGCGTGTGCTGCCGGCGATAACCCTGGAAAGTCGCGCGCTGCGGCAGCGGGACGTACTCGGTGGCTGTGACGTCTTTACAGAATGCGTGCCGGACCTCGATCTCGCCCAACTCACAGTTATGAGTATGCACATGTTCACCCGCGAGGATATCCGTGCTGGCGATGCCGATGGTCTGGTTGTACTTGCGTATCTGTTCACCCTTCGCGATAGCTTTGATGGCCAGTTTGTGCATGGCGGGTATCGGCGATTTGACGAGGATGCCCCCATGCTGGGTCAGGGGTGTGTTTTCAGGCAGTACCGTCTTGGCGATGGCGACATTATCGTCCGGATGCAAATGTACGGTCAGCGCCGCCGGGGCCTTGTCCTTGGCGACGGTATCGTCTGAATGTTGCTGTACAGTTTGCATTCGGCAGTTTGCTCCTGAATCGCCCCCGCGATCCTGTATGTTTACTCTCGACGGCGCTACCCGGCCAGTGCTTCAAGGTATCATAAAATTGGTCAGGCCGCATATCCAATCGCCGGCCTGGGGCAAGTCTAGCATCCGGAGGATATAGTCAGGAATGCCTAAAGTCTGGTCAGCCCCCTTATTGAACGCGAGTCCGCTGCCCGGTCCGGAAACATACTGTGATAAATGCCTCATTTTTGCTGAAAAATGGGCACTTTAAGAGGACATGCAAAATCCGGCAGCCATAGGTTACGGCCCGGTCAGATGGATCTCTGGCGATTTTTTCCGGCTTGCAATTGCATCAGGGCTGCTCCAAACTGACCGCCTTGCAAGCAGGACCGGCCTGAGTTTTTGTTATTCAAATTGGTATGACCTAGACCCTGCCGGCCCGGCATCAAGAGCCATCGGAATCAAACACGGACAATGCAGCTGATCCCTATGATATTCCATCGATTATCGACTCCGGCAGCCGGGCAAGCCCACCTGAGGCAGGCGCTGACGCTGGCCGCGGCCCTGACGCTGACCGCCTGTTCCCCGTCCCGCGAAGAAGGCGCCGTGGCCTGGGGCGAGTTGGTCAACCCCTCCGCTTTCGAGCGCATCAACGAGCCGGTTTATTTCAGCTTCCGCGCTCTCGGGCTGCATGAGAACAACAGCCAGCCCATCGCCGTACGCGCCGGCGGTAGCGTCCTGCCCGGCCAGATCATCGATTCCGACGGCGACGGCGCAGCGGACGGGCTGCTGGCCCTGGCCGATTTCAAGGCCGGCGCGAAGCTGAAAATCAATATCGTGACTGATGCGGATGCGGTACAGGCGGCCTCGGCCGGCCCGAAGCGCACGCAGGCCGAGCTTTCGCGGAAGACCGGCGGGCAGTGGGAGTGGGACAAGGAACTGAACCACCATAAATACGTCGGCGGCCGATTCGAAAACGTGCGCCGGTTGACGCCGCCCGCGGAACATACCGACCATTCAGAATTCATCCGCTATGAAGGCCCGGGCATCGAGTCCGACCTGGTGGGTTACCGAATCTATCTCGACTGGCGCAACGGCTTCGACATTTTCGGCAAGAAAACCCGCGAAATGGCGCTGCAGAACACGGGCCAGGATGGTTTCGAGTCCTATCATCACATGGCGGATTGGGGAATGGATATCCTGAAAGTCGGCGCTGCCCTGGGCATCGGCGGCTTCGGTTACTGGAACGAGGGAAGCGGCAAGGTCGAGCGCGTATCGCAGCTCGACGGCTGGGATGCGTCGATCCTCGAGGACGGCAATATTTATTCGGCCTTGAAGATCCGCTACAAGGGCTGGCGGGTCGCCGGCAGGAAGGTGGATCTCGATGCGCGTCTGTCGATGACCGCCGGCAGCCGGCTGGTGCATGTGAACCTTGAAAGCAGCGAAGAGTTGCCGAATCTCGCGCTCGGCATCGTCAAGCATCCGGGCACCGTGCTGCTGACGGGCGATATGAACGTCACCGGCCAGGCCTGGACCTGGATCGCAAGCTGGGGCCGGCAGAGTTTGAGCGGCGACGACGACCAGCTCGGCATGGCCATCCTGTTCAGGCGCGAAGCCCTCGACGCGCAGGCCGACGATGGCCTCAATTACCTCGCGGTCGCCGAGCCTTCCAACAAAAAGCTGGAATACTATTTTCTCGCGGCCTGGGAGCTGGAGCCGGCGGGCATCACCAGTCAGCAGGCGTTCGTAGAGTATTTGAACCGTGAGGCGGAGCGTCTCACGATGCCTTCGCGCCGCAGCCTTGACAGCGCGCTGAACGGAACCGTCAAAACCTTCCCGCTCAACGCGCAATCCGCGCTCGATTGGGGCCGGCGGCTGGCGGACTCCGAATTGCAGACCACGCTGATGTACGCCTACGGCGGTTTCGACGCCATGCGCCGGCGGCCTGCCTACTTCGAATACACCACCGGCCTGCTGGCGCAGGCCTACGATGATCTCGCGCGCGCCGGCCAGGCCCGGTATGCGAAGGTCGCGGAGCAGGTAATCGGTTCTTTTGTGGCGGATGACGGTACGATACGGACCTACGATGAATCCAAGTACAACATGGACAGCATCAATTCAGGCAAGGTGCTGTTACGGCTGTACGAAGCCACTCATCAGGGAAAATACAAAACGGCTGCCGCTCAGTTGCGGCACCAGCTGCAAAATCATCCGCGGACCGGCGAAGGCGCCTTCTGGCACAAGCAGCGTTATCCTCACCAGTTGTGGCTGGACGGCGTGTATATGGGCATGCCTTTCCTCGCGCAGTACGCGGCTCTGTTCGAGAGCGGCGCCGGGCAGGACGCGAGCTTTAAGGAAGCGGTGAATGAGTTCGAGATCGTGCGTCGGCATCTGCGCGACGCCGGGACCGGCCTGTACTACCATGGCTGGGACGAGAAGCAGCGGCAGGATTGGGCGAACAGGCAGACCGGCCTGTCATCGCAGTTCTGGTCGCGGGGCCTCGGCTGGTACGCGATGGCGCTGGTCGATGTGCTGGATTACATACCCGGGAATAAAACGGAGTTGCGCAAGCCGCTGCTCGAAATTATCGCGGAACTGGCGCCCGCCATTGTCAAAGCGCAGGACGGCGCTACGGGACTCTGGTACCAGATCCCGGACCGCCCGGGCGAGCGCGGAAATTATCCGGAGTCTTCCGGCAGCGCCATGTTCGTTTATATGCTGGCCAAGGCCGTGAACAAGGGGTATCTGCCGGAATCCTATAAAAAAAACGCTATTAAAGGATATGAAGGCATGGTGCGCGGGTTTGTCGAGGCGCATGCGGACGGTTCATTCAGCCTGACCGGCGCCTGCTCGGTTGCCGGCCTGGGCTTCGGCCGCGACGGCAGCTACCGTTACTATATGAGCGAGCCTATAGTGGACAACGATCCAAAGGCGGTCGGACCTTTTATCATGGCAGGTATACAGGTAAGCCAGTTGTTGCAATAAATTGATCGCAGAGGAACGCGTCTGGAGATGGTTGAGTTAATTGCTGACGTATCACAAGTCGGACGGCACAATTGGAGCGCACAGAGAAATCTAATCATCCACGATAAACACGGGTTTTGAAGATCAAGTCTCTATCCTATGGTTTTCCTTGCTCCGTGTTCTCCGTGCTCTCAGTGGTTTGATTCTTGGGTTGCAGCCTGGATGAAGCGCAGCGGACAAAATTGCCGGGAGCAATTTTGAACTGCGAAGCAGGCCCGAAGGGCGCGCATCAGGGAAGGTGTGCGTAATCCAGGTATTGAATAATAGTTCCCGGATTCCACTTCGTTCCATCCGGGATACAGTTTCAGAACAGGACCGGTTATGACAACAAAATATGATGTGCGTTACGCGGTGCACCCCGAGGACTATGCGGGCTACGATACGCAACTGCTGCGCGAGAACTTTCTGGTTTCCGAAATTTTCACGCCGGATGAAATCCGGCTGACTTACACTTTCTACGATCGCTTCGTGGTCGGCGGCGCGATGCCGGTGAAGAAGGCGCTGCCGCTGGAGACCATCGACGAATTCAAGGCTGCCTATTTCCTGGAACGCCGCGAACTTGGCGTCATCAATGTCGGCGGCAAGGGCAAGGTCAGCGTCGACGGCAAGGCGCACGAACTGGATTACAAGGAAGCGCTCTACGTCGGACGCGGCGCGAAGAAAGTCGAATTCGCGAGCGTCGATGCCGGCAAACCCGCGAAATTCTATCTGAATTCCACCCCCGCGCACGCCGCCTATCCCACGAAGAAGGTGGGGCAGCAGGATGCGGAGGTAATGGAATTGGGCGCGCTCGAAACCTCGAACCAGCGCACCATCCGCAAGCTGCTCGTCAGCAGCGTGGTTCAGACCTGCCAGTTGCAGATGGGCATGACCGAGCTCAAGCCAGGCAGCGTCTGGAACACCATGCCGCCGCACACGCACAGCCGGCGCATGGAAGTCTATTTTTATTTCGCCGTGCCCGAGAAGCAGGCGGTGTGCCATTTCATGGGTCCTCCCGATGAGACGCGGCATCTTTGGGTATTGAACGAGCAGGCGGTGGTGTCGCCGCCGTGGTCGATGCATTGCGGCGCCGGCACCAGCAACTATATTTTCATCTGGGGCATGGCGGGCGAGAACCTCGATTACGACGATATGGACAAGCACACACCCGACCAGTTGGGAGCGCGTTAAGACGGGACTAACCACAGAGATCACGGAGAGCACTGAGATTGAAGGAATAAATCGCAAATTAAAGGCCGGATTAAATACAAAGCTGATCCGGGTCTTTGATAAATTGAATTCCTCTGTGTCCTCCGTGTGCTCCGTGGTTCAATTTTTTATTGAGGGAGCTTATGACGCATCCTTTATTTGATTTGACCGGCAAACGCGCCCTCGTCACCGGCGCCACGCACGGCCTCGGCATGGCGATGGCCAAGGGGCTTGCAAGCGCGGGCGCGACGCTGATCATCAATGGCCATTCCTCCCAGGAAAAAATCAACGCCGCCGTCCAGGAATACAGGAAGGACGGTTACAAGGCGCACGGATATCGGTTTAACGTCACCGACGAAGCGGAAGCGACCGCCGCCGTCGAGCGCATTGAGCGGGAAGTGGGACCCATCGATATCCTGGTGAACAACGCCGGCATTATCAAGCGTATGCCGCTGCTTGAGATGGCGCTCGCCGAATGGCGCGAGGTGATCGAGACCGACCTGACCGGCGTGTTCGTTATGACGAAACCCGTGGCGAAGCGCATGGTGGAGCGCCGGGCCGGCAAGATCATCAATATCTGCTCGATGATGAGCGAACTCGGCCGCAACTCGGTCGGTGCTTACGCGGCGGCCAAGGGCGGGCTGAAAATGCTGACCAGGAACATGGCGACCGAATGGGCGAAGTACAATCTGCAGGTGAACGGCATCGGACCCGGCTATTTCGCCACCAGCCAGACCGCGCCGATCCGGGTTGACGGGCATCCTTTCAACGAATTCATCATCAACCGCACGCCCGCCGGCCGCTGGGGCGACCCGGACGACCTGCGGGGGGCGACCATCTTTCTGGCCTCAAAAGCCAGCGATTTCGTCACCGGTCAGATCGTGTACGTCGACGGCGGCATCCTCGCCACCATCGGAAAACCTTCAAACGAGCATTAAGAAAATATTAACCACAGAGCGCACAGAGTTCACAGAGATTAAAAAATTAAGAAGAAAAGAAACAGGACAATTAGGTTCTCTTTTCGTATTTCTCTGTGGACTCTGTGATCTCTGTGGTTGTCTTTCGGGATTATCGATCCACGCGAGCACCGCCGCCGCCCATGATCTTCTCGACTTCCTTCAACGTCACCATGGTGGTATCGCCCGGCGTGGTCATCGCGAGCGCGCCGTGCGCGGCGCCATATTCCACCGCCTTGGCCGGATCGCCCGTGGCCATGAAGCCGTAAATCAGGCCCGAGGCGAAGCTGTCGCCGCCGCCGACGCGGTCCATGATTTCCAGGTTGGGCCGATGAGTGGCCTGGTGGAATTTGCCATCCATCGAGCAGATGGCGCCCCAGTCGTTGATGGTCGCGCTCTTGACGGCGCGCAAGGTTGTCGCCGTGACCTTGAAGTTAGGGAATTCCTTGATAGCCTTGCCGATCATTTTCTTGAAGTTCTCGATTTCGAGCGTCACCAGGTTCGAATCGACGCCTTCCACCTCGAAACCGAGGCAGGCCGTGAAATCTTCTTCGTTGCCGATCATGACATCCACGTATTTGGCGAGGCGCCGGTTCACTTCCTGCGCCTTCTTCTGGCCGCCGATCGATTTCCACAGCGAGGGGCGGTAGTTCAGATCGTAGGAAATCACGGTGCCGTTTTCCCTGGCGATCTGCATCGCCTCCTCGATCAGGTCCGCCGTGGTCTCGGACAGCGCCGCGAAGATGCCGCCGGTGTGAAACCAGCGCGCGCCCAGTTTCCCAAAGATGTGCTTCCAGTCGATATCGCCCTTTTTCAGTTGCGAGGCGGCAGTCAGCCCGCGGTCGGAGCAGCCGACCGCGCCGCGGATGCCGAAGCCGCGCTCGGTGAAATTCAGCCCGTTGCGCACGGCGCGGCCGATGCCGTCATAGGCCACCCACTTGATAAAGGACGGATCGACGCCGCCCTGCAGGATCAGGTCCTCGACCAGGCGGCCCACGGGGTTGTCGGCGAAGGCGGTCACGATCGCGGCGCGCATGCCGAAGCAGCGGCGCAGCCCGCGCGCGACGTTATATTCGCCGCCACCCTCCCAGACCTGGAACTGGCGGGTGGTATGAATGCGGCCCTCGCCGGGATCCAGACGCAGCATGACCTCGCCCAATGAAACGATATCGTAGCGGCAGCTGTCGGCGGGTTTGATCTTTAAAGCGGACATGGTCTACTCCTGTATTGATGGCTGCGGCGCGGGGGCTGTGTGAGTGACGGCATAATGCCGTTTTTTTGAAGGCTTGGCAGTTCCGCGCTCATGTTTTTTATCCTCGGCCGTGGACTGGTGTCGCTGGAATGGGACCAAGGCTGCATCGCGGTTCCCCGGGCAACCCTGATCCATTGTCGAAAATGTGTGAATATTGGCATAGCCGCTTTTGTCTTGCAAAATTTAATTATTAAAAATAATTATATTTTTCGAGGCCTTGGAACGATTTTTCTAATTGACAAAGCCTGCCTGTTTTGTCACCTTTGGTCAGGCCAATTTGCCCGGCCTCGGCGCGCAGACTTTCCCTGAGGGAAGCGGAGTGGTTGCGACCCGAGCATGCCGGCGGCGTCACAGGCCATGCAGATAATTCATTTTTAATCGCCGGGACAACATGCAGGAATTGAACAGAAAAACCGCCAGGGGCGCCGTCAGCCATCCCGAGAGGGTGCTGCAATACGGTGAGGGAAACTTCTTGCGCGCCTTCGCCGACTGGGTGATCGATCGGATGAACAAGGAGTCCGGTTTCGCTTCCGGCGTTACCGTCGTGCAACCGATCCCGCAGGGAATGGCCGAGCTGCTGAACGCCCAGGACGGTTTGTATCATCTGTATCTGCAAGGCATCAAGGACGGCAGAACCGTCAGCGATCTGACGCGGATCGATTGCATCAACCGGGCGCTCAACCCCTACACGCAGTACGCGGAATATATCAAGATCGCCGACAATCCCGCGCTGCGATTCATCGTTTCCAATACCACGGAGGCCGGTATCGTCTACGATGAGAAAGACACCGCCGACATGCGGCCGCAGCAGTCCTTCCCCGGCAAGCTGACCGCATTCCTGTATCGCCGCTTCAGGACTTTCGGCGGCGCCGCCGGCAAGGGACTCATCATCATCTGCTGCGAGCTGATCGAAAACAACGCCGGCATGCTCAAGCAGTGTGTGCTGAGCCATGCACGGAAGTGGGGTCTGGGACGCGCGTTCACAGAATGGATCGAACATGCCAACGCCTTCTGCAGCACGCTGGTCGACCGCATCGTGCCGGGATTTCCGCGCAACCGGATCGGCGACATCCAGCGCCAACTCGGTTTCCGTGATCAACTGGTCGTCGAAGGCGAGTATTTCCATTTGTGGGTGATCGAGGCGCCCGCCTGGGTGGAGCGGGAATTTCCGGCGCGTCAGGCGGGACTCAACGTGATCTTCACGGATGATATGACGCCCTATCGCCAGCGCAAGGTCCGGATATTGAACGGCGCGCATACCGCCTCTTTCGCCGTCTCATTGCTGGCGGGGGTGGAAACGGTCCGGGAATCGGTGGCCCATCCGCAAATCGGTCGTTTTATGAGTGAACTGGTGGCGGAGGAAATCTGTCCCTTTATCAATCATGCGGGTATCGAAGCCGCGTCCTACGCGGGAGAGGTCTGGGAGCGTTTCCAGAATCCCTTTATCAAGCATTTCTGGAAAAGCATCGCGCTCAATTCTGTCTCGAAATGGGAAACGCGGGTATTACCTTCTTTGACTGATCATTACCTGCATACCGGAAGGTTGCCGCAAAGGCTGGTTTTTTCGCTGGCAGCCCTGATCTGCTATTACCGGGGTGAGTATCGGGATCTATCGATACAAGCGGATGATGCCGCTGAAACCGTGAATTTCCTGCGTTCCGTATGGGCTGGTTTTGCGCTGGATGCCGATTCAACATTAAAATTGGCCCGGAACGTACTGGCGAATGCCGCGTTATGGAAAAGGAATCTGGACGATATTGCGGGCCTCGCCGAGGCTGTGGCGGGACATGTTTTCAGAATCCAGCGCTCGGGTATCCTCGAAGCCATGGCGGAAGTGATGGCGCCTGAAGTACGTTATGGCGGGTCCAAAGACCCATTAAACGTATTTATTGCAGCTGGAGTAAGTGAAAATGGCTAAACGGTATCGCGTTAAACGCCTGTATCAACAGGTGGCTGAAAAGCTGATGGCGCTCATCGATGCCCAGAAATACCGTACCGGCAGCCGGTTGCCGGCCGAACGCAAGCTTGCCGAACGCTTCAAGGTCAGCCGTCCGACGATCCGGGAGGCCATTATCGCGCTGGAACTGGCCGGCTACGTCGAAGTCAAGACCGGCTCCGGCGTATACGTGATCGAACATTCGAAAGACTCCGGCGGCGTGGCATCGGAGCTGGACGTGGGACCCTTCGAACTGACCGAGGCGCGCATCCTGTTTGAAGGTGAAACGGCGGCGCTGGCGGCGACGCTGATCACGGACGAGGAAATCGCGCAACTGGAAGCGGCACTGGTCGAAATGCAGGATGCCAACGTGCTGAAGCCGACCAGCGAGGCGCAGGACCGCAAATTCCATATGCTGATCGCGCAGGCCACCCGTAACAGCGCCATCGTTTCAATCATTGACGAGCTCTGGGAACTGAAGATCAATTCCCCGCTGAACAACCGCGTGTTCGAGAAAGTGCGTGAGCTGGGTTATCGGCCGCGTATCGAGGAGCACCAGGCCATCATCGACGCGTTGCGGGCGCGCGATTCGCAGGCGGCCCGTACAGCCATGCGCGAGCATCTGGGCCGGGTGATCAACGAGTTGCTGGACGCTACCGAAATCAAGGCTGTCGAGGAAGCGCGCCAGCGCGCGACCCAGGACCGGGAGCGTTTCAACATGGCGCAGAATCTGGATTGATCTACTCCGTCGCGCTCTGAATAAACGCCGGTGCCGCCCTTCCGGCGCAATCGGGGAAACAATTTTCTGGAATGCATTTGCACTGGGATGACACCGTTGTCATTTGTAATGCAAAGAGTGAAGCACTCTGTTTGGTGTAAGTGCAACTCGGGACGGTTTTGGGGACTGGGATTCTGAGTCGTGACTGATAAGCCATCTTTTCCGGCATGAACTGGGTGCCTCTGAGTTGTAAGACAGAGGTACCAATAGTCACATTTCCAGACACGCAGTCTCCGGGACTCGATTATTAATAGTTACAGACACATGGGGGAACGATGACTTCGCAAAAAATGACCAATTACCGCTGGACGGTGTGTGCGTTGCTGTTTTTCGCGACCACTATCAATTACGTCGACCGGCAGATACTCTCCCTCATCAAACCGATACTGGATATCGAGCTCGGATGGAGTAATGAAGAGTTCGGGCTCGTCAATTCCGCGTTCCAGGGCGCTTATGGAATCGGCCTGATCGGATTCGGCTGGTTCATTGACCGCTTTGGTACGAAGATCGGTTACGCCGCCTCGATCGCCGCCTGGAGCCTGGCTGCCACGGCGCACGCCCTGGTGGGTTCCGTGACGGGTTTTGTGTGCGCGCGCATCGCGCTCGGGTTCGGCGAAGGCGGCAATTTTCCGTCCGCTATCAAGGCCACCGCGCTGTGGTTTCCGAAAAAAGAGCGCGCCTTCGCGACCAGTATTTTCAACGCCGGCACCAACGTCGGCGCCATTGTGGCGCCGGCCGTGGTTCCCTTTATTGCCTACAAATGGGGCTGGCAGGCAGCGTTCGTAGCGGCGGGCATCGCGGGCTTTATCTGGCTGTTTTTCTGGATCCCGTTCTATAACGTCCCGGAGAAAATCAAATATACAGGGGACGCCGAGCGTGCGCACATCAATAGCGATGTCGAGGATCGGAACGGCGGCGAGAGGTCGCGGATTTCCTGGCTGAGCCTGCTTGAGTACCGCCAGACATGGTCCTTTATCGTGGCGAAGTTCATGACCGACCCGGTGTGGTGGTTTTTCCTGATATGGTTGCCGGACTATTTCAACAAAACCCGCGGCCTCAACATCAAGCAGAGCTGGGTTCACCTCGTGACTATTTACTCCATTATCACGGTGCTGAGTATCATCGGCGGCTGGATCACCGGCCATTTGAACCAGCGTGGCTGGACGATCACCCGGGCGCGCAAGACCGGCATGTTCTGCTTCGCTGTACTGGTGCTGCCCATCTTCGCGGTCACCCAGGTCGGCGACTGGACCGCGGTGTTGCTGATCGCGCTGGCCGGAGCCGCCCATCAGGCATGGTCAGCGAATCTCTTCACTACCGTCTCGGATATGTTTCCCAGGCACGCAGTTGCGTCGGTGGTGGGGATCGGCGGGCTCGCTGGCGCAACCGGCGGTATGTTCTTTCCGGTCTACTGCGGGCGCATGCTCGACAGATTCACCGCCGCCGGCAATGTCACCGCGGGCTATGCGGTGCTGTTTTCGATTTGCGCCTTCGCCTATCTGATTACTTTTGCGATACATCACCTGCTGGCTCCCAGGTTTGAACAGGTAAAACTCAAGTAAAAGAAAGCAGGAGTACACAGAGAACACGGAGATTTAAAAATTGATATTCTCTGTGTGCTCTGTGTGCTCTGTGTGCTCTGTGTGCTCTGTGGTCTCGGTGGTTTTGAATTCTCTTCTATATCGGGATTTCAGCGGTTCGTAATGGAATCCGCAGCGATTCGCACCAGTTTCCAAGATTACGTAAGAAAGAGTCTGCGCCGAATCCGAGCATCTGCACCTGCGGCCACAGGTTTGCGTCCAGACCTTCCCACCAGCATTCCAGCAGGCCCCGGATATCGCCCTGGTAAAAACCGTTCAGTCCGGCCGGGGTCGCCAGGCGCGAGGGAATATTCCAGGAATCGAGCAGGGGAACGGCGGCGATCGCTCCGGGCGGAGCGGCCGGCATTAGTATTTGAGAAGGCGCCGGCCTGAAAGGAACGGCTGCGTCGAATTGCGCGAAGGCGGCGAGACGATAGCGCGAGTCGGTACGCAGACGTTCCGCGGCGAATATGGAACAGGCGAGGGCATTGTCGGAGGATACCAGCGCGATCAGGGGATGCTCACTATCCGGTTGCAATACCTTGCCTGCCATGCGGCTGCCATGCAACGCCGTCCCGGGCGGCAGCGACACCCGCGCCAGGGCCTGGACCAGGTCGGGAGCCCGCGACTTCATGATGGGCCAGTGCGCCACCGCCCGCTCGAAGGCGATACTGAAATACTGCCCCGGTCCGGGCGCGAGTTCGGCGACGGAACGCAGCGTCAGTTGCCGATAACCGCCGGGCAGGGGATTGTCTTCGACTACGGTGAGTGTGTGCGCCGTCAAGGCGGCCAGCTCAGTCCGCGTTGCAGTGCAGCAGTTTGCCCGCGATGACTGTGTAGACCGCGCGCGCGTTCAGCCGCATGCCGGTAAAGGGAGTGTTCTTGCCGCCGCTGCGCAGCGTCTGTGCTTCCACTGTCCATGCCTGATCGGTGCTTAAAATACAGAGATCGGCCCGCAGGCCCTGCGCAATTCTTCCGCTTTGCAATTTGAGAATGCGTCCCGGGGCGTCGGTCAGGGCGCCTATCAGGCGTTGTTGGGGTATCTGTTCGCGCTGCGCCAGTTCCCAGGCGAGACCCAGCAAGGTGTCGAGCCCCGAGATACCGGCTTCGGTGGTGGGAAAGGGATTCTGCTTGGCGTCGAGATTATGCGGCTGATGATCGGAGCAGATCGCATCGATGGCGCCGCTCTTCACGGCGGCCACCAGAGCCTTGCGGTCGCGTTCGGCGCGCAGCGGCGGTATTACATGCGCCTGGCTGTCGAAGCCGTCGATCGCGGTGTCGTTCAGCAGCAACTGATGGAGTGCTACATCGGCTGAGACCGGCAGCTGGCGTTCCTTGGCCGATGCGATCAGGGCGGCGCCCGCGGCGGAGGAGATGCGTCCGAAGTGCACTCGCGCGCCCGTCTCCTCGATCAGCGCCAGTATCTGCGCGATCGCCACCGTTTCGGCGGACACCGGAATCCCGGGCAGGCCGAGGCGCGTTGCCACCGCGCCCGCGTGCGCGACGCCGTTGGCCGAGAGCGCCGGGTCCAGCGGCACCACATGCAAGGTCAACTCATGGGTGGCGGCGTATTCGAGCGCGCGGTACCACACGCGGTTGTTGGTGACGGGACGCAGCGCATTGCTGACCCCGCAACAACCCGCCGCCTTGAGTGTCGCCATCTCGCTGAGTTGGGCGCCTTCGAGCCGGGTTGTCAGTGCGCCCAGTACCGCTACAGCCGCGGCGTCGTCCGCCTGCGCGCGCTTCTGGATCAGGTCCACTACGGCGGGTTCGTCGATCACCGGATTGGTATCAGGCGGGATGCAGAGCGTGGTGATGCCCGAGAGCGCGGCGGCGCGTGTCTCGCCGCGGATCGTGGCCTTGTATTCGTATCCCGGTTCGCGCAGACGCGCGCACAAATCGATCAGACCCGGGCACACAATCATGCCTTTTGCATCGATCGTCTCATCCGCGCGGAAACCCCTGGGGGACGCACCGACCGCCGCAATACAGCCGTTCTCAATATAGATATCGGCCGTGCGATCAGTTTCCGCGTCGAGCAGGCGTCCGTGCAGTATGGCGAGCGTTTTCCCGTTCATGGTCCCACTCATGATCGGGCCTGCCGGTTTTTCATGACCGTGGACAGCACGGCCATGCGCACCGCGATCCCGATAGTGACCTGCTCCAGGATGACGGATTGCGGCCCGTCGGCGACCTGCGATTCGATTTCAACACCGCGGTTGGCGGGTCCGGGATGCATGACGATGGCGTCCTTGCGCGCCAGCTGCAGGCGCGACTGCGTCAGGCCGTACAGGCGAAAGTATTCGCGTTCGCTTGGCAGGAAGGCGCCCTGCATGCGTTCCTTCTGCAGGCGCAGCATGATAATGACGTCCGCGCCCCGTATCCCCTGGTCCATGGCGTAAAAAGGTTTGACGCCGAGGGTTTCCACATCCGGCGGCATCAGGCTGCGCGGGGCGACCACGCGGATCTCGCCGGTACGCAGACTGTTGAGGGCATGGATATCGGAGCGCGCGACCCGCGAATGCAGAATATCGCCCACGATCGCGACCGTCAGCTTGCCGAAATCCTCTTTGTGCTTGCGTATTGTGAACATGTCGAGCAAGGCCTGCGTGGGGTGTGCGTGCTGGCCGTCCCCGGCATTGACGACGCTGACGTGGGGCGCGGCGTGTTGCGCGAGGAAGTGCGCCGCGCCGCTGTCGCCGTGACGCACGATAAACATATCGCACTGCATCGCCTCGAGATTCTTGATCATGTCCAGCAGCGATTCGCCTTTTGTAGTCGAGGAGGTGCCGACGTTGATATTGAGCACGTCCGCCGACAGGCGTTTGGCGGCGAGTTCGAAGGTGGTGCGGGTGCGGGTGCTGGCTTCGAAGAACAGGTTTGCGACGGTTTTGCCCTTCAGGTCCCCAACTTTCTTTACGGCCTGGTCGTTGATATCGATGAAGGATGCGGTGGCGTCGAGGATTTCGTTGATCTGGGAATGGCTTAACCCCTCCATATCGAGCAAGTGTTGCAGCTTGCCTTGCGCATTCAGCTGGGGATTAGGCGCTTTGGCTCTTAATCCTCCGTACCCGGGGGTTGTCATGGGCCGCCATTATAGCGGGGCTTTACTCCGGATTCACCAGGAATGTGAATAAAAACCAACCGCCGAGAACACTGAGTGCACAGAGATTAAGGATCAGGATGAAGATTACCTAACCTAAAAAAGGTTGAATCAGAAAACCTCTGTGCACTCAGTGTTCTCGGTGATTGGTCACAAGTTTTATGGTTGATTGGACGGATAAGTCTTGTTGGTCTCAAACCAGCTTTCGAGGATCAACGCCGCGGCGACCGCGTCGATGTTGCCCTTGGCTATCCGGCGGTTGCGCATGCCGTTGCGGCGTTGCGCCCGCAGTTGCGATTGCGCCTCGGCGGAGCTCAAATATTCATCCTGCAACTCTACGGGAATATCGAAGTGTTGCCGCAGTGATGTGGCGAAGCCCCTCGCCTCCCCGCTGAATGCGCTGTCACGGCCGTCGGCATGCAGGGGCAGCCCGACCAGCAGCAGCTGCGGTTTCCAGTCAGCGATGAGCTGGCGAATCCGGTTCCAGGGGGGCTCGCCTCCCTGATATTGCACGGTCGTGAGTGCTCGCGCGGTAGCGGTCACCGATTGGCCGATTGCGACTCCGATGCGGCGCTGGCCGTAATCGAAAGCCAGGATTGTAGTTGGCGCCGTCATCGCTTCAGGCGTGGCCCGCGTCGCCTGATAACTGTGTGATATCAATGCCGAGCGCATTGGCTGCGGCCTGCCATAACTGTTGGGGCGGGGTTTTGAACAGCATATCGGCGTCCGCCGGCAGCGTGAGCCATGCGTTATTGAGCAGTTCGTTTTCAAGTTGGCCGCCTGCCCATCCGGCGTAGCCCAGCGCGACAATGCTGTCGGCCGGACCGGTGCCGATCGCGATGGCGTCCAGCACGTCGCGCGACGTGGTGAGGCCGATCTGTTCGGTGACGGCCAGGGTATTGCTCCAGTTGCCGCGCGGGCGATGCAGGATGAACCCGCTGTAGGTATCCACGGGTCCGCCGTACATGATGGCCGTGTTCGGAAGTTGCGGTCGCGGTTCGATATCCAGTTGTTGCAGCAGTTCCTGCAGCCCCATGTCCGTGGCGCGGTTCAATATCAGGCCGACTGCCCCCTGGTCGTCATGCTGGCAGATATAAGTCACCGAACGGTGGAAATTCGGGTCCGCGAGATTCGGCATCGCGATCAGGAAGTGATTGGTTAGATTTATGGAGTCTTGCATGTCTTGAGGCTATTCCGTATTCAGGTTGCCATTGGTGAAACGCCATGTGCGCACAATCTCGAGGTGGTCGGCGGCTTTGCGCAGATCAGCCGGGAAAGGCGCGAACGGCGATGATAATTCGACGATATGCATCGCGGCGTCATCGAGCGCATTATTGCCCGAAGATTCGACCACATTGACTTCGACAACACTGCCGTCCCATTTGATTTCGACCTCGAGCATCAGCATGCCCTCTTTCTTGTTACGCAGGGCCTGCAGGGGATAGTTCAGATTACCGATGCGTTCGACTTTTTCCACCCATTGATACATGTATTGTGCCGGCAGGTATTCATGGGTGCTGGCGGTAAGCACCAGCTTCTTCGGACGCTTGGCGTAGGTTTCCTGGGACTGTTTCAGTTCGGCGGTCAGGCGCGCGATTTCCAGGTCGTAGTCGGCGGGCTCGGCCTGCTGCCGCAGGGCCTCGTTCGGATCCTGGCGGTCCACCTCTTCCATTTTATAGTCCGAGTGCAGTTGGGTGAGTACGGGCTGTTGCTGCCGACGGTTGAGTTCCGCGGCGCCGCTCAGCATCGGCTGCGGGGCTATGCCTTCGTTGGGACTCAATTCGGAGGAAGTAAAGGGACTGCCGGGGCGTTCGCGAAGCTCGCTTTCACCGCCGCCGTTCTGGGCGGCCTGTGCAAGGTAATCGGCGGCTTCGGGTGCTTCCTCCGAGTGGTTCTGCACCAGGATAATCTCCAGCGCCGCCGGCGGCTTGAGTTTAGCCAGGTCGAGCGGACTGAATGAAACGCCAAGGATCAGGATGGCGTGCACGGCGGCCGCGAGAAAAATCGTCAGACTCAGGCGGTCTGTCGCGGTTATAACGGGTGCTGCCGTGGCCGTAATCATTTCGGGGGCGGTTTACCTACCGATCGGATTTTCCAGGGATTTTAACTTAACCGGCGTTTGGATGGGAGCGCGCTCCGAAAATTCATTAGAGCACCTAATCAAGAGTTCAGGAGCCAGGAGTCAGAAGCCTGGAATAGACACGAACCATAAGTCGAAAAACAGTAATTCACATCTTCCGGTTTCTCTCCTTACTTCTGGCTCCCGACTCCTGGCTCCTTGATCCTGCTTTTACTTTCAGCCTGGCGGCGATAATGTCCATGAGCTGTCCGGCGATATTGAGACTATAGATCTTGTCCAGTTCCCGGATGCAGGTGGGGCTGGTGATATTGATTTCGGTCAGCCAGTCGCCGATCACATCCAGTCCGGCGAACAGGATGCCGTGCCGAAGCAGAGTCGGACCCACGCGCTCGCATATTTCGAGGTCGCGCTTCGACAGGGGTCTGCCCTCGCCGCGCCCGCCCGCGGCGAGATTGCCGCGCGTCTCGCCGGCGGCGGGTATGCGCGCCAGGGCATGGGGTACAGGCTCCCCGTTGATCATCAGGATGCGTTTATCGCCCTGGGCAATTTCAGGAATATAACGTTGTGCCATGACCGTGATGCGATCGTAATCCGTCATGCTTTCGAGAATGGAGTTGGTGTTGAGGTCGTCCCGGCGCACCCGAAACACGGCGTGCCCGCCCATACTGTCGAGGGGTTTGACAATGATATCCTTGTGCTCGGCCAGAAATTCCCGGATGCGCCCGCGCCGGGAAGTGACCAGCGTAGGCGGAATCAGATCCTCGAACCGGGTGATATAGAGTTTTTCATGCATCAGTCGCAGGCCGGCCGGGTCGTTGACCACCAGTACGCCGCTATTCGCCGCCAGCTCCAGGAGATGCGTGCTGTTGATGTATTCAAGGTCATAAGGGGGGTCCACGCGCATCAGGACCGCATCAAGCTCCGTCAGCGGTTTGTGCGCTGCCGCGCCCAGTTGATGCCAGCTGTGCGCATCGTCGGCCACTTGTAATGGCCGCATTTCCGCATGCGCACTGTTGTTTTCGATCCAGGCATCCCCGGGACGCATATACCAGATCTCCCAGCCGCGCGACTGCGCCTCCAGCAGCATGGCAAGGGTCGAGTCTTTGTGCGGTTTGATGGATTCGATTGGATCCATCATTACGCCGAGGCGTATTTTCATACCGGTCCGCTCAGGAAGCGCCGTTACCGGGTTCGTGCAGCTCCCTTGCCGCGGCCAGGGCCGCCAGCCGGGCGATGACGCCATAGGCGTAAAAGCGGTTGGGCTCGGAATCCGGCCGCTGTTCGCAGTCCGGGGAGTTGCAAGGCTCGGCGAAGGCCAGCGGTTCAAAGTGCATGCCGGGGGAATTCAGGTTATCCGACTGGGTCTTGCCTTTGTGTACGCGGTAAAAACCGCCGATGACGAACTGATCGATCATATAGGCCACGGGTTCGGCCACGGCTCCGTTGAAAGTCTCGGACGTGTAGACGCCTTCCTGGATTAGCACGCTTTCCACCTTGCGGCCTTCCTTGGTCGCATCCATGCTGGTGCGTTGCTTGCGGTTCAGGTTGCGGATCTCGTCCGGGTCGCTCACGGCCATTACGCCCATGCCATAGGTGCCGGAATCGGCCTTGACGAAAACGAAGGGTTTTTTGTCGATACCGTACTCATGGTATTTCTGGCGGATTTCGGTCAAAAGGTCCGCGACATGCTGTTCCAGGCATTCATAGCCTTCCTTTTTCATAAAGTCGATGCAGCCGCAGTTCCTCATCAAGGGGTCGATCAGCCAGGGGTCGATATCAAGCATGTCAGAGAATTCGCGGGCCAGCTCTCCATAGATCGAGAAATGCCGGGATTTGCGCCGGGTGGCCCACCCCGCATTCAACGGCGGCAGCAGGGGTTGTTTGAGGTTTTCCAGGATGGTCGGCACCCCCCCGCTCAAATCGTTGTTGAGCAGGATCAGGCATGGGCTGAAATCATCCAGCACCAGGCGGTCCTTCACCCGCCGCGCCGGCTCCAGCAGCAGACTTTTTCCGGAAGGCAGGTTGAGGCTTCGAGGCTCTGTTATTTCCGGAGACAGTGAGCCGACCCGCGTTCCGTAACCGGCCTGTGTCAGTATATGTTTAAGCGCCTGCACGCTTTCCAGGTAATAGAGGTTCCGGGTGTGATTCTCTGGAATAATCAATATGTTACATGCTTTCGGAAAGCGCTTTTGCATGGTCGCCTGCACGGCGTGGTAAGCCAGCGGCAACAGTTTGGGATTGAGATTATTAAAGCCCGCCGGGAACAGATTGGTGTCGACGGGCGCCAGCTTGAAACCCGCATTACGCAGATCGACCGAGGTGTAAAAGGGAGACGCTGTTTCCTGCCAGTGACGGCGAAACCAGGCTTCGATCGAGGTTTGCTTCAACAGCAGATGCGATTCCACTGCCTGCAAGGGACCCTGGTTCGCGGTTTCAAGGTGGGGAACGGTGCCCAGAATTTGCATGTTCATTGCATGATCGTTTTCGGGTAGTTGCAAGCAGTGTATCCCACAATCCCTTACCCTGTCAGAGGTATAGCCTCAGTAAGGGGTTTTTCAGTTTTTTCAAGTCCTTCCGGGGGTCTGGAAAGTATTATGAGGGATGTAAAGAATATTAGCTAAGTACTTTGATTTTTTATGTATTTTGTTGATAAATAGCGGTAGTTAAGCTACATTTCCATTAAGCATCTATATAGGGAATGGTCCGATAGGGAAGGGTGCAGTGGCTGCTGTCGAATTTTTGGCGCAACTGTCTTTAATCAGGCAATCAGATCTTTGCAAAGTGTGCTCATATGGGAGATATCTCAGGTCTTAAGGTCATGGTCATTGATGACAGTAAGACTATCCGGCGGACGGCGGAGAGTCTGCTGAAGAAAGCCGGGTGCGAAGTAATCACGGCCAGCGACGGTTTTGAGGCGCTGGCTAAAATCACCGAGCATAAGCCCGATATCATCTTTGTCGATATCCTGATGCCACGCCTGGACGGGTACCAGACCTGTGCCCTGATCAAAAACAACAGCATTTTCAAGAGTACCCCCGTCATCATGCTGTCGAGCAAGGACAGTATCTTCGACCGCGCGCGCGGGCGAATCGTGGGCTCCGAGCAATACCTGACAAAACCGTTCACCAAAGAGGATCTTTTGGGCGCGATCAAGCAGCACGTAGGCAAGGCTGCGTGATGCCGACGTATCGAGAACCAAGAATGGCATATCAATCGCCAATCGGAAACAGCAGGAAGGCACTATGAAAATACTCATTATCGACGACTCTCCGACTGAGGCGCATGTCGTCAAGGGTTATCTGATGAAGCACAACATGGAAGTTTTGCTGGCGCACGATGCCGAGAGTGGAATTCAAATCGCCAAGCAGGAACTGCCGGATGCCATCCTGATGGATGTCGTCATGCCGGGTATGAACGGGTTCCAGGCCACCCGCTATCTGACCAAGGATGCGCAAACCGCCCATATACCGATCATCATTTTGACTACCAAGGGCGCTGAAACGGATCGTGTCTGGGGCATGCGCCAGGGAGCGATGGACTATCTGGTCAAGCCGATCGAGGAAAAGGATTTGATTGGACGTTTGAATTCGCTGGTAAAGAAGTGAGCGACTTATGGCGGCATCCGCGATAGAGCAACTGCGCGAGATCGAGAGCAAGAGTCTCTCGCGGGGCGCGTTGGTCGTGCAGAGCGCGCAGATGAAGGCTGCCGAATGGCGGGGCATCGGTTTCAGGGTCGGCGAAACCGAGCTGGTAACCTCGATGCAGCATATCGCCGAAGTTCTCAAGGTCGTTGAATACACCCGCATCCCGTCGAGCAAAATCTGGTTCGAGGGCATAGCCAATGTGCGCGGCCAACTGGTTCCAGTTACCGACTTCTACAGTTTTCTGTATGGCAGGCGGCTGCCGGCCGACCGGGATACCCGCATGATCCTGTTCCGCCTCGCCAATTCCGTAAGCGGCCTGGTCGTGACTTCGGTCACCGGTATCCGCAATTTCCGCGAGGACGCCCTGGACCAGGACGCCACCGGGATCAGCGATGAGATTATTCCCTATCTTTCGGGATGCTTTCACCAGAGCGGTGACGCTTACCCGGTGTTCGATTTCAGCCGCTTGCTGAACGACGAGCGGTTTATGCACGTGACGGAGTTGAACGAGTGATGGCAATGGCGGCAGCGCCGAACGGGCCGCGTCATGCGATAAGAGGAGTATGAGCGATGTTATCGAAACTCAAATTTAATTTCCGCGCGCCGGGCACCCTGACGGTATTGGGCGGATTGCTGGCGATCCTGCTGGTCGGAATGGTGGTGCTGTTCGGTTACGCCAACTACCTGAGTAAATCCGCAAGCCAATATCTCAGTTATGTCGCTGAACAGAAATTGCTTTCGCAGAGAATCACCACCAGCGCCCTTGAGGCCGCCGGCGGCAAGGAAGAAGCCTTCGCGGCGCTGGAGCGCTTCCGCGATCGTTACCAGGCGACGCTGGATCTGGTCAAGAACGGCAACCCATCGACCGGGTTACGCCCCTATGCTGACGGAGACGGCAAGGAGCTGGAAAAGCTGGAAGCCGTCTGGCTTGAGTACAAGAGCAACGCCGACTCGATCATCGAAAAGCGCCAGACGGTGCGCACAATCGCGGACAATATTCAGAGCGTGTCACGGACGCTGGTCCCGCTGGAGAAGCTGTCCGAGGACGTGGCGGCGCGCCTTTCCGAAGCCAACACCGACAGCCAGACCCTGTATGTGGCCAGCCGGCAGTCGCTGTTCATACAGCGCACTCAAAACAACCTGAGCCGCATACTGAGCGGCGCCGAAGACGCCTCTACCGCGGCCGACCAGTTCGCCCACGACTTCAATTTCTTCGCTACCGTGATCGAGGGTCTCATCCACGGCAGCCGTGACCTTGGCATACAGAAGACTTCATCTCCCGCGATCCAGAAGTTGCTGCTGGATGCGCAGAATGTTTACGACAAGGCGCAACCAAGCGTGATCAGCATTCTGGACGGTTCCGCGCAGCTGTTCGAAGTAAAGGATGCGGCCGCGACCATCCAGATCATCAGCCCTGAAATTCTCGATGCCGGTACGCAATTGGAAGCCGTGGTCAGCAGAATGAACGCCCAGAGCAGCAGCTTCATAAAAGCGGGCGTAATCACATTACTGGCCGCCCTGGTCGTGCTGGGCCTGTCGTTGCGGCGCCTGGTAAACGACGCGCGCAGCCGCGCCAAGGAATCCGTCGCCGTCAATCAGCGCAACCAGGAAGCGATCCTGCGGCTGCTGGACGAAATGACCGCGCTCGCCGATGGCGACCTGACCGCGCACGCTACCGTGACGGAAGATATCACGGGCGCTATCGCCGACTCGGTGAATTTCTCCATCGACGCCTTAAGGTCGCTGGTTGAAGCGATCAACAACACGGTATCGCGGGTATCGCAGTCCTCGCAGCGCACCAGCGGGATCGCCAACCGCCTGGCAAACTCAAGTACCCAGCAGGCGGTGGAAATCGCGAACACCACCGATGCCATCTCGAAGATGGCCAAGACCATGGAGCAGGTGTCGAAGAACGCGATGACCTCGGCGGACGTGGCGCTGAAATCGGTACAGATCGCGCACAAGGGCGCGCAGACGGTGCGCCGCAACATCGAGGGCATGGACGCCATCCGCGACACCATTCAGGAAACCTCCAAGCGCATCAAGCGCCTCGGCGAAAGCTCGCAACAGATCGGTGAAATCGTATCGCTCATCACCGATATCGCCGACCGCACAAACATTCTTGCTCTGAACGCCGCGATTCAGGCGTCGTCCGCGGGCGAAGCGGGCCGCGGTTTCGCCGTGGTTGCGGACGAAGTTCAGCGCCTGGCGGAGCGCGCCGGTAACGCGACCAAGCAGATCGCCGCGCTGGTTGAAACTATTCAGACGGACACCAACGAAGCCGTAAGCTCGATGGAGCAGACCACGACCGGTGTGGTAACGGGCGCCAAGCTGGCGGAGGACGCGGGTAATGCGCTCTCGGAAATTGAAACGGTGTCGAAACAGCTGGCCGACCTGATTCAGGGCATCTCGCGCGAAGCGCGCGAACAGGCCAGCGCCGCCATCAATATTTCGGAATCCATGAACGTGATCAAGCGCATCACGCTGGAAACCGCGGAGGGCACCAAGGAAACCGCGAAGTCCATCGGCAACCTCAACGAACTGGCGAACGCCCTCAAGACCTCGGTCGCCGGCTTCAAGCTGCCGGATACAGAGGACATGCGCACCCAGACGGCGGCCAATGAATAACAGTTGACCCGCGCGAGCCCATAATCATGCAACTCGGCAATACCGTACATTTCAATTCCTTCAAGTGGGTCAAGGAAGAACTCCGCCAGTTGCTGACCGATATCCAGCGCCAGCTGGAAGCCTACATTAATTCCCCCGATGACGTTGCGAAACTGGACGAAATCATTCTGCTGCTGCGGCAGGTGCGCGGCACGCTCTCACTGGTCGAGATTTACGGCGCCGCCCTCCTGAGCGAGGAAATGGAGATGGCCGCGCGCGCGCTCAAGGCGGGAGAGGTGTCGAGCAAGGAAAACGCTTATGAGGTGCTGCTCAGCGCCGCGATCCGGTTGCCGGACTATCTCGATAGCCTGTCCGCCGGCAAGAAAGACGTACCTCTGATATTGCTGCCGCTGTTGAACGATCTGCGGGCCTGCCGTAACGCGAGCCTGCTGTCGGAGAACGTGCTGTTCTTCCCCGACGTGACAGTCGCCACCGGCAACTTCGACAAGGAGGCAAAGAGTGCCGCCGAGCCGAAGGAAGACCCGGCGAAACTGGGAGCCAAGATGCGGCACCAGTACCAGCTCGGCCTGCTGGGCTGGTTCAAGAATGAAAACGCCGGCGACGCCTTTTCCAAGATGCACCAGGTGGTGAGAAAATTGCGTGTCGCCTCGTCCAACGACAGCAGCAGCCGCCTGTGGTGGGTCTCGACCGGCATCATCGAGGCTTTGCAGAAAGACGGCGTGGAAGGCAGTGTCGCCCTTAAATCGCTGATGGGAAAGGTCGATCGCCAGATCAAGCGTCTTGCCGACATCGGCGAGGACGAGTTTGCGAAAACCCTGCCCGAGGAGCTGACCAAGAACCTGTTGTATTACGTCGCCCGCGCGAAAGCGGTCAGTGAGACCGTCAAGAAACTGCAGACCAAGTTCAATCTGCAGCAGTACTTGCCGGACGAGGAGGAGCTGGCGAGCGCGGCGCGGCAGCTGGGTGGCCCCAACCAGGAACTCCTCAACAAAGTATCCGAGGCTATCCGCGAGGATATCAACCAGGTCAAGGATGCCATCGAGGCTTTTACCCACGGCGGGTTGTCCGATCCCGAGCCGATCAAGAAGTTGCCGCCGCTGTACTCCAAGATCGCCGATACGCTGGGCATGCTGGGCCTCGGTCGCTGCCGCGAAAACATCATGCATGAAAAATCCCTGCTCGAAGCCAAACTGAAGAGCAACGGATTGCCCGGTGAAGACAGCCTGATGGCGACCGCGACCGCGTTGCTTGAGGTCGAGAACGATCTGGACGCCTACGTCAACCGCAGACTTGAAACCGAATCCTCCGAGAGCGTCGCGCCGGCGCCCGAACAGGAGAATGCGGCCGTGGTGGCGAGCCTCGTCAACGAGGCGCTCAAAAATATCGCGCTGGTCAAGGACGCGTTCCTGTCGTATGTGGAAAATCCCGATACCGGTACCCTGGCCCCGGTACCGGTGGTGTTGAAAGAGCTGGCGGGCGCCATGTTCGTCGCGCCGTTGGACGAGATCGCGCCGATCATCAACAGTCTCAACGATTATTTCGCGGGCAGCCTGATTCCGTCCGGTTATCAGCCGGACCCGGCGGAGCAGGATACCGTCGCCGATATCGTCACCAACATTGAATGTTTCCTGGAAGCGGTTGCCGAGCACCGCATGGATTCCGAATTGTACGTGGCTGCCGGAAGAGAAGCGGTCAAAAGGCTCGGCGCGCGTCCGGTCGCATCAACGAGGCCGCAACCCGCCAAGAGTTCGCCCAAGGTCAAGGAAGTCGCGCCTGCTCCCAAGCCCGAGGCGCGCGAGCCGACCACCAGGCAGAAAGCGCGACCCGCGCCGTCCTCCGCCAGGGAGTACAAGGATCTGCAGGTCATCGGCGAGGATACGGACGAGGAAATCCTGGAAATCTTCCTCGAAGAGGCGCTGGAGGAACTGCAGAAGATTACAACCCTGTTCCCCGTGTGGAAGAGCAATCCCGGGGATTCCGAAGCCATTACCACCATACGCCGCTCATTCCATACCCTGAAGGGCAGCGGCCGGCTGATCGGCGCCACCATGATCGGCGAGTTCGCGTGGGCTATCGAGAACATGCTCAACCGCCTGATCGACGGCACTATTCATGAATCCCCGGAGCTCCTGTCGGTCATCGACGAGTCCATCGGCGTGCTGCCGCAACTGATCGAGCAGATTCGCAGCGGCAACGCGCAACCGGTCGAAAATATGTTCGACCTTATGGAGCGCGCTACCCGGATCGCCAGCAAGCAGACGGGCGTGTCCGCGGCCAACGATGCTTCAGGCGCCGCCGCTAATGCCGCGACCGCGGATGCATCCGAAGAGCTGGTACTCGAATCCGAAGACCCGGACGAACTTACCATAACCCCCGAAGACCTGAAGCTTGGTGATGCCGACGATTTTCCCAGGATCGACCGCGGGATGATCGTGGAAGAACTGGACGGCGCCGATATTGCGGACGAATTTATCATAGAGGACGATACGCGCCCGCCCACATCAAATTCGATACGACGGTCTCCCCCCACGGGCAGCCAGCTGAGATCACGCGACCTGACCGGGGAATATCTGACGTTGACCGCCGATCCGGCGCTGCTGGATATTTTTTCCGATGAGGCGGACGCCCATCTGACCGAAATCAGCCGCATTATAGAAAAGGCCCGCGCGGGCAAGATGTCCTCGAAGAACACCGAAGGACTGATCCGCGCCCTGCATACGCTGCATGGCAGCGCGCGTACCGCCAAGTTCCGGCTGATCGCGGAGAAGGCGGGTTGGCTGGAACAGCATGCGAACAATCTGGCCGAGCTCGGAAAATCCTGGCAGCCGCAGGAACTGGATACCCTGAACAATGCGGTAACTTATATCCGAAACTGCATAGCCCATCTCAAGGAGCACACAACCGAGCTGGACGACGATGTCGGGCTGGACGACCGCATCAGGGCCTGCCTCCAACGCAGCGAGGAGGAAATGAAGTCCGCGCGCGAGGCTCGCCTCGACAAGACCGGTTATGCCCAGAAAACCGATCTCGATCCAGAACTGATCGGAATCTTCCTGGAGGAAGCGCCTGATATCATCGAATCCATCGAGCGTGAGCTGCAGGACTGGAGAAAGGGCGGGTTGAGGCCGGACAAGTTCAACGAAATCCTGCGCCAGCTGCACACTCTGAAAGGCTCCGCGCGCATGGCGAGCCTGGGGGATATCGGCGATCTGAGCCACACGCTGGAATCGCTGTTCATCAGCATCGCCACCGACAAGCTGGCCGCGACGCCCGCATTGGCGGACGTGCTGTCCGGCGCGGTAGACCGCCTGGTCGGCATGCTGGATGTGCTCGCGCAGGGCCGCGTAGCCGCGGTGGAGCCTGAGTACCTGCAGAAGCTGGAGGCCATCCGCCTGGGAAAGCTCGACCCGGCCGCGGCGGAAGCCGCGGAAACTGAGCCGCAGCAGACCGGCGGCGTGCAGAGGACCGGCGGCGTTCAAAGGACGGGCGGGTTGCAGAGGACCGGGGAAATCCAGAAGACCGGCTCGCAGCTGGCGAGCAAAAAACTGAAAACCATCAAACCCGCGAGGTCGTTGAGCGCGCCCGCTCCCGTCGAGCAGATGCCGGGCGGCATGCAGCAGCAGGACCAGATCCGCGTACGCTCCGATAAGCTGGATATGATGGTCAACTATGCCGGCGAGGTGAACATCTATCACTCGCGTATCGGTCAGTACATTAACAACCTGACTTTCAACCTGAATGAACTCGAACAGACCGTGAATCGTCTGCGCCGCCAGATGCGCGACATGGAAGCCGAGACGGACGCGCAGATCGCCTCCCGCCACGAGCGCGAGGCCATCAACCCCAGCGAAGATTTCGATCCGCTGGAAATGGACCGTTACTCACACATGCAGCAGCTGTCGCGTGCGATGGCGGAAAGCGCCAACGACCTGGACAACATCAAGGACATGCTGGGCGACCTGGTGCGCAGCTCCGAATTCGCGTTGCAGCAGCAGGCGCGCGTCAGCACGGAACTGCAGGAAGAGCTGCTGCAGACGCGCATGGTGCGGTTCCAGGGCATAACATCCCGCCTGCGTCGCATCATCCGCCAGACCGCGGGCCAGCTGGGCAAGAAGGTGGAGCTGGAAATCAGCGGCGAGGACAACGAAATCGACCGTAGCGTGCAGGAACGCATGATCGCGCCGCTCGAGCACATGCTGCGTAACGCCGTATTCCACGGTATCGAGAAACCGGAAGCGCGTGCGGCGGCGGGTAAACCCGACACCGGCATGATCCGAATCGATATCGGCCGCGACGGCTCTTATATCGTGTTGAATGTCTCCGACGACGGCCAGGGCATGGACGTCGAGCGCATCCGCAAGAAGGCCATCCAGCTCGGCCTGATGACGGAGAGCGACCAGAGGACCGACCAGGATATCTTCCAGTTCATCATGCACGAGGGTTTCAGCACCGCCGACGACGTTTCGCAAATCGCCGGCCGTGGTGTGGGCATGGACGTGGTCGATACCGAAATCAAGCAGCTCGGCGGCAGCCTGAGCATCCATTCCGAATGGGGGCGTGGCACTTCCTTCAACATCCGCCTGCCGCTGACACTTGCCATTAACCAGGCGCTGTTGATACAGCTGGAAGAAGACATTTACGCGATTCCCCTCACCGCCATCGAGGGCGTGGCGGTATTGAATTCGACGGAAATCCGCGAGAACCTGTCCGGCAAGCGCAAGTATTATGAATACGCGGGTGAGACCTATGATATGCATTACCTGGGTCTGCTGCTCGGCACCGGCATTTCCCCCAATGTCAGCAATGAGGGGCGCTATCCGTTGCTGATGTTGCGTGGCGCGGGGCGCCGCCTCGGCGTGCATGTGGACGCCATGCTCGGCCGTCGCGAAATCGTAGTGAAACCGGTCGGGCCCCAGATCACCACCATCCCCGGCATTTCCGGGGCTACCATCCTGGCTGACGGGCGTGTCGCCCTGATCATCGACGTGGCCGGTCTGCTGCGCAAGGAAGCGAGCGACCTGACCACTTCGGCGACCGTGCTGAAGTCGACCACGTTCATGAAGCCCGTGCAGGTCGACCCCGTGGTCATGGTTGTCGACGACTCGATCACCATCCGCAAGGTCACGGCGCGCATACTCGGTCGTCACAATCTCAAGGTGATCACCGCGAAAGACGGGCTCGACGCCATACAGCAGCTGCAGGAGGTTACGCCGGACCTGTTCCTGATGGATATCGAAATGCCGCGCATGGACGGCTTCGAGCTGGCGGGCCACGTCAAATCCGATTCCCGGCTTCAGGATATTCCGATCATCATGATCACCTCGCGGACCGGCGACAAGCACCGCGAGCGGGCACGCCAGATCGGCGTCGATCGTTATCTCGGCAAGCCCTTCCAGGAAGCCGAGCTGATGAACGAAATCAACCAACTGCTCGACAGGCAGAGCGCCTGATGGACGAGAACGGCGCGATCGAATGCGTGCTGATGCCCCAGTTCGGGGTGAATTTGCTGCTGCCCCGCGCCAGCGTGGTCGATCTGCTGGATGCGGAGGACATGCATATCGTGGTAGACCTTCAAGGGGGCATCATCGGCAAGATTCAGTGGCAGGGCTGGACGGTGCCGCTGATCTCCTTCGAGGCCGCGAGCAACGACTCCATACCTAAATTCAATCTGCAGACCAAAGCCGTCGTCATCCATTCGCTGGCCGACGATGAAATGCATCCCTACATCGCGCTGACGGTGCAGGGCGACCCGGAGGTGATGTCGCTTACCGATGGCGACATCAAATCGACGGGCAAGGAAAAGGGCAACGATTTCATCCAGAGCAAGGTGCTCGTGCACGCCAAGATCGAAGCCGTTATCCCTGACATCTCAACCCTCGTCTCCTACACCAGCCAGTACTTCTAATTTTTTTACTCTCGCCAAGCCGCAAAGACGCCAAGAAAGAAATATCTCTCACGGAGGCACGGAGAACGCGGAGGGTTATTGTATGTTCGGTGCTCCGAAATCTTCGGCAGTCATATAGTATTCACCTTCCGCCACCCATTCGCCGCGCTTCATGAAGCCCTGTGGTTTCTCACCGCGAAAATGCATACCGAGTTTCCTGATTACTGCGGCGCTGGCCTTGTTCCATAAGGCGTGCGAAGACTCAATTCGCCGAACGCCAAGTTGCGTGAAGCCAAAATTGAGCATCTCACGTGCCGCTTCGGTGGCATAACCTTTGTTCCAATGCAGAGGGTGTATCCAGTAGCCGAGATACCAGATACTCTCTTCCGGTTTCAGGGGACGAAGCACGATTCTGCCTATAAAATCCGCGGCATCCTTGGACCGGATTGAGAATGTGTACTGCACGCCTTTGCGCCAGAGATCGAGAGTTTTTTCCGTCCAGTTGGAGATTTCCTCCCGTGCGGCGGGCGGATCCCACAACATTCCATCGTTGAAGCCAGGATAACGTGTAGCAGTCCAGATATGTTCAAGATCCTCATCCGACACGGAGGAAAGCACGCAACGATCCGTGATTAACTGAGTATTCAAAGGAATAGTCATGCCTAATACCTATAATGCTTTATTTTCTCTGTGTTCTCCGTGACTCCGTGAGAAACGTCTTGAACTTTCTTGGCGTCTTTGCGGCTTGGCGAGAGAAGATTTACAAATGCAGTTTTTCCAGTTCCTCAGGCGACATGCCGGGCACGGTGGGATGCCAGGGCGGCGGGAGCGGGGTCTGCATCGAGAGATAGGTCATTACGGAGGCGCCGGGGTCGAGGATCTGGTTGGCGCCGTAGTAAATAATATCGCTGACTCTCCAGCCGTCCCGGGTTTTGACCATGGCGCAGATCGCCTTGTACTCGGCCCCGTTCTGCATGAAATCGACCAGCACATCGTTGGACTCTTCCGGCTTGAAGAGCTTCAGGTCGGTGATATCCGGTTCCTTGGTCTGGGCGACGGGGTCGAAGTAGAGCAGGCCGCACGATTTGCCGTCGGCGCCGATACAGTTGAAATCGTTGAGCAGCAGCTCGGTCAGACGGCCGTCGAAATACCGCGACAGTGCGGCGCGATCTCTCGGGATGCCCTTCGTGGCGGAATCGCTATAAAGGGCTTGCACCACGTATTCGGGCGAATCGGGCGGGAATTTCTGTTCGCAGGCCGTGAGCAAAAACACAAGGCTTAACGCGACAATCGGATTGTGGCGGTTTTTTTTAATTGAATTCATGGCTGCATACCTTTTTGATTCATTTATAGAGCGTAGTTGGCATGGGAGCGTATGACCTTTCCCGTTTCATTGAAATGGAAAACTTCGGCGGCAAGCCCGCGCGGGCTCTTGTAGTAAAGAACCAGGCTGTCGATTCCGGGCAGGGTGTTAATCAATTCGAAATGCAGGTCCGGTATAAGTTGCAGGCCCTTGGTCCAGTAGGCGCGGACCTTGTCCTTCCCGCGCAGCGTTCCCGACGGCTCACCCGCGATTTTGATAATCAGCGGCGACGACATTGTAAAGTCATCGGTATAGTGCGCCAGAATCCGGTCCAGGTCATGGCTGTTCCAGGAATCGATCCAGTCGGCGGCGAAACGTTTTGCAAAGGATGAGTCGATCATGGCCGCTATTTTAGCAAATCCCCGGACAGAGCCTGGCAGGCCGTCAGGGCCACGATGCCGGCCGTTTCGGTGCGCAGGATACGCGGGCCCAGTCGTACCGGCGCGCAGCCGTGTCTTTCGGCAAGCTCGATCTCCGGGCGGCTGAAACCGCCCTCGGGTCCCGTGAGCAGGGTGATCAGATCCAGTTTCCGCGGCGAGAATTTGCCGGTAGCTTCCGGGTCCAGGATAAAACGCCCTGCCGCATCATCCTTGCGGTGAGTATCCAGCCACTCGGCCAGCGATATTGGCTCGTTCAGCAGCGGCAGGGCGCAGCGGCCCGATTGCTCGCAGGCGCTGATGACGATGCCCCGCCAGTGGGCCATCTTCTTTTCACGCGCACGCGCATCCATTTTCTGGCTGCGCTCGGAATAAAGGGGGGAGATCTCGGTGACGCCGAGCTCGACCGCTTTCTGCAGCGTGATGTCCATGCGGTCGCCGCGGGAGACCGCCTGCGCCAGATGCAGCTTGAGCTTCGACTCGCGGTCGGTGTCCTGAAAGGACAGGACTTCGACCTTGGCCGTTTTTTTCTCGACCCGCAGCCGCCCGCTGTATTCGCCGCCGCGATTGTTGAACAGCATTACCTCGGCCTCGTTCTGCATGCGCAGCACATGCACCAGGTGATGATAGTTGCGCTCGTCCAGGATCACGTTGATCCCCGGGGCCAGCGCCGAATCCACATATATTCGAGGTGTCCCCATGTCAGTCCTTGGTCGCCAGGTGGATGCCTTCAATCGCTACCTTTGCCAGGTGCTCGATTTCGCCGGGTTTGATGATATAGGGCGGCATAAAATAAATCACGTTGCCGAGCGGCCGCAACAACACCTCGTGCCGCAATGCGTATTCGTAGACCCTGAGTCCGCGGCGCTCCTGCCAGGGAAAGGGCGTGCGTTTCTTTTTGTCCTGCGCCATTTCGATCGCGAGTATCATGCCGTGCTGGCGTATTTCAGCGATACGAGGGTGATCCTCCAATGGTGCGACCGCCGCTTTCATCCGGGTGGCAAGCTCGCGGTTGGCGGCGATCACGCCGTCGCGGGCGAACAATTCGAGGGTGGCGAGCGCGGCGCTGCAGGCCAGTGCGTTCCCGGTATAGCTATGTGAATGCAGGAACGCCTTGAGAGTGGCGTAATCGTCGTAGAACGCCGCGTAAATATCGTCGGTCGTAACGACCGCGGAAAGGGGCAGATAACCGCCGGTCAGGCCCTTGGCCAGGCAGATGAAATCCGGCGTGATACCGGCCTGTTCGCAGGCGAACAGCGTGCCGGTACGGCCGAAGCCGGTGGCGATCTCATCGGCGATCAGGTGCACGCCGTATTCGTCGCAGGCCGCGCGCAGAAGATCGAGGTAAACGGGATCATACATGCGCATATAGCCGGCGCATTGCACCAGCGGCTCGACGATCACCGCGCAGACTTCCTTATGATGTCTCTCCAAGGCGCGGCGCATAGGTTCGAACATCCTGATGCTGTGCTCGCGGTCGGTCGCGCCGGGTTCCTTGTGGAAGCAATCCGGCGAGGGCACGCTGATCACATCCAGCAGCAGTGGACGATAGGTCTTCTTGTACAGCTCCACGTCCCCGACCGAGAGGGCTCCCAAGGTTTCGCCGTGGTAACTGTTGCTGAGCGCGACAAATTTGGTTTTGCCGTGCTCGCCGCGGTTATGCCAGTAGTGGAAGCTCATTTTGAGCGCGATCTCGACCGCCGCCGAGCCGTTGTCGGCGTAGAAGCAGCGCGAGAGTCCTTTAGGCAGCAGCGCGATCAGTTGCTCGGAGAGTTCGACTACGGGCTCGTGCGTGAAGCCGGCGAGTATCACGTGCTCCAGACTCTCCAGCTGTCGGCGGATCGCCTGGCTGATGTGCGGGTTGTTGTGCCCGAACAGATTGACCCACCAGGAACTCACTGCATCGAGATAGCGCCTCCCGTCGAAATCCTCCAGCCAGACCCCGTAACCGCGCTTGATGGGTATCGGCGGCAGCCGCTCGTGATCCTTCATCTGCGTGCAGGGATGCCACAGCACTGCCAGATCACGATCAATGATTTCTTTATTGTTCATGTGAGAAAAATACTTCTCTCATGGGATGTTAAATTATGGCGGCTGCGAATATTGGTAACCTTCAAAAACTGTTTCAAGATCAAACCGGCAATAGTTTTTTTCGCAATTTTCACGAACAATGGCGTAATTAAAATTTACATGGTCTCCATACGAAGGACCATAGCCCAAAAAAACGTAATAAAAACATTCTTTTCCATGTTTAACTGCCTGGCAGGTTCCGTTTAGTTCGGTGACGTTATCAAGTACCTTGGTTTTTAACTTCGACTTATTTATTTTCACCCCTGAGGAGGAGGCTACCATGCCGTCTATATCGTTATTAGTCATATTCCCTCTGATCGGGACTACATAGAAGTATTGAAACTCATCATCGTCAGGAAGCGATCTCAGATAATTCACCAGCGAATATGCTGTTTGTGGAGCCATCCAGTTAAAAGGGATATACCGAATTTCACCATTGTACTTTGTCAACAATTCGTTAAATTCACATAACATATGGCTTTCCGATGGCCCATCGGGGAAATGCACTTCCGAATAGTATTCGTAACAATTTCTTTTGATATAGACGATTCCGGGTTCTGGATTCTGGTCGTCATACTCCTGTTCGAATTTTGCAAGCAGTTGCTTGTTTTGTTCCTCGTTCAGGTCGTACCGCGCGCCTTTGTCGATCCCATATGCTGACGCCCGGGGATATTTGTTTACAACCATAAGTATGTCGTAACGCGGTGGATCGTAGTATGTTGTTCTTAAGCTGGAACAGGCTGGGAGCAGCATTGAAAGAGTCAAGATAACGGCTGTTCGTATCATCGAAACATCCTCTTGGCGGCAGAATGCTTTTTGGCCATTGGCCGGGCGATTGCCAATGCTGAATTCAAGTATTGCTGAGTCCCAGATTATGCCAGATTGTAACGGTGGGTTCGGCCTGGTTCATAGTGTAGAAGTGCAGTCCCGGGGCGCCCGCTTTCAGCAGTTGCTCGCTGAGTTGCGTCACCACTTCGATGCCGAAGGCCTTGATGGATTCGGCGTCCTCGCCGTAAGCCTCGAGCCGCTTGCGGATCCAGCGCGGGATTTCCGCGCCGCAGCGGTCGGAGAAACGCGCCAGGTTTTCGTAATTGGTGAT
>DASUFE010000123.1:0-2786 GCA_036274675.1 Gammaproteobacteria bacterium
TACCATGAATATGCCCCGCCGTACCCGGGCCGAGAGCCCGGAATGATCGTTACCCCTGCCGCTGACAAATCAGGGAAGCGTCGGATCTTTTACGGCTGGTACATGGTTGCCGCGAGCATCGCGGCGAACACGATTTTCTCCGCCGCCTATTTTCAGGGATTCGGCGTTCTCTTCCTCCCGATCGAACGCACCTTCGGCTGGGACCGCTGGGTTATTTCAGCCGCCCTATCGCTGCGCCAACTGGAGTCGGGCATCGTCAGTCCCGCCGTCGGCTTCCTGCTCGACCGCGTCAGCGCGCGTAAATTGATTTTCTGGAGCGCCGTCATCTCGGGCATCGGCTTCATCGGCCTCGGCTTCACCACCGGCATCGTCACGTTTTTTCTTTTCTTCGTGATCATTTCACTGGGCGCATCCGGCGTCAGCCACGCGGTGACCTGGCCCGTGATCATCTCGCGCTGGTTTCGTCGCAACCGCGGCCTGGCCACGGGACTCGCGGTAACGGGTCCCATCTTCGGCTCGCCCCTCGTCATACTGAACACGCAGATCGAGGAGGCGTACGGCTGGCGCGCCGTGCTGTTCGGCTACGGCGCCCTGGTATTGATCGGTGTCACCTTGCTCAGCATGCTGGTGCGCGACCGGCCGGAGCCCTACGGCCTGCGGCCCGATGGCGATCCGCCCGAGGAAAGCGCTTCCATTGAACATTCCACCGGCCCATCACGGCGCCGAGCGGATGCCGGCCTGACGCTCCGCGCAGTGTTCCGCACCAAAGAGTTCTGGCTGTTCACAAGCTATTTGTCGGGGACCTTTGCGGTAAACTCCGCGGTCCAGGGCCACATGATTCCCTACTTCCAGCAGGACATCGGACTCAGCGCGGCCTGGGCGGCCGTGGTCATGTCCATGGTCTTCGTCCTCAGCGGTATCGGGCGCATCGGCGGCGGCTTTCTGCTCGACAGGATGGACTATCGCCTCGTCCTGGCAATCGTCGCCGCGATGATGGCTTTTTCCCTGCTGTACCTCCAGATAGTGGAAGTCAAAACAGTCTGGGCCACATTGCCCTTCGCGCTGGGTTTCGGCGTGGGCTTCGGCTGCCTTGTTCCGATGCGTGGCACGGTGGGCAGCATCATGTTCGGCACCCGGACCATCGGCGGCATCTTGGGCCTGCTGCAGGGCGGACCCATTGCCGCGGGAGTCGTCGGCCCCCTGGTCATGGGCTTGATCTTCGACCTGAACGGCAACTACTCCGTCGCCATCTGGGGACTCATCGTCATCAGCGCTCTCATGATCCCGCTGTCCCTAGCCATGGGCTCGCCGAGCGATTTGGCCAAGCGCATCGGGCAACAAGAGAAAGGATAAAGGCAAAAGGATAAGGGATAAAATCACCAGGGTTCGCCCGCTCGAAGGCGGGATCGACTGGCTCGCGTACAATTTCCCATTCGTGACCGAGAGCCCCGTCAAGAAACTCGCTGTCCCTTGAGAGAAGGCATTTTCCGCGAGAGCAAGGCGTTCGATTGATTACGCGGCCGATCTTGATATCCGGCTAAGAAGGAAAAATCGAGGCACGTTTGAAACAGATCGATACTTGCGGACCCGCCACAGACCGCCGTTGAACGTATCTTGCAGGTAAGCTATCTAAGCAAAAGCAATGTGGCATGGCTTTGTCACCGATAGCCACCCGGAAATTTCTTGTTTCTGTGAGCACGGTCTTCTGCGTGCACTCGTTTGACCTGGCCCAAAGAGAACCAGTCGTGAATGCAGGCAAACGCAAAGTTGGCATCAACGCCGGCGCAGTCCTGTGCGCATCGGCGTTGTTCCTCTTATGCCAGCCGCACCCGGTTTTGCCGCAGGCGCCCTTTTATCAAGGCAAGACCATCACGGTGATCGCCGGGCAGGAGCCCGGAGGGTTGGGGGATTTGCGCCTGAAGTCGATACTACCGTATTTGAAAAGACATATTCCTGGACAGCCGAATATTGTGACGGAATACATGCCTGGCGGCGGTGGCCGAAAGGCCGCGAACTACATCTATCGAACCGCTCGTCCCGACGGGCTAACGCTTGGGTATCCGCCGGGCGGCTTCGTCCGGGCGGCAGCCCTCAATGAACCAGGAGTGGATTACGAGCTCGACAAATTTAGTTTCTACGGTACTGCCGAATCCGAGGACCACTATGTGTTTCTCACCAGACGGGAGTCCAATCTCGGCACATTGGATCGTCTCCGCGCCAGCCCGGGAGTACGAATTGGCGCGCAATCGGTGGGCCACGTGATCCATACGCTCGCCCGATTGTTCGCGTATATTCTGCGCCTGAACGAGCCTAGATTCGTCACCGGATATTCGGGACCCGAGATGGATCAAGCGCTCTTGCGCGGGGAGCTCGACGCCAGAGTGAACGTCGTCCCTTCGTTGCTGCGGCGCAATCCCGAATGGATCGAAAAGAAACTCGTCGACTTTCACGTCGTCTTGCAGATCCCCAAAGCCAGCACGCATCCGCGCTTCGCTCATCTGCCCGAACTCGAATCGTTTGCCAGGACGGACAGGGAACGGCGGTTGCTGGAGATCTATCGGTCCTTCAGCATCGCCGGCGCGACCTTTGTCACTCCGCCACGCACCCCGCCGGAGCGGGTTCGGATGCTGCGCGATGCCATCACCGCAGCCTATAAGGACCCCGAGTTTTTCAACGATTATAAGAAGCTCACCGGCGACGCGCCCTCCCCGCTCACGCCGGATGAATTCGATGAAGTCCTAAAGAAGCTTCCTCGCGATCCGCAAGATGTGGATCTTTTCAAAAAA
>DASUFE010000124.1:0-15213 GCA_036274675.1 Gammaproteobacteria bacterium
GAACAACATGGTGGTCGGCGTGACCAAGGGATACGAGCGCAAGCTGACTCTGGTCGGCGTCGGTTACCGCGCTGCGGCCCAGGGCAAGAAATTGAATCTGACCCTCGGCTTTTCGCATCCGGTCGAATATATGATCCCGGAAGGGGTCAAGATTGAAACTCCGAGTCAGACTGAAATCCTGATTTCAGGTATCGACAAACAAAAGGTTGGCCAGGCGGCCGCGGATATCCGTTCCTACCGTCCGCCCGAACCTTATAAAGGCAAGGGTGTGCGCTATTCGGATGAGCGGATCGTCCTTAAAGAAGCCAAGAAGAAGTAAGAGCCAAGAGAAGTCAAGAGAGCACTATGGACAAGAAAATTTCGCGTATCCGTCGCAGTCTGAAGACCCGCAGTCGGATCAGAGAGCAGCAGGTGCCCCGTCTGTCGGTACACCGTACGCCGCGGCATATCTACGCGCAGATCATCGCGCCGGATTCCAAGGTGCTGGCGGCCGTTTCGACCGTGCAGGCCGATATCAAGAAAGGCCTGAAGTCGACCGGCAACGTAACAGCGGCGACCCTGGTCGGCAAACTGATCGCCGAGCGCGCCAAGCAGGCTGGCGTCGAGAAGGTGGCTTTCGACCGTTCGGGCTTCAAATACCACGGGCGTATCAAGGCTTTGGCGGATGCGGCCAGAGAAAACGGGTTACATTTCTAATTGATCATTCTAATTATTGGCGTTACTACAGATTCAGGATCCGGTTATGGCAAGTTTTGATGAAAACACTCCTTCCGACGGCATGATTGAAAAGCTGGTCGCCGTCAACCGCGTGGCCAAGGTCGTCAAAGGCGGCCGTCAGTTCGGTTTCACCGCCCTGACTGTGGTTGGTGACGGAAACGGCCGTGTCGGCCTGGGTTACGGCAAGGCGCGCGAAGTGCCGGTCGCCATCCAGAAGGCGATGGACAAGGCGCGCAAGTCGATGAAGACGATCGCCATCAAGGCCGGTACTTTGCAGCATCCGGTCATAGCGGAACATGGGGCCGCGAAGGTGTTCATGAAGCCTGCCTCCGACGGTACCGGCGTGATCGCCGGCGGCGCGATGCGCGCTGTGTTCGAAGCGGTGGGTGTGAAGAACGTGCTGGCCAAGAGCATCGGTTCCAGCAACCCTATCAATGTCGTGCGCGCGACCTTCAAGGGGCTGATGAACATGGTGTCCCCCGAGTTCATCGCGGCCAAGCGCGGCAAGAAAGTCGAAGAAATCGTATCTTAAGTCGGCGGCGGGTGATTTATGAAAGGCGGCAAGAACAAAGTATTGAAGATTACGCAGGTCAAAAGCTCCAGCGGCCGTTTGCGTGCCCACCAGGCCTGCCTGATCGGGCTCGGCATTAGGCGCATGAACCATACCGTGGAAGTGAAGGACACCCCTGAAAACCGCGGCATGATCAGAAAAGCCTCCTACATGTTGAAGGTTGAGGAAGTAGCATGAAACTGAATACCATTAAACCCGGTCCCGGCAGCAAGCCGATAGCCAAGCGCCTGGGGCGCGGCATTGGCTCGGGTCTCGGCAAGACCAGTGGCCGCGGCCACAAGGGCCAGCGCGCACGCGCCGGCGGTTTCCACAAGGTCGGTTTCGAAGGCGGCCAGATGCCGATCCAGCGCCGGCTGCCGAAGATCGGCTTTAAAACCCAGAAATCGCTTACTCGCGCGGAAGTATCGCTCGGCCAGCTGGCCGGCGTGGATGCGCCCGTGATCGATCTGGCGGCCCTGAAAGCGGCCAATGTGGTCACCAAAAATATTACCCATGTGAAAGTGTTTCTGTCGGGCGCTGTGAAAAAAGCCGTAACCGTAAAAGGTTTGGGCGTGACCAAGGGCGCGCGCGGCGCCATTGAAGCGGCCGGAGGCAAGGTCGAAAGCTGATGAGCACACCTGCATCATCCCTGAACATGGGCCTCGGCGGATTGGCGCGTTTTACCGAATTGCGTCAGCGTCTGCTGTTCCTGCTGATCGCGCTCGTCATCTATCGCCTCGGCGCGCATATCACCATTCCAGGCGTGAACGCTGCGGTAATGGCCGAGCTGTTTGAAAAGCAGCAGGGCAATATTCTTGGCATGTTCAACATGTTCTCGGGCGGTGCGCTGAAGCGCATGTCGATTTTCGCGCTGGGCATCATGCCGTACATCACGGCTTCCATTATCCTGCAGCTATTCAGCCATGTTTACGACCCGCTGATCCAGTTGCGCAAGGAAGGCGAGTCCGGCCGGCGCAAGATTACGCAATACACGCGCTATCTGACGGTTGCCCTGTCTACTTTCCAGGCGGTCGGTATTTCGCTGAACCTGCCGAATTTCGCCCCGGGCCTGGTGGCCAATCCCGGTATCGCATTCGTCTTCACCACGACCGTCACGCTCGTTACCGGCACCCTGTTCCTGATGTGGCTGGGCGAGCAGATCACCGAGCGCGGCGTGGGTAACGGGATTTCGATGCTCATTTTCTCGGGCATCGTTGCCGGCCTGCCGCCTGCGGTATTGAATACGCTGCAACTGGCCGGCAATGGCGAAATGAGCCATCTCAGTGTGGTGGTTATTTTCGTGGTGGCCATCGGAGTCACGGCCTTCGTGATCTTCGTTGAGCGCGGCCAGCGCCGTATCACGGTCAACTATGCCAAGCGCCAGCAGGGCCGCAAGATGTACGCCGCGCAGAGCAGCCACTTGCCGCTCAAGCTGAACATGTCGGGCGTGATTCCGCCGATCTTCGCCTCGTCCATCATCCTGTTTCCAACCACTATCGCCAGCTGGTTCGGCGATTCGCGCAATATCGGTATCCTGCGCGATGTCGTGACTTATCTGTCGCCAGGCCAGCCGGTCTATATCCTGATTTACGCGGCAGCGATCATTTTCTTCGCTTTTGTCTATACAGCTCTGGTGTTCGACGCCCGCGAAACGGCGGAAAACCTGAAGAAGCACGGCGCACTGATTCCGGGCATCCGCCCCGGCGACCAGACCGCACGCTATATCGACGGCGTCATGTCCCGTCTGACGCTGGTAGGCGCGCTTTACATCACGGCCGTCTGCCTGCTGCCGGAATTCCTGATCCTGTATTTCAGCGTACCGTTTTACTTCGGCGGCACCTCGCTGCTGATCATCGTAGTCGTGGTGATGGATTTCGTGGCCCAGGTGCAAACGCATCTGATGTCGCATCAATATGAGAGTCTGATGAAGAAAGCCAATCTGAGGGGCTTCAGCGGACGCTGAGGGATTTTGGAGAGCAGTCATGAAAGTAAGAGCATCAGTAAAAAAGATTTGTAGAAACTGCAAGGTAATCCGCCGTAAGGGCGCGGTGCGCATCATCTGTTCCGATCCGCGTCACAAACAACGGCAAGGTTAGTCTGGAGGTTAGAAGCGAATGGCGCGCATAGCAGGCATCAATATACCGGTCGGAAAGCACGTATGGGTGGCGCTGACGTCCATCTACGGCATCGGCCGCACCCGTTCCCGCGATATTTGTGTCGCGGCAAAAATCAATCCGAGCACCAAGGTCAAGGACCTGGCGGAATCGGAAGTCGAGGCGTTGCGGTCGGAAGTGGCCAAGTACACCGTGGAAGGCGATCTGCGCCGCGAGGTGTCCATGAGCATCAAACGCTTGATGGATCTCGGGTGCTATCGCGGCGTGCGTCACCGTCGCGGCCTGCCGCTGCGCGGTCAGCGCACCAAGACCAATGCCCGTACCCGTAAAGGTCCGCGCAAACAAATTAAGAAATAGCATAAGTATTGAGTTAAGAGACAAAAAATATGGCGAATCCGAATCAAGCAGGCGGCAATACTCCGGCTCCCAAGCGCAAGAAAGCCAAGCGTGTGGTGGTGGACGGCATAGCGCATATTTATGCGTCCTTCAACAACACCATCGTCACGATTTCCGATCGGCAGGGCAACACCTTGGCCTGGGCGACCTCGGGCGGTTCCGGTTTCCGCGGCTCCCGCAAGAGCACGCCTTTCGCCGCACAGGTGGCCGCCGAGAAGGCGGGCGAGGCCGCCAAGGAATACGGTCTGAAAAGTCTGGATGTCCTGGTGAAAGGGCCTGGACCGGGCCGCGAATCGGCGGTCAGGGCGCTGAACGCCGTGGGTTACAAGATTACCAATATTACCGATGTGACTCCTTTACCCCATAACGGTTGCCGTCCTCCGAAACGGCGCCGCGTGTAAGACTGAGACGGTGACAAGCAATGGCAAGATATCTGGGACCAAAATGTAAACTCAGCCGCCGCGAAGGCACGGATCTTTATCTGAAGTCCGGCGCGCGGCCGATTGAGTCGAAATGCAACATGGAACGCCAACCCGGCCAGGTTGTCGCGAAACGCGGGCGCCTGTCCGATTATGGCGGGCAGTTACGCGAAAAACAGAAGCTGCGCCGTATTTATGGTGTGCTGGAGCGCCAGTTCCGTAACTATTATGCCAAGGCTTCGAAAGGCAAAGGCTCCACTGGCGAAACCTTGCTGCAACTGCTGGAGTGCCGGCTCGACAACGTGGCTTACCGCATGGGATTCGGTTCGACCCGTTCCGAGGCTCGCCAGCTGGTCAGTCACAAGGCGGTCCTGGTCAATGGTAGGACCGTAAATATACCTTCCTACCAGGTTAACCCGAATGATGAAATCGCCATAAACGAAAAGGCGAAGAAACAGGTCAGAATCAACGACGCCATGGCCCTGGCGCAGCAGCGCGGGATCCCTGAGTGGATGGACGTCGATTCCAAGAAGATGTCCGGCGTATTCAAGCGCCTGCCCGAGCGCAGTGACCTGCCCGCGGAGATCAACGAATCGTTGGTCGTTGAATTGTATTCGAAGTAACAGATGACGAACGGAGAAATGGCCCTATGTCCGGAAAAGTAGCGGAATTGCTGAAACCCAGATTAGTCGATGTCACCAACTTCAGTGGCACCCACGCCAAGGTCGTGCTGGAGCCTTTGGAGCGCGGCTTCGGCCATACCCTGGGTAATGCGCTGCGCCGGATCCTGCTGTCCTCGATGACCGGCTGCGCCGTGACCGAAATTCAGATCGAAGGTGTGCTGCACGAGTACACTACGATCGAAGGCGTGCAGGAAGACGTGCTGGATATTCTGCTGAATCTGAAGGGCCTTGCAATCGTGCTGCATGCCCGCGACGAAGTCGTGCTCAAGCTGCATAAGAAAGGTCCCGGCAAGGTTACGGCCGCGGATATCGAACTTGATCACGACGTCGTGATCAAGAACCCTGAACATGTCATCGCGCACCTGACCCAGAGCGGTTCGCTCAGCATGACCCTGAAGGTTGCCAAGGGCCGCGGTTATCAGCCGGTACCGCAGCGCAAGCCGGCCGAAGGCGATGCCAAGGCCATCGGCACCTTGCAGCTGGACGCCAGCTTCAGCCCCGTGCGCCGCGTTTCCTACAGCGTCGAGAGCGCGCGCGTGGAACAGCGTACCGACCTGGACAAGCTGATCATTGATATTGAAACTAACGGCACGCTCGACCCCGAAGAGGCAATCCGCCAGGCCGCTACGATCCTGCAGCAGCAGCTGTCGATCTTCGTCAACCTGGAAGCCACCGAACAGGTGGAGCCGGAGAACCGTATTCCGGAAGTCGATCCGGTGCTGCTGCGTCCAGTGGACGATCTTGAGCTGACCGTGCGGTCCGCGAACTGCCTGAAGGCCGAGAACATTTATTACATCGGCGACCTGATCCAGAGAACCGAAGTTGAGTTGCTGAAAACGCCCAATCTCGGCAAGAAGTCCCTGACCGAAATCAAGGACGTGCTGGCCAGCTACGGCCTGTCGCTCGGCATGCGCCTGGAAAACTGGCCGCCGCCGGGACTGGAATCGAGGAAGGACAAGACTTCTTCAGTCGGCTGAAATTCAGATTAAAGATAAAATGTACACGGTGTTAACCGGGGTTTAGCTTATGCGTCACATGAAGTCAGGCAGAAAATTCAATCGTAACAGTTCGCACCGCGTCGCGATGTTCCGCAACATGGCGTCATCACTGTTCACGCACGAACTGATCCGCACCACCCTGCCGAAAGCCAAGGAACTGCGCCGTATCGCGGAGCCTCTGATCACGATGGCCAAGGCCGATTCCGTGGCCGGACGCCGTCTGGCATTCGCCCGCCTGCGTGACCGCGAAGCGGTGACCAAACTGTTTACGGACCTCGGACCCCGTTACAAGGAGCGTCCGGGCGGATATCTGCGCATTCTGAAGTGCGCGCCGCGCACCGGCGACAATGCCCCCATGGCTTATGTGGAACTGGTCGATCGTCCGGTTGGGGCTGCGACAGCCGCTGAGCCTGCCGAGAAACCGGCCAAGACCAAGAAAGAAGCCAAGCCCGACGGCAAGAAAGCGAAAGCCGAGAAGGCGGACAAGGCCGAAGCCAAACCCAAGAAAGAGCCAAAGGGCAAGAAGGAATCCAAGGCGAAAGCCAAGAAGTCCGACTGAGACGGCTTCGAAGTTATAATAAAAAGCCGGGCAATGCCCGGTTTTTTATTGCCCGCCCCGATAATTATTTTCCGTAATAGAGCTCCTCGAAACCGCCGGCGCTGAAACCGTTCATGCGGCGATTGCCGACCAGGATCACCGGAACGCCGCGGGCGTCCAGCTTTTCATAATCCGCTTTGCCCTTTGGATTGGTATCGATGTCGTAATCGGTATAGGAAATGTGCTTCTCGGCGAAGTACTGCTTCGCCCTTTTACACACACCGCACCATTCAGCACTGTACATGACGACGCGCTTGCTTTTGGCGGGCTTGTTCGCGGCGGATTCAGGGTTGCCGGCGGGATTTTCGGGGAGGATCTCCGGCGAATCATAGCTGCTGATGCGGCCGGTGATCTCCAGCCTTTGCTGCTGCGCTTCCGGCGGTTTATCCGTGTAATGAATATTCCCGCCTTCATCGACCCATTTATAGATTTCAGCGCGGGCGATGCAGGCAGCAACCAACAGCAGCAGAAGAAGAAGGAATGGAAATCCGTTGGCCGGTTTCCGCATTAATAGGGAAGGCCAAGGTCTGCGATAAAGGCGGCCAGGAATCGCACGGCATCACCGCCCGTGACGGCCCGATGGTCGAAGCTCAGCGATACCGGAATATGGCGCACATTGACAATGCCGCTGGCGGTCAGCCGCAATTCCTGCATGATGCGCCCGGTGCCGACGATCGCGACCTGAGGGGGGGTGACGATGGGCGTGGCAAAGGTGCCCGCAATCATGCCGAAATTCGACAGAGTAATGGTGGCGTTCTGCAGTTGTTCAGGCTTGAGTCGCTTGGCGTATACCGCTTCGCGCAGTTCATTGAGTGAGGCGCGCAGTTCCTGGGCGGTTTTAGTGTCGGCATTATGAATGACCGGCACGGAAAGCCCATGCGAGGAATCCACCGCGATTGCTACGTTGACATGCTGAAGCAGGGTGCGCTCCATTTTTTCGCCGTCAAACCAGGCGTTAAGGGCGGGTTCAACCATACTGGCCGCGCAGACGGCTCGGATCAGCCGCGCCGAGATATCCTGTTTTTCGGGCCAGGCCGAGATGTCCGCCATGTCGTAAACCGTGGTGTTGACTATGGTGTCGCGGGCTTTCGCCATATTGAGCGCCATCGAACGGCGTTCCCCTCGTATGGGTACCGGCTTGCCGGTCACTTCCTGGGTGCGTTCGGGCAATTTGTAACTGCCGGTGGCGGCCATCCGCGTTTCCGGCTGCTGCACGCGTTTTTTCTGCACGTCGGCCAGCGTGACGTTGTCCTGATGACCGGTCGGACGCAGATTGCGCATGTCGATGCCGTGCGCGCTGGCGGCGCTGCGTACCTTCGGCGCCGCCCGCACGCCCTTGCCGAAATCGATCGCAACGGCGGTTTGTTCCTCATCGTTAGAACTGATCCCGTTGTTCTGGATGCGGGCGGTATCCGCGGCCTTGCGCACGTCCGCCAGCGTAATGCTGTTACCCTGACCGCTGCCTTGTACAGTAGTCAGGTCAACTTTCAGTTTGCGGGCCAGTGCCTGCACCGGAGTGGAGGCCTGGGACAATGCCGCCTGAGCCGCCGAGGGCAGAGTCGTGATTTTAGGAATATCGTCCTCATCAGACTGTTCTTTGGCGGTCAATGAACGGAACTCTTCGGCATTGCCGAAAGTCACCAACGGTTTGCCGGTTTCAACGACATCGCCGGGTTTGCCGTGCAAAATAGCGATCCGACCGCTTTGTGGCGAAGGTACTTCAACGACAGCTTTCGCGGTTTCCATTTCCGCTAAGGGTTGTTCTGCCTCGACGACGTCGCCTACTTTGACGAACCAACGCACGATTTCAGCGTCGGGGAGGCCTTCACCCAGATCCGGCAGATTGAATACGTTCATCGATACTCCATGACTTTGCGGATTTCGTCGGTAATGCGTTTGACCGAAGGCATGTAGCGGTGCTCGGTCTTCGGGTAGGGCATGATCGTGTCATAACCGGTGACGCGTCCGACCGGGGCCAGCAGATGCAGCATGGCCTTTTCGGCCAGTTCGGCGGCAATTTCGGAAGCGATACCGCCCGCGCGAGGTGCTTCCTGCACGATCACGCAGCGACCGGTCTTTTCCACCGAGTCGACGATCGTCGCGATATCGATCGGGCTGATGGTGACGAGATCGATAACCTCGCAACTGACGCCTTCAGCTTCCATCTGCTCGGCTGCCAGCAGGGTCTCGTGCATCATGGCACCCCAGCTGACGAGGGTGATATCAGTGCCCTCGCGGTCGATGAAGCAGCACTCCAGCGGGAAGGCGTCCCCGTTATCCTCGACCTCCTCCTTCTTCTTGCGGTACATGCGCGTGGGTTCAAGGAAGATCACCGGATCGGGATCGCGGATCGCCGCCAGCAGCAGGCCGTAGGCACGGGCCGGTGTGGAGGGGATGACGACCTTGAGGCCGGGGATATGCGCGAGCAGAGCTTCTGTACTCTCGCAATGATGTTCCGGTGCGTGTACGCCCCCGCCGTAAGGCATTCGCACTACCATGGGCAGGGTGATACGCCCGCGTGTGCGGTTTCGCATGCGGGCAACGGCAGTCACGAGTTGGTTGAAACCCGGAAAAATAAAACCCATAAACTGGATTTCAGCGATGGGGCGCATCTGTTGTGACGCCATGCCGACGCAGAGCCCCATGATCAGGGATTCGGCGAGCGGGGTGTCCATCACGCGATCGGCCCCGTACTTCTGGTACAGCCCGTCGGTAGTGCGGAACACGCCACCGTTCTTGGCGATATCCTGTCCCAGCAGCACGACCTCCGGGTCGCGGCTTAATTCGTGGTCCAGTGCCATGTTGACACTGTCGGCCAGGGTCATGAGCGCCATTTATTCATCCCCCCGGCGGATTGCTTCATCGCGCTGCTCGCGCAGCCTTTCGGGCAGTTCCGCGTACAGGTAGTCGAACATGGCCTCGGGAGGAGGCAACGGGGCGTTGAGGAATATCTCCACCTCGGCTTCCACTTCCTGCTTTATTTCCTGTTCGATTTTACGTTCCAGATCTTCGTCGAGGATGCCGTTGTCGCGCAGCAGTTTTTTCAGGCGGCGGAACGGCTCCTGCCGCAGCGCCTGTTCGTGCTCGCTTTTGTCCACGTAGCGGGTCAGGTCGTCCACGGTGGTGTGCGCGCACAAACGGTAGGTCAGGGCCTCGATCAGGGTGGCTCCGCCGCCCTGCCGCGCCTTCTGCATGGCGGCTTCAGTCACAGCCCTGACGGCGATCACGTCGTTGCCGTCGACCTGAATACCTTCAATTCCGCCGGCGATGGCTTTTTGCGCCAGGGTCTGGCAACTGGTCTGCTTGTTGTTCGGTTCCGACAGTGCCCAGCGGTTGTTGTTAATGATGATGACCAACGGCAGGTTCCAGGCTCCGGCAGCGTTGACGGTTTCGTAAAAATCGCCCTCGGAAGTGCCGCCGTCCCCTACGAAGGTCAGCACCGCGCGGTTTTTCTGCTTGCGCAGCTTGATCGCTGTGGCGACTCCCGCCGCATGCGGCAATTGAGAGGAAATGCAGATCGGTATCGGCAGGTCAAAACGGCAGCGCGGATCCTTGAAATTGGAGCCTTCCTCGAAGCCGCCCCAGTACATGAGGATTTCATGGAGCTTTACTCCACGCATGTAGAGCTCGGGGGCGCTGCGGTAATAGGGGACGAACATGTCCTGGTCTGTGAGGCAACTGGCGGCGCCCGCTCCGACAGCTTCCTGCCCGAGGCAGCCGGGATAGGTGCCGAATTTGCCGGTGCGGTGCAGAACCGAGACCTTGTGTTCCAGGACTTGCGAAACTTTCATCGCCCGGTACAGGCTCAGCATCAGGCTGCTGTCCTGCGTAAAACCCGGCAATTCGTTGACGATCTGTCCTTCCGCGTCCACATACTGGACGTATTTAATGTCGAATTGCGCGACCGTGCGCGCCGCGTCCTGAATGGATTTCGTTTTTGATTTGACGATAAAAGGGGTTTTTTGCATGGCTCAGAGGATTGTTTGCTGCTTGGTATCCTGTAAGGTATTCACGGCCATGTAGGTTCCATCCAGATATATCAAGGGCGAAACTTCACCATGCATTGTGATGCCTTCGACCCGGCCGATAAAAATGGTATGGCTAGCATAACATAGGGATTTATCGTTTATACAGAAGATATTGGCCTGGGCGTCGGCCAGATAAGGGATTCCTGAAGCGCTGTTTCGCCACTGGCCAATGCCGAAACGGTCGCGCGTTTGCGGCCCCTGGCTGCAGAGTTCTGCCAGGGTGCGCTGTTTCGCGTTGAGGATGTTGATGCAGAATGGCCGGCCTTGCTCGAGCGCACTGTAAATCCCCGCCTGCTGGTTGACGCAGACCAGCAGCGAGGGCGGTTCCAGGGACACGGAGGTTATCGCGGTGGCGGTCATGGCATAGCCCCTGCCGGCGGCATCGGCGGTGGAAACAACGCTGACCGAAGCCGCCATGCGGCGCATTGCCTGTTTTAGCAAGAGGGCCGGATTGGTCATTTGCTTTGTTGTCATATCGGGAATATGGGCAAAGGCGCGTATTTTAAGCTAAATTGCCCGTCGGCCGTTATATGCGGCAGCGGCTCTTTCCATTAATTAATTTTATAAGGCAGGCATGATGGCTGTTTTTACGCACCCGGAATTCGATGGCCACGAACAGGTGGTGTTTTTCCGTGAGCCCGCCGCCAATCTGACTGCCATCATCGCCGTTCATAACACCGTACGCGGCCCGGCCCTGGGTGGCTGCCGCATGTATCCCTATGCCTCGGAAGAGGAGGCTCTGCGCGATGTGTTGCGCTTGTCCCGGGGCATGACCTACAAATCCGCCATTTCGCGGCTGCCCATGGGCGGCGGCAAGTCGGTGCTGATCGGCGATCCGGTGCGGGACAAGACGCCTGCCCTGTTGCAGGCTTTCGGGCGTTGCCTGGAACGGATGAACGGCCGCTATATCGTGGCTGAGGATTCCGGTACCACGGTCGAGGATATCCGGTTGATGGCGAGCGAGACTGCTCATGTATCGGGCATCGCCGAACGGCCCATGCCGGAGGGCGGCGTCGCCGACGGCGATCCTTCGCCGGCGACCGCCTGGGGCGTATATGCCGGTATGCGCGCGGCCGCGCGCCTGGAACTCGGCCGCGACAGCCTGCGGGGCCTGCGCATCGGCGTGCAGGGCGTGGGCGCGGTCGGGTCGCGCCTGGTCGCGCATCTGGCAAGGGCCGGGGCGCAGATCTTTATCAGTGATGTCGCGCAGCGACGCGTCGATGAAACGGCGCGGCGCCATCCCGTGACGCCGGTGGCGCCCGCGGAAATTTACGATCTTGAGCTGGATATACTCGCACCCTGCGGTTTCGGCGCGGTGCTGAACGACCTTACGATCCCGCGCCTGAAGACGCGCATCGTCGCCGGCGCCGCCAACAACCAGCTGGCCACGGCGGAGGACGCCGCAAGTCTGCACGAGCGTGGCGTCGTCTATGTGCCGGACTTCGCCGTGAACGCGGGCGGCGTCATCGATATCGCCGGGCAGCGCGCGGATCTGGACTATGCAGAATCGATGCGGCAGGTGGAGCGCATTTTCGATACCGTGACCGAAATTATTCAGCGATCCCGCAAACTCGGCATCGACACTAACCAGGTTGCGCTGCGGATGGCCGAAGCGAATCTGAAGGGTTGAAGGCGCATGGTGACGGGGCGTGCAGGCGTGGTACTCTTGGACGGCCGTCAAACCTGAGATTGCATTATGAATAGAATGATATGGCTTCTTTTTCTGTTGCTCGCTGCGCTTGGTGGCGGGGCGCTCGGCTGGTTTTATACAACGCATTCCGCGGGCGCCGCCGCAGTGGCGCTGGATCCGGCCACCGACCTGGCGGGCTATGTCAGCCTGCGGAAGAAAGTACTTTATGTACAGCCGGGGCAGCAGCAAACCGTGCTCGATCACTTGGGCGCCCAAAGCGTGGGCGACGGCCGCTATCGGGCCACTATCGATCCCCTGTTCGAACAGCCCCTGAGCATCCGCTTCAAGATCGTCGCGACGGAGCATCCGCATCTGTTCATGTGGCTGGACGAAAACCCTCTGGAAGATGCGGCCAATGCCGTGGCTGATGTCATTACCGGCGCAGTAGTGGATGCCGTGAATAATGCGCTCGGCCGGACGGAACAAGAACCGGTAAGCGGCGCCAACGTGGTGCTGGTTGACGATGTGAGAGGGGTGGCCGTGTGGAAAAATGCGCGCTGCGGCACGCCGACACCGGCGCAGGTCATCGACTGCCAGGGTCCGATCCCCGCGGACGGCGCGGAACTCGCGGGTCTGTACTGGCGCAGCACCCATTACAGCCGGGCCAAATGCGTGAAGGGCGATGATATCTGCACCGATATCCGCCAGGCGGGAGGATTCATCGAACTGGCCATGGACCAGCAGTGCAATGTGGTACAGGATATCAAGCCGCTGGATACAAACCTTTATTGCCGGGTGCGGCGTCCCTAACGAAGGTGAGAAGTTATGATTCGTAATCTAGTGGTTGTATGCCTGTTGTCCTTGGCGGCCTGCGCGCCGTGTAATATCAAGCCGGCGGTGAATCATGTGGTGCTGGTGTGGCTGAAGCCGGGTACGGCGCCGGAGGTTCAGGAAAAAATCATCGAGGGCAGCAAGACTCTCAAGTCCATCGGCCAGATCCGGGAGTTGCAGGTGGGGACGGCGATCCCGAGCGACCGTCCCATCGTGGACGACAGCTTCAGCCTCGGCATCCTGATGCGTTTCGACTCGGTGGAAGATATGAATACTTACATCAAGGATCCGCGGCATGTGCAGTTTGTGGATACCTGGGTGAAGCCATATCTCCAAAAGATAGTGGTTTACGATTTTTAGTTTCCTCTCACAAAGGCACCAAGGCACAAAGATTTTTAGGTTGGGGTTCGTAAACTCACCCCAACCTACTTATTAATTTTCTAATCGTCTTAGTTCAGACAGTATTATTAATATTCTATGGTGGAGCATTTGAATCTGGTGTTCTGATATCCATATGCCAGAATCCAAGCGGCCAGTTAAATGTGCGTGATGCCGTTCTGAATAACCCTTTTTGCTTCTGAACGTGGGGTCCTTCGGTTTTAGCCTCCAATTTACATCGCGGGCGTATATAAAGTGGAGGTGATATTCGGTGATGTATGCCGATGGAATTCAATGAAGGGGGCTGTTCACCCCCTTCCCTCGCTATCTTATTTAATGTTGAGAAGTGCATTGGCCAGGAGGCCAGCGCGGCTCTTAGAAGGACACTCAGGCAAGCGCAAGAGATTGTTAAGCCCTGTAGCATCTGCTCGTGTCTTCACATATTTATTCCCCCGGATGCTTACTGCAACCTCAAGAAAGACCGGCGGCAGCGTTGCACCCAATATTCCAGGAAGCCTTACATAAAAGCGATGAAGACCGCTTTCTATTGCTGAGATGACTTCATCCTGCGTCATACTCCACTGCGTGCCATATGATGTAAGCCCTCCAAGGCGAGCTATAGCTTCATGAGGGTTATCTCGATGACTTTTATTTATACAATTTACTTCATAATCCATCTAATTTTCCTCTTCAAAAATTCAATCGAAAGTAATTACTGGTTGAAATCACTTTTCTGTATCCGCACGAAAATGCCTCTCTTTTTTTAAGATAGGGATTTAAATTGCTTTTGTTGAGAGAGGTTTAGAAGACCCGAAGAGGAAATAAGGTCGGTTGGGTGACTGGCGAAGGCTCCGTGCGAGGGAACGAGCCAAAGCAACCTTCCTTTAGTCATATTCTTCGTGGGAGTCCTTGACCCAGCTCAAATAAAAGCATGTTTACGATCAGTTCGTTTTACTCTTTCAGCTTCACCTCCTATATCTAATCGAATCTACAATGAACAAGGGGGCTTACGCCCCCTTGTTGTTTCTTGCGCCGGATTCAAAAATCCATTTCTCTTCCGGCACCCCGGTATCCGTTCAGATCACCAGGTTAATGCACCGCCTGTTTGGTACTCAGTCACGCGGGTTTCGAAGAAATTCTTTTCTTTCTTAAGGTCCAGCACTTCCGACATCCAGGGGAAGGGGTTGGTCACGCCGGGGTACTGTTCCGGCAGGCCGATCTGCGCGAAGCGGCGGTTGGCGATGAACTTGACGTAGTCCTCGAACATCGGGGCGTTCAGGCCCAGGATGCCGCGCGGCATGGTGTCGTAGGCGTACTGGATTTCATATTGCACGCCAGTCTTGATCAGCGCGATGATCTCGGTCTTAAACTTGTCGCTCCACAGGTGCGGGTTCTCGACCTTGATCTGATTGATCACGTCGATGCCGAAGTTCATGTGCATGGACTCGTCGCGCATGATGTACTGGAACTGTTCGGCGACGCCGGTCAGCTTGTTGCGCCGGCCCATGGACAGGATCTGGGTGAAGCCGACGTAGAAGAAGATGCCCTCGAACACCACGTAGAACGCGATCAGGTCGCGCAGCAGCCGCTGATCGTTTTCAGGCGTGCCGGTGTGGAAATCCGGGTCGGCGAGGCTTTGCGTATAGGGCAGGGCCCATTCCGCCTTGGTCGCGACCGAGGGTAATTCGCGGTACATATTGAATACCTCGGCCGCATCCAGGCCGAGCGATTCCACGCAGTACTGGTAGGCGTGCGTGTGGAGGGCTTCCTCGAAGGCCTGCCGCAGCAGGTACTGGCGGCACTCGGGATTGGTGATGTGGCGGTAGACCGCGAGCACCAGGTTGTTCGCCACCAGCGAGTCGGCGGTGGAG
>DASUFE010000125.1:0-50745 GCA_036274675.1 Gammaproteobacteria bacterium
ATGTCAGGCGGCGGCGCTCGGGCTTCCTACCAGGTGGGGGTGGTCAAGGCCGCGCTGGAAATTTACGGTAAGCCGGAAAACCCTTTCCAGATAATCTGCGGCACCTCCGCCGGCGCCATCAATGCCGGGTATCTGGCCAGCCGCGCCGATAACATGACCCAGGGCGTCAAGGATCTGCACAGTCTGTGGGCGGGGCTGCATCCCCTGGCCATATACGACACGACCTGGCAGATGGCTTTTCGCAACCTGTTCCGCATCAGCAAGCAGGCGACGGTCGGCCGCAACGACAAGGGCATCGCGGTGCTGGACAACCGGCCGTTGCGCAAGCTGTTGCATGACTGGCTCGATTTCTCCTCCGTGAAACGCAACCTCGACACGGGAGCGCTGCACAGCCTGGCCATTACCGCCATGGACTACTACACCGGCGAATCGGTGACCTTCTATCAGGGGAAAAAAATCCCGCCCTGGGAACGCGCGCACCGCCGCGGTATCTACACGGAACTCAGCCACGAGCACATCGTCGCCTCGGCCTCGATCCCGATCCTGTTCCCGCCGACCCGGGTCAACGGCATCTTCTACGGCGACGGCGCGCTGCGCCAGATCAACCCGCTGAGCCCGGCGATCCATCTCGGCGCGCGGCGCCTGTTCATCGTCGGCGTCAGCGCCAACGCCTCCACCCACAAGCCGGAATTCTGCACCTTTGAACCGCCCAGCATCGCGCAGGTGGCGGGTCACCTGCTGAACCGCGAGTTCATCGATAATCTGGAAGCGGATATCGAGACGGCGCACCGCTTCAACCACCTTATAGACGCGATCGCCGACGCAACCCTGTCGACCGAAAGCCTGCACAAACTGGATATCCTGGTGGTGGCGCCCTCGATCCCGATCGATGAGATCACCGTCAAATACCTGCACCGGCAGCCGCGCAGCATGCGCTTTTTGTTCCGTTCCCTCGGCGCGCAGGGCCGCGGCGCGGGCGCCAGCTTCGCGAGTTACCTCATGTTCGACGGCGGGTTTTGCACGGAACTCATGGAACTCGGCTACCGTGACGCCTGGGAACAGGCCGACAACATTCGCGAATTCCTGAACAAGCGGCCGCCGCTGGCGGGTTGATTTACTAGGGATCGCAATCCGCGCGGCGGACCGCGGGCATTCTTTAGTGTGTCAACAGAGGACAGTGTTATGAAATCGATAAAAATAACAATACTCGGTATCGCAATGCTGATATTGACCGGCTGCGGCGGCAGCTCCAGCCTTATGGTGAAGTCCAGTCCCCAAACCGTTCCCGCTCCGGACCCGGCTATGGCGACGATCGTATTCATGCGTTCGTCTTTTGTCGGCGGTGCCGTGAACGTCGAACTTTTTGAAATCGAAAACGGTAATCTCAAATTCATAGGCTCGCTCCCGAATGGCACCAAGATCGCGCATCGGACCACGCCGGGCAGCAAAACGTATATGGCCTTCGGCGCGGTCGCCGACTACATGCTTACCGACAATCTGGCGGGCGGGCAGACCTATTACGTCATCGTGCGCCCCAACTGGGGTAGCGGAGGATTCGCTCCCACTCCGGTGCGCAAGGAAGGCCCATCCGATTACACGATGAAAGCCAAGGAATTCAAGAGCTGGATATCCAACAAGCTGATACAGCCAAAGCCGCAGGAATCCGAGAAATGGTTCGAGAAGACCCGGGCCAAATACGAAAAGATCCACCAGGAGTTCTGGCCGCGTTTTCAGGAGAAAACCTCCGACCAGAAAAAGGAACGCACGCTGACGACGGCCGACGGTGTTAAAAATTAACGGTTAAAATTTTGCACGAAGGTTGCGCGGAGCCGTGCGCGCGACCTTCGTGTTCCATGACGGCGACCCCGAGCTCGCCATTGCGAAAAAAATTATCAGGCAATACGGCCTCGGAATCGAGGTGAAATCCCCGACCGGCGGTGTGCCTCCTGGTCATGTGACCGCCGTACTGAAAGCCCACATCCAGTCATGCTTCTCCTCGGCCGGAGTTACAACATCGGCATTTCGCCTTGCGGGTTTGCACGCACTCACCATTTCACGTTTCGCATTGTCTTAAAAAACAAATTCAGCCGCGACATTGCGGAGGCAAACGATTTTTCATAGGGGAACAGGATGTTTACTCAATCAATCTGGAATGCATACTCGGGCGAGACCGCTTTCGAGGCGCTCGATGAAGACATAACGGTCGACGTAGCGATTATCGGCGGCGGCATCACGGGCGTTACGGCGGCGGAACTGCTGGCGCGCGGCGGGCGCAAGGTGGCCCTGCTGGAGGCGCTCAAGCTTGGCGGCGGCACCACCGGCCACAGTACCGGCAATCTCTACGTCGGCGTGGATCATACGCTATCCGCGGTCAGTTCCAAGTACGGCGTGGAAACCCTGCGCGACATACTGGCCGCGCGCAGCCAGGCCGTGCGGCTTATCGCCCGCAACGTCAGCGAATACACCCTCGATTGCGATTTAACGTCCTGCGACTGGTATTTCTATTCGGACAATCCCGAGTCCGACACGCTGATCGATCGCGAACTCGAAGCCGCGCGCCAGGCAGGGCTGGGAGTGCAGTACGGCGACGCTTCGGAGTTACCGTTCAGCGCAAGCCGCGTGCTGCGGCTGCGGGATCAGCTCCAGTTCAATCCCAAACTATATGTGCAGGGGCTCGCGCACGCGATTGAATCCGCAAGCTGCCGCATTTACGAGAACACCGCTGTTGAATCCATAACCGAGGGCAGGGACGGCATATGCACCCTGCAAACTCCCGGCGGCACCGTGCGCGCGGAACATGTTATACACGCCACCCACACGCCCAAGGGCACCATGCTCGTGCAAACGCTGCTCGGGCCCTATCGCGAATACGGCATCGCCTGCCGATTGCACAGCGGCATGCCCGGCCCCGGAATTTTCTGGGGCTATCCGCGGGCGGGCGAAAAATATTCCACCCGCAGCTACCGCCGCGGCGACGATGAGTTTCTGATCGTGGTGGGCCGGCCGCACAAGGTCGGCCAGCTGAAAAGCAACGAAGAATGCCTCCACAAGTTGGAGCAATTCGCGAACGGGCACTTCCCGGTCGCCGAGGTCACCCACCGCTGGGGCGGCCAGCATTATCGCCCGGCCGACCTGCTGCCCTATATCGGCAGGACCCATGAGGACTCCAATATTCTGATTGCCACCGGCTTTTCCACCGACGGTCTGGTCTATGGCGCGCTCGCTGCGGGCATGCTCTCCGATCTTGTCCAGGGCAGAAGCAACCGCTGGACGGAGCTTTTCGATCCCTCGCGCAAGCAGCCGCTGAAGGCGGCGAAGAATTTCATAAAGGAAAATGCCAATGTGTTTGTGCAGTACCTCAAAGACATTCCCGGGGTCGCCGTCGAAGCGAGGGAGTTTTCCGACGTTGCTCCCGGCGAGGGCAAGATCGTGGAGAAGAGCATGCAGAAGCTCGCCGTCTGCCGGACGCTCGACAACCGGTTGCTCGTGCGCTCGGCGATCTGCACGCACCTTGCCTGTGTCGTGAACTGGAATGGTGCCGAGCAGACCTGGGATTGCCCCTGCCACGGCAGCCGCTTCAAACCCGACGGCAGTGTCCTGGAAGGGCCAGCTATGCGGCCATTGTATGAAATACAGTTGCTCGAAGACGAAGTACACGTGGTGACGCCGCAGGAGGGCGAGTTTACCCAACGCAACCCGGAGCTTTTTTGATGGAACCAAAAGACGCATCCGGACGTTAATAACGAATACGGCCTCCCGTCTTGCAAGCGGGGGCGGAGGCCGCGTTTATGCGGTTTTGCGATGGCAGGCAGTTCCAAAGATTTTGTAATTATTTCAAAAGGCCGCAGTCTTTGAACAAAATCACCCGTTTCAAGACTTCAGGCTGGCAATCGCGAAAAAAATCCTTACACTTGAAATACATAAAGCAATATCGGAACCGATTCTCCGCACGAGGCTGCGGTTCCGGGTAACAACGGCAACAAGCGGAACCCAAATGACGACCAAGCCTGCACAATTTCCGATCCTGCTGGTTGAAGACGACGAGATCGATACCGAAACTATCAAGCGGATACTGAGAAAGGAACGGATCACTAACCCGCTCTACTGCGCGAACGACGGGGTCGAAGCCCTCGAGTTGCTGAAGCGGGGCAACGGCGGCGCGATACCGCAGCCCTGCGTGATACTGCTCGATATCAACATGCCGCGCATGAACGGCCTCGAGTTCCTTGAGCAGATGCGCAACGACGAGAGACTGAAGAAGAATATTACCTTCATGCTCACCACCTCCGGCCGCAATGAAGATAAAGAGATGGCATATAACCTGAGCGTCGCCGGCTATGTGCTCAAGGAAAATATGGGACGCCTGATCGAAATGCTGGGCCGCTACTGCCAGATCAACGAGCTTCCCGCCGTCGGCGATCCGTTCTGATATCGGCTGCATCCGGCCGCGCCATCCATTCGGAGTATCTCCGGAGCCGCCCTGCAAGGCCGGCAAGACTGTTACGCGGCAGTCTGCTAGGATAGCGACCAATGTCCTTCAGCTTCGACGACTTTTACACCCTCAACCGGCGGGTCCTGATCTGGATCATACTGCTGTCGCTGCTGTGGGTGATGCGCGATTTCCTGAATCTCATTTTCCTGACGTTCCTGCTGATATTCGTCGCCACCCCGCTGGTGAAGATGGGCCAACGGTGGTTGAGGCTGCCGTATCGCGGCTCGCTGATACTGGTATATCTGATGTTCGTGATGGTGCTGGCGGGCTTCATCAGTTTCGTGACGCCTAACGTCATCACCGAGACCAACCGCTTTCTCGCCAACCTGGGCGAGACCAAGCAGCGTATCCTGCTTCTGAAACAGGACCTTATCGATCCCTATCCCGAAATCGACCGTGCGCTCAAAGGCTATATACGCGGCCTGCTCGGCGAAGACATGCTGGCGGAAATGAGTCGACAGACCCAGGCCGAGCGGGAGCAGCTCGGCATCACCGAGCGCGACGTCAACAGTTATCATTCCGGGGAGCTGATGGACGAGGTCGTGCGGCAGAAGGTGAACGAGTACATCCTGTTCGAGGACGGGCTTCTGATCGAGTCTTTCCTCGCGACCCAAATGTCGGTGGCGCGCGAAAAGATACCGAAATTCATCACCATCCTGTACCAGGTGCTGGCCACGACCGGGCTCGCGCTGCTGTTCAGTTTCCTGATCCTGATCGACTTCACCAAGCTGGCCAAGCAGATGCAGAGCCTGGAATATTCGCGGCTGCGCGATTTTTACCAGGAAGCCGCGCAACCGGTGGCGCGCTTCGGTTATGTGATCGGGCGCGGCATCCAGGCGCAGGCCATGATCGCTACCGTCAATACCATACTGACACTCACCGGCATGTTGCTGCTGTCGATTCCTTCGGTGATGCTGCTGGGGCTGATCGTCTTCATCTGCGGCTTCATCCCCGTCCTCGGCACCTTCATTTCCACGGTCCCGATCGCGCTGGTGGCGCTGAACGCGGGAGGACTGCAGTTGACCCTCGCGGTTCTCGTACTCATTATTTTCGTGCATATCCTGGAAGCCTACGCGCTCAACCCGCTGATCTATGGGCGCCATTTCAAACTCAATCCGGTACTGGTCCTGATGATCCTGTTCGTCGGCTACCATCTGTTCGGGATCTGGGGCGTTCTGCTGGGCGTGCCCGTCACCCAGTATTTCCTGCACCATGTATTCGGTGTCACGGTATGGCGCGAGGACAAGCTGCATACGCCTTGATCATGCCGTAATGTCAAACGGCGAATAACTCGATTACGCAATCGCCGTAAGCGCGAGCGAAAAACACGCCACCCGGAACAGCCTCGTGTTCCTTATGAACGATCCCGCTTCGATCCAGTCGATTTCTTAATCGCCGCCTGTGACCGAATAGTAGGCGTGCGTATCCTTTTGGAGTCTCGGCAGGGAATGACGAAGCGCAAGCTATGGATGTTGATCGCGATTGGCGTGCTGGCCGCGCTCATCGCCTTGAGGCTCGCCTTGCCTTCACTCGTCACTTACTATGCGAACCGCGCTCTCCAGGACATATCGGGTTACGGAGGTTCGGTCGCTGACGTGGATATTTCGCTGATACGCGGCGCCTATGTCGTGCACCAGATAAAAATATTCAAAAAGGACGGCTCCGCCGAAATCCCCTTTATCGATATCCCGCAAGTCGACTTCTCAGTGGAGTGGGGAGCGCTGCTGCGCGGCTCCATTGTCAGTGAAGCCGCTATCTATAGTCCCTCGTTCAATTTCATTCATAAAGTCCAGACCGGCGAGGGGGTGGATTGGGTGACCAAGGCGAAGGAGATGCTGCCGGTGCGCATCAACCGTTTCGAGATCCGGGACGGAACGGTTGAGTTTTACGATTTTACGAAAAAGCCTGATGTCAGTCTGGAGCTGAAGCAGCTGCAGCTGGTGGCCACCAACTTCGCCAACGTGGAAGACAGCGGGCAGGATCTGCCCGCGACCCTCGAAGCCACGGGAGTTTCCATCGGCGACGGCCGGCTGACATTGAACATGCGGCTCAATCCGCTGCAGAAGATTCCCGATCTCGATATGAACCTGAAGTTCGAGAACATCAATATGCCCGCGTTGAACGACTTCTTCAGGGCCTATGGAAAAATAGACGTGGAACAGGGCACTCTCAGCGTGTATTCCGAAATGGCGGTCGACGACGGGAAGGTAAAGGGCTATATAAAGCCGGTGGCCGATAATCTGGAAATCGTGAACATGGAAAGGGACGACCAGAACCCGATCAATCTTGCGTGGCAGGCCATCGTGGACTTCTTTACGGAGATCTTCAAGAACAAGTCGAACGAGCAACTGGCGACGCAGATCCCGTTGACCGGGGACCTGAACAATATCAAAACCTCCGTCTGGACGGCGCTGTGGAACATCTACCGGAACGGCTTCGTGCAGGCTTTCAGCAAGAGCACGAACAGCTCGATTGATTTCAGCGACGTCGAAAAGCAGGAAACGGGGAAGAACCGGGCTCGCCAGAAATAGCGGTCAGAAAGACGCCCCGATATTCAAATACCAGCGATCCTCGCCGCCCGCATCCTGTCCCCGAGCATAACCCACATGCATATCCAGCGGCAGCATATATCCGATCACGACCTCGGTGCTGACTTCGACGCCGTTGCTGCTGAAATATTCTTGCGGCGCGCTGCCCTCATCCCAGGCGGCGCCGGTTTCATAGAACAGGCTGCCCGATATCTGCAGTATGCCGACCGGCGGCGCGGTGCCGGTACGCTCGACGGTGGCGATCGGGAAACGCCATTCAGCCGATCCCAGGCGCATGCGGCGGCCGCGCAGCGCGGCCAATCCTTCCGGATAGCCGCGCAAAGCATAGTTGCGCCGGTTGAAAATATTGTCGCGATCAAGCACGCCCTCCTCGCCGCCGAGCTCGAACGGAGCCGGGTGATCCGTGCCCCAGCCTTCGGCGATGCGCAACGCCGCCACGTTGCGCGCCCCCAGCGAAATGAACTCGCGCCAGTCCAGCGTGTAAACGTCGCCGCTGAAATCGCCGCCGAGAGTGTCGCTGTCCTCGTATACCAGCCGCACCTGGCGTCCATCCTCGGGGCTTACCGAGAACGGGAATATCCGTGAACTGTTGAAAACCAGCCCCGCGCCCAGCAGCTTGTCTTCGGTATCCGGCCCGGGCGGCAGTAACTGCACATCCTCCAGATCATGCGTGCGGTCGCGGCCCGCATAAAAAAGCAGGTCGGTGCGGCTTTCATAACGGCTGAAGGGGATCCGGTAGATCGCTTCGAAGATATCGTGCGCGCGCGCGCGCGCCACCGGGTCGTTGGAAGGCTCGTCGTCGCCGTCGTCGATCAGGTCGACATCGGGGTCACGGATCAGGGCCAGCGCCAGGCGGTCGGAATAACTGTAGGCAATACTTCCGCTCAACGAATCCAGAGGCTCTTCATAGGCGATGGAGGCGCTGTAACGATGTATATCAAGCGCATCGACGCCGTCGGTTGTCACGCCAACCACGTAACCTTCCGCGTAGTATCCTAAAACCGGCAGCCACCAGCGCGGACGCAGACTGGGGAACGGGGAATAATCCCTGACCGGCAATTCCGCGGGAACGGCATCGGCCACGGGTTCCGCCGCCGCTGCGGCCGGAGCCGTCCGTCGTGCGACCGCGGCGGCCTGGGCAGTCTGGTGATCGAGCGCGCGCGGCTTTTCAAGCAGGTAAAGGTTGTAACCGTCCTTGCCGTAACCGGAATAATACAGAACGCCGTCCTGCCCGTCGTAGGCCGGGTCGAAGGCACCGCCGGCCACGTTGGTCAGTTTCGTATGCTCGCCGCTCGCGATATCGTAAAGCCAGATATTGTAAATCCCGCCGCGCTCCGAGGTGTACACGATATGTTTGCCGTCGGCGGTGAATGAAGGCTGGCTTTGAATATCGTCGTCCGCCGTGAGCGCAGTCCAGCGACGCGTCGCCGCATCGAACAGTTGCAGATCCCAGCGGCCGTCGTGCCAGAGCGCGGCGACCATGCTGTCGTCCACCGGCGACCAATCCAGATAGGAAAGTATCTCGCGGGTGTCGCTGCTCCAGAGCACATCGAGCTTGCGACCGTCCGCGTCGAGCAGATGCAGCTCGCTGCCGCCGAGCTTGTCATGCACGGCGGCGATGCGGTCACCCCGCGAGTTCCAGGTGGCGAAGACATAACGTCCGCAAGTGGTCAGTCTCCGTAGGCGGTGCTTCCCGGGAGCGATACGGTAGATGTCGCTGTAAAGATTATAGTCGTCGCAGATTTCGGGCTGCGTCACCAGCAGCCCGGCTTGCGGGTTGAAATCGATCCTCGCCCCGTTGTGAACTTCGGCCACCGTCTCGGGCTCGCCGTCGGCCGCGTAATGCATGATCTTGGTCCGTGCGTAACCGGTGTTCTGCACATAATAAACTCCGCCGTCGCCGTGCTGCGGGCTGTCCAGGTGGAACCCCTCGGCGGTCAGAGCACGCCCCGCAACTTCGCCCTGTTGCCGGACGGCGTCGAGTTGCGGCCGGTAGCGCGCGTTCAGATAGGCTTCGTACTGGGCCCACAGGTCTTTGATGCCTATGCCGTAGACGCGGCTGGAGACGCCATTGAGGCGGAAGGGTATGAGGTTCCCGCTGTAACGGTCGATTTGCCGCCGCATGGCTTCCTCCCCATAGCGCGCCTTCACAAATTCGAAGAAATGTACGCCATAGGCGTAACGCGTGTGTCCGGCAGGCCATTCCCGGATCGGCAGGCTGACCTGTGACAGCGGTTTCAGGCCGTTCGCGACTTCGGTGCGCATTATCATGTTGAAAAAGCTGCTTTGGGCGCGGCCGTTGTCCTCGTCGGATTCATGGTAGGTGGCGTATCCCTCGATCAGCCAGGCGGGTTCGAACAGGTTGGGGAAGAACAGCGGAAAGCGTCCGAAAACGCTCCGGGCTCCGCTCCAGAAACCGCTTACCTTGTCCAGGTGGAGGATATGAGCGTATTCGTGAGTGATTAACAATTTCAGCCAGTCGTCGAAATCCTCCAGCGAATCGAGCTCGCGCGGAGGCGCGATGTAGAGCAGGCTTCTGTTGTAAGGCACGGGAGTTGTCAGGCCATTGGGGCTGTCAACTTCGTCACTCAACGCTATTTCCGTCTTGTCCCGCGGCTGCCAGCCGGCGCGGCCAATCAGAGGGCTCAGCCCGGCATGCACCTCTTCGGCGATAGCGGCGGTGCGTTGCGCAAGCGACTCGGCGCCGCCGGGAAAGTGAATCAGGAAATGCGCGCTTTCCAGCGTGTACCAGTCCAGGCCCGGATCGACTGCGTGCGCGGCGGCGCCCGGGAACAGGCACACTATAAAAAATACGAATCTATATCGGGCCACTTTCGCAGTGGCAGCCCTTTTACACACGGTTATATCCTCTATTTAGCCCGGGAATGCGATTTCAGAATTCGAACAAAAGCCCGAACATCGTGCTGTCCCCGCCCAGCTCCACGCCCTGGAGTTCGGCGCTGTAGGAAAGTTTCTCTATGAACAGGTAGGTGTTTTCAACGCCTTCCTCCTCGAAACCCGCGGCATTGCCCGGATCGATACCGTCGAGGAGAAACTGCAGGCCGTAGCGGGTATGATCGCCGTCGGCGTGGCCGCGCACGCTGCTTTGGTTATCGATTTCCTGCCGGTAGTAGACGCGGCTTAACCCGCCGCCGGCATAGGGCACGACCCATTGGTTTTCGAAAAAGACGCCGCGCAGCATCACGTAAAGGTGCGCGGGGTACATGTGGAAATCCACCTCGCCGCCGAAGGCGCCATTCGGCAAGGTGCCGACACCCTTGTCCTCGATGTAATCGATCGCGAGCCCGACTTCGACCTGACGCAGAAACTTCCAGGCCAGCGACAGGCCGAGCACATCCGCTTTCGTATCGCCGTAATAGGTTGCCCATTCCTCGAGTTCAGGTTCGAAGCGGCCGGTCCTGACTTCCGCGCTCCAGTGCGAGTGGTTCAGGTTGACGTCAGGACTCGTCTGAGCGGCGCCTTCTTCCTGGGCAGCGGCCGGGAGAGCACTCATGGCGCACAGGAGCAGCGCGGCCAGCCGGAAACCCCGGTCATATGAAAGAGGCAGTGCAAGGATCGTCGGCTTGTGCATGCGTTAATATCCCGGGCTCGGTTGTTCGGTACGCTTGATTTTTCTTCTCAATGCCATTCCCGCCGGCGCGCCCAAAATCGGCACGAGCGCGTACAGCGCCCACTGGACATGCATCATCAGCCAGGCGATGCCGATCAGCGGCAGCAGAAACCAGCGTACTAGCGCACGCAACGTCTCATGCTGCGTAATAAACGCCGCCGCGGCGGGACTGTGCCGGTAATACCAGCGCACAAAAGCGTGACCCGCCGGATTGGTCAGCAGGAAACGGTCGCGAAAATCCCGCAGCAGCTGCACCTTTGGATGCGAGATGTGGCCGTAAGCCGCGGTGGCGATGAAACAACCTTCGCCCTGGTCGGACAGCGCGGGGAAAGGCTCGATTTCCTCGGGAGTGGCGATCTCTTCGTTCGAGGGCGTACCCGCCTGAGCCGGGCCGACCTTGACGGAACGCTCGGGCGAAAGCTTGCTCTCGGTTTCTTCAATATCGGGGCTGCCATCCGCCAGCGGAGTGCCCAGGACGCTGACGGCGAAAAAGTAAGTGGTCTGGCTGAGCGCCGAGACCCTTACATGATAAGCGGTGCCGTTCTCCAGATTGCTCAGCTCAAAGCTGGTGACGTCGCCGTCCACGTCGATCCGGTTTTCATCGGCCGCGGCGATCCCGTATTCGACCCGGTAGCCGGTGGCCCCATCCACCGCAGACCAGTGGAGGTCGAGTGAGTGGTTGCTGGGCGCCGGCTTCTCCAGCTCCGGAGCAGCCAACACATCCGGGGTCGCAAGCAAATTGAACAGGGTGACACTGGAAGCGGTACCGTCGCCGACCTCGAAGGGCGAGACCAGGGGGGAACCGCTGGAGGCGGCATCCTCCGCGTCGTCCCCATCATAGGGGTTACCGGACTTATCGGAATCATAATGAATGCGGTAATCCGTAGTGAGGTAAGAAAGGTTTTTGTCCCATTTCAGCGTGACATCGAACCGGCCGGCAGTGGCCGAAGGATTGACGTCGGCCGTGGGTTTGCCGACGGGGAACGAAACGACATCGGTCTCGGGTCCGCCGTAGGCGCCTGCGTCCGGAATGCCGCCCGTACTGAATGCATCATCAGTATTGTCCAGGGGATCGCCGAAATCTTTGCAGCCCGAACCGTCACGCAGATGAAAGTCGGAGCGGGAAACGTCCGCGAACGAAAAGTTCGCGGTACAGTTGAATGACATATTCGCATCGCCGCCGGCCCCGCCATCGGTCACAACGTCCGAGCTATTCGCGGAAAAAATATTGTTCTTGATTACCGAAGCGTCGGTATCTCGATTAATGGCGACGTTATTGCCGCGAAATGTATTGTGGCGGATATCGGCGACGGATACGTCATCGATGCTGATCGCGGTGGCCGCGCTGCCGAGGGCGAACACGTTATTGTGTATGTTGATCTCGTTGGTGCTGCCGATAATCGCGATTCCGGTAGTGCCCCCGCTGAACGTAAGGTTGCGGATGGTGACCTTTTCCTTATTGTTGATTTCCATTACGGTCCCGCTGTCGGCCCGTACGAAAGTGCGCGCCGTTTCATCACCGCGCAGCTCAATATCGGTTTTCAGCTGCAGATTTTCGTTATAGGTGCCCGGCTCGATCTCGATACGGTCGCCCGCTTGCGCGGCCGTAATGGCGGCCTGAATGGTTGGGAAATCATCGGGTACTTTATGGATGGCGGCCCATGCCGGTGCGCTGCCTGTCAGCACGGCCAGCAGGCAGACACCGATATATTCAATTTTGACGAGGTGGACGCACATAGTAATGAGGACGACTCCTCCTTAAATGACAGGGGAATTCTAGCATAAGCCCCCGGCAATCCTGCCGCCATTGATGAATTGAACTACACTAATCCACAAATTACCTGGAGCCCAAAGCGGGCGCAAAAGACCCGGCCACCCGGTGGTTTGCTGAGCTCAAACACATGAAGATACGGAAAATTCTCAACTCACTCCTCGTATTCGGCTTCGTGCTGGCAGTGTTGGTGGTGGCGCGCCTGGTTATCGAAAGAGCCGATCAAGGGGTATTGCGGCAAGCCAGGATGAATACCCATTCAACCGGCACCGAGTCTATAACCACCTATGGTATGGAGGATGGCGCGCTGTCCGGCCGCGTCAGCGCGCTTGGGATCGGGGCGGATCCAGCGGCGCGCAACGTCTTGCAGGCGCGGTTCAAGGCCGTATTAAACAACGGCCTCCGGCGGCCGGTGCAGATCAGGGGTATGCGCGCGGTTACCCGCGGCGGGAAAAGCCTGCGGCAATTCGATTTTTCCTTTGAGAAGGCCGTGCTGGCGCCGGGACAGGATTACGCCTTTTCCGGAGCCGGCGCGGCCGACGCGGAATTCTTCAACGAGATTGTCCGCAACTACGATATGGCGCTGCGGGTGCAGACGGATATCGGCGAGCTCGAACTGCCGCTGTTCATTTATACGCTGGAAGTGGAGACCGCATTGGCGGCGGGCCTGCTCAAGACCAATCAGGTCAGCCTCGGCGAGGCGCAGGGCATCATCCATTTCCTGAACTGCGAACAAGCCAGCGCCGACCGGGTGTGCGAACCGGCGCTTAAACAAATGGAAACGGGGGGCTTTTAAAACATTTTGCTATTTGTATTTTTAATAACTCGTCTTAACGTAGTTACACCTATTCGGGCTAAAATCTTCCAGGGAGTATCGCCATGTCGTTATTCAAATCGGCCGTGAAACGCGGCTGTTCCGTTTTTCTGCTTATTTGCACCGTCGGTTTGGCGGCCTGCGACAGCGGTGGAGGGGGCGCAGACGAAGAAGACCGGGATACTGCCGGCCCGAGCATGAAAGTCTTTTTCCCGCCGCGCTATTCGATTACGAACGGCGATACCGTCACTATATATGGCACCGCTTCGGATGAGTCCGATGTGGACTCCGTGGAAGTGGACGGAACACCCGCGGACACCTCCGATGATTTCGCCAACTGGCAAATCACGCTGACCCTGTCGAATGGCACCAACGAAATCGATATTAACGCCAGTGACAGCAAGGATAATCGCACCACGACCACGCTGACCATCCGCAAGAACGTCCTGCTGGCGTCTCCGGAGCGGCTCGCGATCGATAGCGCCAATGACAGGGCGCTGGTGACGGACGATGCGCAGCGAGCGGTTATCGCGATCGATCTGAGTACCGGCGAAAGAAACGTTTTGTCGGGCCCCAACATTCCGGACGGGCTCAATCCTTTCGCCTTCCCTTTCGAAATCGCGGTGGATTCCGCAAATAGCCGGGCTCTGGTGCTGGATGTAGACGCGGAAGCCGTGATCGCCGTGAACCTGGCCAACGGAGCCCGCACCGTACTTTCCAGCAATACCGTGCCGAACGCGACCAATCCGTTTTCAAATCCGAACGATATCGTCGTGGACGCGGCGAACAATAGTGCTCTGGTGGTCAACGGCTTCGGCACTCATGCCGTACTCAAAGTGGATTTGACGACCGGCGCGCGTACCGTCCTGACTGACGCCACCACTCCGGATTCTGATGATCCGCTGGGCAACCCCTTCGCCATCGCTCTGGACGGCGCGCACAACCGGGCCCTGGTAATGGAGGCTTTTAAAGTTACCGCCGTCGATCTGACCACCGGCGAAAGAGCGATATTGTCCGATTCTTTCGCTGATCCGAATTACGCTTGGTCCGGGGATGTTGCCGCGGATTTGGACCATAACCGATTGCTTAGCGTCCACATGCAGGACCGGACCGTTCTCGCCGAGAGCATGGCCGACGGTACGCGCAGTGTTTTCGCCAATCTTCCGTCCTCGCTGACCAGCGCTTCGGGAATCGCGATAGACAGTCTCAGGAACCGTGCGCTGGTGGTCGATTTCGATATCGGGGCGATCGCGTCGGTCGGCTTGGGGACCGGCCAATCGAGCGTGTTATGGAGCAGCAGCACGCCCAACACCTCACATGCCTTCAAGTTTCCGACCGGCATTGTCGTGGATTCGGCGCATGGCCGCGCCCTGGTCAGCGACCAAGACCGGGATGCGATAGTGGCCGTGAACCTGCGGACCGGAGAGCGCTCCATACTTTCCGACGACACCAGGCCGAATGCTACGAATGAATTTGAAGAGCCGACGTGGATGGCTCTCGATACGGCGCATAACCGGGTGCTGGTTACCGACAGCGTTCTCGATGCCGTCGTTGCCGTGAATCTGAATACCGGCGCCCGCAAAATCATGTCCGGCGCCGGCGTGCCGGATGGCACCAACGTTTTCGATGATCCGGTGGGAATAGTCATCGACAGCACCAACAACCGCGCCCTGGTAGTGGACAGGGTGCTGAATGCCATAATCGCCGTGAACCTGAATACAGGCGCCCGCACCATATTGTCGGATGATGACGAGGCGGGGGATCCGTTCGTTACCCCGGTGGGAATCGCTCTGGACAGTGCAAACAACAGGGCTTTGGTCACCGAAGCTTTCCTTCCGGTGGGGGTTATAGCCGTGGATCTGACCACGGGCGCACGTACCCCGCTATCCACCGGCACGGTCCCCAATGCAGATACTCCTTTTGATTCGCCCGCTGGAATTATGGTTGACGCGGCGAACAACCGCGCACTGGTTACGGACATAGATCTGGATGCAATAGTGGCGGTGGACCTTGCCAGCGGCGCACGCACAATTTTATCCGGACCGGTCACTCCCGATGTATCGAATCCGCTCGCTGATCCGCTGGGAATCGTCCTGGACAGCCGAAATCATCGGCTATTGGCGGTGGATGCGAGTCTGGAGGCGGTGGTGGCCGTTCAACCCGCCAACGGCGATCGGGTAATCTTTTCCAAATAAAGCGCATGATTTCAATAGGCGCGCCTTTGCACTTTGTTAAAGGATGCGTATTAGGAATATCGACATGAATAAAGGATTGTCCTGCTGGAAATGCGGCGCGGAACTGAAAGGCGTGATCCTGCCGCTGTCGCGGCGCGAGCTATGCGCCGCCTGCGGGGCCGACCAGCACGTCTGCAAACTGTGCCGGCACTACGACCTTCGCGTCGCCGACATGTGCCGCGAGGATCGGGCTGAGCAGGTATCGGACAAGGAGCGCGCCAATTTCTGTGACTATTTCGATCCCATGCCGGGTGCGTACAAGCCGGCTCAAGCCGCGGGAGCTGCCGCCGCCCAGCGTCAGCTGGCGGAGCTGTTCGGTGAGTCGGCCGCTTCAGACAGCGGTCCCGCGGCCGATAAAGACAAAGCCCGGGCAGAGCTGGAAAAACTGTTCGGAGGGGACAAGTCCGGCAGGTAAAAACGCGCTTTAATCCGAGGGCTTATTCCGGCTTCAATTCTTAAACAGGGGGTATCTATGAAAGTAACAAGCTTGTATACGCTGTTCGCAATCATGCTGCTGTCGGCATCGCTTTGCCGCGCGGAGACGCGGGAAGAAGCGGCGTCGGCCGAAGACCCGGCGGGAGAGGAGCTGAGCGCGGAGGAGCAAAAGTACGTGGAGTGGGCCCGCGACCTGTGGGCCTCCATCAAACCGCAAACGGGCGAAGTTAAATTGCCGGGCGACATCGCCACCTTGAAGCTCGGGGAAAAATTCTATTATCTGTCACCCGAAGATGCGGAAAAGGTCCTGGTCGAAGTCTGGGGCAATCCGCCGGGAGGCAACACCTACGGCATGCTGTTTCCCACGGGATCGACGCCTTTCGATCAAAACTCCTGGGCCGTGACCATCGACTATGAAGAGGAAGGCTATGTTTCGGACGAGGACGCGGCCGAAATAAACTATGACGAACTGTTGCAGGACATGCAGCACGATACCAGTGAATACAGCAAGCAACGCGTCAAGGACGGCTACCCGGCGATCCGGCTGCTCGGATGGGCCGAACGCCCGCATTACGACGCCGCCAGCAAGAAGTTGTATTGGGCCAAGGAATTGAAATTCGGCGACGACGAGCAGAATACGCTCAACTACAACATCCGGGTACTGGGCCGCAAAGGCGTGCTGGTGATGAACTTCATCGCGAACATGAGCCAGCTTCAGGAAATCAACGGCAACCTGGAGCCGGTACTGGCGATGACGGATTTCAATCCCGGCTTCCGCTACCAGGATTTCAACCCCGGCATCGACAAGGTCGCCGCTTACGGCATCGGCGCTCTGGTCGCCGGCAAGGTACTCGCAAAGACGGGCGCCATCGCCGCGGTGTTGCTGGCCCTGAAGAAGCTGTGGATTTTGGTCTTCGCCGGTGTTTACGGGTTCATCAAAGCCCTGTTCCGCAAGAAACCCGCGCCCACAACGGGCGGGCAGGGCGGATAAAAGATTCTGCACTATACGGGAAGCCCGCCTTTGCCTTTGGCGCCGTGCTCTGAAAAATCCGCCGGGGAAGCCGCTCGATTCGGCTTCCCGGGTTTTTGGGTCCGGGAATTTACCGGAGTCCGCACCCTTGGTAAAACCACGTGACTTTGAGCCGGAACCGCCTTTAGAATTGGCGCCGCCGCCGGATGGAAGCCGGCGGTGATGTTTTCGGTGCATGATTTGAGGCGGGCGATGAACGCAAGAGACGGTTTTCTGGGGCTGATTATCCTGTTGTTGGCGGCCAACCTGGTCGCCATGCTGTGGTCGGATACGGACGGCCATGCCACCGATGAAGCGGCCGCGGTTGCCGTGGCGCCGCCTCTGCCGAAAATAGTATCCGTCGAATTGAAAGAAGAATTGCTGGAAAACTTCATCGAATATTTCAACGATCGCGATTTCGACGAGATCTATACCATGCTGGGCCCGTCCGCCCGGGCTCAGGTCGATGAAGATACCCTGGAAACCCGCTTTGAAAAGCTGGCCAAGTTGTTCGGCTCCATTGAGAATGGCGCCTATTCACATTCCCTGCTGGTCGGGACTCAGGGCGCGACACGCATCTATCAGCTGTATTACCAGCTGAAATTATCCGATGACAGCGAGCTGGGCGACGCCGGCACCCTGCAGATCACTCTGGAGATCGAAGGAGAGGATTACCAGATCTACGATCTGTCGCTGCAGGTCGGCGCCTACTCCAAGACCTGAGGGGCCTGCGGGGCGCAGCTCGAGTCGTTCAAAATCACGAATTCGACCCGCCGGTTCGCGGCGCGTCCTTCCGCGGTGCTGTTCGAAGCCACCGGCAGTGTTTCGCCGTATCCCCGTGCAGTAAGACGTTCCGTGGCGATACCCTGCGATACGAGGAAATTCACCACCGAGCGCGCGCGTTGTTCCGAGAGCGACATGTTGTAAGCATCGTTGCCCTGACTGTCCGTATGCGCCTGGATTTCCAATTGCAATCCAGCGAAGGATTTTAAATCGACGGCGATGCCGGCCAGCGTTTTTTCCGCGGCCCCGGTCAGTTGCGCCGAGTTGCTGAGGAATTGCACGCCTTCGATGGTGCCCGTGAAAGCGGCGCAGTCGATGGAAGGCGCCGCGGGTACAGTTGTCGGTGCGGCTATATTCTGCTGCGGCTGCTCCGGCCGGCCGCCGAGATACGCACCGATCGATAACCCGGTGTAATTGGCGTCGCGATCGAAGGAGTCGTACTCCAGGCGCATAAACCAGCGGTCGCCGAAGCGCCATTGGCCGCCTGCGCCCACGGCCGCCTGCACGGAAGTCTTTTTGTCAAAAGGGACGCGACTGTCGTCCACCTCGTTGCTGATGGCGGATACGCCGCCCTTGATGTAGAAATTCCATTTTTCAACGGCGTCACGCACGAGATAGCCGACGAACAAGGAGGGCACTTTATAATTCAACCCGGGACTGCCGCTAACCGACGGATCCCTGTTATCCAGCGTTGCGGACCCGGCATCGGTATAAGCCAGCTCGGCGAACCAGTGCGGTTTGAAAAGATAGCCGGCGTACAGTTTGACGCCGTCACTGCTGTCATCCACGGTGTGCCAGCCGTCCGCCTCGCCTTCGGGATGAACCATCGTCACCCCCGCTCCCGCACCCAGGTACCAGCATGATTTGAATTCGTCATTTCCCGGGTTCTCGTCCGAGGTGCCGCCGGTGCAAAGATCATCCGCGCGGGCAGGAGCCGGAGACAGACCCGAGAGAAAAAAACCGCAGAGTGCGAGTAAGACGGCGGCGTGTTGCCGGCGGTCGAGCCGTCCCAGCAACAGCATCATTACGATAAGCAGGCTCCAGACATCGAAGCTGCCGGCGCCTCTGACCGCCGTTGTCAGGCCATCGCCATTGGCAACACGGTCGTTTCCATTGCGGGCACGATGGCTGCTACTGCCACCACCACCGCTGCTGGTGCTGCCAGTGCTGCTGGTGGAGCTGGTGGAGCTGGTGGAACTCGAACTGGTATCACCGCCGCTGGAGCTGGTGGAACTTGAACTGGTGTCACCACCGCTGGAGCTGGTGGAACTTGAACTGGTGTCACCGCCACTGGAGCTGGTGGAACTTGAGCTGGTATCACCGCCGCTGCTGCTGGTGGAACTTGAACTGGTGTCACCCCCACTGGAGCTGGTGGAGCTTGAACTGGTATCGCCGCCGCTGCTGCTGGTGGAGCTTGAACTGGTATCACCGCCGCTGCTGCTGGTGGAGCTTGAACTCGTGTCACCGCCGCTGGAGCTGGTTGAACTCGAACTCGTGTCGCCGCCACTGGAGCTGGAGGAGCTTGAACTGGTGTCACCGCCGCTGCTGCTGGTGGAGGTGGTGCTGCTCGAACTACTGGAACTGCCGCTTTCACAATTGCTGCCGTTGGCGACATTAATAGCTGTGGCATCCGAATCGCCGCCGCTGGAAGGATTGTCGGAGACCAGTGAACCGCTGAAATTCCCGGTGACGCTGGCCTGATTATAGATTGTGGCGCAAGCGCCAGCATCGACCTTGGCGTTGAAGGTCAGCGTAGTGCTGGTCCCGGCCGCCAGGCTGTTGATGGTCCAGCCGAGCCCGGTGCTGCCGGGCGCCGTGTCATCGCGGCTACTGCCCCCGGTAATGCTGGCCGCAACATAGGTCAGGCCCGCGGGAAGTACATCGGCCACGCTCAGGTTCAAACCCGCGCCGGCGCCGGTGGCATTGCTGAGCACCAGACTGTAACGCAGCGTATCACCGGTCGTGATGCCGCCGCTGATATCAAGGTCCGTCAGCAGGACGGCGGTTTTGCTGAAACTTAATGCAGGTCCGGTACCCGGAACCACGGTTATGATCGTGGGGTTGGAGCCGCCGCTGACCGCGGGATCGTCGGACAGCAGGGTCGCGCTGAAATTGCCGCCGCCGAGGCTGGCCTGGTTTGAAACCGCGCCCAGTACGCCGGTTTTGACCGTGGCATCGAAGCGCAGCTGCTCGCTGGCGCCGGCGGCGAGTGAAGCTATCGACCATGTGAGGCCGGTCGTGGCCGGGGCGCCGGCGTTACGGCTGTTGCCGCCGCTGATGCTGGCGGAACTGTAGATCAATTCTTCCGGCACCACGTCAATGACATTCAAATTCAGGGCGGTACTTGCGTCGGCCTGGTTCGAAACGGTGAGGGTGTAGCGCAGAGTGTCGCCCTGGCTGATACCGCCGCTCCCATCGGCATCGTTCTGCAGGCTGGCCGTTTTGGTGAAGGAGAGAACCGGAGGATTGCCAATACGGAAAATGGCCTGCGCGGTATTGGTGCTGGTATCGCCCGCGGTGGCATACACTTCATTCGCGTATAAATCCGCCGCCAGGGCCGCAGGAACATCCACATCATAGATCAGACTCAGCGAACCGCTTGCTGCGATCGTATAAGAAGATGTGGCGGTTGGCGGATTGCTCATCCATTCCAGAACGTCTGTCTCTCCCTCAAGCGGGACACTGGCGGAATTGTTTACCGTTATCTGGCTGCTGACGCCAAGTTGCGTGTAGCTCACGCCGGAAGGCAGGGTGTCCGTTATGCCGTCGACGGTCGCTGCCGTCGTGGAACTGGTGTTGTTGATGACAACCGTGTAGGTCACGGTGCCGCCGCTTTCCGGATCGATGCTGGCCGGAGTCACCGATTTGCTGATGGTGAAGGGGAAGCTTGCCACCGGGAACGTGACCACGGCGCCGGCATCGCCGAAATTACTGGTGTATTTCAAATTGGTGGAACCGCTGGTCTGCGCGGCATACGGATTGCCGATGGTGCTGGTATTCGCGCAGCGCACATTGAAACGGTAACGCACCGTTACCACATGACCGCTGCCGCCCTGGCTGCCGCTGGCCGTAAAATAAAGCTTGTCCTTGGTGCCGACGGTAAGCGCGGTGACATCCGAGGCGGTTATTTCGGAACCGATCACCTGAAAACAGCCGGCGTTGAAATCGTAGTTGCCGACCGGCTGGATGAAAAATTCATTGCCGGAGCCGACGTTGCCAAATTCATAGTTGACGTCCATGGTCAGCACTTGCCCGACGATTGCCGAGCCGGCGATCGTAAAGCTGTTAACCTGGCCGCCGGTGCCGGCGCTGATGCTCGAATACGAGACAATGGTGCTGCCGGCCGAAGTCACCGTGCCCGGCATATCGTCGGCGACGGTAACGGTAAAGGTCGCCGAGGAGTTGGCCTCAGGATGGCAGGGATAGGAAACGTACCAGAAGCCGGTCAGTTGTGCGTTGCTCGCCAGCGTGCCCAGTGAGAGGGTCGGACTCTGCGGTTGCGGATAGCCGGCGAATGCGAAGGTGGTGTTCAACGATGAGATATTCAAGGTCGCATGCACATCGTTCAGAGTGTGGCCGGATATGTTTTTAATGGTGTAGGCGACATGCGCGCGCCGCGGGCCATCGGCCAGGCAGTTATTGCTGTCGGAGATGAATTTCGCGCCGCTGACCAGGGTGATGCTGACATCGCCGCTGGACAGCGCATGAGCATCGATGGAAGTTAATAGCACTAAAGCCATCAGCGACCGATGAAGTGAACCGAAAAACCGATGATTGGAACTACGCATAGCGACTCCTGTTTTTGTCGGAAAACCAACTGAAAGTTGGGAACCCGACGGCCGATCCTTTACGAGCATGTGATTTATATAAGCCCCGCCATACTCGTCGGTGTTGATTCAGATCAAAGAACCCGCGAATACGTTGACATGTAATGGTTAAAGCAAGGACCGAGCCACTTTGTGATAAGCTTCGCGCATCCAGATCATAAGCCGCGTCAATAACGACACGACGCGCGATGCAGCGGAGATTCCCATGAGCAAGCAATCCATCACGACGGACCAGGCGCCTCAAGCCATCGGCACTTACAGCCAGGCGGTGAAGGCCGGCAACACGGTTTATCTTTCAGGACAGATTCCGCTCGATCCATCGACAGGCAACATGGTCGCCGGCGATATCAAAAAACAGATCGAGCGCGTGTTCGATAATCTGGCCGCCGTCGCCAAAGCCGCCGGCGGCACTCTCGACGACGCCGTGAAAGTGAATGTCTATCTCACCGATCTCGCGAATTTCCCCGCCGTGAATGAAGCCATGCAGAAATATTTCAGGCAGCCTTATCCCGCCAGGGCTGCTGTGGGCGTGGCGGCGCTGCCCAAGGGGGCGCAAGTAGAGGTTGACGCAGTGCTTGTTCTTAATAATAAATAGATTTGCTGAACGAGCGGGCTCTTCAATTTCTTACAAGGTTCCGCTCGCTGCTGCGCAGCTGAGGCGGGTAACTTTTTGTCCGGCGCGACAAAAAGTGACTATGTCTCCTGTCAAGCTGTTCAAGCAGACTGTTGACGCCAAGGGGATCCGGATTTGAGCATGGCATTCAGGATGACGATAAGCTTGCGCATGCAGGCGGTAATGGCGACCTTGGCATGTTTCCCTTGAGTGCGTAAGTTGCGGTAGTGTTTTGCGATGACGGGGTTGTGCTGAATAGCAGAGATGGCGGACATGTAAAGAGCGGTTCTGACATGTTTGCGGCCGCCTTTGATTGTTCGTTTGCCACGATATTGTCCGCTGTCCTGGTTCATGGGCGCGCCACCGGCCAGCGAAGCGATTTGCTTTGGGTTTAACTGGCCAAGTTCTGGCAGATCGGCGAGCAGGGTGTGGGCGAGTACGGGGCCGATACCGGGCACGCTGAGCAATACCATCTGCTTGCTTTGCCATGTTGCATTCGCGCAGATCAATGCCTCCAGCTGTGTCTGTACAAGCCGGATTTGCAGAGTTAAACATTCTAGAACCTGCGCAATCGATTGTTGCAGTGGAACCGGCATGATATGACGGTGGTTTTTCTCCATGCGTACCATATCAAGCAATTGCCGGCGTCGGGCGATTAAATCCTTGATTTGGCGGGTTGTTTCATCACTTAGTGATCGGCACGGCGGTTGGACGGCTTCGGCAAAATGGGCGATTACGGCGGCATCGAGGCGATCGGTTTTAGCCAACAAGCCCAGCGCATAGGCAAAGCGACGGACTTTCACCGTGCTGATGATAACGATGGGTAACTGCGCTGCCTGGCAGGCTTGAACGAAAGCATCCTGGTAACGCCCGGTAGATTCCACCACAATCCGCTGTGGATTATGGGTTTGTATAAAGGCAATAGCCTGTTGAATCCCCAGTGAATCATTGGACACGGACATCTCGTGACCTCCAGGGCGCACATGAATATCCAGATGAGATTTGGCAACATCGACACCCACATTGGCGGGAGCTGGGTTTTGTTTCTTCATTGGGATACGCTTCCTCTGACTTGTGATACGAGCTCGAGGCCCGATTGACTGTTCGAGACTAAACGTACAGAGCTGCACAGCCCGCGCACTTTTTCCGGCTTGCGAAAACCATCACCAAATCGCGGTACTGTGCAGAATCCTCCCCAAGAGGATCGGGCCTCACTTTACCCTGAATCCCAATATACAAGTCACCAAACGCCCCCCGGCGTGATGGCGTTATGGCTTCAGTTTGAGTCATGGCGCGTACAATGTACCTGCGGCTCCGACGCAGAGAACGGCAAGCATCAGCAGTATCTTCAGATACTACTCAAGTATTAGTGGAGACGAATCCGATCGCGAAAACAGGGCAATCACGGCCACTCTTCACACTCATTAGGTATGCTTCCACTATAACGCTCCACAAACTGCTGGACGTTAAACGGGCGTGAAAAGAGACTGCCACGCCTGAGGGCGCGTTTCTTTCTCCCCTTTCATTTCGCAAGAAAAAAGACAAAATTGCTGGGAGCAATTTTGAACTGCGTAGCAGGCCCCGAAGTGGCGAAACACAGGGAGATGTTACGTAATGGGGGTTGCCACAGCCCTGAGGGGACGGGCAAAACATCTTTGCATTTTGTTTGGGGTTCACTGCGCTCACCGCCAACCTACATAGAGAGGATATCTGTCGTGCGGGGGCGAAAGCCCGCCAACCCCCAAAAAGCGCTACAATTCCAGCACCTAATAAAAGCACCTATCCCTTTGTTAAAAGACTCGACACTCGGCGCTCCGGTAACGTCTCTAAAAGGCGTCGGCCCGTCTATCGCCAAAAAACTGGAGAAGCTGAACATCTCGACGGTGGGTGACCTGTTGTTCCATCTGCCCATCCGCTATCAGGATCGCACGCGGGTGGTGCCGATCGGCAGCCTGCGGCCGGGCGACGAGGCGGTGATTGAAGGCGAGGTCCTGCTGACCGAGATCGCTTATCGCAAGCGCCGCATGCTGCTGTGCCGCATCGCGGACGGCAGCGGTTCGATCACGCTGCGGTTTTTCCACTTCAGTGAGACACAAAAGCAGGCGCTCGCGCGCGGCGTGCGGCTGCGCTGCTTCGGCGAGGCGCGCCTCGCCACGGGCGGCCTGGAAATGATCCATCCGGAATACCGCCATATAAATGACGGTGTGCACGCGGTGGCCGAACATCTGACGCCGTTTTACCCGGCAACGGAAGGCATATCGCAGCTCAAGTTACGGGATTTGACTGCGCAGGCGCTGCAACGGCTGGGCAGCGGCTCTCCGGCCGAGTTGCTGCCCGAGTCGGCGCTGGTGCAGTTGCGCCTGCCCACGCTGGCCGAGTCCTTGCGCTACGTGCACCGGCCGCCGCCGGAAGCACCCGTCGCTGAACTGGAGCAAGGGCTGCATCCGGCGCAGCAGCGCCTGGCCTTCGAGGAATTGCTGGCGCATCACCTGGCGCTGCGCGAGCTGCGGCGCAAGGCGCAATCCGAAACCGCACCGGAGATCCGCGCCGGCGCGCGCCGGGAGAAATTCCTGCAATCCCTGCCGTTCAGCCTTACCGCGGCGCAAGCGAAAGTCATCGCCGAGATCGACGCCGACCTGCGGCAGCCAAAGCCCATGCTGCGGCTGGTGCAGGGCGATGTCGGCAGCGGCAAGACAGTAGTCGCCGCCACGGCCGCTCTCGCCGCCGCGGAAAGCGGCGCGCAGGCCGCGCTGATGGCGCCCACGGAGCTGCTGGCGGAACAGCACCTGAAGAATTTCCGCAAATGGCTGGAACCGCTGGGCTGCCGGATCGGCTGGCTCAGCAGCAAGCTGAAGGGCCGGGACAAGAACGCCATGCTGCATGCGCTGGCGGATCACGAAGTCGATATCGCGGTCGGTACGCACGCGCTGTTCCAGGAGGATGTCGCTTTCGCCAAACTCGGACTGCTGATCGTCGATGAGCAGCACCGCTTCGGGGTGCACCAGCGACTGTCGTTGCGCGACAAGGGCGTGGCCGGCGCGCAGCATCCGCATCAACTGACCATGACGGCGACGCCGATCCCGCGCAGTCTTGCCATGACCGCGTACGCGGACCTGGATTATTCCGTGCTCGATGAATTGCCGCCGGGAAGACTGCCGGTCAACACGGTGGTGGTGGCGGATGCGCGCCGCGACGAAATCGTGCAGCGCATCGAAAAGGCCTGCCGCGCGGGCCAACAGGCGTATTGGGTATGCACTCTGATCGAGGAGTCCGAGATGCTGCAATGCCAGGCCGCCGAGAACACGGCGCAGGCGCTGCAGCAGGCGTTGCCCGGCTTACGGATCGCCTTGCTGCACGGGCGGCTCAAGGCTGAACAGAAGGAGACCATCATGCGGGCCTTCGCCGGCGGCGAGCTTGATCTCCTGGTCGCAACCACGGTGATCGAGGTCGGCGTCGACGTGCCGAACGCGAGCCTTATGATTATTGAAAACGCCGAGCGGCTCGGGCTGGCGCAGCTGCACCAGCTGCGGGGCCGCGTCGGCCGCGGCGCCGTCGCCAGTCATTGCGTACTGATGTACCGGGCGCCGCTGTCGGAGCGGGCGCGGCAGCGGCTCGAACTGATGCGCCAGACCAACGACGGCTTCGTGATCGCGCAGAAGGATCTGGAGATGCGGGGACCCGGCGAACTCCTGGGCACCCGCCAGGCGGGGATGATCGATTTCCGGATCGCGGACCTCGCGCGCGACAACGGCTTGCTGCCCGCGGTGCAGCGCGCCGCTGCGCTGATTCTTCAGGATTATCCCCAATGCGTGCAAACGCTGGTCGATCGCTGGATCGGCAACAAACAGCAGTTTCGGAGAGCCTAGGTATGGCAGGAAGCAATTTTCAATTCAAAGATATCTCGCAGGGACGCTGAGACGCAGGGAAACGCAGAGATTAAAAATTAAAAAACTTAAAATTTCCCCTGCGGTTCACTGCGTCCCTGCGTCTCCGCGAGAGGAATGTTTTTCTTGGCGATAGTAATATAACCTCATTTAAATTGACGCCCTTGAGTAATAGATGAAGGAATACGAAAAAAACTGGCGGACGCTGCGTGATTTCGATCGCGGCCGCATTCCGGCAGCGGTGCTGGACTGGATACTGGATTCTCACTCGCTGACGCAGCGCGTGCGCGCTTTTTGCGGAGACACGCCGTTTCGTGTGCGGGTATTGAGCCTGCGCTACCGCCCCGCGAGCACGGCCGAATCGTGCGTATTGAAGATAAAGCCGGGCCTGAGCGTGCTGGACCGGCAGGTGCAGCTGTGCTGCGACGAGCGGCCGCTGGTGTATGCGCGCAGTCTGTTGCCGGTCACGCTGTTTACCGGCCGGCAGCAACGCCTGAAATTCCAGGGCAGCAAATCTCTGGGCGCGACATTGTTCTCCGACCCCTCTGTGACGCGCGGCGAGTTACAGGTGGCCTCTGTCGCCGCCGGAAATATTCCCGGCGCGGAGCCAGCCGAGCAAGCTGTGTGGGGACGCCGCAGTGTGTTCCGCATCCAGGGCAAGCCGCTGCTGGTGGCCGAGTTCTATCTACCGCACTTATTCCAGTGAAATATTTCTCATTCTGGTGCGCCGGTGTTACCGGCGCCTTGCGAAGGAATTCATCGCGGGCCTACAGATTTTTCAATACTTATGGCACTCTCAGCATGATCGTTTTTAACAATAGAGAATTTGTGACTGCTGCTTAAACCGGTACCGGAGATCCCCATGTTGACTGCTCATTTCCGCAAGCTCCCTCTATTCAGGCATATCAGATTGATCCTGGCGGCCCTGGTATGCGCCTTTTCCATGTTGCCCGCCACCGGTAACGCCAATGGCGGTGCGCCGTCGGTGCTGGTGATTGCGGGCGGCAGCGGATTGACGTCCATGTTCTACGACTGTGTCCGTCACTACCAGCAACAAGGACTCAAAATTCCGCAAGCCATAGGCCAGTGCATGGCAATCGGAGTGGTGCGGCAATCCGTCGCCGGCCGCAACGGCCTCGGCGCGGAGTTTGTCGGCGGCGGCGGCGAATCCGGCGCGGTCGGCATCCAGTGCGCCACTTTAAGCGTGGACCCGCGGGTTGCGCAGATCGTCCGCCGGTCCCCCGACCCCGGCGATTCCAGCCGCGATCCGGGATTGCCCCTGCTGGGCCGGCCGGGTACTTTCGATAATAATTACAGCGCGTTTGCCTACCTGCTCGGCCTGCTTTCGTCAGTAGCCGCTCAGGACGCGGTAGCCTTGCGCGAGCAGGCGAAAAATACTACTGACTCCGTGCAAAAGCAGATATTGCTCGATAAGGCCGACGCGGCCGAGGAATTGGCCCAGGCCATGTTCGACGCTCACGACGAAATTATGGCCTGGTATCTCGCCAGGCTGGCGGAATATGAGGAGTCGAAAAAAACTCCGCCGTCTCCGCCGGGCGATTATCCGCTACCGAATCCGGATGCCCCTCAAGTCGCCGATGTTACATCGGATCACGTTTCCGCCTGCGAGAACCTGACGCAGTTCGTCAATGACTGCCGGCTCGCCGGCTGGAAAACGGCTCCATGCCAGATGTTTCTGGACCGGCTCGATGGCTGCGGCGATCCGACGATCACCGATCCGTCTCCCGATGAGGAGCGCGAGTGCGGGTCACGGCGGGTCAGCGATGAGCAGGCGAGACACGTCGCTTTTATCGCCTGCAGCGTGGACACGACGCCGGGGCCGGACTCGGATCCCTGCAGCGGCAACATCGCGCAAGCCATGGCCTATGATTTTACCTACGGCAAGAGCAACCCGAACGCGCCGATCTGCTCCAATCCCTTTGCCTACACGACCGCCGAGTCCTGCACGGCGACCTTCACCGTTCTGGTCGGGACGCAGCAAGGCGCCGAGAGTGTAATCGAGGAAGCGCAACGCCGTCTCGGCGGGCCGGTTTTCGTCATTCCGGCGCCGTCACCTCTTGATCCGAAGTCGGGCGGCGGCTGTGCCGGCGATCCAAGATGTTCGCCGTGACCAGAGCTCAGATTGCTTTCAGCAAGGGATAGAGCGAGAGCATCAGCGCCGCGGCCATGCTGTAGTTGAATATCACAAGATTGCGGCGCACCTGGAGGATCTGGCGCAAGCCGGAACCGAACAGCGTCCAGATACTAACGCTGGGCAGGCTGATCAGCACGAATAGTGTTGCAATGGCGACGATGACGCCGGACCCGCTTGAGGCAGGGACGTAAGTGCTGAAGGTGCTCATCGTCATTACCCACACTTTGGGATTCACCCACTGAAAGGCAGCGGCTTGCCAGAAACTCATCGGCTTTGCGGAGCGGACGCTGGAACTCGGCTCGTCGGGCGGGCCGGAAGTTGCGATGCGCCAGGCCAGGTACAGCAGGTAGGCCGCGCCCATCCACCGGAGGACACTGAAAAGCCAGGGAAGTCGGGCAAAAGCTTCCGCGAGGCCGAGGCCAACCGCCAGCACCAGCGTCAGCAGCCCGCAACCGATTCCGAACATGTGCGGCAGCGTCGCCCTGAATCCGAAGTTGACGCCGGAGGCCAGCAACATGAGGTTGTTCGGACCCGGAGTGATGGAAGTCACGAAGGCGAACAGCGAGACAGCCAGCACTATCTCCGGCTTCATTACCTCATGCCTGTATAGTTTGGGAGTGATGCGATTCTGGCGATCCAGTCCCGAATGGCCGGATATTTTGCAAGATCGAACCCGCCTTCGTGGGCGACATGTGTGTACCCGTAAAGGGAAATATCCGCGGTAGAGAGTCTTTCACCGACCAGATAAGGTGTTTTTTCCAGCTGTGCTTCCATTACCGAGAGTGCTTTGTGTCCGCCGGCCTGCTTCGAATCATAATCGGCGCGCCGGTTTTCCGGCAGACCCAGATATTTGGCAATAAAGCGCGCGACGGCGATATAGGGTTCATGACTGTACTGCTCGAAGAACTGCCACTGCTGGACTTTGGCGAGCAGAAAACGGTCGGTGGGCAGGAACTGACTTCCGGCCGCCAGATAATTCAGGATTGCATTCGATTCGGAAAGACAGCGACCGTCCGGCAATTCAAGCACGGGAACCTTGCCGTTCGGATTTTTCACCAGGAACTCGGCGGTCCTGGCCTGGCCAGCCAGAATATCCATTTGAATCCACTCATGCTCAATATCCAGCAAGGAGCACAGCAGCAGGATTTTGTAGCAGTTCCCGGACTGACTGTCGCCGTAAATTTTCATGGATTCTCCTTGAGCACTGACGGAATGAAAAAGCTTATGACGGGCCCCGCTTATTCTATAAATGGCAGCAATTCGCCGAAATGTTCAATGGCCGGATAGCCGTCAACCTCGCGCACCGGCCCCTTGCTGTCCGGACGCGTAATGGCCAGCAGATGCGCGATACCGAAGCGGCGCGCGGTGTCGAGGATGCCGACATGATCCTCCACCAGCAGGGTCCGCGCCGGATCGAAATCCAGATCCTGTTGCAATCGTTCCCAGAACAGAGGATCTTCCTTCGGACGTTGATAGTCGTGGGAGCTGATCATCCTCTCGAAGAAGCGGTCGAGGCCGGTGCGCAGCATTTTCAGTTGCAGGCTCTTGCGGTGGGCGTTGGTCACAAGGAACACGCGCTTCCTGCCCTGCAGCCGCTGCAGGAATTCTTCCGCATAAGGATGCACCGCGATCAGGTGCTCGACCTCGCGCTTGAGTTGCACGATATCGACATTGAGTTCCCGGCTCCAGAAATCCAGTGAGTACCAGTCCAGGGTGCCGGCCGTGCGCCCGAACATGTCGTTCAGCTTGCGCTCGACTTCGGCAAAGGGTTGTTCGTGCAGCTCCGCGTAGCGCCGCATCAGGTGGTACTGCCAGAAGTAATTGTCGAAATGGAGGTCGAGCAGGGTGCCGTCCATGTCCAACAGGACGGTGTCTATTTGCGGCCACTGCAGCATGGGTTAACGTGAACGGGTCTATGGTTTAGAATCGGCAAAGACGCTATTGTACACAGTCGTAAGCCGCGGCGCGCGGCTTGTAAAACAGGTTTGCATGCAGAAGCTTCCGGATATTCTGGCTACGCGGTTTTTGACCCCGCAGGAACTCGAAGAGAAGGGTTATCGCATCGAGGAGATGCACCTGCGCTTTTCCAACGGTGTCGAGCGCTTTTACCGGCGCATGCATCAGCGCAGGGCCGCCGTATTGATCGTGCCGCTGTCCGATCCGGAAACCGTATTGCTGGTGCGCGAGTACAGCGCGGGCAACCACCGTTATGAACTGCAGCTGCCCAAGGGGCGGCTGGAGCCGGATGAAGACGTGCTGGGCGGGGCCAACCGCGAATTGAAAGAAGAAGTCGGCAAGGGCGCGCGCAAACTCACGTTGCTGACCCGCTTCACCGCCATGCCGGGATTCATGAGCCACGGCACGGATATCGTGCTGGCGCGGGACCTCTACGACGAGCGGCTCGAAGGCGACGAACCCGAACCGCTGGAAGTCGTGCCCTGGCGGCTGGACAAGCTCTACGAACTGGCGCTGCGCGAGGATTGCACCGAGGCGCGCAGCATCGCCGCGCTCTACATGACGCGCGATTTTCTGCAACAGGAGTCCGGGCATGCAGCCGACTGAAGCTGATCTGGACGAGTGGCTGCAGTTCACGACCGGTCTCGCGCTCGACGCCGGCCGGGATATCATGGAAATCTACGATTCCCCCTTCGAGGTGGAAAAGAAACTCGACAAGTCGCCGCTCACCGCCGCCGATCTCGCCGCGCACAACCTGATCGTGAAAGAGCTGGGCCGGCTGACGCCGCAATTGCCGGTGCTGTCGGAAGAATCGCCCGCGACCGAAATCAGCGAACGCCATAGCTGGGACTGCTATTGGCTGATCGATCCGCTCGACGGCACGCGCGAATTCGTCAAGCGCAACGGCGAGTTCACCGTCAATATAGCTCTGATACGCGATCACGAACCGGTGCTCGGCGTAGTGTACGCGCCGGTGCTGGAGGTGCTCTATTACGCGCGCCGCCAGGCCGGAGCCTGGAAGCGCGAGCGCGCCGGGGATCCGAAAAGCATCCGCACCCGCAAGGCGCCCGCAGACAAGATTTATGTGGCCGGCAGCCGCAGCCACTCCGACCGGCGCATGGAAGAATACCTGACGCGCGTGGGCCCGCATGAAGTGATCGGCATGGGCAGCTCACTCAAGGCCTGCCTGGTGGCGGAAGGCAAGGCGGACCTGTATCCCCGCTTCGGGCCCACCTCGGAATGGGACACCGCGGCGGCGCAATGCGTGGTCGAAGAGGCGGGCGGCGCCATTACCGATACCGGGATGCAGCCTCTGCGCTACAATACCAGGCCGCAGCTGCTCAACCCGTCCTTCTTTGTGTTCGGCGACAAGGAGCGGAACTGGGCGCAGTATTTATAAGCCCTGATGTCATCCTGAATTCTCAGGGCACGCAAAGCAAAAGGCGTGACTTTTGCTTTGCTTCATTTTTCAAACACTACAAATGTTTGAAAAATGGCGCGACACATCCGTGTGCCGCGAACCTCCGGATGATTGGGAGGTTCCGTAATTGGTATTTGGAGAATTTGCACGGAGGCAGCATATAAAAACACCCGGAACGCCCGTCGAACCCAGGAAGAAAATTTCCGATTTCATAAGCCCGGATATCCATATGAATGAAACGAATACATTGCTGGTTTCCGTTATCTGCCCCGACCGCCCGGGACTGATTTCATCCATCACCGGCCTGTTGTTCGATCTCGGCATCAACCTGGCCGACACCAGTTTCTCGGTGCTCGGTTCGGGCGCGGAATTCACCGCCATCTGCGAGGCGCCGCACAAGATATCCGCCGATGTGCTGGTGCAGCAGTTGCGCGAGCTCGACAACATGGCGAACGCCGATATTAAAGTGAGTTCCTTCAAATGGGGTGCCGACCGTGGCGAAGCCGGCAGGATCACGCACCGCATCACACTGCAGGGCGACGACCAGCCTGGCCTTGTCGCGCGCCTGACCGAGGTGGTCAGCGATTACGACGCCAACATCGTGCGCATGGATACCAAGACGATATCAACTCCAACAGGGCGCGAATACCTGATCGAAATGGGCGTGTCGGTGCTGAAGGGAAGAGCCGAAGCCTGCCTCGCCGCCATCGGCAACACCGCAGCATCGCTCAACATGAAAAACTCCTGGACGGAAATCAAGAAATAAGATCTCTCGCAGAGTTTGCCAAGAACGCTGGAATAAAAAAGAAGAAAGATTCCTCTCACGGAGGCACGGAGAACACAGGGGTTAAAGCCCTCTCCTTGAGGGAGAAGGTGAGGGGAAACAAATTCCATTCCGTGCGCTACACATGAAGATTTATAACGGGTGCTGTATGAGACCTAAGCCAATCTGTTATTACATCTCCATACTTCCGGCGGGCGCGCTTCCGCTATAACGCTGCGCAACCTGCGGCGCGCCAAACGGGCGGAAGAACTCTTCGTTTCTATTCATCTTTTTCTCAAAGCCAGAGCTTTTTATAATCGAGTGGCTATAATCAACCATCTTTTAACACAACTAATGAAAGGTTGGTTATGGGCCTTCTCGATGGCTTTGAAAAATTAATTAATGAACATGGTTCTGCTGTCATATTGAAGGAGCATATTGCATTAGCAAATGACAAATATGCGGCTTTGGAGCGTAAGGCAGCAGAATTCGAAGCGGAGAATAAGAACCTCAAACTCGAGGTACAAGAGTTAAGGAAAAAGCTTGATGCTTTTGAGGGGGCAACAGCACGGACTGATGATGAGCTTGACGAGAATGGTCAAAAAATTCTTCTTTTGCTTTCAAAAAGCAGAGCTTTGGAAACTGCACATATAGCTCATTCTTTGGAGATAAGCACGGAGCTTGCGGAATTTCATGTTGAAGAATTAAGTAATGCCGGATTTATTAGTGGCTCGTATTCATTTTATGAGGATGCCAGCTATAGTCTTGACCAAGAGGGCCGACGCTATTTAATAAACGCGGTTTACTGAAATAGCCCAAAAGTTGGGGTTCGTTACACTCACCCCAACCTACCTGTTTTAAGCCGTGTTCTCCGTGCCTCCATGAGAGGAATCTTTCTTCTTTTTTATTCCAGCGTTCTTGGAGAACTCTGCGAGAGACATTTATTTCTTCGGCTTCTCGAACAGCAGCACGAAGCGGTCGGTTTTGCCGCGTATCGCCGGGTCGAACACGTTCTTGCTGTGATCGTCCTCCGCGCTGCGCAGGACCTGGCTGGTAGCAACCAGTTTGAAACCATGGTTTTCCAGATCGTTCATGGCGAAGCCTTCCTCGATCCGGTGCAGCGTTCCCGAGTCCGAGTTGCCGGCGCCGGGGCGCGCCTGGTGGTCTTCGATCAGCAGCTTGCCGCCGGGTTTCAGGGCGAAGTAGATCTTGTCGATGAATTTCGAGGCGTCGGTCGGCGCCTCCGGTTTTGATAAATAAAGGTCGTGGTAGGACATGATCATGATGGCGGCGTCCAGGGTTTCGCTGCCGAGTTCGATGTCGTTGGGTTCAGCCGCGTAGACATGCACCTGCGGCATGCGGTCTTTGAAGCGCTTTTCCAGAGCGTCGCCCAGGATCTTATGGTAGATCTCCACGGTATGCGCGATGACCTTGCCCTTCTCGCCCACTATGTGGCCAAGCAGTTCCGAGTAGTAGCCGCCGCCGGCGAAGAGGTCGGCGACCTGGGCGCCTTCCCCCAGATTGAGCAGCTTGAGGATTTCGGCGGGCTTGCTTTCGAGATCGCGCTGGCGATCCTGCTCGGTGCGGCCGGCATCACTGATCGCGGCGGCAATGCGTTGCTGGCCGCAGTATTCGCAGGCCGTCAGCAACAGAACTAAGGGCAAAATATACAGCAGCGGTTTCGTTTTCGAGTTGTTCATGGGCTACTCCCGGTGATCCTGGCCGCGGAATTATCCGCCGACTCCCGTGAATTCACAACTACGGGAAGCGGCCAAGGCTCCTCCTCGACGCAGTTATCGACATAAACCGCCTGAGTGTTCACATCGTTGGGAATGTATACCTGGATATCGGAGGATTTGGGATAGGCCGTGTCTTTGCATTGCATGCTCTGGGTAGTGCCGAGCACGATCCGGCTGCCGGGCTTGAGCCGGCAGCTGATCAGGCGGTCGAGCGCGCTCCACTCGGGACAGATGGCGTAGCTCGCCCGGTATTGTTCGCGCGATTGCCGCGGGCGCTTGAGCGACCACCAGCGGCCATAAGGGTTGCCGGATTTGGAATCGTAAACACGATAGACCTGAACCGGCTCAATGGCCGTGAATGCAATCGCCGCACAGACGCCGCCTTTGTCATCCAACCCGAGAGCGCTGGAGGTCAGCTCATCATTGGCCGCCGCAGCCAGTCCCGGCACCGAGGTCGGCACCTGTCCCACACATGGAGTGTTCTCTGGTGCGGCAACTGAGGTTCCCGGCGCGGGCGCGGCAGCGCAGCCATAGAGAAACAGCAGTATCAGGAATCGGAGTTTTTTCATGGATATCCTTATCCGCCAGGAGGTGTGTGCTTTTTTATTGTGTCCGCGTTTATAGCACAGGCCAGACTGCCATAGAAGATAAATTCATCATCTCGCAGTGACGCCGGGACGGAGGGAACGCCAGGAAAGATAAGGTAGGCCATTTTCTGAATTGATAGTGGCCTTTTTTATTATCCGTGAACTTTAAAAAATCCTTCTCATTTACTGATCGCCGCTTTTGCTAATTCAAGTAACCGGCAGGGAGCGAGTGCAACGAACGTCAAACTACGCGCCAAACGTTAGTTTTAAGCGGACATATATCAGGCTTCTTTGAAGGAACGAGAGTATGGCTTGAAAATCGTACAAGCAAAACCCCTGTGTTCTCCGTGCCTCCGTGAGAGATATTCTTTTAATTGCTTTTACGCGGTTCTCCGAACTCGCCCCTGCGGCTCCGCGCCCCCGCGAGAAAAGTTTTTATTTCAACACTTGATAACAACTTTCCCGTTTACAATTTCGAAGGGCACCGGTTCGAGGCTCAGGCCCTTGCCGGGGCCGGCGAAACAGTAACCGGTTTCGATGCTGAAGGTCGCGCCGTGCAGTGAGCACACCAGGAAGCTGTTATCCCAGCTCAGGAATTTGTCATTGCCCCAGTTGAGCGGCGCGCCGGCATGCGGGCAGATATTCCGGTAGGCATAGCAGGCGCCGCTTTTCTTTACCACGAAGAAGCGCGTCAGCTCGTCACCCGGCACGAGTTCGGCGGAGCGCGCCTCCAGTTCGCCCGGCTCGTCGAGAGTGCAGATTGCCTTCCCGGAGGACTCCATCAGGGAATAAGGACGCTGGTATTGCGGCCTTTCGCCTTTGCCTGCTGCAAAGCCTGATCGACCCGCTGCAGGAACGCATCGTCGGTCATATCGCGACTCGGCACGACCGAAGAGCCCCCGATGCTGACAGTGACGCGCCCGAATTTGTCGGGCCGCTTATGCGGGATGGCGAGCCGTTCGATCTGCTGGTGAATGCGCGTCGCGATTTCACGCGCGCCGGCACTGTCGGTCTTGGGCAGCAGCACGATGAATTCTTCACCGCCGAAGCGGGCCGCGAAGTCACGCGGCCGGCGTATCACATGGATGATCTCGTGCGCGATTTTCTGCAGGCAGTTGTCGCCGCGGATGTGCCCGTAGTTGTCGTTGTAGATCTTGAAATAATCCACGTCAATCATGAGCGCGGACAGAGTGGTCTGCTCCCGCATATGATCGTTCCATACCTCTTCGAAGCGCAGGTTGAAATAACGCCGGTTGAAGGTACCCGTAAGCTCGTCGACGGTGGAGATGCGTTCGAGCTCCTCGTTCACCGAGGACAGGCGCATGTTGGCCACCTGCAGGCGTTCCGCCAGGTTCTTGGAGCGGTGACGGTAAATCAGGCTGTCAACCATGACACGGCTGAACATATAACCCGAGAGCATCAGCATGATGATGTAGACGACCACCAGCACGCCGAGCAGCTTCAGCTGCACGTCGGATGCGGCCAGATTGATAGAAACCAGCGGCGTCAGCGCGATCACCACGTAAAAGGTATAGGACCGCAGGTCCAGCGCCATTACGGGCAGCGAACCGCTGACGATGCCGAGCAGGAGCAGCATGAACAGGGTCTGCGCGGCGGGCGGCAAATCGGAGAAGAACAGGGCGCCCGCGGCGCCCAGCACGAGAGAAGTCGAATAGGCGCCCAGCAGGAACATGCGTCTCCAGAACTCGGCGCGTTCTTCGGGCTTCTCGGTTGCCTTGTACCAATAGTAGACGCCGAAGCGCAACGCGACGACCAGCACCGCCGCCGCGAACCAGATCAGCGCGCGGTCATGATCGATTTCGTTCCAGACCAGGAAAGCCATCACGCACAGCGCCGTGATCAGCATGGAAACGGCCACCGGAAATATTTCAAAGGAAAATTTGGTCTGCTCAGCCAGAATCTCGGGAGTGATCTTGCCGGGTTTGTCCGCGAGAAATGTCATGGCGCTTGCCCCTGCCGTGCGGTCGTTCGGTGTAATTTATACCCTCTTGTCGACACTTGGCTATAAAAACTTAAGTGGATTTACCAACGAAAACGGATTTGTGAATTCATTTCCAGGTATTTCAAACGCTTAAGGCTTGTCAGTTTGGATCCGGCTTATTCCAGACTGATATTGGGCGCAATCAACTGCTATGATCGCCGCATGACGGATCCGCAGACGACTTTGAGCGGCAGACTGATCGCTCTGCCCGAGACGCGCCAGCTCGATGTGATGGCGACCATGCTTGAGAAGCGCGGCGCCGGAGTCCTGCGTTGCCCGCTGGTCTCGATACTGGACACGCCTGATACGGAACCGGTCGAACGCTGGTTGCGGATGTGCATCGAAAACCCCTTCGACGATTTCATCATACTGACCGGCGAAGGCATCCGCCGCCTGCATGGCTTCGCGTCGAGGCTCGGCCTCGAGCCGCAATGGATCGAATCGCTGCGGCGCATGCGCAAGCTCGCGCGCGGACCGAAACCGGGACGGGCGCTCCAGGAGATCGGATTGAAACCCGAGTTGCAGGCCGCGGAGCCGACCACTGAAGGCGTGATCGCGACGCTCGACGGCTTCGAACTGCGCGGCCGTCGCGTCGCGGTCCAGCTCTACGGCGAGGACCCGAACGAAAAACTCATCACTTATCTGGCCGCGCGCGGCGCAGCGGCGCACACTGTCGCGCCCTATATCTACGCTTCGAAAAGCGGCGACGCGCAGGTCGAAAACCTGATTATGCGACTGGCCGCCGGCGAGATCGACGCCATAACCTTTACCAGCTCTCCGCAATACCGCCGCCTGGCGGAAGTCGCGGATAAAAAGGGCCTGGGCAAACAGTTATCGGACGGCCTGAAAAAAACCCTGGTCGCCGCCATCGGGCCGGTGGCGGCCGAAGCCATGCGTCGCGAAGGCGTGCGCGTCGATATGATTCCCGAGGAGAGCTTCTTCATGAAGCCGATGGTGACGAAGCTCTCCGAAATCTTGAGCGGAAAATAACAACACCCAGTGGCAGCGGCTCTCTTCAGTGATCTCCAGACCCTTGCGTTACGGTGATAGATTCATGGTTTTTACAGCCGGGGGCTTTTGCAAAATTTTCCACCCGGTTCAATATGTCCGGTTTGAGCAGCCACGGTGACAGCCGTACCAGCAGGGTGACGTGATCCAACCGCGGGTAGATGACGGATTCGACGCAGCCGCCCCGCGCATTGACCCTGTTCGCCAGGTTTAGCGTGTTGGAGGGACTTACCAGCGTATCGCGGCCGCCGTGCAGCAGCAGCAAGGGCGGATCTTTAACGTCGACGAAATTGATGGGTTGGGATTCCGGGTAACGTTCCGCCGGGCCGAAGATGTCATTCATTTCCACATGCGAGAAGGGCAGAAAATCATAGGGCCCGGAGAGCCCGATCATTCCCTGGACCGGCCTTGCGGCCAGAGCCCGTAAATAGCGTTCATCCAGAGCCAGCAGGGCCGCGATGTGCGCGCCGGCCGAGTGCCCCATGACCACGATGTGATCCGGGTCGCCGCCGTAGTCGGCGATATGCTGCTGCACCCAGGCGACGGCGGCGGCGCCGTCCTGCACGAAAGCCGGAAATTTTATATTCGGATAAAGCCGGTAATCGGGGATTACGGTGACAAGACCGCGCTTCGTAAGAGCGGACGCCACATAAAGAAAGCTGTTCTTGTTGCCGTTATGCCAGCCGCCGCCGTAAAAAAATACGACCACGGGTGTCCGCGAGGAAGCCGCGACCGGCTTATAGATATCAAGCCGCTGGCGCAAGTCCGGTCCGTAGGCTATATCGGCGGTGCGTTCAAACACGCTTTCGGATGCGAGCAGATTGAGCGTGTCCAGGCTGCATCCGGACAGGATGAAAATAAGAATGGCCGGCAAAAGCCGGATGAGAGTCGTGTTCGACATTCGGTCCTTGAGTGTTTTTGTTCCAGGCTAAGACCTGGACGCCGGAAATTACTTTCAGTTCCCCGCTAACTCGGGGGCGACTACTTATCCGTCTGGAAGCGCTGATCGCAGCGCGGATTGTTTATAAACCGCTCGACTTCGGCGACGATATCCGGTCGGCGGAAAGCCTGTGAGAAGGAGACCAGGATTCTCGCGTGGCCAGCCCCTGGGTAAGTGACCAATTTCACGCAGCCGCCACGTTCCCGGATCTTTTTCTCCAGGTTTATGCTGTTCCGCACGTAAACGATGTAGTCCGTATCGCCGTGCAACAGCAGCATCGGCGGCTCGGTGCCATCGACGAAATTGATGGGTTGCGATCGTTCATACTGCTCCGGCGGCCCGAAGATCTCCTTGAAGTCCGGATTCTTCAGCGGCAGGAAATCATAGGGACCGGCGAGACCGATTGCGCCCTGCGGCGGGCGCGCGCCGGCGTCTTTCAGGAAATGCTCGTCCAGCGTCAGCATCGCGGCGATATGAGCGCCGGCGGAATGGCCCATCAGGAAAATCGAATCCGGGTCTCCGCCGTAGGCGGCGATATTTTGCTGCGTCCAGGCCAGCGCGGCGGCCCCGTCTTCGACAAAAGCCGGAAACTTCACATCCGGATAAACGCGGTAATCGGGAATCACCATAACGTAGCCGCGTGGAACAAGATACTCGGCGATAAACATGTACTGATCCTTCGTGCCACGCGACCAGCTGCCGCCGTAGATGAACAAAATCACCGGCAACTTGCCATTCGCAGGTGTCAGCGGAGCATATACATCGAGCCGCTGCCTCGGGGCGCTTCCGTATTCGATGTCGGAGACGTTTCTGAAATTGGATTCGGGAGTAATGAGATTCAGTACGGGTAGCGGATTGCAGGCGGGCAGGAAAATAAGGAGCGCCGACAACAGCGGGATATGCAAGCGTATTTTGGGCATCCGGCCAGCCTGCCTTTTCAGCCGGCACTTGACCGCGAATTCCATCATTAATCCTGTTTTGTAACGCATTGCATGCGCTCGCGCACGAAATTCCGGATTTCCTCCATTACTTCCGGTTTACGGTAGGGGACCGAGAGACTCCAGGTGAGCGTGGCATGATCGAGTTCGGGATAAACGACGGTTTTCGCGCAGCCGCCGCGTTCGCGGATTCTGGTTTCGAATTTCCGGCTGCTGATCACCGGAACACGCCGGTCTTTGGAACCGTGCAACAACAGCACGGGGGGCTCGCTGCCGTCGATAAAATTCACGGGCTGCGACAGCGGGTAGCTCTCGGGTGGAGCGAATATATCCCCGAAATAGTCGCTCAGCAGCGGAAGAAAATCATAGACTCCGGCAAGCCCGATCAGGCCTTGCGGCGCGTTCGCGCCCGCGTCACGCAGAAAATGCTCGTCGAGAGCCAGCATGGCGGCGATATGTCCGCCGGCCGAATGACCCATCAGTATGACGTTTCCCGGATCGCCGCCATGGGCGGCGATATTGTGCTGCACCCAGGCGACGGCGGCGGCGCCGTCTTCGACGAAGCGCGGGAACCGGACTTCCGGATACAGACGATAATCGGGCAGCACGGCGACGAAGCCAAGCGAGCTTATCGCCTCCCCTATGTACATATAAAGGTCTTTGTCCCCGCTGCTCCAGCCGCCGCCGTGGAAGAATATAACGACCGGCATTTTTTCCGTTGCTGCGGCCGGAATGTATACATCCAGCTTTTGCCGCGGCAAGTCGCCGTACTGGACGTCCTGCAACCGGTTGAACCCGGAGGTCGGCGTCAGCCCGTTCAGGATATACAGGGGATTGCAGCCGCACAGCAGGCTACAGCACAGAGTCAGCGCCAAAGAGAGATTGAGTGTGTGAGTTTTAACCGTCATTCTGCGCGGGCTCCGGTATTTCGATGCGCGTACGCAACCACCACAGCATGATAAGGCCGGGCAATGCCGTGATAAAGGTCACTATGAAAAGTCCCTGCCAGCCGATGGTTTCCGCCAGCCACGAGGCGGGCGGGCCGAGAAAGGTGCGCGGCACCAGTGCCAGCGCCGACAGCAGCGCGTATTGGGCCGCGCTGAAGCGCGCATTGCACAGCGACATGACAAAAGCGAGGAAGGCGACGGCTCCCATGCCGCCGACGAAATTGTCAAAACCGACCGCCAGTATCAGTACACCGACGTTTTTCCCGACCGTGGCCAGGGCCGCATAGGCAAGATTGGTTACTGCCTGCAGGATGCCGAAGATCATCAATGACTTCCATAGCGAGAGCCGCGCCAGCGCGGCGCCGCCGACCAGCGTACCGAGAAAGGTGGCGATCAGCAGCGTGGTCTTGGAGTATGCGCCCACTTCAAGCGCACTGAAACCCACGCCCTTGATCAGGAAGGTGGTCAGCAGTTTCAGCGCGAAGGCATCGCCGAGCTTGTAGAGCAGGATCAGGCCGAGCAGCAGCCAGGCCCCGCTGCGGCCGAAGAAATCGCGCAGCGGCCCGATTACCGCTTCGCTCAGCGTGCGCGGCGGCACCACCGCGCGCTCCGGTTCGGGCGCGCGCAGCGTCAACAGCACGGTCAACCCCATCACGAAGGCCATCGTGAAATAGGTGTTGCGCCAGCCGATGAAGTCGGAAAGGATCAGCGCGATGGAGCCGGACAGGAGCGCACCGATGCGGTAACCGAGCTGTGTCATCGCTGAGCCGGGGCCGCGTTCCTCGGGCCGCAGCACGTCGGTGCGGTAGGCATCGATCACCACGTCCTGCGAGGCGGACAGAAAGGCTGTCAGCAAGGCCAGCGCCGCGACGGCGTACAGACGTTCGTCGGGAGGATTTAAACCCATCAGCGCAATGACGGCGGCGAGCGCCAGCTGTAACAGCAGGATCCAGCCGCGACGGCGTCCGAGCAGCGGCGGCGCGAAGCGATCCATCAGCGGCGCCCATAGAAACTTGAACGTGTAAGGGGCGGTGACGAGCGTCAGCCAGCCGATGGTTTCGATATCCACGCCAGTGGTCGCAGCCCAGGCCTGCAGCGTCGAATCGGGCAGGTTGAGCGGCAGCCCGGAAGCGAAGCCGAGGGTAAGCGCAGCGGCGACGCGCGGATTGTTGATGATCGCGCGCAGGCGGCTCACAACGCGATCCCCGCGAGGTCGTATTCCATGATGAGCGGCGCATGATCCGAGAAGCGCTCCTCCTTATAGATGGAAGCGGAGCGGATGCGCTGCGCGAGGCCGGGCGTGACGATGTGATAGTCGATGCGCCACCCGACGTTCTTCGCCCATGCCTGGCCGCGGTTCGACCACCAGGTGTACTGATCGGCGTCAGTGTTCACGACGCGAAAGGCGTCGATATAGCCGATCTCGTCGAAGATGCGCGTGAGCCAGGCGCGTTCTTCCGGCAGGAAGCCGGAGTTCTTCTGGTTGCCGCGCCAGTTCTTGAGATCGATTTCCTTGTGCGCGATGTTCCAGTCGCCGCAGATAATGTATTCGCGGCCGCTTTTGCGTAAACGTTCCAGCAGCGGCAGGAAGAAATCGAGGAAACGGAACTTGGAAGCCTGCCGGTGTTCGCCGGAAGAGCCCGAGGGCAGGTACACCGAAACCACCGACAGGCCCTTGAACTGCGCCTCGATGTAGCGGCCTTCGCCGTGAAATTCGGGTGACTCCTCGAGACCGTAGACGACGCGTTGCGGTTCGAGCCGGCTGTAAATGGCGACGCCGCTGTAGCCTTTTTTCTCGGCGCAATGGAAATAGCAGTGATAGCCCTGCGGGTAGAACAGTTCGTCCAGCTGTTCTTCATGGGCCCGCGTCTCCTGCAGGCAGACCACGTCGGCATTCTGCATTGCAAGCCAGCCGAAGAGGCCCTTGCGCGCCGAAGCACGGATTCCGTTGACGTTAAGAGTGATGATTTTCATGGGCCGTCGGAATGTTAGCAGATTTGACGCAGGTATGTTGCCGGCCCCGGATATGCTAAGTTAGCGGCCTTCGACCGGTGTCTGGAAAGAGTTCCGTTGGCATATCCGATGCATACTCATAAACATGCGTTCTTCGAATTCTGCATCCGTCAGGGTGTGCTGAAATTCGGCGATTTCGTCCTCAAGTCCGGGCGCAAGAGCCCCTATTTCTTCAATACCGGTCTCATCAGCAGCGGCGCCGCGCTCGCCGCGCTGGGCGGCTTTTACGCCAGTGCCATCGCCGAGTCCGGGTTGCGCTTCGATGTACTGTTCGGGCCGGCCTACAAAGGGATACCGTTAGCGGCGGCCGCGGCCATCGCGCTGGCGCAGCAGCACGGCCATGACGCGCCTTACGCCTTCAACCGCAAGGAAGCCAAGACGCACGGCGAAGGCGGCGAGATCGTCGGCGCCGCCTTGCGCGGCGGAGTACTCATCGTCGACGATGTGATTACCGCCGGCACCGCGGTCAATGAGAGCCTGGAACTGATCCGCCGTCACGGCGCCCGCCCGGCAGGAGTGGTTATTTCGCTGGACCGCCAGGAAAAGGGGCAGGGCTCCCGGTCCGCCATTCAGGAAATCGAGGCCGCGAACGATATAAAGGTGATCAGTATCGCGACCCTGTCCGACCTGCTGGACTACATCGGCGGCAGCAAGCAGTTGCAAGCATATGCGGACAGCGTACAGCGTTACCGCGAGGAATATGGCATTTAAGGCGGCATCTGATTTATTCGGAAGCGATGCGCCATTAGTTTTCAAACATGGTAAGTGTTTGAAAACTGAAGCAAAGCACAAAACCGCCGGGAACGGTTTTGGTCCGGGCGCGCTGGGCGGAGCCCTGCGTAGGAACGGTCTGCCCGGCGGAATGCATATCCCGGACTTACCGCGTGCTTCGCGCACGGGGCGAGTATCAGGATGATACGAGCAAAAGTCCGCCTGCTGCGCGTGCTCTGACAATTCAGGAATGAAATAATCAGAGCCGCCTTTAAAAATAGACTTCTAGTCTTTAACCTTTTTTTTGACTATATACAGAAGACAGCACAACGAACGATCGAATAAAGCGGAGACTTATCATGTTGAAGCGGCTTCATATTATCCTGGCATTGACCTTGCTGACGCTGTCCCCGGCCTGGGGCGGCAAACTCTATAAGTGGACGGATGAAGAAGGCAATGTGCATTACAGCGACAAGCTGCCTCCGGAAGCCGTCGAACAGGCTCATCAGGAATTGAATTCGCAGGGTCTGGCCACCAAGAAAGTCAGTCGTGAAAAGACCAAGGAAGAAAAGGCCATGGAAGAAGCCGCCGCCGCCGCCGCCGAGGCGGAAAAAAAGAAGCTCGCCGAGGAAGCGGCCCAGCAGAAAGCGCGCGACGACCTTTTGCTGAGCACCTTTACGACCGAGCGGGATCTGACACTGGCGCGTGACGACCGTCTCTCATCCATCGATTCAACCATCAATATGACCGTCAATAACAACGCCAGCATGGAACAGCAGGCGGAAGCGGTGCGCAAGCGTATCGAGAATTTGAAAAAGTCGAACAAGGAGGTTCCCGAAAACGTCACCAAGCAGCTCGAGAACATTCAAGGCCAGCTCGACAAGAACAAGAGTTTCATACAGATCAAGCAGGACGAACGCAGGCAGCTTGAGGCGAAGTTCGATTCCGACCTCAAGCGCTACCGTGAATTGAAGGGCATAACGGCGCCGGTAGAACAGCAGACCGCCGCCGGCACCCAGGTTTCGCCGCCGGCGCCGCCGCAAGCCACGGCCTCCGATACAGCGCAGAAGCCCTAGTCCGTCTGGCTACGCTGTCCCGCGGACTGCGGCGCTCTTTGGGAACCCCGCGAGCGCCTTGACGCGCTCTGCGAGAGATAAGGCTCAACGGCTGATCAGTGTACCCACGCCCTTATCGGTAAACAGTTCCAGCAACACTGCATGTTCGACGCGTCCGTCTATGATATGGGCGCTGCGCACGCCCGAGGCCACCGCATCCAGCGCGCAGCGCACCTTGGGCAGCATGCCGCCGTGGATAGTGCCGTCCTTGATCAGCTTTTCAACCGCCTCCTGTTTCACGCCTGTTATCAGTTTGCCTTCCTTGTCCAGCACGCCCGCGGTGTTGGTCAACAGCAGCAGTTTCTCCGCGTTCAGCACGGCGGCGATCTTGCCGGCGACCGTGTCGGCATTGATGTTATAGGACATGCCGTCCTCGCCGACGCCGATCGGCGCGATCACGGGGATGATCGAACCCTGATCCAGTATCTTCACGATGGAAGGATCGATGCTCTGCACCTCGCCGGTGTGGCCCATGTCGATCGCATTGCCGGTGGTTTTTCCCGTCATCAGAATCTTGCGCGCGCGGATCAGCTGGCCGTCCTTGCCGGTCAGGCCTACGGCCTTGCCGCCGTGACTGCTGATGAGATTGACGATATCCTTGTTGAGCAGGCCGCCCAGCACCATCTCGACCACGTCCATCGTCTCGCTGTCGGTGACGCGTACGCCATCGATGAACTGGCTTGTTTTGCCGATGCGCTCGAGCAGCTGGTTCACCTGTGGGCCGCCGCCATGCACGATCACCGGGTTGAGCCCGACCAGTTTCATCAGCACGACGTCGCGGGCGAAGCCGCTCTTCAGGTGCGGTTCGGTCATGGCGTTGCCGCCGTACTTGATGACGAAGGTCTTGCCGGCGTGCTTCTGGATGTATGGCAGCGCCTCGGTCAGGACCCGGGCGATCTGCGAGGAGGCGTTGTTATCCATTCGATTTTCGTTCCCCCGCGTTTTACTTTGATGGTGCGCGTCCGGCGGGGCATTTTAAAAAGCCCGTCAGAACGGGATGGGGATTTTAGCATCGACTTTGCGCATTTGCTCGCGGAACGCGTTCTGTATGCGCTGCAGGCCGGCCTTGCTGTCCGCCTCGAAGCGCAGCACCAGGCTCGGCGTGGTGTTGGACGCGCGCACCAGGCCCCAGCCGTCCGCGAAGTCGGCGCGCAGGCCGTCGATGGAGGTGATCTCGGCGCCGTCGAAATTGGCGGAACGGGTGAAGCTTTCGATGAATCGATAGTGCTCGCCTTCCTTGAGTTTGATATTCAGTTCAGGTGTGTTGACGCTGTTCGGCAGTGCGTCGAACACTTCCTGCGGGCTGCGCTGGTCCTTCGACAGCAGTTCCAGCAGACGCACCGCCGCGTACAGTCCGTCATCGAATCCGTACCAGCGCTCCTTGAAAAAAATGTGCCCGCTCATCTCGCCGGCCAGCAGGGCGCCCGTTTCCTTCATCTTCGCCTTGATAAAGGAATGGCCCGTCTTGGACATAATCGGCTCGCCGCCGGCGTTTGCGATCGCCTGTTTCAGGTGCACTGAGCATTTGACGTCGAAGATGATGCGGCCTTTCGGGTTGCGCGACAGGATGTCGCGGGTCAGCAGGATCATCATGCGGTCGGGCCAGATCACGTTGCCCTTGCTGTCGATCACACCGACGCGGTCGCCGTCGCCGTCGAAGGCCAGGCCGAGGTCCAGTTTTTGCTCCGCCACGGCATGGCGCAGGTCTTCCAGGTTCTCTTCCTTGCTCGGGTCGGGATGGTGGTTGGGGAAATTGCCGTCCACTTCGGCATACATTTCCCGCGGTTTCTGGCCCAGGGCCTTGAACAGTTGCGGCGCCACCGCTCCCGCGGCACCGTTGCCGTAATCGACGGCAAATTTCAGCGGCCGCTCGATCTTCACATCGTTCGCGATGCGCTTGACGTAGGCTTCGAGGACGTTCTCCTGCTTATACGTTCCCTGGCCGCTGGTGAAACCCTGTTTTTCAATGCGCACGCGCAGCGCCTGTATTTCCTCTCCATGCAGCGTGGAGCCTGCCAGCATCATCTTGAGGCCGTTGTATTCCGGAGGGTTGTGGCTGCCGGTAATCATGATGCCGGTGCCGGTATTCAGATGGTGAGTGGCGAAGTACAGTACGGGCGTCGGCGCAAGCCCGATATCGATCACGTTGCAGCCGGAAGCCTGCAGGCCCTTTGCCAGCGCTTTCGCGAGCTCGGGACTGGAGAGCCGCCCGTCGCGGGCGATAACGACGGTGGTCTGGCGGTTCTCGATCGCGGCGGAACCGAAGGCCCAGCCGATAAGTTCGACGGTTTCCGGTGTCAGCACCGTGCTGACGATGCCGCGAATATCGTAGGCGCGAAAAATATCGGGTGAAACTTTCATCTTTTATCCTTCAAGAGCAAAAAAGTTTGAGCGGGTTCTGTAAAGACAGTCAGTGCCGGCCGGAGGAGCCGAAGCCGCCGGCGCCGCGGTCGGAGGCGGCGAAATCCTGCACGATATCGAACTCCGCCTGCACCACCGGCACCAGCACCAGTTGGGCGATGCGTTCGCCGGGCTGGATGGTAAATACATCCTTGCCCCGGTTCCAGCAGGAGACGAGTAATTGTCCCTGATAGTCGGAGTCGATCAAACCCACGAGGTTCCCGAGTACGATGCCGTGCTTGTGGCCGAGACCCGAGCGCGGCAGGATCACGGCCGCAAGGCCGGGGTCTTCTATATAGATCGCGATGCCAGTGGGGATCAGTTCGGCGGCGCCGGGGCTCAACTGCAACGGCCGGTCGAGACAGGCCCGCAGGTCCATGCCGGCGGAGCCGGCGGTGGCGTGTGCGGGTAGCGGGATTTCTTTGCCGATGCGTTGATCAAGAATTTTCAGTTGTACGCTTTTCTTTTTTTGCATGGGGACGGATATGCACGGGGTAGAGTTTAGCCACCAGGGCGAGCAGTTGCCGCGCCAGTTTCGTCTTGGGCATCAGGCTGAATTCGCGTTCGCCCTCCGCCCAGAAAACCTGCAATGCATTGTCGTCCGCCGCGAAGCCCTTGCCGTGACCGACCAGGTTGGCGGCGATCATGTTGACGCCCTTCTGTTTGAGTTTGGCCAAAGCGTGCTCGCGCAGCCGGTCGGTCTCGGCGGCGAAGCCAAGGGTGAACGGGGCCTTGGGCAGCGCCGCGACGTCGGCCAGGATATCCGGATTGCGTACCAGTTTCAGTTCCAGAACGTCCGAATCCTTTTTCAGTTTCAGCACGTGCGGCTCGGCCAGGCGGTAATCGGCAACCGCCGCGCAGGCGATGAAGATATCGCAGGCCTGCACCCGGTGCATCACCTCGGTGTGCATCTCCATGGCGGACTCAACATCGATGCGCTTTACGCCTTCGGGTACGGCCAGGGCGACCGGGCCGCTGATCAGCGTCACATCGGCGCCGGCTTCGACCGCTGCACTTGCCAGCGCATAACCCATCTTGCCCGAGCTGTAGTTGCTTAAGAAGCGCACCGGGTCGATGCTCTCACGCGTCGGTCCGGCCGTGATCAATACCTTGCGGCCGGAGAGGCTCAGCACGCTGAACAGTCCGTTGACGGCTTCGACCAGGGACAGCGGCTCCAGCATGCGCCCCTCGCCAACTTCGCCGCAGGCCTGCGCGCCGGCATCCGGCCCGATCACATGCACCTCGCGGCTCTTCAGTAATTTGAGATTTTCCTGGGTCGCCTCCTTGCTCCACATCACCCGGTTCATGGCCGGCGCGATCGCCAGTGGACAATCGGCGGCCAGGCACAGTGTGCTCAGCAGATCCTCGGCCAGGCCTTGCGCGAGTCGCGCCAAAGTGTGCGCGCTGCAAGGTGCGATCAGTATGGCGTCCGCCCAACGCGCCAGTTCGATATGGCCCATTGCGGCCTCGGCCTCGTTATCGAACAGATGGGTGCGTACCGGTTGGCCGGATACGGCCTGAAAGGTCAGGGGTCTTATGAATTCCTGCGCACCCGCGGTCATTACGACCCGCACCTCGCAGCCGCGCTCGCGCAGGCGCCGCACCAGTTCGACGCTCTTGTAAGCGGCGATGCCGCCGGTGACGCCGAGGAGAATCCGCTTGTTCTGCAGGAGGTTCATTGCCCTGAAGTTTAGCAGAAGAACAGACAGTTAAGACTGAAGTATATTAAACACATATGTCTTTATTCTGGTACTGGTCCAGTTTTCGCTCTAGCTATCATTTTCTTAATGGCCAAATTCGCATTAAAAATTGATAGCTCAATTTCCGGATGGGCGAGAGCGAATACTCTAAAAATCTCATCCGCAAATGCTTGTCCAATACTTTCTACTTCTTCGAAATCAAATATAACTTTCTTAAACAATTCAATTCTTGCGAGAATTCGTTTCGCTTGAGACCGTGAAATCAATTTATCGTTGCCATATTGAGCCAGTCTTACTGGAACTACAGTTTTATTAAAGCTGTAGTCTTCATCTGAAGTATATTCATCAAAAACCTTCTTTGATGTTCGAGCAGTATGGTTATTTAGCTCCATCCAAACTGAGGTGCCATTTTCAAATCGCTCTCTTTCCATTATCCAATCTTCCTCAGATTTCCCAAATTTATGTGTAAAAAAAATCCCACCTGATAGGATGTCGAATGAGTCAAACATTCGGGAAGTAAAGAAAATTCCCTCACCTGTATGTCGTTTTGGATCGGTAGTCAGTTTTCCTTTAGCCAACTCTAAAATCGCATGTCGTTCATCTAGTAAATTTAAAGCGGTTTGGATCTTTTTAAAGATTCCTATGCCATTATCACTTAACATCATTTCAGTGGTTATAGCGGTTCTTCTTAAAGCAACATAAAGGCTTTTTCCTGCAGAATGGTCAATGACATTATTAAACATCTCCGTAAAACCATAGTGCCAAATATCTACAACGTTATCCGGAAGGTCTCTGAGCATTTCGCTGATGTCTCTTGTCCAGATTACATCCTCTGCTAAATCAGGAGAGATCGTATATATTTGTTCCCATTCGACAAGTGGGCTAAGCCCATACTTGCGGTTACGAGTAGTACCCGATTCGACAAGGGCATGTTCAGAGATTAGTTTCTGTAAATGTTTATGGACAGCCTGTCGGCTAATCCCAAATTTCTTAGCAGTTACTGTGCTGATATCACTAGGATGCTGTTCAACGTTATTCAGGATAAACCGTCGAATGTCTTCACCACGTGCTCGAATTCTGCCCATATACAAATACTTCTTTGACAACCTTTGGGCAAAGGATTGTCAACCATAAAGAATAGATTGTCAACCTTAAGAGCTTAAGGTATTACTTTAATAAAGGGTTTTACTTGGCTCAGCAGCAGCGGTTGGGCCCGCTGTTCCAGCGGCGTTCCAGCTCGGCCATGCAGAAACTCCGGCGGCTCAAGGGCTTTGCCTCCGGATGATGGCGCTTCAAGTGCGCGAGATAGCGTTCATACGCGTCATCGCCGCTTAAGTTACGCAGCGCCGCCCATGCCAGGCGCAACAGGTCCAGGATACGTGCCGTCATGCGATTCCCGCTCATGCAAGTTCCGTCCGGACATGGGGCGTTTCCGTACTCGCGCCGGCGCCTCGCCCATACAGATAAGGCCAGCAGTTGCGGAGCATGTCGAGGACGATCACCCAGACGATCAGCAGGAAGAAACCGGTCAGCCATCCGTCCAGCTGCTGATTGAAGATCAGTTGCGGCGCGACCGCCGCGCGCTCCGGCGGCAGACCGCCGGCGGCGAGTCTGGCGGAGAGATCCGCGGCCGCGGCGAACAGGCCGATCTTGGGATCCGTGCTGGTGATCTTCTGCAGCGAGGCGACGGTGGTAATGGTCACCAGCCAGGCCAGCGGCACAGCGGTAATCCAGGCGTATTTGAGGCGTCCCGATTTCACCAGGATCGCGGTGGCCACGGAGAGCGCGATCGCGGCCAGCAGCTGGTTGGTGATGCCGAACAGCGGCCACAGAATGTTGATTCCCCCGTTGGGATCGATAACGCCGATATAGAGAAAGTATCCCCAGCCGGCGACGACCAGCGCACTGGACAGCAGCACCGAGGGATACCAGGAAGTCTGCCCGAGCGGCTTCCACGCCACGCCGAGCGCGTCCTGCATGATAAAGCGTCCGACGCGCGTGCCTGCGTCCAGCGTGGTCAGGATGAACACGGCTTCGAACATGATGGCGAAGTGGTACCACATCGCGAGCAGGCCCTTGCCGAAAGCCGAGGCGAAAATACTCGCCATGCCGACCGCGAGCGAGGGCGCGCCGCCGGTGCGCGCGAACAGCGTCACCTCGCCCATTTCCTGCGCCAGCTGCTGCATCTGGTCGGCGCTGACGGGAAAGCCCCAACCGCTGATGGTTGCCGTCGCGGTCTGCGGATCGGCGCCGACCACGCCGGCCGCGGTGTTGATCGCGAAAAAAACGCCCGGATCGAGTATGCAGGC
>DASUFE010000126.1:0-3350 GCA_036274675.1 Gammaproteobacteria bacterium
CACGCGCGAGTTGTGGTCGGCCACGATCAGGAACAGCGTGTTGCGCCAGTAATTCGATTGCCGCGCCTTCTCGATGAAGTTGCTCAGCGCATAGTCCGCGTACTTGACCGCGTTGTTCACCGTATTCTTTTCCTTGTCATACGGCTCGATCCTCCCATCCGGGTATTGAAAGGGAATATGGTTGGAGGAGCTGAAGACCAGGCTGAAAAACGGTTTGTCGCCCGCGGCGCTGAACCGCTCGTGCGCCTTGTTGAAAAGGTCCTCGTCCGAGACGCCCCAGGAACCGGTGAAGACCGGGTTCTTGTAATCCTTTTCGTCCACGACGCTTTTGAAACCGTTGTTCATGAAGAACCGGCGCATATTGTCGAACTGGGATTCACCGCCATAGATAAAGCTGCAGTCGTATCCGTACCGGTCGAGCAGGGAAGCGAGGGTGAAAAAGTTGTTCTGCGACTTGCCCAGTTTCACCACGCTGCTGGCCGGCGTGGGCGGGAAGCCGGTGATGACGGCCTCGATGCCGCGCACCGAGCGCGTGCCGGTGGCGTACAGGTTTTCGAACCACCAGCCCTGTTTGGTCAACCCGTCCAGATGAGGCGTCAGCGGCAGTCCGCCGAGCGAGCCGACGAACTCCGCGCCCAGGCTTTCCTCGAGCACGATCACGAGATTGAGCGGCCGCTCGCGGCGCACGGTGGCTTCCTGACGGTGCAGCGTCGGCAGCGACGGCTCGGGGAAAGCCGCCACCGGATATTTCATTTCGGTGCGGACCGTTGCGATGACGCGGTCCTCCGGCATTTCGGCATAGTGGAAACCCGCGTCGGGCTCATGCCTCAACTCATAGAGCGCGTAAAGCACTGTATAGAAGGAGTTCAAGGCCAGGCTGTTGACCATGGGGTCGCTGGAGATGGCGACGGTGCTCGGATTCACCGGGCGGTGGTCCAGCGTGGATCTCACCATCATGCCGCAGGCCAGGAACAGCAGCGGCGTCATCCACAATGCCTGGCGGCCGCGTATCACCGGCAGTTGCCTGACGCTGTTTCCGACCGCAACCTGTAATAACCAGGCGGTCAGGGGCAGGGCCGCGGCGGCGACCAGCAGCTGGCAGGCATAGGCGTGCCAGAGCGTCTGGAAAACTTCCCGCGGGTGTTTCAGGTATTCGAAGAACAGGATATTGGGGCGGGTATCGTATTCGCCGATAAAGGATGGCGTCGCGATTTCCATGAATACGATAAAGGCGCCGGCGGCGGACAGATAACACAGCAGCGCGGGCCGCCAGACCTTGAGAGACGAGTTGCGCAGGCTGCACAGTGGTGTCAGCAGCGCCGGGACCAGCAGTACGGCGCCGAGGGCTACGAGGTCGAAGCGCAGGCCCTGGATGAAAATGATCGGCAGCATCCGGGCGTCCCACACGCGGGGTAACTGCCACAATACCAGGCCGAGCCGCGAAATCAGCCATATCAAAAGCATGGTAAACGAGTAGAAAAGCAGCGGTTTGACGCTGCGCAAGGCGAGTGGCGGGTCTCCGGCAGTGGAATCGGTCACCGCATTCTCCATGGCGAGATGACGGTGACAGGATATTGAGGGGCGCGTCAGGAATCCGTTAAGAAGAAGTAATCAAATTGTGAAATCGCGGCGCGACGGATCAACATTTGATTTTTTCTTTACAAATTTTTAACACCGGATTTCGTAGCATTTGCCACTTTCCCCTGATCAGGCGCGGGTGCCAGATGCCCGGTGTTGCAGAGTGACCGGATCCAGTATTGAATCAAGGAGTGTGCTCCGCCGGTTGTCGGACGGCCGCTTCCGCATCCAGGCGCAGTACTTCTGCCTGGCGTTGTCGATTCTGCTGGTGACGCTGTACAACTTCCCGTTCTGGCGGCATGTGATCGCGACACGCGGCGGAATTTCCCGGGGGGACATAGCTTTCCTGCTGTCGCTCTGGCTGCTGCTGGTCGCGCTGACGCACGCCTTTATAAGCCTCTTGTGCGCGAAGTTCGTGCTGCGGCCGGCTGCGATAGTCCTCGTGCTCTCGGCTTCAATCGCGCTCTATTTCATACATGGCTACGGAATACTGATCGATCCGTCCATGATCGAGAACGTGGCGGAAACCGATCCCGCGGAAGTCCGGGATCTGCTGAACCCGGGGATTTTTGTTTTTGTACTGCTGACGGGCCTGCTTCCGGCCTTGCTGATAACCCGGGTCAGAATCGTTTACCGCGGCGTTATCCGGCAGCTGGCGCTGAACTTGCTGAACATGGCCGCCGGCCTGATTGTGGCCTCGATAATCCTGTTCGGATTCTATGAGGATTATGCCTCGCTCTCGCAGAACCATCGGGATCTCAGGTTCCTGCTGCTGCCCTCCAGCTATATACACTCCACCTTCGTGTATATCCGGAGCCGCGCGGACGACGATACCGCCCTGATTACGGTCGGAGCCGATGCGGCGCAAGCGCCGGCATGGAGCGCGCATGCACGCCGCAGCGTTACCGTGCTCGTGGTCGGGGAGACCGCGCGGGCGGCGAACTTCGGCATCTACGGTTATGGACGGAACACCACGCCCGAACTGGCGAAGGAGAATCTCATCGGGTTCAACCGGGTCCATTCCTGCGGGACTTCCACCGCGGTGTCGCTGCCCTGCATGTTCTCCAACCTGACACGCCGGGAGTTTGAAAAGGCGGAGGCCTTGCGGCGCGAGAACCTGCTCGACGTGGTCTCCCGGGCGGGCCTGCGCGTTGTCTGGCGCGACAACGACAGCGGCTGCAAGGATGTGTGCGACCGCATCGAGTATGAGGATCTTTCAATGCCGCGCGCGGACGCGCTTTGTAATTCCGAGGAATGTTACGACGAGATTCTGCTGCAGGGGCTGGACGAACTTATCGACCGGTCGGAGCGCGATCTGTTGATCGTGCTGCACCAGAAAGGCAGTCATGGCCCGGCCTATTACAAAAGAGTGCCCGGGCGGTTCCGCCGCTTCACGCCGGTCTGCGCTGACAGCGATCTCAAGCACTGCTCCACGGAAGAGATCGTGAACGCCTACGACAATACGATCCTGTACACGGACTATTTTCTGGGCCGCCTGCTCGGGATGCTCAAGCAGCGCGCGACGCGCAAGGACACGGCCCTGCTGTATCTCTCGGACCACGGCGAATCCCTCGGCGAGGACAATCTCTATCTGCACGGCACGCCGTATCTCTTCGCGCCGGAAGAGCAGACCCACGTGCCCTTCCTGGTCTGGTTGTCGCAAAGCTATGCGCAGGACTTCGGAATCGATAGCCAGTGCCTGCGGCAAAAGGCTGGCGGAGATTACAGCCACGACAACCTGTTCCATTCCCTGCTGGGCATGCTCGACATCA
>DASUFE010000127.1:0-6218 GCA_036274675.1 Gammaproteobacteria bacterium
GTTACGGAAACTGGACTGTATCCATCTTTCCGATGGTGGGGAATCGGAACTAACGAAGAATCCTTTAGTACCGCTAAAAGGACTGTATCAATCTTTCCGATGGTGGGGAATCGGAACTACGGCTTCGAAAACTCGTGATCCCGAAACGACTGTATCAATCTTTCCGATGGTGGGGAATCGGAACAGGAAGGCCGCCTGCCCCTGGCTTACGCCTGACTGTATCAATCTTTCCGATGGTGGGGAATCGGAACATAGTGACGTTGCGCCGCGCCCTGGTCTTAGACTGTATCAATCTTTCCGATGGTGGGGAATCGAAACTAGGTCATAGAGCAGCGCCCGTTGCAACAAGCCATCGATACTGTGGCCAACAAATCAATTTTGCAAAACAAGTCTGTGCGCCAGTGTAAGCAGCCGAACGCATGCGGAATTAACAGCATGATCGTTGCTGATATGTTCCTGCAAGAAACGCCCTCGCCTTAAGTGTGATCAGACCTAGTGTTCTCACTTGTCAAAAGCTATCAACTGTAAACGTTTTCTTGACAGTCATATAAGTCCCATAATGAAATACTGCCCGATCAATAAACGAGTCGCGTGCAAGCGCGGGAAGGTGCTGAATGTTTTATGTATGGAGGGGGGTATTTTCTAGAGGCATGAAGCGGGCGTTCCTCACGCTTGGGTTGTCGCTGTGCGCCGTTGTTTCTCAAGTTGTACTGATCAATCAGGCTGAGGCTCAGATTTCTCCGACCGAAACGCGTCTCTCGGTCGTCTCTTGGGGACCCGGTCGGCTGGATATATTTGTCTCGAAGAAAATTCCAAACAGTACTTCTTCCAGAATCTGGGTCAAAAGCTTCCAGAACGGTTGGACAAATTGGTCGTCGATCGCCGTTATCCCGGCAAATCCAGGTTTTCCCGCAGTCGCCTCTGTCGATGCCGTATCCTGGGGACCGGGCCGTATCGATCTGTTCATGGCCGCCAATACCAGTACTGAAAGCGGCAGAACCGAATCCGTCTGGCACAAATATCTGGATACAAGCATTGAATCGGGATGGCGACCCTACGATCCTGCCGGAGAGTATCTGGGGGGGACAAATACACAGGATTTTACTGTCGGCGGAACGCAGGCAGTCTCGTGGGGTTCGAACCGGTTCGACCTCTTTTCGAGATATCCCGATGACGGCCCATTCCTGCACAAATACTGGAACGGTTCCGCCTGGAGACCCAGTCAGACTCGCTGGTCTCTGATGGAAAGTGCGGCCTTTCCATCCGCTGACGGTTACTTCGTGGTCGCATCGGCTTACCAGCAATTGGAGGTATTCCGGAGCCAGCATGGATATATCGAACACAGGAGGTACGATGGCGTCACCAACAGCTTTGTGACCCCATGGACCTCGATGAACGGCGGAATGTCTTATGACATGCCATATGCGGTTTCTCCTCCCGGAGGAGGTCCGGTGGAGGTTTTTGTTCGCGGAAGAGACTATGCAGTGTGGCGCTGCCGCTACGAGGGAGGAGTCTACGACGGATGGTATTGGATGGGCACTGGTAATACTCAATCAAGAGGTGATGCAGTCAGCGCGGTATCCTGGGGGCCTAATCGGGTGGATGTATTCGAGACCAAATCCGACTACAGCCCTTCTCCAGTTCCCGGTACCATTTTCCACAAATGGCGTGATGGCTCCACTTGGGGACCCTCGGGGATCGGCGGTGCCTGGGTGAACCTCGGTTCCGCTCCATTCAACTTTGCGCCGGAAGCCGTGGCTTGGGGTCCGAGCCGGATCGATCTGTTCGGACTTGGTAATGACGGCGTCGTTTATCACAAGTGGACGAATGACGGGACCAACTGGGGTCCCTCGCAAACCAATTGGGAATCGCTGGGTGGACCGCCGAATATCTAACGGTTGAACACTTTTTGCCGGGAGATGCTGGCGCGAATAAACGCGGAGCTTCCCGGCAATCAGTTTGCTTCCAATTCTTAACGAAAGACTCCGTTAAGACGAGGGTTCTTCACAAAAACGCCTGCCGCGGAATCCTCTTAATTCCGCGGACAGGCGCTGTACTTGCCCTGTCCACCCTGGGACTTAGAAACTATGCTGCCTCAATGTTTCGGCAGGTATTCGTTGACCGTTTCCACCAGCACGTCGTCGGGTACCGGTTTCACCAGGTAGGCCTTGGCGCCCTGGCGAGTGCCCCAGACGCGGTCCGTCTCCTGGTTCTTGGTGGTGATCAGTACCACCGGAATATGACTGGTTTGCGGGTCATGCGTAATTTGACGCGTGGCCTGGAAACCATTCAGTCCGGGCATGACGATATCCATCAACACGAGGTCGGGCTTCTGCAGCTTGGTGTATTTGACGCCGCTTTCGCCGTCGGTAACCATCATCACTTCGTGGCCTTGCTCTTCCAGAGCCTTGACCATGGATGCAACTTGAGTTTCCGAATCGTCTACGATTAGTATGCGTGCCATGTTCGATCCTCCTATCCTGAATTACGAAACAACGTTCTCTGATCAGCCGGTATTGCGATGACTGACTGGACGCAGATCACGGAACATATCAGCGCCTGCATCCACGAGAACTTCGCTTTGCAGCGAGCCGACAGCTTGAGCGGCGGATGCATCAATGAAGCCTGGTGTCTGATCGACGACAAGCGTCGATTTTTCGTCAAACTAAACTCGAATAACCGTCAGACTGCCATGTTTTCCGCCGAATTTGCCGGGCTGCTGGTTCTATATGAAAGTGGAGCAATTAGGGTGCCAAAACCGCTTTGCTACGGCGCCACCGGCAATGCCTCCTATCTCGTAACTGAATATCTGCCGCTGACCGCTCATATAAACCAGCGCATTCTCGGCCGTCAGCTGGCGGAATTGCACCGGCATTGCTCCACCCATTATGGCTGGGAACGCGATAACACATTGGGTACGACGCTACAACAGAATACCTGGAGCTCCGACTGGAGCGCGTTCTGGCGCGAGCACAGGCTGGGCTACCAGTTGCAACTCGCGGCGCGGAATGGTTATGGCGGAATCCTCCAAAAAAGAGGCGAGCAATTATTGTCAGTACTGGACCAATTTTTGTCGCACCGGCCGCAAGCTTCCCTGCTGCACGGTGACCTGTGGTCCGGTAATATTGCGGGCCTGCCGGACGGTACGCCGGTCATCTTCGACCCCGCGGTTTACCATGGAGACCGCGAATGCGATCTGGCCATGACTGAACTCTTCGGCGGTTTCGGCCGCGATTTTTATGCGGCCTACCGCGAACAATGGCCTGCCGATGAAGGCTACCGCCTGCGCAAGGATCTATACAATCTTTATCATGTGCTGAACCATCTGAATCTCTTCGGCGGCGGCTATCTGCGACAGTCGCAACATTTGATCGACCAGCTGCTCGCCGAAGTCCATTGAATCGCGCCTTTAGCGTCGGGAGTATAATGGCCGCGTGAACGCTTCCATTCCACAGCCGATGTCGCCGGAGGAAATCAAATCCCGGCTTAGAACCTGGGCCTGCGAACTCGGATTCGACGAACTGCGCGTCACCGACACGGATGTGTCCGCTTATGTGGAGAACCACAAGCGCTGCATCGAGCAGGGCCTGCATGGCGAGATGCGCTATCTCGAGCGCAACCAGGAACTGCGATATTACCCGCGCAACCTGGTCCCCGGAACACAGCGGGTCATTTGCCTGCGCATGAACTGTCTGCCGCCGGTCGCGACCCGCGAACGGCTGCTCGATAAAACCATGGCCTATATCGCGCGCTACGCCCTCGGCCGCGACTACCACAAAGTGATGCGCAAACGCCTGGACACTCTGGCGCGGCGGCTCGCGGAACAGATCGGACCTTTCGGCTACCGTGCCTTCGTCGACAGCGCGCCCGTGCTGGAGCGGCAACTTGCCGAAAAAAGCGGGCTCGGCTGGATCGGCAAGAACACCTTGCTGCTCAACGAAAAGGCAGGCAGCTGGTTCCTGCTGGGCGAAATCTACACCGACCTGCCATTACCCATCGATGCGCCCCAGCCTAAACAGCGCTGCGGCACTTGCACAGCCTGCCTCGATATCTGTCCGACTCGTGCTTTCATCAAACCCTGGGTTCTGGATGCAAGGCGTTGCATCTCCTACCTGACAATTGAATTCAAGGGGCCGATCCCGCCGGAATTGCGGCCGCTGATCGGCAACCGTGTTTTCGGTTGTGACGATTGCCAGATTTTCTGTCCCTGGACCAAATTCAGTGATACCACCGCCGAACCGGCCTTTCAGCCGCGGCATGGCCTGGATGATGCCGCACTGGTTGAACTGTTTCTATGGAGCGAACAAGAGTTTCTCGATAAAACGACGGGCTCGCCCATACGGCGCGCCGGTTATGAGGGCTGGCTGCGGAATCTCGCCATAGCCCTGGGCAATGCCCCGCCCTCGCCTGCCGTTATCTCGGCCCTGCGGCAACGGCTGGAGCACCCTTCGGCACTGGTCAGAGAACATGTAGAGTGGGCTTTAGAGCGCCATGCCGAACAGGCGAAATCCTGAAAAACTCCCCTGGCTTCCACTCCGATTCCTCCCATCCCTTATACCTTGATCTTTGGCTGAAGCCTGACTATTCTTTCAAAACCGACCGGTTGGTTTTAATAAAAATATGCCCAGAACATCCGATCCTGAAAAATTCCAACGCCTGCTGGGCGTTACCCGCCAATTACTGATCCGCTGCGGGCTCAGCGGCGCCAGCATCGACCGGATCTGCCGCGAAGCCGGGATAAGTAAAGGAGGCTTTTTCCATCATTTCAGGACCAAGGAAGAGGCTGTCAGTACCGCCGCCCGCCACTTCGTAGCCGAATTGGGGCGCCAGTTTAAAAACCTGCCTCAGGCCCGTGGTAACCATCATGCCGGCCAAGGAGTGCTGGACTATATCGACTTTACGATCAGTGCCTGCGAACGTTCGATACTGTCGTCCGGCTGTCTGATCGGAAGCTTGAGCACGAACCTGCCGGAGGAAGACGCGGCTGGAATCCGCAGGGTTTGTCGCGAAGCTTTCAACAGCTGGATCGCCTCATTCGAAAACCTGCTGCAGGCGGCGCAGCGGGCCGGCCTGCTGCCCGTGCGCCTCGATACCCAGACTCTGGCCAGCCAGTTTGTAGCCCTGGTCGAGGGTTCGCTGCTGCTGCGCAACGCCCTGGGGACGGATGTGCTGCAACGCAACTTGCGCGGCTTCCGCGAAATGCTGGCCCAACTCATGGATGCAAGACGCAAAACCCGGGATTAAAAAAACGCCGCCTTCCTTCGCATGCTGCTAGAATACGCGCCGCCATGCTGGAACGACTGATCGAGAAATCCCTGTTTGCAAGCCGCTGGCTGCTGGCCCCGCTTTACCTCGGGCTGTCGCTGACACTGCTCGCACTCGGCGTCAAGTTCTTCCAGGAAATCATCCACGTGTTCGGGCGCCTCGTCGAACTGGGCGAAGCGGATCTCGTGCTGGTTATCCTGTCGCTGGTCGACATGACCCTGGTCGCCAGCCTGATTATCATGGTGATGTTGAGCGGTTATGAGAATTTCGTTTCCAAACTCGAAGTCGATACGGGCAGCGACCGCCTGAGTTGGCTCGGCAAACTCGATGCCGGCACGCTGAAGTTGAAGGTCGCCGCGTCGATCGTGGCCATCTCCTCGATCCACCTGCTCAGGGTATTTATGAAAACGGAGCAGATCCCCAACGACAAGATCAAGTGGTACGTCATCCTGCACATGACCTTCGTCTTCTCCGCGGTGCTGCTGGCGTTACTCGACAGGATGGCCTTTGCCGGTCACCGCGAAAATCATTCTGAAAAATCCGGGACCTGAACGAGGCTTCAGCCTGTCGCGGGTTCTGCCAGCAATTCCCTGATTTTTACTTCGATCGCCTGCGCTCGTTTGTCACCCGCGTGCGTTTCTCCGACAAATGCCGCGCGTACAAAGCCCTTGCGGTCTATAAGGTAAAATGCCGGCCAGTAACTATTGCCCATGGCGTTCCAGTAGCGGAAATCATTGTCGATCATCACCGGATGCCGCAACCCGAATTCGACAATCTTCTTTTCGACATCGGCCCGCACCCGCTCATGATCGAATTCGGGAGAATGTACCCCGATCACGCGCAAGTCTGAGTTTTTGAACGTCTCCTCCAGACCGGTCAGCCACGGGAATGAGCGATAACAGTTCCAGCAATCGAAAGTCCAGAAATCGATCAGCAGGACATTGCCCCGCAAT
>DASUFE010000128.1:0-19988 GCA_036274675.1 Gammaproteobacteria bacterium
CTCCCATAACGGAGAGTCTTTCGCACCGCCATCCAAATATTTTTGAGCCGGATAATTGCCCTTTGGGTACGGCGTCGATAACATATGTATAAAAATACATATTGAGATTTATTTGTGGAATTAACCGGGATTCAATCCGAAGTGCTGGCCTATATCAGGCAAACTATTGCTGAAAACAATCGGCCGCCGACCATGCGCGAAATCGCGCGGCATATGGGATGCCGTTCGGATAATTCCGCCTATCAGTATTTGAAGGCGCTGGAGCGCAAGGGAGTGCTGGAGCTGGACGGCAGTTCGCGCGGGATTAATCTGCTGTTGCCGCAAGGTCTGCCGCTGGTCGGCCGCGTGGCGGCGGGCTCGCCCATCCTGGCAGTGGAGAATGTCGAACAACACATTGGGATCCGGCCGGATCTGTTCCGGCCGCGCGCGGATTTCCTGCTGCGCGTCGTCGGCTTGAGCATGCGCGACGCGGGAATACTCGACGGCGATCTGCTGGCAGTGCACAAGACCGCCAGCGCCGCCAACCGCCAGATCGTGGTGGCCAGGGTGGACGATGAGGTGACCGTGAAACGTCTGCGCCGCCAGGGCAACAGCATCACTCTGCTGCCGGAGAATCCGGATTTCGAACCGATACGCATTACGGCGGGACGGGAGTTCGCCATCGAGGGCGTCGTCAGCGGAGTGATCCGCCGGTGAAGCCTTTGAAGCCACATGTTCTGCACAAGGCCCGCGGCGCGGTAACGAACCCCGACGGGCGTTTCGAATCGATGCGCCACGAGGCCTTCGATGACGGCTGGGTGCGCACGGAGGATGAGGAGGGGAAGGCCGTGCGCACGCAGCTGTTGCCGGACACGGCGCGGAGCGTGATCAATTACAATGACTCTCCCGACATCCCCTTTGACCGCTCGATCAATCCCTATCGCGGCTGTGAACACGGCTGCATCTATTGCTTCGCGCGGCCCTCGCATGCCTATCTTGGGTTGTCGGCGGGGCTGGATTTCGAGACGAAGCTTTTTTACAAGCAGGACGCGGTGCAACTGCTGGAAGCGGAGTTGAAAAATCCGCGTTATCGCTGTCAGCCGATTGCCTTCGGCATCAATACAGACGCCTATCAGCCTGTGGAGCGCGAGTTGAAACTGAGCAGATCCTTGCTGGAGGTTTTACTGCGATATCGGCATCCGTTGAGCCTGATTACCAAGAGCCGCCTGATACTGCGTGATATCGACCTGCTGCGGGAGCTGGCGCAGCGCAATCTGGTTTCGGTCATGATCAGCATCACCAGTCTGGAGACGGGTGTCAAATCAGCGCTTGAGCCGCGCGCGGCGGCGCCGGCGGTCAGGCTCGAGATTATCCGCGAGCTCAGCGCGGCGGAAGTGCCGGTGGGCGTGATGGTGGCGCCGGTGATTCCTTTCATTACGGATAATGAAATGGAATCGATACTCGAGGCCGCGTATCAAGCCGGTGCGCGCGACGCCGGTTATGTGTTGCTGCGCCTGCCGCACGAAGTGAAGGAGCTGTTTCACGACTGGATGCGCGTGCACTATCCGCAGAAGGCGGAACATGTGATGAGCCTGTTGCGCCAGAGCCACGGCGGTAAGGAGTACGACGCCCAATGGGGAACACGCATGCGCGGCACCGGTCAATATGCGGAGTTGCTGGCTCAGCGATTCAGGAAAGCCTATCACGCGCTCGGTTACGGCGAGCGCTCCATGCCCGGGCTCGATATTTCACAATTCAAAGTGGAAGAGGAGGCGTCGGGCCAGTTGCGGATGGATTTATGAAACGCTGATGTCTGAGGCACAACCGAGGTTGTAACTTTTACACAAACCGCGGAGCAATGCAGGATGGTTCACAAAACGGATCATTCCCTGTCGCATCTTCGGCACAAATTGCTATCTTTGAATTAAATCTGAACTATTTCGGAGGCCTTTTATCGAAGGCATTGCAAGTCACAACAGGGCTCGATGAGACATACCCCCCCATACCGTTTTTTCGAGCCGTTTCAGCCCCTGTCCCCCCAAGAGCAGGGGCTTTTTTTTGGATTTTGCGGGAAGCGGGAACTTCTGTGACGCGGTTCACTCTTATCCGGCCGGCGGTTTTCCGTTATCAGGGACATATTCACCGGGGTTTTGGCCCCAGAGGCGATTTTTTTACCGCCTCCCTCAGGCTATAATAAGCGCCCATTCCCCATCCCTATCGAGAGGCGACTTGAGCTATGGCAGTCAAACCGAGCGAACTCAAACAACCCCAGGCTTCACAGAGTAAATTGCAGCAGTTAAGGGCAATGACGGTGGTTGTGGCGGACACCGGGGAAATCGACGCCATTCGCAAGTACCAGCCACAGGACGCGACGACCAATCCCTCATTGCTGTTCAAGGCCGCGCAAAAGCCCGAATACGCGGGAATGATCCGGCAAGCCCTGGAGTGGGCGGCCAAACAGGGCGGGTCCGCGCAGGAACAGCTGGTTCATGCCACCGACCGGCTGGCTGTGCTGGCGGGCAAGGAAATTCTCGGCATTGTACCGGGTCGGGTCTCCACGGAAGTGGACGCTCGCATTTCCTTCGATACCAAGGCCCTTATCGAAAAGGCTAAACGCTTGATGGCCATGTATAACGAATTCGGCATTTCCAATGACCGGATACTGATCAAGGTCGCCTCAACCTGGGAAGGCATCCGCGCCGCTGAACAACTGGAGAAGCAGGGGATCAACTGCAATCTCACATTGTTGTTCGGCTTCGTGCAGGCCGTGGCCTGCGCCGATGCCGGCGTCTACCTGATTTCACCTTTTGTCGGCCGCATACTGGACTGGTACAAGGCCAAGAACGGCCGTGACTATGCCGCTACCGAGGATCCGGGCGTGCAATCCGTCACCCGTATTTACGGGTATTACAAACAGCACGGTTACCGCACCGTGGTGATGGGCGCCAGTTTCCGCAACACTGGAGAGATCGAGCAGCTCGCGGGCTGCGACCGCCTGACCATCAGCCCGCAACTGATGCAACAGCTCGAAGCGGATAACGGGCCGCTGCAACGCATGCTGTCGGAGCAGGGCCCGTTTGAACCCGTTGCGCGCTTTGTGCCGGACGAGAAAAGCTTCCGCTGGCAACTCAACGAGGACGCCATGGCCTCCGACAAACTGGCCGAAGGTATTCGCGGCTTCGCCGAGGACCAGATAAAGCTGGAAAACCTGCTTAAGACCTTTCCGTGCTGACAGGCCGCGCCCGGATGCATAACAAGCTGATCGGTTACCTGCTGTGGATATTCGGTTTCATGGGAGCTCACCGCTTCTATTACGGCAGGCCGGTGTCGGGGACGATCTGGTTTTTTACGCTCGGACTGTTCTTCATCGGCTGGATCGTCGATCTGTTCCTGATCCCCTCGATGGACCAGGAAGCTGACCGCCGTTTCCGGCCCGGTTCAAAAGACTATAACGTGGCCTGGATACTGCTCACCTTTCTCGGCATATTCGGAATCCACCGCTTCTACATGGGCAAGATTATTACCGGTGTGGTCTATCTGTTTACCGGCGGGCTGCTGTTGATCGGGGTGGTTTACGATTATTGGACGTTGAACGACCAGATCGACGAGATCCACTATCTTCAAAAGACCTGAAGCACGCAAAAGTTGTCACGGCTTTTTAATTCTTGTCATCGCCAAGGCGCCAGATTTTTAATTCTTTGCGTCGTGGCGTGATAAAACTTATGAGCTTATGGCAAGGTAGCGGGCTTTATTCTTCGGGATTCCAGTAACTATCGAGTACTTTGTCGCGGCCGCAGCCGTGGCGGTAGAAGCGGTAGCGCAGGGGGTTTTTCTTGTAGTAATCCTGGTGATACTCCTCGGCCGGGTAGAATTCACCGGCGGGAACGATCTGTGTGGCAAAGGGCTTGCCGTATTTTTTGAAGGTGTCGCTGTTTTCCAGTTCCAGTTTTGATTGCTCGGCCAGGCGTTGCTGCTCCGCGTCGTGATAGAACACGGCGGAACGGTATTGATTGCCGCGGTCGCAGAACTGGCCGCCCGCGTCCAGCGGGTCGACGTTATGCCAGAAGACTTCCAGCAGCCGGCTATAGCTCACCTTGGCGGGATCGTAGACGATCTGCACCGATTCCGCGTGTCCGGTGCCGCCCTCGGATACCTGTTCGTAACTCGGGTTGGGCGTCCGACCGCCGGTGTAACCGGAGGTGGCCGAAATCACGCCGTCCAGTTTCTCGAAAGGCGGTTCCATGCACCAGAAGCAGCCACCGGCGAAGGTCGCGACGGCCGTGGTTTTTCCGGTCGTGCTAACGGCATCATCTGCGGCATAGGCGCCGCCGCCGGTTAGCATGCAACAAACGGCGAGGATAGCCGCGAGGCCCCGTGGCTTCATGAGCGCAACTCCGGCAGTTTCTCCTCGGTTGGAACGAAGCGCAGCGCCAGTCCGTTATTGCAATAGCGCAGGCCGGTGGGTTCGGGGCCGTCGTCGAAGACGTGACCCTGGTGTCCGCCGCAACGGGCGCAATGGTATTCCGTGCGGGGCAGGATCAGGAAAAAATCGCGCTTGGTGGCGATATGTCCCGGCGAGATCGGCTGCCAGAAACTGGGCCAGCCGGTACCGCTTTCGTATTTGGCCTCGGAAGAAAACAGCGGCAGGAAACAGGCCCCGCAGATGAAGGTTCCGGCGCGTTTTTCCTTGTTGAGCGGGCTGCTGCCGGCGCGCTCGGTGGCTTCTTCGAACAGGACGGCATAGCTTTCCTGGCTGAGGACCTCGCGCCATTGTTCGGTCGGTTTATTGAGGGGTGCTATTTCAGTGGTCATAGTTGCGGCCCATGCTGGTTTGAAGATGGATGCTTTGAATATTGAGTAAACGGCGATGCCGGTGCTGGCGGCGATAAACTGGCGGCGTTTCATGGCGCTCGATTCTCCTGGGGATGCCCGGTAAGCGTTTGAGCCCCGGCGTTCCCGTTGGTTCTGCGGGGAAGGATCTCTGTCATCGATATATACGATATTAACGGGCCGATGGATGCCCGCAACCGGTTTTTGCGCCGGGTGGGCCTTCGATAGCGGCCGGCGGGTTATACATCCCGGCCCGGGCATGTATACTTAACGCCGTTCCGCAAACATGGGGCCGGCCGAAACCGGGCGCCTCCATAAGGCGGCGCAAGTTGAAGCGGTAAAAGTTGAGGACCAGAGTGGATTCCGAATTACGGCAACGCGCAGCAGAATTGATCGAAGCCGGGCGCTGGCTCAGCGAGCGCGGCCTGGTGCCCGCGACCAGCGGCAACCTGTCGGCCCGACTGGCCGACGGCCGGATCGCCATTACAGTATCCGGGCGCCATAAAGGGCAGCTGCGGGAGGAAGATATTCTGTGCGCCGACGCGGCAGGAGCGTCGCTCGACCAGCGCCGGCCCTCCGCCGAAACCCTGTTGCATGTGCAGATCTACAAGCGGTTTGCGGACGCACGGGTGGTCCTGCATCCTCATTCGCTGAACGCGACCGTGCTGTCGCGCCTGCATGCGGGGCCCGTCTATCTCGAGGGATATGAGCTGGCGAAGGCCTTCCCGGGAATTGATACGCATGAAACGGGTCTTACCGTGCCCGTGTTCGATAACGATCAGGACTTACAGCGGCTGGCGCGCAAGGTGGACCGGTACATGCAGTCCGATCCCTCCGTGCGCGGTTATCTGATCCGGGGCCACGGCTTTTATACCTGGGGCGATTCCGCGACGGCGGCGTTGCGCCATGTGGAAGCCCTGGACTTTATGTTTGCCTGTGAACTGAAACTATACGAGGTGAGAAAGCCATGAGCCGACTGACGATTTACGCTGACGACTACAGCGGAAAACCGGAAGTGTTGACCAACCACGCGGAAATCGCGCGGCGCCTGCGCAAGGTGGGAGTGCAGTTCGAGCGCTGGCTGGCCGACAAGGTGTTGCCGGTCGACGCCGACCAGGAAACGGTGCTCAAGGCGTACAAGACCAGCGTGGACCGCCTGAACCGGGAATACGGGTTCAAGTCCATCGACGTGGTGAGCCTGCGCCCGGATCACCCCAAAAAAGACGAGATGCGGCAGAAGTTCCTGAACGAGCACACCCACGACGATTTCGAAGTGCGCTTCTTCGTGGACGGTTCCGGCCTGTTCTACCTGCATATCGACGACAAGGTTTACATGGTGCTGTGCGAACAGGGAGACCTGATCAGCGTACCGGCGAAGGTCACTCACTGGTTCGATATGGGGGCGCAGCCGAATTTCAAATGTATCCGCTTTTTCGTGGTCCCTGAAGGCTGGGTCGGCAATTTCACCGGCAGCGACATCGCCCGCCGGTTCCCGGACTTTGACAGACACGCGGCAGCCTCGGCATGATCGAGGCGGTCGTTACCGACATTGAGGGTACGACCTCCTCGTTGAGCTTTGTCAAGGATGTGCTGTTTCCGTATGCCCGCGCGCACATCCGGCGCTTCGTGCTCGAGAACCAGCAGCGCGAGGAAGTGCAGGCGCTGCTGAACGACGTGCGCAGGGAGATGCAGCAGCCGGGCGCTCCGGTGGAGGATGTGATCGGCTGCCTGATTTCCTGGATAGACCAGGATAAGAAGGCGACACCGCTGAAGGACCTGCAGGGTATGATTTGGGAGCAGGGTTATCGCGACGGCAGTTATCGCGGGCACGTTTACCGCGATGCGGCGGAGAAGCTGCGGCAATGGCATGCGGCGGGGGTACGCCTGTATATCTATTCCTCCGGATCCGTGCAGGCGCAGAAGCTGCTGTTCGCGCACACCGAATACGGCGATCTGACGCCCTTGTTCAACGGTTACTTCGACACCACCACGGGGCACAAGCGTGAAGTCGAATCCTATCGAAAAATCGCGCAGGCTATCGGCCTGCCCGCCGAAAAAATTCTATTCCTGTCGGATATCCGCGAAGAACTCGAAGCTGCTGAAACCGCCGGCATGGAAGTGACGCTGCTGGATCGGACAAGCGCAACCGGCTACAGCGCTTTTCCCCGCGCCGTCGATTTTGACCAGATACGTTTTAATTGACGATCCCGGTATTTTCTCTGTTCTGTTAAGGATAATCCCGATCCGGTTTTTGCCGCGCGAAAGCGGAAATTCCATGCGGTAAAGACCCGTACCGCTTTTCGTTCCCTTCCAGATTTCGTTGGCGTCTTTCCGGTTTCTGTTTTTATAATCCGCAGCCGGCGTGGTGCCGTGATTGGCGGGACTTCTCCGGCTGGAAAAATCAACGGAGAAAAATCCAAAGGAGTGGGAAAGATGATCAAGGCTTTATCGAAACTTGTAATTGTTCTCGGTCTGTCCATGCTTGCGTTTTCGTCCGGTGCGCAAACAAGCCCGACTTCCGGCGATATCGTTATGAAAGGCACACTGGGCGATTGCCCGAAGGGCAGGCCCTGCATGTACCGCGTGACGAAGGACGATATCACAATCAGCCGCGGCATGTTTAGGTTTTCCGCCAGGAGCACGGGTCTGTGCTACGAACAGATCATTACCATCAATAATAATGGCCGTTATGTGCATCAGGAACACATGGTGGGGACAGACAGCGGCACAAAACACTTCGGAGTCCGCGTGAATGACTTACTGACAGTATACGTTGTTGAAATTCCTTCGGATCGCCTCTGCTTCTGGCCGGGTGAGTTGAGCTGGCAGATCAGCCGCAATTCCTACAGCGTTAACTGACGAAATTCTTTACCCCATGTGACGCAGCCTCTGTACGCAGGCTGCGTCTTTTATTCCCCGTTTCGGGCCTTATCGCCGTAGGCGATGTCCACCAGCAGATAAAGATTGCGGCCTTTCGGCGTTTCCACCCGCACTTCATCATCGAGCTTCTTCTTCAGCAAAGCCTTGGCGAGCGGCGAGTCCACGCTGATGCAGTTTTTATCCTGATCATATTCATCCGCGCCGACGATCCGGTAGCTTACGGTTTCGCCCCGGCCGTTCTCCAGCGTCACCCGGGCGCCGAAGAATACCCGTTCACGGTCGGCCGGCGTTTCGCGCACGACTTTGAGTTCGGGCAGACGCTTCTGCAGATATCGGATGCGGCGGTCGATTTCCCGCAACTCCTTTTTACGATAAATATATTCTGCGTTTTCCGAGCGATCGCCCTCGGCCGCGGCGGCGGCCAGATGCCGGGCCACGTCGCGCCGCCGCTCCCACAGCGCGTTCAGTTCCTGCTGCAGTCGCAAATAGCCCTGCGGTGTGATATAGGGCGATTTCCCGCCGGTTGGTGCAGCGCCGCGCATGGTATTCAATTGCCCGCCCGCGGGGCCGGGTTCTCGAGCAGCCGGTCCTTGATCAGACCGTAAAAGCCCCCGCCGTTAGCGGCGCTGTAATACCAGCCGAGATGGGCATGGCAGTTGCCGCACAAGGCATAACACCAGTCATAGCCCGGAAACCAGGTGTGCAGACCGGTAGGCTCGCCCATGTTACGACAGCCCCGGGCTTCCCGGTAACAGATGATATGAAAGCGGAGCCCTTGCGGATTGGTATGGAAATGCTCGCTTGCACCCCCGATTTCGAAGCGTTCGCGATGGGATGTTATGGTCTGCAGGCATGCGGCGCAGCGTATGGCCGCATCCGGATCCGTCATTGCGGCGTACTTAAGCTTATGCAGCAGGTTTTGCAGGGGTGAGCCGGTTTTTTCCAGTAATCGCAGCCGTATGTTGTAACCGTCCATTTTGCGGGAACCCTTTGTTAAACTACCGCTCTGCATACGCTATATAATAGTATTCACTTAAATCAGGTCGAAATGAAAACACTCAATCTACCATCGTCTGCAGAAGCCTTGCCCGGCCGCGAAGAAAGCATGCCGGTGCCGGAACGGCATTATGTCAACGGCCATGGACTGCGTCCGCCATTTCCCAACCACCTGCATCAAGTCATGTTCGGCATGGGTTGTTTCTGGGGGGGCGAGCGTAAATTCTGGAAGTTGCCCGGCGTTTATACCACGGCCGTGGGTTATGCCGGAGGCCTTACGCCGAATCCCACCTACCGCGAAGTTTGTTCCGGGCTCACCGGGCATAACGAAGTCGTGCTGGTGGTATACGACCCGGCCATTATCGGATACGAGGAGCTGTTGCGGGTGTTCTGGGAAAACCACGACCCCACCCAGGGCATGCGTCAGGGGAATGATGTAGGAACCCAGTACCGCTCCGGCATCTATGTGTTCGACGCCGGGCAGCGTGCGGCCGCGCTCGCTTCCCGTGAGAAATACCAGGCCGGGCTTTCCGCAGGCAGTTATGGCAACATCACGACAGAGATCATCGATGCCCCGGAATTCTATTACGCTGAAGACTATCACCAACAGTATCTGGCGAAAAATCCGCAGGGCTATTGCGGCCTGGGCGGAACTGGAGTCTGTTATTCATGAAAGTTTCAGTGGCACGGCGGATCGCCGATATGGGTACACTGCGACTGATGTTGCTGGCGCTCGCCCTGTTGAACCTCGTATTGATGCCCTTTGCCGATGCCTCACTGCCGCCCGAGGGCTGGGGAATGCTGTTCGGGGTGGTATTGCCCGCCGTCGCTCCCATAGTCGTCATGGTGCTGATGCAGGATGTGTTGATGTGCCTGGTGCTGAAAAACGATGCGGAGCCCGCGCGCCGGAGCCAGCTTAATTTCACGCTGGGTGTGCTCCTGCTCTTTATCGTTCTGCTGTTGTCGACGTGGGTGCCGGTGTTTATCCGCGCTACCTATTTCTAACTTTCTCTTACGGATCAAAAGAAGACCACTCGCGGAGCCCGCAGAGGCGCTAAGGCAAACCAAGAATTCCGTAAAGGACTCCCGGATTGCCGCGGGTTGGCCTGATGTTCTGAAGCATGCTCAGTGAAAGACATTTTACTTTGGCGTCTTTGCGAGAGATCTTTTCTTCTATTTGTCGTTGATATTCTTCTCGCAACGGCGCAGGGCTTTGATGAATTCCTCGCCGGTCTGGTAGCGCTTGGCCGGGTCCTTCTGCAGACTTTTAGTGATGATCGCTTTGACGCAGATGGGAAGTTTGGGCTTTAGCTCCAGGATGTCGCGGGGTTGCTCGTTGGTGATCTTGTACATGAGGCTGGAGATGCTCTCGGCGACGAAAGGCAGCTCGCCGGTCAGTAATTGAAAGAAGGTGACTCCGAGGGCGAACAGGTCGGAGCGTCCGTCGACGCTGGTGCCCGACAGTTGCTCCGGAGACATGAACGAAGGGGTACCGAGTATGGTGCCGGTCTTGGTCTTGGTGTTGTCCGTGATATGCGCCACTCCGAAGTCGGTCACCGTGGGTTTTTTGTTACGCCGGTCATAGATGATATTGGCGGGCTTGATATCGCGGTGCACCACGTTCTGTTGATGGGCATAATTGAGCGCATCGGCCACCTGTATCATCACGGTGAACACCTCGTCCACGTCGAGCAGCTTTTCCTTCTTGGTGAATTTGGACATATCCATGCCCTGCAGGAAATCCATGGCGATGTAGGCAAGATCGTGTTCCTCGCCCACGTCGTAAATGGTGACGATGTTGTTATGGCTGAGCCTTCCCGCCGTTTCCGCCTCGCGGAAAAAGCGGCTTTTCACCTCTTCCAGCATCTCGTTCTCGAATTCAGAGGAGAGCGGCATGGTCTTGATGGCCACGGTGCGGCCGATTTTCGGGTCGGTGCCGAGATAAACGGTGCCCATAGCGCCCTTGCCGAGTTCGCTCTCGATCTGGTAGCGCCCCAGCATGGGTTTCTGCACACCGCCTTGCGTCAGCAGCAGGGTTTTCTCCATGCCGTCACGGGAACTGCCGAGCACGACCTCGTTGCTGGTTTTCAGATTCTTGAAAACGCGGTCCTTGGTATCCCGGTAATTGGGTTTGTGTATACGGATGTAACGGAAAACGTTCACCGCCTTGTTGAACTGGCGCTTGCGTTCGTAATCAAGTCCGAGGTTATAGGTCATGGACAACAGCTCTTCATCGATGGTGCAGAGCCGGTATTTTTCGAAGGCCATATCGAGCTGGCCCTGCGTGTGATACGCCTGCGCCAGCAGGCGGTTGGTCTTGGCAAGTTCCTGCTGATATTGGCCGACCCGCTTCAGCAGCAGTTGCTTGCCCGCGAGCAGGAAATGTCCGGTCAGCAGCGCGGCCGCGGGAGCCGCCAGCGGCAGCCAGCGGGACATGAACGCCATCAGGATGAGATGAGCGTTGAGCATGACGATCAGCAGCAAGCCGGTGACCGCGAGCCCGCTGCCGATGCCGAGGCGCGGCAGAAAATACATGAGGTAGAGAGCGACAATGACGAAAGCCGCATAACGTATCCAGGTTGCCCACGGGGGCGAGCTGTAAAAGTCGCCGTTGAGGAGGCTGGATATGGTGTGCGCCTCGATCAGTACCGGCGGCATTTTTTCGCCGATAGGAGTCGCCTGATATTCGACCAACCGCGGGCTGGTGGGACCCAACAGCACGATCTTGCCCGCGAACAGGCCCGGATGGACATCGCCGTTCAAAACTTCATGGAAGGAACTCATCTGAAACGGGGATGTTTGTTTTTTCGCGGGGTAATAGAAAGGCAAGGCGCGGAAGGTGTTATCGGTCGGCGCCGTCAGCGCCGATCCGAATTTGATGCCGGAATCATATGCAAGCTGGATTTTCTTCAAATGTCCGCCGTACGCGGCTGCGACCAGCAGGGGAAACCCCGGCAGATACTGGTTGCCATAAGGCACTGCCAGGGGACGTCCCGCCGTGCTGCCGTCCACGACGGGCGGTTCGGGTGACAGTCCGAGACCGTCGACACTGCGTGCAATAGCGGGTAGTGGCATGCGCGGGTGTTCCGCGTAGATGCGCTGGAGCGGATTCAGCCATTCCGGCAGGCGGCTGTAGAATTCGGGAAGGCTCCCTTGCACGTCCTTGAGTGCCTGCTGTTCAAGCAGCGGCGCCGGCGGTAATCCATTTTGTGGCGGCCGCCGGACCGGAGTGAAGGGAACAGCCAGGAAAATATTCCGGGTCGCTTCGAGTTCGCGCGCCAGAATCTGGTCCGTGTTCAACTGTTGCGTTATCCGGGTAAACAGGGCGTCAGCCGCACCGGACGGGGGGTTCTGCTCGCGGAATTCCCGCAGCAGGGCCAGGCTGAGTTCGTTTTGCGGCGTATCCAGCCCGCCCACATCGACGCCGATGACGCGCGCCCCTGTTTTGCGCAAATAACGGATCATTGCCGCCAGCTGGCCGCGGCTCCACGGCCAGTCTCCGAGCGCGGCGAGCGAGTCATCGTCAATGGCAATGATGCTGATATTTTCATTTGGCGCCCGCGCGGGCGTCACCGTCTGACCGAAGCCATAGGCGAGCCATTCGAGGGAGCGGACCGGCTCGGAGTTGATGCCCAGTAGAAAGACTGCGCACACTCCAAGACCGATTATTTTGTCAAAACGCTTAATACCCCACTCCTTGTGCCCTTTAAATCAAGGCCCGGCTCATCATAGCAAAATTTAATAAATATAAGCACTTATTGTATTAATGTGGCTATTTACCTTATGTTCTCTTCCTGCATCGCGCCGCCTATTCAGCGGCCCGTGCCGGTTATTGGAGCACAGGATTTTATGCATTTGCACTAGTATGGTGAAGTTTTCCTTGCCATACAGGTGTATTTGGTGAGAAATACCGGCTGCGCCGCTTTAAAAGGGTTTCAGGATTGTGCTGCACCGGGATTTCAACTAACCTTGCGCCCTCAGAAAATGGCTTCTCGCGTTCCGGATTCAGGGAAAAATTTTCGGGACATCCGGGAATCAATCAACAAGTATAAAGGTTCGGCATGTCTGATTCGAAAGTGATATTACAGGATCCGAAGTCGGGGAAATCATACGACCTGGAAGTTCACAAGGGGACGTACGGCAACCCGGTCGTCGATATTACGACGCTGAACAAGCAAACCGGCTATTTCACCTATGATCCCGGCTTCATGTCCACCGCCAGTTGCAAGAGCAGCATCACCTATCTGGACGGGGACAAGGGCGAGCTCATGTACCGGGGATATCCCATCGAACAGCTGGCCGAGAAATGCAATTTCCTGGAAGTTTCCTACCTGCTGTTGCACGGCGACTTGCCGAACCACAAGCAGAAGGAAGAGTTCGAACACGCGATCACGCATCACACCCTGATCAATCAGGGCCTGCTGAATTTCTTCAGGGGCTTCAACCACGATGCGCATCCCATGGCGATGATGACAGGCGTGGTAGGCTCCCTGTCAGCGTTCTATCATGATTCGCTGAACATCCATAATCACAACAATCGTATCGAGACCGCGCATCGCCTGATCGCGAAAATGCCGACTATCGCGGCCGCGGCTTACAAGCACCGCGTCGGCGAACCCTTTATCTATCCGCAGAACCACCTGAGCTACTGCGGAAACTTCATGCATATGATGTATGCGCGTCCCGTGGAAGAGTATGAAGTCGACCCTGTGGCCGAAAAGGCGCTGGACGTTTTGTTCATATTGCATGCGGACCACGAGCAGAACGCATCGACTTCCACCGTGCGCCTGGCCGGCTCCTCGGATTCCAATCCTTATGCCGCTGTCGCCGCGGGCATCGCCTGTTTGTGGGGCCCCGCGCACGGAGGCGCGAACGAGGCCGTGCTGAAAATGCTGGACCAGATCGGCGACGTGAAGAACATCGATAAATTCATTGCCAAGGCCAAGGATAAAAACGACCCGTTCCGCCTGATGGGCTTCGGACACCGTGTTTACAAGAATTTCGATCCCCGCGCGAAAATCATCAAGAATATTTGCGCTGAAGTACTGAAGAAGTACGGCAACGATCCGCGCATGGAACTGGCGATGCGGCTGGAAGAGATCGCGCTGAAGGACGGGTATTTCGTAGAACGCAAGCTGTATCCCAACGTCGATTTCTATTCGGGCATCATCTACAGCGCCCTCGGGTTCCCGGTCGAAATGTTTACGGCGCTGTTCGCGATCGGACGGACCGCGGGCTGGATCGCGCACTGGATTGAGATGATCTCGGATCCGGACAAGAAAATAGGCCGCCCGCGGCAGTTGTATGTGGGGTCGGCGAAGCGGGATGTGCCGGATATCAAGAAGCGTTAGTTTAAAACTACGTTTGGTTCCTGCGTCTCTACTGCCTGTATTCATTGCTTCACTCCTGCGCTTACATACCTGCAGGCCTGGGCTTGCGAATCATTTTCGCCCCGGGTGCGGGCACGCGCGCTCGTAAAGGTCCTGTTGAGTCTTTGCTGTTGGTTTTTGATTTACCAAACCACCATTGTCTAAGAGGTGGACGGCAGCTCTGGCGGTCTTCCTCGGAAATGGGCTGCCCATCGTTTTTCAGATGTTCCAGATAGCGCAACATAGGCTCGTGCCGATGGTGTGCAGCATTGTGGCAATCGCCTTGCCACCGGATCGATGTCCGCTTTTGGCGGTCCCTCGTGATGCGTACCTGGTGGCACCGCGCCGGGACTTTAGCCAGGTGTCTTGAAGCAATACCCCCTGGAAACGGCTATAATTGTAAGCCTTCGAAACTCAAGGTAATTCCCCAAATGTCCCAATCCATGTCCCTGTCCGACGGGAAGTCGGTCAACCAGAAGAAACTGGAAAAACGCTTGCGCAGGAACGTGGGCCAGGCCATCGATGATTTCAAAATGATCGAAGAAGGCGACAAGGTTATGGTCTGCCTGTCGGGGGGCAAGGATTCCTACACCATGCTGGATATGCTGCTGGCTTTGCAGGCCAGCGCCCCGGTCCGTTTCGAGCTGGCCGCGGTCAATCTGGATCAGAAGCAGCCGGATTTCCCCGAGCATGTGCTCCCGCAATATCTGACGGAACTCGGCGTGCCGTTTCACATTCTGGAGCAGGACACCTACAGCGTGGTCAAGCGCGTGATACCCGAAGGCAAAACAATGTGCGGCCTGTGTTCGCGGCTGCGCCGCGGCGCCTTGTATACCTTCGCTGAGAAGTTCGGCTTCACCAAGATCGCGCTCGGCCATCACCGCGAGGACATCATGGAAACCTTGTTCCTGAACATGTTCTACGGCGCCAAGATCAAGGCCATGCCGCCGCGGCTGCTGAGCGATGACGGCAAGCACGTGGTCATCCGGCCGCTGGCTTATTGCAGCGAACAGGATATTGCCAAATACTCCAGTTATCGCAAGCATCCAATCATTCCCTGTAATCTGTGCGGGTCGCAGGAGAACATGCAGCGCCGCAACATCAAGCAGCTGCTGCAGGAATGGGAGAAACAGCATCCAGGCCGGCTGGAAAACATTTTTAACAGCATGCAGAACGTCGTGCCATCGCACCTGCTGGATACCGGATTGCATGATTTTACGAGCACTGAACCGGCAGTGGATGCGTGTGAAACCGAAATCAAACCTGAGCCGGTCCGATTCCTCGACTTCCATTAATTCAAAATTACCCCGCCATCCAATTTCTCGCAAAGAAAAACAAGAATGCCCCTCACGGGGACGCGGCGAATGCAGAGGAAATAAAACAAAGATATCTCACGGAGGCACGGAGAACACGGAGTAACAATATTCTCATGTCCCAACGAATGAATACGGGGAAAGGCCATCATTATGTGATCCAAATATTCTTGAGGATGGCTTGGCGTCAGGAATCGAGGACGGAATCAAGAGAATCATTGACTGCCTTATCGATACCTTTGGAAATTTAACCGAGAATGATGCGGCAACTCCATTATCCTACTTAGAATTCCAGAGAATTCGCGTACCACGACAAGCTGCTTGGGGTACAAACCTGATGCGAGAAAATATCTTAAGGCACATTTCAGACGATATAGGAGCAAAGATAGAGTCGGGCGAATTTCAACTTACCATGGCGGATTCTGTCCGATTCGACTTTATGCGCTTTGCCATAGGAACGATCCATCCGTGGCTGGCCCGTATGGAAAGGGAAATTTTTGAAGCAGTGGCGGGCTCCTCCTTTATCACGACCGATAGCCCTGTTTCATTCTATAACCCTGCATGTCCACCACCAGCGGAAGCAGGTATTAGTCTCGCCGGAACCATAGTGTTCTTTCCACTTAGCTCTCGAAAGCTGTTACTCATGCGGCATCCAGAATGCCGTACATCAATGCCGCTTACCCCTCTTTCAGAACCAACCGAGCAAAATAGCACTGTTGCATTAAGCTACGGGAATATCTGGGATTCTGAATTGGTTCGTAACGCGAACTGGAAGCTCGCCCGTCTTTCACATGAAATATTCGTGGCGGATAATGAGGCTACTTTGCAGCAAGGTGAATTGAACCGTTCCGATGCGCATTTGCATACATAATAAATCCCGTGTTCTCTGTGCCTCCGTGAGAGGTCTTTCGCTTGGCACTCTCCGTGCCTCCGTGAAAAATCTTCTCTTGCTTTACGCGGTTCTTCGAACTCGCCACTGCGTCTCAGCAAGAGACCAAGAAAAATAATCCTTAATAGTCCATGCGCAGGCTGATATTGAAGGTGGCGTCGGGGGAGGCGTCGACTTTGATATCTTCGGTCAGCGTGAAATCGAGTCCGGTGTTCTCTGACGGACGCCAGGCTCCGCCGAAACTCAGTTGCAGCACATCGCCGACAAAGGCGGAATCCATGTTTTCGTAAAAGCGGGTATGCCAGTCAAGCTGGAGTTTCACCATGGTTGGTTGCCAGACCTGCCATTGCAGACCCGCGTGCCCGAAGGCGACCTGATTGGTTTGGTATCGCGTCAGAACGTCGCTTTCGCCCGGGAACAGCAGTCCGGCCGAAGCGGAGGCTTCCATATCATCTTCCAGCCGCCACCAGCCGGCGGTCCACACCGAGGCATCCGCGGAGCCGCTTCCAGTTAATTGCGCGCTGTCGCCGGTGGGCGCTTTCACGCCCCCTGCAAGGCTCCACGCCGACCGGTCACTGCGGCGGAGTTGCCGGTTGAGTATGAGCTGCAGGTCGCCCATGCCTGAACGCTCGGAATCGACATACAATAGTTGATCTCCGTTCCGCTGTATGGAGTACAGCAGCCGGTCCCGGGGCTGGGTGGGACGCTCGCCCGCGCTCAGTCCGAATATTTCGTGAAAACGGTCGATCGGCCGGTCCATAAAACCCGGCACGTGCTCTATCCACGGCAGCAGCAGGCGCAGGCTCCAGTCCCGGCTCAACCCCTGATCCAGGATCAGATTCAGGCGATGGGTTTCGCCGTCCATGAACAGCAGTTCCTCGGACGAAGCGTCGATGATCATCATGCTGCTGAAATTCGCCGACGTGGTAAAAGCGCCGGAGCCCGCTTGCGGTATGCGCGCATCCTGCGGCAGCGGCAGGCCGTAAATGGCGGTCAACGGGTTCTGGTCGACGGTCAGAAGCGGCGCAGGGTATGCCGGATTGCAAAGGAGGCCGCCCAGAAGGATGCATACAGTCCGGAAAGAACAGGATTCTATATTGGGCATAATGAATGGATTCCGCGGCTTCCCTGCATGGGTTGTGCACGATTCTAGCAGCTTGTTGAAGAACAAGCTGCCAGGCGCCGCGGTTCTATTTTTTCCTCAGCCGCTGCCGGTTTTGAGTAAGGCCACGCCTGCCGCCAGCATGATGCCGCCTGCCACCCGGTTTATCATCCTGCCGGCTTTAGGGCCGGCGAGCAGGCGCCGGACCTGCCCGGCGGTGCAAGCGTAAGCAACCATCACGGAGCCGAGGATCGGCCCGATGATGCATGCCAGCCTGAGCACGTCGCCGCGTGAGAGGTTATCCAGTTCGACGAAGCCCGGTAGCAGTCCCAGATAAAACAGAATCGCTTTAGGGTTGCCCAGGGTTACCAGCAAACCGCTCAGGTAGTTGTCCTTCCATGACGGCTCGCATACGCCCTGTAACACCCGCGTGTCCGGAGGTTGTGCGCTCCAGATCCGCAATCCCAGCCAGAGCAGGTAAGCGCCGCCGCCGTACTGGATGAGACTGAAAAATCCGCCGAGCGCCTGCGCCATAGCGGCGAGCCCGTACACCGCCACCAGCAGGTATATCAGGTCGCCCGTAACGATGCCGAGCGCGACGATGGCGCCGTGAGGGGCGCCGGAGGCAAGCGCGCGCGAGACGGTAATGAATACACCCGGCCCGGGCGCCACGGCGAATACGAAAAATGTAAGGGCGAACGCCCAGGTTTCAGACGGGCTCATGCGGTATCGGGGGTTTAAAAACGATCAGGTGTCTGGAGTGATGATATAGACGACGTGGTTATTCACCGCCGCGACGCGGTTCCACTCTCCGGCGGTGCTGCCGTTGAGCGGGGGGTATTCCAGCATCGGCTCGGCCGTGCCCATGGATTCCAGTTCGACACGGATACGGCCGTCATGGATTTCCGGAGTCGTCATCAGATAGCTGGTGAAGGGCCATGCCTGCTGGCTTTCGACCGACATGTCCGCCAGCCGGTCTTCCAGGAAATAGCAGGCGCTGGCCGGCGTTTCGGGCTTGGGCAGCGTGAATTGCCCGCTGGCGTCGGCTGCCACGCAGAAATTGCCGAAAAACAGCTTGACCGAAATGACGCCGCTGAAATTGGCGGTATGCAGGTAATACACAAGACGGCTCAGTACCTCAAGCTGTTTCTCGTCCAGGGCCTGCTGTCCGAAGGGAACGAAATTCCCCCGGTTGATCGCCCAGGCCAAGCCCTCATACAGGTGTTGGGTTTTCACCGAAAGGTTTTGGCCGAGAGCCAGTTTCTTGTTGAGTTTCCGGTTATCGAGAGTGACGCTGCCGTACTGGGTTTCGATAAACTCATTGAGCCTGGCGTATTGATCGTTCATCGAAGCCTGCTGGCGGCCGTTCTGTTGCAACTGGTAGAACACGAGCGTCAGGGCGATCGATAGAACGCCGATCAGTATCCATGGTGCATTGCCGAAGCGGGGGGCGGGTGGTGACGCGGCAGGCCGCGGCATATCCGCGTCCAGCCGGGCCGGGACGGGCGCCGCAGGAGCGGACATGAGTCTGTCCTTGAGTTCCTGCATCTCGCGGAACAGCCGCTTGGCCATGAGCCGGTTATTGTCGCCGATCTCCTGGATGATGCGCACGATGTGAATGTCCAGCATGCGCGCGATCTGTGCGCGCAGCGTATCGCCCGCCGCTCTTTGCGGTTCGAGCTCGGCGCCGGCAGGCGTTTCCGGTTTCTCAGCGGGGATCTTGACGGCGGGGAAAGCCATCGTCGCCTCACGCATGGGGAAGATCTTGACGGCCGCCAGTACCTTGTCCAGGCTCGAAGGCTCGATCACGTCCTTGGAAAGCACATCCATGGCCCCGAGCGCGCGCGCCTGTCCCACGTAAAGGTCACCGCTTTTCGAGGTGTACATAATGACCGGCACTGTCGCCGTATCGGGATTGGATTTGATCACCCGCAAGGCTTCGAAGCCGTCCATGCCTTTCATCAGGTGATCCATGAAGACCACGGCGGGACGCCGCCGCGCAAGATAGCTTAGTGCCTCCTCGGCCGAGGCGACGCAGTCGACATCCATCTCATAGCGCGCCAGCATCTTGCGCAGCTTTACCTGCGCCATGCGGGAATCGTCGACGATCAGAGCGAATTTGGCCGCCATTCGATGCTGCGCTGACGGGCCTGAACCCGTCCCCCCAATTGTTATACCGCTAGCAATATCACAGAAGCCGTATGCTCGCCAAGCAATTTTCCGGCTTCGCGTATTTGAGAGGCTGAATCCGAGTTCGAATCGGCCTATTGCGCGTTCAGAGGACTCGAATTGCCCAGATCCGCGATGTATCTCCAGTTTCCGTCCGGATCTTTTTTCCAGACGGTCAGATACTTGCCTTTGAAGACCGGCTGCCCGGTTTCGCGGCTGATGCCTTTGGCTATGCCCCAGGTGTAGCCGAGGTCGCCCGAAGCGGCCACTTCGGAGGCCTGCGGTTCCCAATCCAGTATGAATTGCTTGTCGAATTCCGTGAAGCGCTCGACGATGTTGTCGCGCCCGCGTATGGGCTCTTCATCCGGCGGCAACTGGAAGGCGTCTTCCCGCGCATATTTCTTGAAAGCCTCCGCGGCACTGGTCTGGACTGAAAGCTTCGCGAAATCGCTGTCCGTCTG
>DASUFE010000129.1:0-12139 GCA_036274675.1 Gammaproteobacteria bacterium
GTCTTTTGGATCACCCGCGTAATCGGCCTGTTCCGATTCCCCACCATCGGAAAGATTGATACAGTCATAAACCAAAAGACAGTGTTACGCTTAGCTGTTCCGATTCCCCACCATCGGAAAGATTGATACAGTCTGGACGCCCGTAAATCTTTGATTTACGGGCGTTTTTACTAAATAAGCAAAAGTTGTTCAGGCGCATCGGGACGGTTTTTGCTTCGCTTAGGGCCGATAAATTCCTTGGTCATGCCGTATTGTTTGTCAGTTACAAAGAAAAATGCCACATGTGCGTCTTCAGGTATATATGGCCTAAGGCGTTCGATCTGAGCTTGAGCAGCCGCCAGTGTAGGGAAGTGCTTCAGGTATACAGAAAACTGATGTTGCGTGAAATTTTCCTTCAATAAGGTACGCCGAAAGACCGTGTAGTCATGGCGTTCTTCAGCAGTACCGACAGGGCAATCAAAGCTTGCGAGTATCCACACAACACGCCAACCATTGATAGCCATAGTCAGCCAGGCAAAGCAAGACCGCCGCTCCCACTATTTAGAACCCGGCAGTAACTGGAGATAGTTTCTCGGATAGCCGCCGGGAGGCGGAAATCCATATTGCCCAAACGAGCACTTTCTTTGATAAAACCCAAAATACAAGCACGTGCCTGGGTATCGAAGGTTTCAAATGTTTCCATATGTTCTCTTACATGACGTTCAACGATATATCGGTAGGGCTCCATAAGATCGTCTGCAAGATTGAATGGGTTTTCACGACTCCGGTGTCCTAGACCCAACATGGGCGTCAAGCTTGCAACAGCCAATTCGCGGGCGACGAGCGCGCGCAAGACAGCATATCCATAGTTAAGAGCGGTGTTAATTAGATCTTCAGCCCCTTGTTTATTGCGCTTGAAATCATCGCCGAAGAAATGCTGCCAATAGTGTTTTGCTGCCTGGCCTTCATGATGGCCGCGATCCCCAGCTTCAACTTTATCTACCATGCGTTCGAGTAACAAAGCGCCATTAAGGTCGAAATGACGCAGATTCGCTGCTTCTGTGCGGATACGAGTCTGCACTAAGCTTTGCCAAAGTCTTTTAATGGTTTCTTCCGATAGCTCTAACTGTTGATATAGGCGCGAGCTGGCTTGGGGTAGACCATTGGTAGGCATCAGGCAACCGCTGGGATGATGCTTGTCATCAGTTATTATTACGATGGCGCGGTTATCTACCAATACGCGTAAAACTTGAGCGGTGATCTCTACTGTATGATGATGAATTAACAATACGGCAATATCCGCCGGCAATATGAAAATGTCTTTTTGATCCTCTCTCTCGATACGAATACGCCCTAAGTCGACGGATAGTCGGGCAGGGTTCTCGATCAGAAGGATACGATGTTCAGACATCTATGATAGAAATTTTGGCAAGAGCGTCACCACTGACAGTCCTCATGGTAAGGCCTCGCTTCTTAAGTTCACCAAATGTGCAGGTCTCGGTGACAGGGACCAAGCGTAGTTGTCCGCCTCCTTGCGCAGCTATAATTCCTACAACGTGCCTTGTGCTATCTGGTAATTGAATTGTATCGCCTTTCCAAAACCTCAGGACTCCATCTGGGGGATTGGACCCCTTTTCCTTCATTGCCTGTTGCACGGGAACTAGTCGTGGCTTACCCGCCAGCTTCCCACCCTCTAAGCGAACTTCTAAATAAGCATTCCCAGAATGGGAATAGTATTTTTTAAGTTTTATGCCATTTCTATTTTCATGCACTATTTCAGCAGCCGTATCGACTGAATCGCCGAGCAGGCGAACCCGGTGTATTGGGTTTTTAAATTGTGGATGCATTATGGGCTCGTCGAACGCTTGCTTGAGCGAGATACCCAAACTAGTTCTCTCGTCGAATATTTTGAGTACCTCGTTTCTTGTGATCTCGCTCTCGATTTTTTCGAGCACTTTTCGGGTTTTCTCGATACTGCCTTTATTGTCTATAAGGGCAGCTAGAGGCTTCCTAATGGCAAGTTTATGCTTCCCATTTTCACTTGGTTTTCGGCTAATCCCATAAGCCGTCTGATCGAAGAGTGCCCCATCTGGATGGCGGTCTGGTTTATGCCGGATTTCGGCATTTCTTATCAGATTCAGAGCCAGGTCCCGGATATTGGGAATGGGCGGTTCATGATAAAGCCGAAGATGGTTACGCTCGCCCCGTCGCTCTCTTTCTCTTTCCAGCTTGTAGTTATTGGCCATACGCATATAAAGGCTGCGGGAAGTCAGTGAAATCGCCAGGGCATCGACTAAGTGATGCCGATGGTCAATGCGCTTGTCCGGTTTTCGATCAGTCGGGACGCCGCCGGCACGTTCGTTGTGGCCTTCCCACCAAGTTCGGTGACGGTTGAAATCCGCCTGAGAAATGGTATTGCCTTCCAGGTCAAGGACTGGCAGGCCGGATTCATAGCGTATTTCCGGAATCACAGTATCCAGCTTCCAGATGCGTCGAAGATGGGCGGTCATTTCACCTCGCGAAACCGAGACATCCTGACACACATTGCCTAACCATTGCGCGATCAGTTTTGCAATCCAGGAACCCTCGTGGAACTGACGATCTGTGAAACCTTTAATAGCCTCGTTATCAAGGACTTCGTCATCCCAGTCTTTAAGCAGCAAGAGCTTGGCTTTGCCCCATTGTTTATTTTGTTCGAGTTGGGCTGCGCGTTCCTCGATAATCCGCCAGCGCGTTTCATCTGCGCCAAAAGCTATCCAGGGAGTGCGGTTACCTTTTTCATTGTTACATGCTCTATGTGCTAGTACCAATTGGTTTCGTTTGCCACCTACCCGTGTCAGGGTTCTTGGAAGAATATGTTCGCGCTCTGTCTCGGATCCAAGCGCCTCTCCAAGCTCGATGCGATCGTTGCAATATGGGCAGTAATGCAGTTGCTGCTCCCATAACAGATACCGCTGAATTTTTTTCTCTGTTACTTGCTCTCCATGTTCTGTAATGGACTTTGCTGCTTCACGGCGTGCTTTTTTATTAACGTTGATTTTTGTTTCTATTTTGCCGCGCTGTCTGAGGCCTAAAGCCATATTCCGGGACAATTCGATGATTATCTGGCTTGGAGGTCCCTTCATTTCCTCGATGGCGCGTCTAACGGCACGATAAATTTGGCGGAGAGCCACATCCACCACTGTATTGCCAGTTTCTTTAGGTAACGGAAGTTCGCGATTTACCTGTTTTCCCTTAAAGTGGTCCGGATAAATTTGCTCAATAGCACTGCGTTCATCCCAGCCTTCTTGCATCAAAGCGGTGAGCATTTTTAATGCCTTAATGGAATAACTCATACGCCCACTATCAAAACCCATCGTCGACAGGCGTGCGAATTTCGGTTTTTTTCGGAGAAGATTAATGAAGTTGATAAATGTCGGCGAAAATATACGCTTTTCCCGCTTTTTAGTTTTGGCGCTCAGTTTCGTGAAATTCGAGTGCCAGCTATCCTGATCCAATATATCGGGCGAACCAAGATCGGCAAGGAAGTTAATAATTTGTGTCTGTGTTATTTCATCTAGCGCGATCCATTCGGATTCCAAATCTAATTTTCGAAAGGTAGTCAATGTGGTATTGCCCTTCAGGCTTTCGCGGCTGGAACGATCCATATTAAGGCCGCGCCCTTGAGGTCCTGGGAATCCAGCATCGTGCAAGGCTTTGAGAATAGAGCCAAAGGCGGCTTCGCCCTGCATATTTAACAGTTCACGAATGACGTTTTTCTGTTCTTTGGATAGAGGCTGAGCGCTTCTACCTATTCCCCACCGCAAATCGCTTATCTGTTTTTCTATCCTGAACTTTTGCGCACACATTTGCGCTGCCGGCGAGCGCGCCAATGTGGGTTCTAAAGGACATCGTCCTACCATCGGTGCGGGTGATTTCAGAGGTCTCTGGAAGAAAATGGCATCAAAAAATTGTCGACGAATTTCGGAATCCCGCATAACAGGATAAAATTCCTGTTGAGTACTCCAAATGCGGTCAAATTCTCGTTCCACCAGTCGACGACTGGGGTACAGTCCGACTTTCCCTAGAATCACGCTTTCGCCCCGTTCGCGCCGATAATGCAGAAATTGGCCCAGTGTTAATTCGGGTTTGTCCATTGCTTTAGCGGCTTCATGCGTCAGTCGTTCCAATTTACGTACGCCGCCGGCGATGTCCTTTTTTTCCTGTTCTGTGTTGATGTCTTCCAGAGCATTCTGTTCATTTGCGGTTTCAGGCTCAGGCCGGCTTTTGCTGGGTTTTTTATTTTTAGGCTTCTGTTCCATTGATTCAGCATAGACCCAATCGCCAGAAGGCCCCCGGTTTTTAGTTATGTGCAGAAATACGCGTAATAGATCATCCATTCCTACCTTTTTTTCCGCGGCATCCGCTCGTAGGTTATGAATATTTTGGCCCTTATCCGGGGGAATGGATGTCGCATCCAGGCTCAGTAGGGAGGCAAGGTGCGAGATTCGACGCAACCTCCGTGCGCGCCTGCAGATTCCTCGTCGCATCATACGCGCTGCCCGCCGGGCAGCCTTCTTGGATTGTCCGACGCCACCGGATTTTGCAGGTAGCAACGGCTCGGACCATATATCCAGTGAATTGAGCATCAGTTCTGAAGGGTTACCCTGTTGATCCAGTGCCCATGCAATCAAACCACACGATGCAGTGCCAACATCCAATCCCAAACGATAATCCATTTGACTCTCCCTCTATCTCATACTATATTTTTGACCGTATCAGTCTTTCCGATGGTGGGGACTATCGGCAACAAAGCTAAAGAACTTAGGTTCTAGAGCTAACGATACAAATGGCCTCTTCGGAGGCCATTTTTATTCCCTTCACCATTTTTAATCGATATTGCCGGTTTTAATCAAAATATCCCTTTATCTCATCTCTACTGATAGTCACCCATCCCCTTGGTGCCGGTCTTTAGTCGACACGGGTGGGGTTCGCGGCTATTTTTTTGTGGTCTCTGTTTTTATCCGCCGGGTCGGCGGTTTCTTGAGTGATTTCTCCCGTACGGATGTTGCCTGTTGTTTTAATGATTCATGCAGTTTCTCGTCGCGCACGCATTGTTCCAGCAGCAAGTCGGCGAGCGCTTCTTTCGGTTGGGTCAGCAGGTAATCGCGAATGGGGCCGGTGTCGTCCGTCAGGGCGGGCGGTTTACGGCGGGCGCCGGACTTGGCGCCGTGTTCGAGCCAGACCAGGCCGGTCGCGACGACGTGCTTGCAGAAACCGCCTTCTTCGCCCATGGGGCAGGAGCATTCATAGTCCAGACTCCGGGGGCCGGGGGTTAACACGATTTTATAGTCGTCGAAGCTGGAGCCGGCCACGGTGGCGATACTCGTGTTCCTGATCACACGGAGACTGATAACGGCGCCGACGGCAGCGTAGTCTTCGCCGCGCTCGTATATGGTTCTGCCGGCCAGCGCCAGGAGGCCTCTTTTGGTTATTTGTTGTTCAAGTGTTTTCATGGGTATTTAACCGTGAATGAATGCGCGCTGATTTCATAATCTCATTTCGCCATTCGTGTTCATTGACGTTTATTGCCGGCTCTCTTTTTGCTTGAGCGTTTCTTTGCCGTTGTCCGGCGTGGCGTATTGCCGGCCGGTTTCGGGGGCGCGGGTTTGAAGTATTTCCGCAGCAGTTTGTTAACCTGTTCCAGGTCGAAAGTTTCAGGATTGAATTCGCCGCCGAGCCAGTCCAGCATTTCCTCGCGTTCGGGATGCTCCGGGTCGCCGAGGGTGTCGAGCAGGTTCTGGTAACCGGGAGGCCCGCCGCAGTCATCCGGCGGGCAGGCGCGCGCGCCGTCGAGGCAGCGCGGGTAGGGCGCGCCGGCTTCGGCCGGCGATATGTTCTCCACTTTGATTTCATGCACCCAGCCGTCGCCGAAGTCGTATTCGTAGAGCAGGCGACCGCCCTGTTGCACGATATCCCCGAGTCTGGCCTTGCGTTCGTCGCTCATGTCGGACATCGGGCCGGGAGGGCCGTAGTTTTCGCCGTTTATGTAGAATGCGTGGAGGTGGCTGTCGGTCCAGCCCATTGCGATCTGAATGACATCGTGCAGCTTGTCGAGCCTGATATCGGCCGGCGCCTGGACGCGCCGCCAGACCGGAGGCTGGGTGTATTGAAGGGTGATTTTAAGCTGGTAAATTTCCATTGTTATTCCTCTGGGTTCATTGGGTTAACCGCGAATGAACGCGAATAGACGCCAATAAATTCATCCATATTTCACTGCCAACTCGCGGATAACATTATCCTTCTCACGTTCTATTTCATCGATCAGTTCCTGCTCCGTTGGCAGATAAAGCTGGTATCTGGCGGCAAAGAGCTGTTTGTTTTCCTCGAGCACCGAGTATTTGACGATGGTGTGGTCCTTTTCGGTGCACAGAATCAGGCCGACGGTGGGATTGTCGTCTTCGCCCTTTATCATGTCTTCAAACAAACGGACATACATATCCATTTGCCCGATGTCCTGATGCGTCAATTCGCCGCTTTTCAAGTCGATCAGGACGAAGCATTTGAGGATATGGTTGTAAAAAACCAGGTCGATGAAAAAGTCTTTGGTGTCGGTACTGATGCGTTGCTGGCGACCGACGAAAGCGAAACCCTTGCCCAGTTCCAGCATAAAGGTTTGTAGTTTGCCGATAACGGCCTGCTCAAGTTTGGCTTCGCGGAACTTAAGATTGTCAGGTATGCCGAGGAATTCCAGAACGTAAGGGTCTTTGATGAATTCCCGCGGTGTTGCCGCCAGGGGCGCGGTTTTCTGTTGCATTTCCTCGGTGACGGGTGTCCGATCGCGACTCAGCAACAGGCGTTCAAAGTAGAGAGAGTGGATTTGCCGTTCCAGAGCCCGTGTGCTCCAGTTTTGTTCGGCGGCTTCCTTCAAATACCAGGCGCGGGCATCCGGTCTTTCCACGCGAATCAAGAGCCGGTAATGGGTCCATGCCAATTCGGGGCGCAGCGCGCCCCGAATCGGAAATGATGTGTAAAACTGCCGCATCCGACGCAGTTCCCGTTCGTCGAATCCGGCGCCGAATTCCTGCGTCAGCCGTCCGGACAGATTTTTGATCAGCGCCGTGCCGTATTCGGCCCGTTTTTCACCCTGCTGCTCTTCCTCGATAATCATGCGCCCGACGTTCCAATAGGCTTCGACCATCGTGAAATTGACCGCCCGATAGGCATTGGTTCGGGCGGCGCGCAGTAGTGCGGCAACCGCCTGATAGAAAACAGGATTGCTTTCGACTTTGCCATTACCGGGTTTTCCCTGAATTTTCTTTTTCATGTTTTTGCCCTGTTATGTTTTACTGTTTTCGGTACAGCAACCTGACTCTTTCGGCTTAACTTTATTTCAGGACAAACGGTTTATTAACCAGCACGTTATACCCATCGCCCTTGTCATTGCTCACGGCCACAAATTCATCGTCATAGCGTTCTTTCCCCAGCGTGAGCAGACGTCCGGCGACCATGTATGCCTCGATCTGCTTGGGGAATATCTGCCCGGAGCAGAACATCTCAAAACCGCTGCCGTCGTCGAACATAAAGAAAATCCGGTTTTCGGCCACTTTTTCCGCGTCCGGTTTACGCCGTTTCATCAGGATGCCGGTGACGCGGCGGTTCAGCAGATAACCGGCCGTGCTTTTGTCGATTTCCACTTTCTTTCTGGGCGTGTTTTGGTCCATCGCTATATCTCCAGCGGCGTATTGATCAGCACGGCGTGACCGGCGCCGTCGGGGTTGGCGATGCCGAGAAATTCGTTGTCGTAGGCGTTGCTGCCGCGCTGCGCCGCTCGATGTAAATCGAAAGCTTCCGGCTGGTTGCATGGGATGAGTTCGCCCGTGCATACGATTTCCATGCCGGTGCCGTCGTCAAACATGAAATAAAGAACGTTGTTGACCAGGTTTTTCACGTCCGGCTTGCGCCGCTTGAAGGCGACGCCGGTAATGCGCCGGCCCAGCATGTGTTCGATAAGTCCTTTGTCAAACTCCATAGGTCTTCCGGATTCCGCTATCTACGGATAGGTGCTCTGATAAACGATCTTGTCTTGCTCAAAATCAGTTACCCAGTCCATGCCGCAGTATCGTATTCCCTTGATGGGCACGATTTCGTCGCCGCTGTAGAACTCGAAATGGGTATTGTCGGAAAAGATATGGAAGACCTGTGAACGCAGGCTGTCGGTCAGGTGTTCCTTGATGACTACTCCAGAAATGGTTTTGCCCAGTATCTGGTTCAGATATTCAGCTTTGGGGTATTGGCGGCTCATTTCGCGGGTTCTCCCTATGGAAAGGTTTTAACACAGCCGGTGTATCAAATTCTGCTACGGAGCCGGGTGGGATGAAATTTTCGAGGTTCCCGGTCTATCCTTTTCATCGCGCCAGTATCACCCGCCCGTGGCACGCGATCTTTGAAGAAAATCAATTATCCGGTTGCCCCGGCGTTTTTGAGTATATATCCAGCGTTGCATGCAGTTTCCGCATTACTGCCGTTCTTAATTCCGGCGGTTCCAGCACTTCCACGTCCGGGCCGTATTTCAATATGTCCATGATCAGTTCGCGCGGGTCGCCGTAGGGGATGCGCAGTTCAAAGCGCCCATCCGGCAGTACCTGGTCCTGCTGCTGCGGATGCCAGTGTTCGTCGGCGACCCAGCGGGCGGCGTCCGCGCTGAAACGCAGAACGGCAGTGTGCGTGACCGGACCCGCAAAAATGCCGTAAGTCCGGGCATAGTGTTCATCGAGTCCGGCGTCGCTGATTTCAAGCGCCGGTTCATCCAGCAGGATCGCGGACGGATACAGACGGTCGATTGAGAAACTGCGCAGGCCGTTACGCAGGTGACACCATGCGTCCAGGTACCAGTTATTGCGGTAGTACACCAGGCGTTGCGGCGAGATGGTGCGTTCCGTGAGTTTGTCGGCCGCGCGGCCATGGTAGACGATTTTCAGCTGTTTGCGTTCGATCAGCGCGGTTACTGCTTTCTGGAAGTGTTCCAGGTTGGCCGGCCGGGCGGCAATCTGCAAAATACGCACTCGCTGCTGGATCTGTGCATAGTGTTTATGCGCCCCATCCAGCAGTTGCCGCAAGCGCTCGGTCAGCGGCGCAATATATTTGTTCAACCAGCCTGGTTGTACATCGGACAGCAATTTATGAGAGGTCAGAAGCGCGTAGAGTTCTGAAGAATTGAAATACAATCCTGGTAATTCGCGGATTTCGCCGTCTTTGGTATCGATCCGGTAGCCGTTGTATTTGCGGTCGTAGACGATAGGTATCCCGAAATAATCCCGCGCCTCATCGATGTAGCGTTTTATGCTGGATTCGGAGCGTTCAAGTTTTTCACTCAATACGCGGCAGGATACCGGGCGCCGGTGGGTGTTCAGAATGTCACGCAGTTTGTATAAGCGTTGGACACGATCCATCGTTATGCCCCGTGTTTGTAAAACCCGATCTTATTGTCTCCGGTGAGCCTGTTAAGGCTGCAGACCGGAAAACAAGCCGGTTCCCACTCCGGGAATGGCGTTTGAATGCCGGTTGCCCCCCACGTTGAAGGCAACCATGAAGATGGATTTCAGGCCTTTTTACCCCGGCCTTTGGCGGTAACCCGCGGCTCGATGCCGGCCAGTCGCAGCAGTTCTTTATGCAGATGGCCGACCCGTTCGACCTGTCCCTTGGCGGGAAAGCGCTCGTAGAAGCCTTCGGCGCGGAAGTCGCGCACGCGCTCGCTCCACGGCGCCAGCCGCTCGCGCCAGCGCCGGACGCGTTCTTCTTCCGGGTTGGCATCGGCATGCGCAAGGTCGGCGCAGACGCGCAGCATGGCCTTGAGCGTGACCGGCTTGGTTACCATGTGGCGCGGATGTCCCCAGGCTTCGCCCCAGACTTCCCTGGCGGCCTTGAGAAAATCGCGGGTGATGCGGTAGTAATGGTCGGTCGCACGGCGGGTGTCTTCGGCCATGCCGACGCGGGGCCAGTTTTTCTGGATGCGCGGCCATTCGGCCTTGACCCAGCGGTGCACTTCATTGAAAAGCTCCGCCTGCAGGATCCATTTTTCCTTCTGGCTGCGGCCTCCCAGGCGATTGATGCGGTAGCGCAGGGGGCTGTCGCCTTCGTTATATAAAGCTTCGGTGATGCGCGCGGCCAGTTTCTTGTCCGGCTCGCTCCAGGAAACCTTCTCGTAAAGGTCGATCAGGTGACTCTTGTTAATGCGCGTCGGCGTGGAATTGATGATGACGAACATCTCGGTCGCGAAGTCTTCGCTCTTGCCGTCGAACACGATGCAAGGCACGTGTATGGTGGCCGCTTCTTCGGGACGGTCCTTGAGGTAGAACTGAAGCGCCGCCAGCCGGTGCTGGCCGTCGATGATGAGGTAGCGATCGCTCGGATCCTGCAGTTGGCCGACGTTCTGGGAGCCGCCGCTCATCGGCTTGAATGCCAGCTGCTCCTTCGTGAACAGCAATACCGTACCGGGTATGGGCGGTTGCTTGTCCGCGGTTTCATAGAAATTTTTCAGCGCTTTGACTTTGGCTTTGGAAATGTCGCGCTGGAAGGCCTGGTCGGTCTTTTCAATTTTGGCGATGAACGCGGCGATCTCGTCGTTTTGCGGCAGTTCCTGCGGGGCAAGTTGAGCGCCTTCGTCATAGAAACGGCTGATGAAGCGGACGCGTCGCAACAGGTCCTGGGCCGGGTAACTGATGAAATAGAAAAAGCCGTCTTTCTGGCGGATCTGTGTAGCGAGCATTCATGGCCTCCGGTTGAAGGGTGAAGACTGACAAACACGATGGCAGGCTGAACAGGATTTTATTGCGCCCGGCCCGGTTTTGCAGGCCCAAGTGTACCATGTCCGGTCCTTTTCAAAAGACCATTACACGGCTGTCAGCGTTTTTTGGTGCCGCGATCGGGGCGCTTGGATGGAGCTGACGGCATGGCCGCTTCCCGCCATTTGCCCGGAAGCAGGCCCTCCAGCGTCCAGTCTCCAACCGCATAGCGGATAAGGCGCAGGGTGGGATGTCCGATGGCTGCTGTCATGCGCCTGACCTGGCGGTTACGGCCTTCGGTGAGTGTCATTTCCAGCCAGCAGTCAGGCACGTTTTTGCGGAAACGTATGGGAGGGTCGCGCGGCCATAACCCGGGCGGACTATCCATGCGCCGAACTTCCGCGGGACGTGTCATGCCGTCGTTGAGTTCGACCCCGCGTCGCAGCCGTTCCAGCGCCGTATCATCCGGTATGCCTTCGATCTGCACCCAATAGATCTTGGCCAGCTTATGCCCGGGGTCGGCGATCCGGTGTTGCAGCCGGCCGTCGTCGGTCAGTACGACCAGGCCCTCACTGTCGCGATCGAGCCGGCCGGCGGCATAAACATTTTTTACCGGCAGGTAATCCGCCAGAGTAGAACGGCCCGAGGCGTCCGTGAACTGGCAGAGCACGTCATAGGGCTTATTGAGCAATATTAATTTTGGCACGAATGCCGGATTATGCGCCGAGTACGCTGAGCCAGCGCTGGCGGCGGAATTTTCCGAAATCGATCTGATCGAAGAGTTCGTTCAGTTCGTCGCGGCGGTAAGGCTGGCGTGTCAGGGCGTGATGTTCGGTGGGCAGGTTCTCGTCATGTACGATCAGGGTCAGTTGTTTGGACAGGCGCGCCAGGTCCTGGTGTTCTTCCATCTGGGCCATCACACGTTTGGCGCCACGGAATTTCATGCGGCCGATTTCAGCGATGTTGTCGAGCAGGTTTTCCAGAGTCCCGAATTTCGCCAGCAGCAGCGCGGCGGTTTTGAGGCCGACCCCAGGCACCCCGGGAATGTTGTCAACGGCATCGCCGGCGAGGGCCAGCAGGTCGGCCATCTGTTCCGGGTATACGCCGAAATGCTTGTAGACGTCGTTGCGTTGCATGCGCTTGTCTTTCGCATATTCCCACCACCAGTCGTGCTCCGACAGCAGTTGCGTCAGGTCCTTGTCGCCGCTGATGATGTAATTGATAAAGCCGTTTTTGCGCATGAGGATGGAAAGGGTGCCGATGATGTCGTCCGCCTCGTAACGCATGCTGGCGAACTCCGCGATGCCGGCGGCGCGGACCAGCGCGCGGCAATAATCGAACTGCCGTTCCAGTTCGGGCGGCGCGGGGTCGCGATTGGCCTTGTAGGCCGGATAGAT
>DASUFE010000130.1:0-21420 GCA_036274675.1 Gammaproteobacteria bacterium
ACGTGATAGTTCCATGCCGCCCGGGCAAGACGGCGGCGCGGCAGCATGCGCTCGTCGGTGTGGAGTACGGCGACGTTTTCCTGGTAGGGGATCGCGCCGAGCACGGATCGTTCGGCCTCCGCGGGGTCCGCCAGCATCGCCAGAGCCTGGTCGCTGTGGACCGCGATGACTGCATGGTCGTAAGAGCGGCGCGTCCCGTCTTGCAGCGTGACTTCAATCTTACCGGCGCCGCGCCGGATTTGCGTCACGGCGCTGTTCAAGTGAATACGCTCCCGGAAGCCGGCGGTGAGTTTCTCCACATAGGACCGCGAGCCGCCCTTGATGAAATACCAGGCAGGCCGATTGTTGACGCTGAGCAGACCATGGTTATGGAAGAAGCGTATAAAGGTGCTTGCGGGGAACTCGAACATCTTTTCCGGCAGCGCCGACCAGATGGCCGCGCCCATGGGAATGATGTAGTAATGGACGAACATATCGGAAAAGCGCTGCGCTTTCAGGAATTCTCCGAGCGTGATATTCCCGGTTTGGTCCTGCAACGAAGCGGTGGCCACGCGGTTGAAACGCAGGATATCGGTCAGCATGCGGTAAAAACGCGGGTTCAGCAGATTGCGCCGCTGCGCGAACAGTGCACTCATGGAGCTGCCGCAGTATTCCAGCCCGGTCCGCTCCACCCTGACCGAGAAACCCATGTCGCTTTTCTCGTACGCCACGCCCAACTCGTGCAGCAGCGCGAGAAAATTGGGATAGGTCCGGTCGTTGCAAACGATAAAGCCGGTGTCGATGGCGTGGGTTTGGCCGTTGACGCGGACTTCGGCGGTGTTGGTATGTCCGCCCGCGTAATGCGAGGCCTCGTAGACATCGATTTCGAAATCGCGGTGCAGCCGGTAGGCGGCGGTAAGCCCGGAAATGCCGGCGCCGATAATGGCGATCTTCAGCCTGCCGTCTGATCCGGTTTTCATGCTGTTTGCGGAATCGGGCCGCATCCGGAACCCCTGTAGATCCGTAGTAATAGTAATTAATTGATGGCCCGGGCAGTCGTTGTTTTTTTGGCGCCGCGCCGCTTTGGTTATACGCCCGGCCCGGCAAAGCGGATGTGACGATTTGCGCCCGGAGCCTTCGAAACTTGAAAAAAAACGGGTGTTTTAGTATATGATTTTGCCCTTCAGCCGGGAAGCGCAAATGAGAGTGGATGCTCAATCCGCCGGTGCGATTCGCCATTTGGGAGCCCATGATCATGTTGTATCCGCAACTATTTAAGACCCTGGAGCAGGCGCGCTGGGATATGCAGCGCGATATCCCCTGGGGCAGCTTCGACGGTGGCCGTTTGACCGAGGAACAGGCTCTTACCATCAAACTGAATGCGATCACGGAGTGGTCGGCGCTGCCCGCCACCGAGATGTTCCTGCGCGACAACCGCGACGATTCGGATTTCTCGGCCTTCATGTCAGTCTGGTTCTACGAAGAGCAGAAGCACGCGCTGGTGCTGCTGGAGTATCTCAACCGTTTCCGGCCGGACCTCCTGCCCACCGAAGACGAGCTGCATGCAGTGCGCTTTGAGTTCGACCCCGCGCCGGCCCTGGAAACCCTGATGTTGCACTTCTGCGGCGAGATGCGCCTCACCCAGTGGTACAAGCGGGCGGCTGATTGGCACACCGAGCCTCTGATCAAGCATATCTACAGCGTGCTCTCCAACGACGAAGCGCGCCACGCGTCCTGTTACATGCGTTATATGAAACGCGCGCTGGAACGGCTCGGCAACCAGGCAAGGCTTGCCTTCGCCAGGATCGGCGTGCTGATGACCAGCACCAAAACTTCGCGTGCCCTGCACCCGACCAACCTGCATGTCAGCAAGGCGTTGTATCCCCGGGACACGGTGCAGAGCCGGCTGCCGGACCCCGGCTGGCTGGAACGCTGGCTCGACGAGCAGATCCATTTCGATCACGAGTGGGAAGACAAGGTAACCGGCTCGATTTTGCGCAAGCTGTCGAACCTGTTCGAAGTGCCCTTCGATACCGCCAAGGACTTGCGGATGTATCGCAAGGAGCTGGCCTCCGCTGCGGCGGCTTGAGGAATTGAAATTTTCCGCAACTCCGGTTTTGACTCCTTCTCCCCTTCAGGGGCGCTGGGCAAAGCCCTGCGTAGAATAAGTAATGAGGGGAACTGGCTTGGACTACACTTTTATGATTATTTACTTATGTCCTTCTGTTTTTACGCAGGGCCCCGCACAGCGGGGAGAGGGAAAAACATACACTTCCAGATTTTCGGTTTGATTTTGAAACAGGTTTGATTAAAGAATGGCTTTAATATCCTTCGTGGTCGCCATGGACCGCAACCGCCTGATCGGCCGCGATAACGCGCTGCCCTGGCATCTGCCGCAGGATCTCAAGCGCTTCAAGGCGCTGACTCTGGGCAAGCCCGTGATCATGGGCCGCAAAACCCACGAGTCGATCGGCCGCCCGTTGCCGGGGCGGCGCAATATCGTGATCAGCCGCAATCCTTCCTATCAGGCGGCGGGTTGCGAAATCGCTGGCAGTCTCGAAGGTGCGATCGCGTTGACCGCCGGCGTCGAGGAAGCGGTGATCATCGGCGGCACCGCCCTCTTTGAAAGCGCCCTGCCGCTGGCGCGCCGCATGCATCTGACGCTGATTGATGCCGAGTTCGCCGGCGACGCCTGGTTTCCCGAGTACGATCCCGCGGCATGGCGCGTCATCGCGGAAGAGAAGCATCACTACAGTGAAGACGGCGTGAGCTTCGATTACCGGTTTTTACAGCTGGATCGAATCTGAAACATCCCCTGCCCCTCTATTTCTACGGCTCTGCCCTGCGCATCTGGAAAACTCATTTATAGACGCTCCCGTATCACGACTCAGAAACCCCGACCCCCAGTCCGGAGATATAGGATACTTTCCGGAGAGGGTCGCGAGTCGGAAGACATGAAGCCAGGGGATGATCATTGGAAACAGGATGTTGTCTGGCTTGGTGTGTCCAAGCATAATGGCAGGGCCTCGCTTTTTGCCGAAACACGGGTTCGGAACCGCTGGCGAGGCTTTGCAGTTGGAAGCGCCATGCATGAAGGCTACATCATGTCATGCTCTATATATTTTGAAGAGGGGATAATATGAATCGAATCATCTGCATACTGCTGGTCATGAGCATCTGCGGCTGTGGCGAGAACTGCAGCGATATATATGGCCTGAAAGAAGGCAGCCGCTACGAAGAGTATATGAAAGCCGCCAAAGTCTATCCCCTCTGCACCACCAGTTCCCCCGATAATGAAAAATACCGTTTCGTGTGGTTGCGCTCGCACGATAATCCCATCGTCGTTACCATGATCAAGGATTCCGGCAAGGCCGAAGTCAACGCGATCCGGCTGGACGGCGGCAGCGACGGCAAGCCGGGCGAGGTCATGGAAACGAGGATGTACCTGATTTCGCTGGAGGAGTTCGAACGCTTCAAACTCTACATCGACGGCATGGATTTCTGGAACATGAAACCCATGAGCCGGCTCGGCGAAGGTTCCGCCGAAGCGGGCGGGAACGATTCCCGCTGGGTGCTCGAGGGCGCCACGAACAAAAGAGCGCACTCCGTCGACCGCGGCAGCGGTATCTACGGCAACTTCCGCGATGCGGCCTTGTTCCTGGTGGACAAATCCGGCATCAATATAAACGGGGAAGCTTATTGAGCCCGGATCGCGCAGAAATCCTGCTGGTTTACGATAAGGAATGCCCGGTTTGCGATAATTACTGCCGGGTGGTGCGCATCCGTGAGGGCGTGGGTGATCTGAGGCTGGTCGATGCTCGAGAGCATACGGAGGTCCTGCGCGAGATTACGGCGCTCGGCTGGGATATCGATCAGGGCATGGTCCTTAAAATGGGCGGGCGGCTCTATTATGGTTCCGATGCGATTCATGCGCTGGCGCTGATCAGCAGCCGCTCCGGATTCTTCAATCGAATCAACTTCTGGATCTTCAAATCCAGGCGCCTGTCCGCCGTCCTGTATCCGGTGCTGCGCTCCTGTCGCGATCTTTTGTTGAAACTGCTGGGTGTCACCAAGATCAACAACCTCGGCAAGCCGGGAAATGAGAAATTTTAAAACCGGCATGATTCCGCGATTTGAGACGGAAAGACTGCTCTTGCGTCCCTTCAACCTTTCGGATGCGGCGGAGGTAAAACGTCTGGCCGGAGAGTTTGAGATCGCCGATACCACCTTGAGCATTCCGCATCCATATGAAGATGGTATGGCCGAGCAATGGATCGGGACTCACGGCAAAAATTTCACCGCCGGGCAAGCGGTTACTTTTGCGGTGACGGAGCGGAGCGCGGGCCGATTGGCTGGCGCGATGAGCCTGATCAGGATTGAAAGCGGACACCAGGCGGAACTTGGATATTGGATTGGTAAACCATTCTGGAACCGCGGCTTCTGCTCAGAGGCCGCCAAGGAAGTTGTAAAATATGCCTTTTCAAATCTTGGTGTCATCCGGCTATATGCAAATCACCTGAGCCGGAATCCTGCCTCAGGCCGGGTATTGAGGAAGCTTGGTTTTTTGCACGAGGGCAGCCGCAGACAGCACATCAAAAAATGGGACAAATTTGAAGACGATGAGTTGTATGGATTGCTTAAGACGGACTGGTTAAAGCAAGGCGCTAGCGCCTGAGCTGCGTTCAACGTCGTTAAATTTTTTAATGGCTTCTGGAGTTTTCCATGCCTTTAGCGAAAATCGAAGTTCGCAGGCCGCATTCCCCGGAGATTGTGCGACTGCTAATCGAGGCGGTTTACCAGGCTCAGCGTGAGGCGCTTAAAGTGCCGGCAGGGGATCGGCAGATCCGCTATATCGAGCACAAGCCCGAACATTTCGCCGTTCCTCCCGGCAAAACGGAGAATTACACCTTCGTCGAAATTATCCTGTTCCCGGGTCGTTCTCTCGAAGCCAAGCGCAAGCTTTATCAGTCGATCGTGCGCCGATTCGGCGAACTCGGCATCCAGGCTTCCGATGTGTTCATAGTCCTGCACGAACCGCCACTGGAGAATTGGGGCCTGGCCGGGATCCCGGCCTCGGAAGTCAACCTCGGCTTCGATCTCAAGGTATAAAGCCTTGGGATTCGTTCCACTCACCCACCTACTTCTCCAGGGATCAAATTCAGCGAAACCTATGCTTAATTGGCATCTGAAGATTCTGCTGTTGCTTGCCGTTCTCCATAGCAGAGCCACAGGTACATTGTAAGCGCCGCGATCTATCTGGTAGCCAAAACACCATCACGCCGGGGAGGCGCGTTTTTTTTGGTGCCATGTTGCGGAGCGCGCGGTAAGAACAGGCTCGCGCAAGACAAAAAGTTACCCGCCTCAGCGGCGCAGCGGCGGGCGGAACATTTTTGTCTTTATGGGTATCCGATAGAGGTCTAGCAGCAGGGGTGCAGGGTATTCCGCAAATTTTGAATACGTCTCTTATCCTTCGGCACTTGAGGCCTTATACTTGATCTCAAGAATAAGAACTTTATAGGGACCGGCTTCGGTCCTCTTCATAAGGAGCACTACTATGGCAGCAGACCGCGTCGCAATCGTAGCCGGACTGCGTACCCCCTTCGCACGGCAGGGCACCTTTTATAAGGATCTGAGCGCGATCGATCTCGGCCAGATGGTGGTCGGCGAGTTGCTCGCGCGCAGCGAGATTTCACCCGACCTGATACAGCGCGTGGTGTACGGCCAGGTGATGGTGCTGCCCGATGCGCCCAATATCGCGCGCGAGGTCGTGCTGGGCACCGGCATGCGGGTGACCACCGATGCCTACAGCGTGTCCCGCGCCTGCACGACCAGCTTCCAGTCCACTATTAATATTGCCGAATCCATCATGGCGGGCGATATCGAGATCGGTATTTCGGGAGGCGCGGATTCCACCAGCGTGCTGGCCGTGCAGACCTCGCGCAAGCTGGCGCAGACCCTGGTGCTCTCCAGCAAGGCCAAGACTTTCGGCGAGAAACTCAAGCTGTTTTCGAAACTGCGGCCGAAGGACTTTCTGCCGCATGCGCCGAGCCCGAAGGAATACTCCACCGGCCTGCGCATGGGCGACAGTGGCGAGCAGATGGCCCGCGACCACAATATCAGCCGCCAGGCGCAGGACGAATTCGCGCTGCGCTCGCACCAGCTGGCGCACAAGGCCTGGGAAGAGGGCAAGCTCGACGGCGAGGTGATGCACGTCAACGTGCCTCCATTCAAGGACACGCTGATCCGTGATGAGAACATCCGCGGCAACGCCAGCCTCGAATCGATGGCCAGACTCAAGCCCGCTTTCGACCGCAAGTACGGCACCGTCACCGCCGCCAACAGCACGCCGCTGACGGACGGCGCCTCCGCGCTGCTGATGATGAAAGAGAGCCGGGCTAAAGCGCTTGGCTATAAGCCGCTCGGTTATATAAAGAGTTACGCCTTTACCGCCAACCACGTGAAGAAGGATCTGCTGATGGGACCCGCACACGCCACCCCGATCGCGCTGGACCGCGCCGGTTTGAAGTTCAGCGACATGAGCCTGATCGATATCCACGAGGCCTTCGCCGCGCAGACGCTGTCGGTGCTGCAGGCTTTCGAATCGAAAAGCTTCGCCGAAAAGGAGCTGAACCGCTCCCAGCCGGTGGGCAAGGTGGACTGGAATAAGTTGAACGTACTTGGCGGCTCGCTGGCCTATGGCCATCCCTTCGCCGCCACCGGCGGACGCATGATCACCCAGACGCTGCGCGAACTGCAAAGACGCGGCGGCGGTTTCGCGCTGACCACCGCCTGCGCGGCCGGCGGTCTCGCCGCCGCGGTAATACTGGAGGCCGACGCATGAGCACACCCCAGATTATATCCAGCAACAAACCTGCACAAACCCCCATTACGACCACGCCCGACGTCACCGTGGAAACCCGCCCGGACGGCGTGGCGGTGCTCAACATCGACGTTCCCGGCGAACGCATGAACATTCTGGGCGAAAGTTTCTTCCCCGCCGCCCAGGCGGCGCTGGATGAGGTGGAGCAGAATCCCGCAATCAAGGCGGCCGTGATCATCAGCGGCAAGCCCGATTCCTTCATCGCCGGCGCCGATATCAACATCATCAAGTCCCTGCAGACGGTCGAGGAGGCGGCGGGTGTGTGTCGCCTGGGGCATTCGATCATGGATCGCATCGCGGCCAGCAAAAAACCTTATGTGGTCGCGATTCACGGCGTCGCGCTCGGCGGCGGTTGCGAACTCGCGCTGGCCTGCCATGCGCGTGTCTTGAGCGACGACCCCAAGACCGCGCTCGGGCTGCCCGAAGTAAACCTCGGCGTGCTGCCCGGGTTCGGCGGCAGCCAGCGTCTGCCGCGGCTGATCGGCGTTGCGTCCGCGCTGGATATGATGCTGACCGGCAAGCACATCTATGCGTACAAGGCGCGCAGCCTCGGCCTCGCCGACGAGGTGGTGTACAAGCCGATCCTGCTGCAGGTGGCCGTCAAGATCGCGCTCGACCTGGTGAAGGGTCTCAGCCCACGCAAGAAAAAACCCTGGACCTGGTATCTGTCGCCGAAAGGTCTGCAGAGCCTGGTTCTGGAACGAAACCCCTTCGGACGCAGGCTCGTGCTCAGCCAGGCGCGCAAGCAGGTGTATGCGAAGACGCGCGGTAATTATCCGGCCCCCGAGAAGATCATCGAGGTGGTGGAATACGGCATGGGCGTCGGCATGACTGAGGCATTGAATCGTGAAATCCGGCGTTTCGCGGAGCTTGCGGTGACGCCGCAGGCGAAGCAGTTGATGAATATTTATTTCGGTCAGACCGCTCTCAAAAAGGAAAGCTTCGCCGGTCCGGACGTCAAACCGTTGCCGGTGCGCAAACTCGGGATCCTGGGCGGCGGGCTGATGGGCGCGGGCATCGCCATGGTGTCGCTCGACAAGGCGGGCGCGGACGTGCGGATAAAGGATATCAACGACAAGGGCATCCGCAATTCGATGAAGCACGCCTATGAGTATTATCAGGACAGGGTGCGCAAGCGCATCCTGCAACCCACCGAAGCGGCGCAGCGCCTGAACCGTTTCACCGGCGCCCTGGATTATTCCGGCTTCAAGTCAGTGGACCTCGTGATCGAGGCGGTATTCGAGGATCTGAAGCTCAAGCGGCAGATGGTGAGCGATATCGAGACGCTCGGCAACGTTAAAACCGTCTTCGCCACCAACACCTCGTCCATCCCCATCAAGGATATCGCGCAGGGCGCCATGCGGCCCGAGCGCATCATCGGCATGCATTATTTCTCGCCCGTCGAGAAGATGCCGCTGCTGGAGATCATCCGGCATTCAGGGACTTCGGATGAAACCATCGCCACCGCCGTGGCTTTCGGCAAGCAGCAGGGCAAGACTGTGATCGTGGTGAAGGACGTGCCTGGATTTTATATCAACCGTATCCTGTTCCCCTATATTAATGAGGCCGGGTATCTGGCGATGGAAGGCGTTCCGATCGACGCGATCGACTCCGCGCTCACGAACTGGGGCATGCCGGTGGGTCCCTTCAAGCTGATGGACGAAGTGGGACTCGACGTGGGCGTCAAGGTGCAGCATATACTGGCGCAGGCTTACGGCAAGCGCATGCAGGCTTCCGAGATGGTGGACAAACTGATCGCGGACCAGCGCCTTGGCAAGAAAGTGAAGAAAGGCTTCTACGATTATAAGTCCGGGGGCAGACAGGTCGATGCCTCGGTGTACACGCTGCTCGGCATCAAGCCGGACAAGAGCCTGCCGGCCCAGGAGATCGCCGAACGCTGCATGCTGCCGCTGCTGAATGAGGCCGCGCTGTGCCTGGACGAACAGGTGATCACCTCCACCCGCGACGGCGATATCGGCACCGTGTTCGGCATCGGCTTCCCGCCGTTTCGCGGCGGCCCGTTCCGCTACATGGACGGCCTCGGCGCCGGCGCCATCGTAACCAGGCTCAAGCATTACCAGCAAGCTTTCGGCGAACGTTTCCAGCCGGCGCCGAACCTCGAAAAAATGGCGCAGGCGAACGGAAGATTTTATAAAGACTAGGAAGACCTCTCGCAGAGAACGCCGAGGATAAAAATCTCGCCAAGACGCAAAGCTAAAGAATAATTCTTAAACAAGCTGTCTCCCTTCGTACCGAAGGGAGATGGCCGAAAGGCCAGAGGGATGAGAGATAGGGGTTTCCTCCAAATGAGGATATATGTGAAGAGGATTTTATTCCCGCTTCGTGGCTTTGTCCTTTTACTGTTAATAATTGCCCAACCTGCATTCCCCCACCCCCGGCCGCACAAACGCGGAGGGCTGCCATAACAACCGCAAGACCGGCATATACCATTGCCATAACACCGGTTCCGATTCCGCCGGTTTCGGCTCCAGGACCGAAATAATCCCGCCGGTCGCTCGCCGGTTGTGAGTGGCGGCCGTATTGTTATGATTTAACTTCAACGACGGCGTGCCGTGTGAAAGGATTTGCGGTCATCACGATGGCATTGATCCAGAATGCCTGGAAAGATATTCGATCAAACATTTTAAGGAGTACTTTATGGATACCTATTACAAACCTGAGGATTTAAAGAAGTTCGGCCAGGTCGGCGAATTCCAGAAGGAGCTCGCCGATAAGTTCTTCGCGTATTACGCCGATGTGTTCAAGGAAGGCGCGCTGACGGCGCGCGAAAAATCCCTTATAGCGCTGGCGGTTTCGCATGCCGTCCAGTGCCCGTACTGCATCGATGCCTATAGCCATGACACGCTGCAGAAGGGCTGCACGGAGGAGCAGCTGATGGAGGCCGTGCATGTGGCGGCGGCGATCCGCGGCGGCGCCTCGCTGGTGCACGGGGTACAGATGATGAATCACGCCAAGAAAGTGATGATGTAATGAAATCGCTCAAGGCCCAGGGGCATGAGTACGCGGTCAGCCTGGCCCAGCTCAAAAAGCTGAACGAGCGGGATTTGCCGCGCTTCGCGGACAAGCTCGCGGTCGCGCAACTGTACCCCCTGAAGCCGACCCGCATCGAAATCCTGCAGGTGAACGTCGGCAAGCTTTGCAACCAGACCTGCAGGCACTGCCATGTGGATGCGGGACCGGATCGAAGCGAAATCATGACGCGCGAGACGATGGAGCAGTGCCTGGACCTGCTGGCGAAGCATGATATCCCGGTGCTCGATATCACCGGCGGCGCCCCGGAGCTGAATCCCGACTTTCGCTGGTTCGTAGAGGCGGCGGCGGGATTGGGCAAGCGCATAATCGATCGCTGCAACCTCACAATTATCCTGGCGAACAAAAGCTACCATGACCTCCCGCGGTTCTTCGCCAAACACAAAGTGGAAGTGGTGTCCTCGCTGCCGCATTACACCGCGGTCCGCACCGATCGCCAGCGCGGCGAGGGCGTATTCGAGAAATCCATCGAGGCCCTGCGCAGGCTTAATTCGGCGGGGTACGGAAAGGACGGTACAGGCTTGAAGCTGAACCTGGTGTACAACCCGACGGGCGCGATCCTGCCGGGGTCGCAGCAGGAACTGGAGGCCGATTACAAACGTGAGCTGAAAAACAAATACGGTGTCGAATTCAACAATCTGTATGTGATCACCAACATGCCGATCAGCCGCTTTCTGGATTATCTCGTGACCAGCGGCAATTACGAGGAATACATGCGTCAGTTGATCGACGCTTTCAATCCGGTCGCCGCGGCAGCCGTGATGTGCCGCAATACGCTGTCGGTCGGCTGGGACGGCTGGTTGTACGACTGCGACTTCAACCAGATGCTGGATATGAAGGTGAGCGGCAAGTCGAGGCATGTCTCGGATTTCGATTTCGAGGCCTTGAGCGAGCGCGATATCATCGTCAACCAGCATTGTTACGGCTGCACCGCCGGGCCGGGATCCAGCTGCGGCGGGCAGACGGCATGAGAATTAATTTCATCCCCCTTCTAGTTTTACGCAGGCTTCGCCCGGCGCGTCTGAGGATCCTGCTCACAGATTCCAGTGTCACGGCTCAGAGACCCGGGACCGGGATGGCGCAGCCAGGGGGATGAAGTAACCAGACCCACATTTAAGGGATTTCTCCCGGAGAAGGGTGACCGGGGTAAAAATAATCCCCGCCGGGCGCGCCTGGGCGCCAAAGTAAAATTAGAATATGTTTCTGAGCAGGTTCATGGAGAGCCCGGGAATGAAACCGTTAAAACTGCTGCTTGTCGGGATAGTGCTGTTTATACCCGCCCCGGTCTTTGCGGTGCAGGTGGAGATCTGCAACCAATCTCGGTTTCTGCTGGAAGTCACCGAGGGCAGCAAGTTGCTGGCCGACGCCGAGGCCGGTCAATGCCTGGAACTGGAGATCAGGGAAAGGGAAAAATGGCTGATCAACTTCGGAATGACCCGCTATATGTATCATTTTTTACATCTGAACGACTGCGCGCAGGACGGCAAGGCGAAATTGATCGCCACCGACGACGGCAGGCTTTATTGCAACTCCCAAGACCAGGCGCAACCCAAAGGGTTTCCCATGGAAGTCATGCAGAAGATCGATCTGATCTGAGCGGAGGGAGCCACCGATGAAAAAACTCAGGCCCGGCGATCTGGATCGCGAAGTCTATGAGCTTTATGACCGGTATGTGCATCACGATATCGGCCGCCGCGAGTTTCTGAGCCGCCTCTCGAAGTACACTGTGACAGGATTGACGGCCGCGGCGATTTTTGAATTCCTTGCGCCCGACTATGCGCGCGCGCAACAGGTCAAACCCGACGATCCTCGCCTGCGGCCGAGATATGTTCCATATTACTCGGCGCGGGGCACGCGCCTGATACGCGCCCTGCTGGCGCATCCGGCGGGCCACGCTGAGAAAAAACTGCCGGGCGTGGTTGTGGTGCATGAGAACCGCGGCCTCAACCCCTACATTGAGGACGTGACCCGGCGCCTTGCCCTGGCGGGTTACGTGGCTCTGGGGCCGGATGCGCTGACCCCGTTCGGCGGCTATCCCGGCGATGACGAGAGGGGCCGCGAACTGCAGGCGAAACGCGACCGCTTTGAAATGCTGGAAGATTTCGTGGAAGCCTTCAACTACCTCAAGGCGCACCCCTTGTGTACCGGAAAGGTCGGCGTGATCGGTTTCTGTTTCGGCGGCTGGATCGCCAATATGATGGCGACGCGGTTGCCCGGGCTGGCCGCGGCGGCGCCGTTCTACGGCATGCCGCCGCCGCTTGAAGAGGTGCCGGCGATCCAGGCGCCCTTGTTGTTGCATTTCGCGGAGAACGATTCCAGGGTCAACGAGGGTTGGCCCGCCTATGAGGATGCGCTCAAGAAAAACGGCAAGAAGTATAAGGCGTATCTTTATAAGGGCGCCAATCACGGTTTCCATAACGACACCACGCCACGCTACGATACCGGGGCGGCGGAGCGGGCCTGGCAACGCACCCTCAAGTTCTTCAAAAAGAATCTGCAATAAGAACACAGCCCTGTCAGGACTTTGTATTCTTATCGCGCCGGGATGTCGGGGAACACTTAAAACCTCTTTCCGGTACGCGCCAAGCCCGGATATTTTCTGTAAGATGGGGTCCATTCCTCCATAGGCATATGAGCGGGAACCGCATGAAAAAATTGATAACGCTGTTTTTTCTGGTAATCCTGGCCTCTCCCGGCCATGCCGACCAGTGCACGGAACGTGTGATCAGACTGAACCCTCCCGTATTTCCCAAAACCCTCGAGGAAATCCAGATACTCAAGAAAGAACGCTATTGCGTTCTCCACGTCGCCTACTCCATCAACATGGATGGTAAAGCGGAAAACATCAATTACATGGCGGAAAAAGAGATATGCAAGCGCTTTAACGTGCCCGCCATCCGCGCCATCCGCAGCAGCCAGTTCAGCGGTGGAGACTATGTCGAGCTCTGCTTTATCAAGCTGACCCTGGGGCTGGAGAACGGGGAGACAAACTGGTCCTACACCTACGACTGAAGGATGATCACCTGAGGGCGCTCCGGCTGCTCGGGGACGGCGAGTGGGCGCAGGCCCCGCTGGGCGGAGCCCTGCTTAGAAACATCCCTTATCTGCACTGAGTCGAGAAACTGAGTCGAGAACGATATCGGCAATGCACTGTTACTGGTATGCCGAGGCAGGCGCACTCGGTATTCCGAGCGGTATGGTGGTGTCGCCGACCGGGAGAAAGACGCCGGCTGCCGCAGCACCGGGGGATTGCTCCATATTCAGATCGGATCTATGCCGGAGGTTACAAATGGATATAAAAAGACTGAGCTTGATCGCAAGTCTTCTGATCGTCTGTGTGCCCGCCCAGGCATGCCCAGAGCAGCCGCCCGCACAAAGATTGCAGGAGGCCATACAGGCCAAAAAGGATCTGGCGCTGGTCGAAGTCGCGGCGGATACTCCGCAAGCGCAGCCCGCCTCGGATTTCGCCATTCTGAAGGTAATCCAGGGCTGGGGAGCGTCCAAGAGGCGGCATCTGACCTATGCCAGGGAGGAAAGCTCCTGCGGTCCGCTGGAGAAACTGGACATGAGCGGGCGCTACCTGGTGGTGCTCGAGCTTTACAAGGTGACGGATATATTCGAATACTCCGCCGTGAAAAAACTCCTCAAGCCCCTGGGCGGCCCGGATTACAAATACAACAGGAAGGGCAAATTAATCAGAAAGTCCGCCAACTGAGTTCGATGTTTTAAAATTCAGTCTCTCGCAGGATACAGAGAACCCGGGTGTAGTCCAAACAGATCATAAAATTGCCGATTTCAACAAGGAGCAGGAATGTGAGCGAGCAAAAATACGCAGGCTTCTGGATTCGTGTCGCGGCCGCATTGATCGATACCGTGTTCGTCTTGATGATCATCATGCCGCTGCTGCTGGCGATCTACGGTAAGGAGTATCTGACTCCCCAATCGTGGATTCAGGGCGTCTGGGATTTCCTGCTGAACTATATATTCCCCGCCATCGCCGTGATCGCCTTCTGGACCTATAAATCCGCCACTCCCGGCAAGATGATCCTGAAAATGAAAATCGTCGATGCCGCCACCGGCGGCAAACTTACCGCCGGGCAGTCCTTCATACGCTACCTCGGATACTATGTATCGATAATCCCGCTGGGCCTTGGCCTAATCTGGGTCGGCATCGACAGCCGCAAGCAGGGGTTCCATGACAAGATCGCCGGGACTGTCGTGATAAAGGAAGAATAAGATCTCTCGCGGGGGCGCGGAAGACGTGGTGAAACGCCGGGTTGAAAAAGTAAAAGGAAGAATATCCCAGAGAGTGTCTCCCGCAGAATATTGATTCATCAAAAATCGGGAATAATTGAACATGTCGCATAGCGTGTATTTTACCTTCCATGATGTGATCGAAGCGCCCAGCGTTAATCGAGTGATCGATTTCACCAACAGGGCGCTCGGGGAACAAAATCCCCAAAAAATCTGTTACCTCATTTCATCAGGCGGAGGTTCAGTCGACTCCGGAGTCACCCTTTATAATTATCTACGTGCGCTGCCGGTGACCGTTGTTATGCACAATGTCGGTAGCGTAGATTCCATTGCCAACGCTGTTTTCCTCGCAGGCCAGGAGCGTTACGCCATGCCGGCCTCGGCATTTCTGCTGCACGGCGTGATGTGGAACTTCCATGAGAAATCCACGCTGAGCTATCCCCAGATGCAGGAAATCATGAGCCGCTTCGACGCCGCCGAACAACTCATCGCGCGCATCATCGGTGAAAATACGAAACTGACCACCGAGGAAGTGCGCGCCCTGTTCCGGCAGGGCGAATCCAAAACACCGCAGTTCGCGAAAGAGAAAGGCATGATCCACGACATACGCGAAGTCAAAATCGAAGCCGGCAGTCCAATCATTGCCATCAAATAATTTCCTCTCGCGGAGGGCACAGAGATGGATTATTAAATGGTTGGTGAAACCTAAAATTCGTTTTCCATGAGGCTAGATTCGTTTATTATGCCGAACTTATGGCTATAAAAAAGAAGCCAAAGCGCCATGACCCACTTACAGTGGAGCAGCGTAGCGAAAGGATGTCGCGCATAAGTAGTTCGGATACAAAGCCGGAGTTGTTTGTTCGACAATTTATTTACGGTTTAGGGTTTCGGTATCGGCTTCATGTCAAAGAATTGCCAGGACGTCCCGACATTGTTTTTAGGAGATATAAAAAAGTCATTTTTGTACATGGTTGCTTCTGGCACCAGCATGGATGTAACCAATATCGAATGCCAAAAAGCAAAATAGATTTTTGGATTCCAAAGTTGCAAAAAAATGTTGAAAGGGATAAGAAAATATCAAGAGAATTAAAAAAATGTGGTTGGAAGGTTCTCGTTATTTGGGAATGCCAATTAAAAAAGGTAGATTATTTGAAACGACGAGTAGTTAATTTTCTTGAGGGCTAAAATGAAAAAATTAACGTCAATCGAGCTTTTTACAGGAGCGGGTGGTCTGGCGTTGGGCCTTGAGGAGTCGGGGTGGCGTCATTTGGGTCTTGTGGAAAAAAATGAAGATGCTTGTTCAACCATAAATTTGAATGAATATCTCAATCACCCATTGGCCAAAGATTGGGAGCTTTATAAGGATGATGTAAGAAATATTAGATATAAAGAGATTTTTAAAGATGTAGATATGGTGGCCGGGGGGCCGCCTTGTCAACCCTTCTCTCTTGGAGGAAAGCATCGAGCATACCAAGATCATAGGGACATGTTTCCAGAAGCGGTTAGGGCGGTACGGGAATTGCGTCCTAAATGCTTTATTTTTGAAAATGTAAAAGGCCTTCTTCGGCAAAGTTTTGCTACATATTTTGGATATGTTTTACTGCAGCTTTCTTATCCGACAATAATTCGAAAGAATAAAGAAGATTGGACAAAGCATCTATCCAGACTTGAACGCGTTCATATCAAGGGTAGAGCTGAGAAAGAGCTTTCTTATCGTGTGGTATTCAGGCTTCTTAACGCTTCAGACTATGGTGTTCCGCAATATCGTCATAGAGTTTTTATTGTTGGATTTAGATCTGATTTAGAGAAAGAATGGTCTTTTCCAGAGCCGACACATACCCTGGATAAGCTGCTCTGGGATCAATGGGTAGATGGTTCTTATTGGGATGAGCACCGCGTATCAAAGCGATCTCGCCCACTGACTCCAATAAGATATAAATTAAGAATAAACGAGTTGGCGTCGGATTTCTTTATGAAACCCCCGTCAGGTCAAAGATATAAAACGGTGAGAGACGCATTGAGTGGGCTACCTAACCCGGTCTCTAAAGAACACTCTTTTGCTAATCACGAATTCCGTGATGGAGCTCGCCCATACCCCGGGCATACAGGAAGTGTTTTAGATGAACCATCTAAAGCATTGAAAGCTGGAGACCATGGAGTTCCTGGTGGTGAAAACATGATAGCGTTTCCAAACGGGAAATATCGCTATTTCACGGTTAGAGAGAGTGCGCGGATTCAAACTTTTCCGGATGATTATGTATTTAGTGGTTCTTGGACGGAAGCGATGAGACAAATTGGAAATGCCGTCCCCGTAAAATTAGCGAAGATTGTGGGAGATAGCGTTCGACGGCAAATGGAGTAGCATATGGCTAATAAAGAACCGCCCCGTATTCCTCCATATAATCCACTTGATAAGACCAATCTTGGTGTAAGTGTTGCTGAAGCCATGTTGGAACAGTCTGTTGGATTATTACCTCCTCCTGAACCGTTTTTTGGGGCTGGGATTTATGCCATCTATTATTCAGGGAACTTCCCTCTATATGCGGAGTTGGCAGAATATAACAAGAATGATGTTTATCAATGGCCAATCTATGTTGGAAAAGCTGTGCCGGCTGGGGCGCGTAAAGGTGGATTTGGTTTGGGAGCGGATCCAGGTCAAGCCTTATATAAAAGACTGGTTGAACACTCTGTAACCATAGAGCAAGCAAAAAATATTGAATTATTAGATTTTAAATGCCGTTTTCTTGTGGTTGATGATATTTGGATTCCTTTGGCCGAGTCATTGCTTATTGAAATGTTTTCTCCTTTATGGAACCGAAAAATAGATGGTTTTGGAAATCATGATCCTGGTAAGGGGCGGTATCAACAGCAAAAGTCACCTTGGGATACCATTCACCCGGGCAGGCCTTGGGCGGATAAATTGCAACCTCTGTTAGCAGACGAAAATAAGATTAAAGAAGAAGCACAAAATTATATCTCCAAGACAAAGGGCAAAATAAAAGATCAATATATTCCAAAGAAGATAGCATCTAAAGATTCAAGGTAGCTTTTAATCCGCGCTTTCTTGCGAGAAATTCTTGACTCTTTTGCCGAGCCGAAGCAGACTCGCCCCCTAATGGCAGACCGAAATCCACATCACTTCGATTTTGACCTCGACAGGGGCATACGCTCTCAGGTAGTAGAAAAATTAAAGGCAAGCCCGATTCTCCCGTTGAAGAAGGGCATAGGGCCACAGGAGAGCGGAATTTATGCGCTCTATTTCAGGGGGAAATTGGTTTACATCGGTAAGGCATCCAAGGGGACAACTAAAAGTAAGCGAACTTTGCGTAGCCGTTTTGGCGAGCATGTAACCAAAATCAGCGGGCGAGAGAATATATCTCTGTCCAATATGAAATGTCGGTACCTGACATTTGCAAGTGAATGGTGGGTATTCGCGGCTGAATTCGCGCTCATTACCCATTATCAGCCTCAGTGGAATGAGAGCGGATTTGGAAGCAAAACACCGGGTATCGGTCGGCCTGGAACCGCGCGTATTAGTCGGTGGGATAAGAAATTCCCGAAAAAAGTCATTGAAAAATAGTCAATCCCGACTAGGTTTTCTCAGTGAAAGATATTCATTTGCATTTTTATCGCTGCGTCTCCGCGAGAAATCTTCTTTATAAAAACAAAACGGCGCCTGGATTGCTCCAGGCGCCGTTTCTCTTGCAGCACTGGTAAGGGGGCTTACCAGAAGTAAATATAAATCCCCGCAATGATGCCAAGGATCGCCACGGTGTGGAATTTTTCCCAGAAACCGTAGCTGGCGCGTTCCGCGGCTTTCTGTTCGGGCGTGATCGAGCTGTAGGTCAGGCCCGCCAGTTCGCCCGGCGCGGGGCGCGGGGTGAACTTGCTGACGACGAAGATCAGCGCGCAGGTGAAGACGAACAGGAAAAAGCTGAAATAGAGCCAGTTCAGGTCGACGTAGGCCTGGATCGGCCCCGGCCACTGCACGCCGTTCGTCTCATGGATGGCCTGCAAAGCCAGGCGGCTCATGCCGATCACGAAGCCCGCGACGATGCCGATCAGGCCGGACTGGCGGCTGACGCCGGCCGAGAAGATACCGACCATGAACACGGCGGCGATCGAGGGCGCGATCAGCGCCTGCACCGTCTGCAGATAGGTGTAAAGCTGGCCTTTGCCGAGATCCTGCAGGAAGGGAATCCACGCCATGCCGAGCAGGATTACCACGCCGGTGGCGAGACGGCCGACGTTCACCAGGTGCCGCTCGCTCGATTGCGGTCTTAAGCGCTTGTAGAAGTCGACCGTGAACAGAGTGGCGGTCGAGTTGAACAGCGAGGCCAGCGCGCTCATCAACGCCGACAGCATGCCCGCCAGCACCAGACCGCGCAGGCCTTCCGGCAGCAGCGCCGAGACCAGGATCGGGAACGCGCCCTGCGGATTGGAACCGATTGCTTCGAAGCCGGGGAAGCCCTGCCGGTACAGCGCCACGGCAATCATGCCGGGCAGCAGGAAGATGAACACCGGCGCCAGTTTGAGGTAGCCGGCGAAAATGGTGCCGCGTCGCGCCTGTTGCAGATTACGGGCGGTCAGCACGCGCTGGGCGATGTACTGGTCCGTACACCAGTACCACAGGCCGATGATGGGCGAGGCCAGGATTACGCCGAGCCACGGAGTGGCGCTGGGGTCGAACAGAAAACCGGGGAAACCGGTGGTTTCGGGGGTGGTCGACAGCGGGCGCCACATGCTGATGGTCTCGGCGTTGGCTGCCTTCAGTGCATCCATGCCGCCGATCTCGAACAGGCCCACTACCAGCAACACCGACGAGCCGATCAGCAATACCGGCACGTGCATGGCTTCGGTCCAGAGCACCGACTTCATGCCGCCGAGTATGACGAAGATACCGGTGATGATGACCAGGAAGAAGGCGGAGAACCAGAAGAAGTCCGTCACGCCCAGGATCGGCAGATCCAGGGTTTCGTAGCCGAGGATGGTCTGGATCGCGAAGGCGCCGGCGAAGATCGTGACCGAAGCCTTGGTCAGGATATAGCTGATGAAGAAGATCAGCGACAGGAACGTGCGGGTCGCCGGGGTATAGCGCTTCTCCAGGAATTCGGGTGTCGTGAAAATTTTCGAACGCAGGTAGAAGGGAGCGAAGATCCAGCCGAGCACCAGGCACAGATAGGAATGCAGTTCCCAGTGCGCGAAAGCCATGCCGGAACCCGCGCCCGAACCGGCAAGGCCGATCAGGTGTTCCGCGCCGATGTTCGAGGCGAAGATCGAAGAGCCGATCAGGAACCAGCCCGCGTCCCGGCTGGCGAGAAAGTAATCGCTGGTGTCCTTTTCCTTCATGAGAGCGCACCAGACGCAGATTCCCGTGTTGATGATGAAGTAGAGGGCGACGACTGCCCAATCAATGCCTGAAAATACAACCGCAGTCCCGGTCATTTTTTGATCCCCCGTTATTTATTAATTTTGGTACGCCTTGGCGCTGCCGCCGTTGCGGCGTACATTCCCCATACGGACAAACGCGCAAAGTGTAGCAGTTTTTCGCCGTAAATTGCCATTAAATGGCCTTAGGATATGCGGGGTTCATCCGGGGGCGACGGCATAATGAGGCCTGCTTAGGGAGAGGATTGGCGTGAGGGCAAACAAGAAAACAAATATTCCATCCGCTCAGCCAGGCGAATGGGCGTGCAGGGCGGTTTTGATCAGGTTTGGGATCAGGTTCGACTAGACAGTTATCGGTGATAGCGCTGCAGACTCCGCTGTTGCTTGCCGTTCCACATCTGAAGTAACAGATACGCGCCACGTTTTATCCAATGGGCAAACAACTCGCCTGGAAGCGCTCTTCTTTCCCCCTTTCCTTTCACAAAAAAAGAAATGGAGTCGCGACAGCCCGTGAAGCAGGCGGGCGCAACGTCTTTGATTATTTTTTGGATTCAAATATAAATTGAAATTTTTACCAAAAAAATCGCTCACTCTCCTGGAGCGTGACTCCTCCAATGCCACTCACACCATCGGTCACTCACCTTAAAGCGGGCTTACGAATTTGAACTGCGCGCCGGATAGGTTAAAAGGTTAAACGCACGCTGGTCATTCATTTGGAATGCATGGCCCTTGCGTAAAACGAATAACCAGACAGAGTTTTCTTTGTAGCATGCTGCATTCGCTGATGTTGAAGCCCGGCCGGAGCCGGCCGGCGCGGGCCGAATGAGAATCGCCCAGGTTGCTCCGCTTTTTGAAAGTACGCCGCCGCGGTATTACGGCGGGACCGAGCGTATCGTTTCCTACCTTACAGAGGAATTGGTCGGTCAGGGCCACGAAGTCACGTTGTTCGCCAGCGGCGATTCCGTGTCGCGGGCCAGGCTGATTCCCATTTGCAGGCAATCGCTGCGGCTGGACAGTAATTGCATGGATCAGATGGCGCATCACATGCTGATGGTGGAACAGGTCTTCCAGCGCATCCACGAATTCGACGTCATCCACTTTCACATCGACTATATCCATTTCTTGTTGTGCCGCCGGTATAAGGCGGTTCAGGTCTCCACTCTGCACGGCCGGCTCGATATCCCGGATCTGTTCCCTTTGTACCGGGAATACCGCGATATGCCGGTGGTTTCGATTTCGAATGCGCAGCGCCTGCCGTTGCCGCGCGTCAACTGGCAGGGAACCGTGCACCATGGTCTGCCGGAGAATCTGTACCGGTTCCATGGCGAGCCCGGGAGTTATCTCGCCTTCCTCGGGCGCATCTCTCCGGAAAAGGGCGTGGACCGCGCGATCGAAATCGCGCGCCGCACCGGCATACCGTTGCGGATCGCGGCCAAGATCAGTCACCAGGACCGGGAATATTTCGAAAAGATTATAAAGCCGATGCTGGACAACCCGCTGGTGGAATTCATCGGCGAGATCAGCGAAAGCGAGAAGAACGAATTTCTCGGCAAGGCCCGCGCGCTGCTGTTCCCGATCAACTGGCCGGAGCCTTTCGGCATAGTCATGATCGAGGCGATGGCCTGCGGCACGCCGGTGATCGCCTGGCCCATGGGTTCCGTACCCGAGGTCATGGAACACGGCCATACCGGATATGTCGTCAGCAGCATTGAAGAGGCGGCCGCCGCGGCCGAACGCGCCGGTGATATTAACCGCAGGCGCTGCCGGGAGATTTTCGAGCAGCGCTTCACGGCCGGCCGGATGGCGCGGGAATATCTGCGGGTGTACGAGCGATTGATCGGAACGGCGCAGCGCTTCGACGGCGGAGA
>DASUFE010000131.1:0-9756 GCA_036274675.1 Gammaproteobacteria bacterium
GCAGCCGGTACATCGCCTCTTCCCTGTCCAATGGCTCGTGACTCGATGAAATTTGGTCAATATCTGACTTTTTCTGTTCAAAGGCTGCAGTGTGGGGTTGATGGGCGCAGGCATTCAAAATGCCCGCGGTTATCCCTATTAAAATGACTGATTTCAAATTCATAGTTACCGATATAGCCTATAAATTATTGATTTCAAACCCTTATGCCTCGATTTTTTTCGAACCAGCCGGGTTCCTATAGTAGAATTCTTGCGGTCAGTTCGAGCATGATTCACCTGAAAAGTTGCAAACGATATGCCACTTCTAGCCTTAGGCCTCAATCATAATACTGCACCCGTCGCTTTGCGGGAGCAGGCCGCCTTTGCACCGGAAGAAATCTTAATGGCCTTGCGCGGACTGGCCGCGGTGCCCGCGGTCAACGAAGCCGCAATCATTTCCACCTGCAATCGCACTGAAATTTATTGCTGGCTGGAGCAGGAAGACCCGACACCCGCCCTGCAGTGGTTTCTCGAACATCATGGCCTGCAACCTCAGCCGGGGCCAAGTGATTTTCTCTATCGTTACATCGACGCCCATACGGTTCGACACCTGTTGCGGGTGGCTTGCGGGCTCGATTCGATGGTGCTTGGCGAACCGCAGATTCTCGGTCAGCTGAAAGAGGCCTACCGCCAGGCGCAGGAAGCGGGCACGATCGGCCTGCAGTTGCGGCGGTTGTTCGAGCATGCCTTCACAGTAGCCAAGGAAGTGCGTACTGAAACCGACATCGGCGCCAACCCGGTATCGATCGCCTATGCGGCGGTCCGACTCGCGCAGCAGATATTCACCGACCTCAACCACCAGACTGCGTTGTTGATCGGCGCCGGCGAAACCATCGAACTGGTCGCGCGCCACCTGCGCGACAACGGCATCGGGCAGATGATCATTGCCAACCGCACACTGGAACGCGGTCACCGCGTGGCCTCGCATTTCAACGCCAGGGCCATCCGCCTGAACGAACTTCCCGCCCACCTGCCCGCCGCCGACATCCTGATCACATCGACCGCCAGCCAGTTACCCATCATCGGCAAGGGCGCCATCGAAAGCGCACTGCGGGAACGCAAACATCGCCCCATGTTCATCGTCGATATCGCGGTGCCGCGCGACGTCGAACCCGAAGTCGGTCAGCTGCATGACGTCTACCTGTACAACATAGACGACCTGCAGTCGGTGATCGAAGCGGGACGCCAGTTGCGCAACGAAGCGGCCAAACAGGCGGAAACCATAATCGAACAGCGGGTGGAGGATTTCATGAGCTGGCAGCGCTCGCTCGGCGCCGTGCATGCGATCCGCGCCTACCGCGATCAGGCGAAGGCGGCGAGCGCGGAGGTGCTGGAAAAGGCGCACCGAATGCTGCAAAGCGGAAAATCCGCGGAGCAGGCGCTGGAATTCCTCGCCCATACGCTGACCAACAAGTTGTTGCACAACACCACCCAGCGCCTCGACCAGGCGGCGCGGGACGGACGCCAGGACCTGCTGGAAGCCGCCCAAGAAATACTGAATCCCGCAGATCCTCCCAAAAAAATATAACGTAAGTAAATGCACGGCAATATCCTGAACAAACTCGAGCAGCTGACTGCCCGCCACGAAGAAGTTGCGGCGCTGCTGTCCGATCCCGAAACCATCGGCAGGCAGGATCAATTCCGCAACCTGTCCCGCGAGTACGCGCAGCTGGACCCTGTCCGCAAGGCCTTCTCCGCCTACCGCAAACAGCTCGTCGATATCGAAGCGGCGCGCGAGATGTTGCGCGACGGCGACAGTGAGCTGCGCGCGCTGGCGCAGGACGAGTTGGCACAGGCGCAGGCGCAACTCGAAACGCTGGAAAAAGAACTGTACATCCTGCTGCTGCCGAAGGATCCGCACGATAACAGCAACCTGTTTCTCGAAATCCGCGCCGGCACCGGCGGCGACGAAGCGGCGATCTTCGCGGGCGATCTGTTCCGCATGTACAGCCGCTACGCCGAGAGCAAGCGCTGGAGCATCGAGATATTGAGTTGCAACGAAGGCGAGCACGGCGGTTACAAGGAGATCATCGCGCGCCTGATCGGCCAGGGCGCCTACTCCCGGCTGAAATTCGAATCGGGCGCGCACCGCGTACAGCGGGTGCCGAAGACCGAAGCTCAGGGCCGCATCCATACTTCGGCGGCGACGGTCGCCGTGCTGCCCGAAGTCGAGGAAGTCGACGCCATCGAAATCAATCCGGCCGATCTGCGCATCGACACGTACCGCGCGTCGGGCGCCGGCGGCCAGCATGTCAATAAAACCGATTCCGCGATCCGTATCACCCACCTGCCGTCCGGCATCGTCGTAGAATGCCAGGACGAGCGCTCACAACACAAGAACCGCGCGCGCGCAATGTCACTACTGCAATCGAGATTGTTGCAGGCCGAGCAGGAAAAGCAGCGTCAGACGCAGGCCGAGACCCGGCGCAACCTGGTCGGCACCGGCGACCGCTCCGAGCGTATCCGCACCTATAATTTCCCGCAGGGCCGTGTTACGGATCACCGCATCAACCTGACGCTGTATAAGCTTGACGATTTTATCGAGGGCAATCTCGATCCCGTGATCGATCCCCTGATCCGCGAATACCAGGCTGATCAGTTAGCCATCCTGGGTGCTCAATAAGAAAAACCACTGAGTACACAGAGAGCACAGAGAATCGAATGAAGTCTGAAGACGTGAAAAAAACTATCGCTTTATTGGATATATTGGCTGCTGACCGCCGATTCCTGATCCTTATTAATTAATTCTGTGTCCTCTGTGCACTCTGTGGTTAATCATTCCATCAAGCTACTGCTGGATTCCGCGATTCAGCAGCTGACCATCAGTGATTCGGCCCGGCTGGACGCCGAGATCCTGCTGAGCCACGTGCTGAACAAGCCGCGCAGTTTTTTATATGCCTGCCCGGAATACGAAGCTTCCATCCCGCAACAGCGGGAATTCTCTGGATTGCTGCAACGGCGGGTGAACGGCGAGCCGGTCGCCTACCTCACGGGCAAAAGGGAATTTTGGTCGCTGCCCTTGAGCGTCAGCCCCGACACGCTGATCCCGCGGCCCGAAACAGAATTGCTGGTATCCGCCGCGCTGGAACTCGAGCCGTTGTTTGCCGCCAAACCCCTGCGCGCGATCGATCTAGGCACCGGCTCGGGCTGCATTGCGCTGGCTCTGGCACATGAGCGGCCCGGCTGGGAAATTACCGCCGTCGATTCCTCGCCCGCCGCGCTGAAGGTCGCACGGTCCAATGCGGAGGCGCTGCGCATAAGGAGCATACACTGGCTGCACAGTGACTGGTTCTCCACGGTGGATACGGATTCCTTCGATCTGATAGTCTCAAACCCGCCCTATATCGCCGCGACCGACCCGCATTTGCAACAGGGCGATGTACGCTTCGAACCGCGCAACGCGCTGATCGGAGGTGATGGCGGGCTCGAGGCGATTGCGGAAATCGCCGGGCAATGCCGTGCGCGCATGCGTATGCATTCCAGGCTGCTGCTTGAAATCGGACACGATCAGGCGGAATCCCTGCGGAAATTGCTGACAGGCCTCGGCTACGCCGATATCGAATTCAGACGGGACCTGAACGGCATTGCCCGCGTTTGCATTGCACGCTTGAGTGAACAATGATCATTGATCCGCATTCACGATCAGGAGTATCTTGAAGCGCATGCAGGACGAGATGCTGAAACAATACACACGGCAGATGGTGCTGCCCCAGATCGGCCAGCAGGGGCAACAGGCTTTGCTGGATGCGCGGGTGCTGATCGTCGGTCTCGGCGGTCTCGGCTCTCCCGCCGCGCTGTATCTCGCGGCGGCCGGCATCGGGCGCATGACGCTGTGCGACCATGACCGCGTGGACTTAAGCAACCTGCACCGGCAGATTCTCTACACGCGCGAGCATCTCGGGAAGAAAAAGACCGCCGCCGCCCAACAGCAGTTGAAAGCCGTACGGCCGGACCTGGAAATAACCCTCATCGATCACCGGATGGAGGGACCGGAATTGTCCGGGCACGTGCAACAGGCCGACCTCGCGCTTGACTGCTCCGATAACTTCCAGACTCGTTACCTGGTCAACGAAGCCTGCGTGCGCCATCGCGTACCGCTGATCTCCGCCGCGGCGATACGCCTGGAAGCGCAGATCGGGATTTTCAACAACACGCCGCACAGCCCCTGTTACGCCTGTCTCTATCAGGCAAGCTCCGAAGACACGCAGCAGCGTTGCAGCGACAACGGCGTGCTCGGCCCGCTGGTCGGCATCGCCGGCAGCATGCAGGCGCTGGAAGCGATCAAACTGCTGACGCAGACCGGCGTCACCCTCGACGGAAAACTGCTGACCTTCAACGCCGAAACCATGGAATGGCGCAGCCTGAAACTGCGGAAAGACCCCGCCTGCCCCGTTTGTTCCAAATCATAAGATCAAATACCGCGGCGGCGTTGTGAAACACCGGCAAGAAATAACAAATTCATAGCCGTGTACCTCGCGGCCCCCTTGATTTAAAATCCCGCACGATGCCAGTCAACGAAATAAAAATCACACGGCCGTTGGCCACCTTGCTGCTGGGGCTCGCGCAGAAATCGCCGCAGCAGGAAATCTGCGGGCTGATCGGCGCCATCGACGAGAAGCCGCAAACCGTATATCCAGTCACAAACGCCGCTTCCGATCCGTCGCGGGAATTCGCAATGGACTCGCGCGCGCAGATCGACGCCTTCAAGGCGATGCGCGCCAAGGGCGAAACCCTGTTCGGCATTTACCACTCACATCCGCAGAGCCCGCCCGTGCCCTCAAGCAAAGATCTTGAAGACCTGGGCTACCCCGAGGCCTTGCAGTTGATCATTTCCCTAGATACCAAGGGCGTCCTCGAAATGCGCGCCTATCGTAAGCACGGCAAGGATGCTCTGGAAGAAGTACACCTTAGCGTTTGAGTTTAAGAATTTTCTCTCGCAGAGCTCGCAGGCTACGCGGAAAAATAATTCTCTAATCGCGAGAACGAAATTAAATGGAAGGATCGGCTGTTAGCGAGTAAATTCGGCCAAGAAAATATTGATAATTTATCAAAGATTCTGCTGTTGCTTGCCGTTCCCTATCCCGAAGCCACAGGTACATTGTACGCGCCACGATTTATCCAATAGCCCAAACACCATCACGCCTGGAAGCGCGTTTTTTGGTGACTTTTTGTCGCGCCGGACAAAAAGTTACCCGCCTCAGCTGCGAAGCAGCGGGCGGAACCGTCGCGCGGGCGCGGGAGCCCGCATATAAAATCTTCTTGGGAAAAAGACCGGGTCTTTATTTAAGCTTGTCTTTTAACAGCCTGTTGAGCTGCTCGGGATTCGCCTTGCCCTGGGTGGCCTTCATGATTTTGCCCACGAAGTAACCGTAAACCTTGTCCTTACCCGCGCGGTACTGGGCCACCTGCTCCGGGCTCTCGGCCAGTATCTGGTCGATAATCTTTTCGATAGCGCCGCTGTCGGTGATTTGCTTGAGCCCGCGCTTCTCGATGATGGCGTCGGCCGCGCCTTCGCCGTTCCAGACGGCCTCGAAGACTTCCTTGGCGATCTTGCCGGAGATGGTGTTATCGGCGATGCGGCGCAGTACGCCCGCCAGGGCTTCGGCGCTGACCGGGCTCTGCCCGATTTCGAGATTGTTCCGGTTCAGGGCGCCCGCGAGTTCGACCGTCACCCAGTTCGCGGCCTGCTTGGGTTCCGCCCCGCTCGCCTTGACCACGGCTTCGTAGTAATCGGCAAGTTCGCGCGAGGCGGTGAGCACGCCCGCGTCGTAGGCCGAAAGGCCGTACTGGCTCATGAAACGCTGTTTCTTGGCGTCCGGCAACTCCGGCATGGCGGCGCGGACTTCGTTAATGAACGCCGGCTCTATCGCCAGCGGCAGCAGGTCAGGATCCGGGAAATAACGGTAGTCGTTGGCTTCTTCCTTGCTGCGCATGGAGCGGGTTTCGTCCTTATCGGCGTCGTAAAGCCGCGTTTCCTGCACTATCTTGCGGCCGCTTTCCAGAATATCGATCTGGCGCTCGACTTCGTGATTGATGGCGCGCTCGATGAAGCGGAAGGAATTGAGATTCTTGATCTCGCAGCGGGTGCCGAAAGCCTGCTGGCCCTGCGGCCGTACCGACACGTTGGCGTCGCAGCGGAAGGAACCTTCCTGCATATTGCCGTCGCAAATTTCCAGGTAACGCACCAGCGCGTGCAATTTCTTCAGATAGGCCACGGCTTCCCTGGCCGAACGCATATCCGGCTCCGATACGATTTCCAACAAAGGAGTGCCGGCGCGATTGAGATCGATGCCGCTCATGCCCTGGAAATCTTCATGTAGCGATTTACCTGCGTCCTCTTCCAGGTGTGCGCGAGTGATGCGTACGCGCTTGCTGGTACCGTCTTCAAGATCGATATCCAGATGTCCCTGCGCAACCACCGGTTCCTCGTATTGGGAAATCTGGTAGCCCTTCGGCAGGTCGGGATAGAAGTAATTCTTGCGCGCAAAAATGGAACGCGGCGGAATTTTCGCCTCGATCGCAAGGCCGAACTTCACGGCCATGCGTACCGCTCCGCCGTTCAGCACCGGCAGCACACCGGGCAGGCCGAGGTCGACCGCGCAGGCCTGGGTATTGGGCTCCGCGCCAAAGGCCGTCGCGGCGCCCGAGAAGATCTTGCTCTTCGTCGCCAGCTGGGCATGCACTTCAAGACCGATTACCGTTTCCCATTCCATTTTCTACCTCAAGCAAACCACCGAGGGCACAGAGAATACAGAGAGATAAAAATCAACTGAATATTTTCAAACACTAAAAACCTCGGTGCACTCTGTGTACTCTGCGGTTCGTTATTTAAAATCTCCAGGAATCCGCAGGTGCCAGTCGGTCAGCTGCTGATACCGGTGCGCGACGTTCAGCAGGCGCGCTTCGTCGAAATAATTGCCGATGATCTGCAGGCCGACCGGCAGGCCGCCGGAGAGTCCCGCCGGAATCGACATGCCGGGCAGACCCGCCAGGTTGACGGCGATGGTGTAAATATCGGACAGGTACATCGCGACCGGGTCGGCGGTCTTCTCGCCGATCTTGAACGCGGTGGTTGGCGAGGCCGGTCCCATAATGACGTCGGCCTTCTCGAAAGCCTTTTTGAAATCCTCGCCGATCAGGCGGCGGATCTGCTGCGCCTTCTTGTAATAAGCGTCGTAGTACCCGGCCGAGAGCGCGTAGGTGCCGATCATGATGCGGCGTTTGACCTCGGTGCCGAAACCTTCGCCGCGCGAGCGCTTGTAGAGATCTTCCAGATCCTGCGGATCTTTGGCGCGGTAACCGAAGCGCACGCCGTCGAAACGCGACAGATTGGAGGAGCATTCAGCGGGCGCCACCACGTAGTAGACCGGCACTGACAGGTGCATATTGGGCAGAGCGACTTCCACGATCTTCGCGCCCGCGCCTTTATATATCTCGATCGCCGCCTCAACTGCCTTCGCGACGCCCGGGTCGAGGCCCTCGCCGAAAAATTCCCGGGGCAGACCGATCCGCAAACCTTTTATATCCTGGTTGAGGGCGGCGGCGTAATCGGGGACGGGCCGGTCCACCGAGGTCGAATCGCGTTCGTCGAAACCGGCCATCGCCTGCAACAGCAGCGCGCAGTCCTCGGCGCTGACCGCCATCGGCCCGGCCTGGTCCAGGCTGGACGCGAAGGCGATCATGCCGTAACGGGATATCCGGCCATAGGTCGGTTTCAGTCCGGTGATATTGCAGAGCGCCGCCGGCTGACGGATCGAGCCTCCGGTATCGGTGCCGGTGGCGGCGATCGCGAGCCGTCCGGCGACGGCGGCCGCGGAGCCGCCGGAAGAACCGCCGGGCACACAGGCCGTGTTCCAGGGATTTTTTACCGGGCCATAGAAACTCGTTTCATTGGAGGAGCCCATGGCGAACTCGTCCATGTTGGTCTTGCCCAGCATCACGACGCCGGCGTCGCGCAGCTTCGCGGTCGCAGTCGATTCGTAGGGGGCGATGAAATTATCGAGCATCCGCGAACCGCAGCTGGTCCGAACGCCCTCGGTGCAGAAGATATCCTTGTGCGCCAGCGGTACGCCGGTCAGGGGTCCTGCCTTGCCCTGCTTGCGGCGCTGGTCCGCCTGTTCGGCCGCTTTCATGGCAAGCTCCCCGGTCACCGTCACGAAGCAATTGAGCCGGGGGTTGTGGCGCGCGATCCGGTCCAGAAAGTGCCGGCACAGCTCGACGCTGGTAAATTCGCCTTTGGCCAGGGCGGCCGACAGTTGAGCGAGGGTTCGGGTATGCATGCGATGGTCCGGGGATTATTCGATTACCTTGGGTACGAGATAGAGGCCGGCCTCGACCTGGGGCGCGATCGCCTGGAAATGGTCCCGGCGGTCGGTTTCAGTCACCGCGTCCGGCCGCAGCCGCTGCGAGGCGTCCAACGAATGCGCCAGCGGCTCCACCCCCCGGGTATCGACGGCATTCATCTGTTCCGCCAGTTCCAGGATGCGGGACAGGTTGCGCGCGTACTCCGCAATATCGGACTCCCGGATAGCCAGCCGCGCCAGATGCGCAATTTTACGGACTTGATCGGCGTCCAGAGACATGCCGTTGTGTTCTCCGCTGATGGGTGAAAGAGCGGGAAAGTTACCATATTTGGAAGAATTTGTGGCGCCGAACCGGCGGCAGGCGCGTTTTAACCAAGAATTTGCATATAACCGGGGCCGCTGCTACATTAGCGCGTCACGGCAAACGGGCTCAAATATCCCCGTTGGCTCTATCCACACGCAATCCTCAGCCTCTACGGGCTTTTAATCAGACCACAGTATGCTTAAGAAACTCAAAGGCCTCTTCTCTACCGACCTTTCCATCGATCTCGGCACCGCCAACACCCTCATATATGTCCGCGGCAAGGGCATCGTTCTCAACGAGCCCTCGGTGGTGACCGTGCGCATGGAACGGGGGCCGGGCGGTCCCAAGACCATCGAAGCGGTCGGCCATGAAGCCAAGAAGATGCTGGGACGCACCCCCGAAAACATGATGTCGATCCGGCCGATGAAAGACGGCGTGATCGCCGATTTCACCATCACCGAAAAGATGCTGCAGCACTTCATCAAGAAGGTGCATAACTCCAAACTGTACACCCCCAGCCCCCGCGTGCTGGTGTGCGTGCCCTGCGGCGCCACCGAAGTCGAGCGCCGCGCGATCCGGGAATCGGCGGCGGGCGCGGGCGCGCGCAGCGTCTTCCTTATAGAAGAACCCATGGCGGCCGCCATCGGCGCCGGCATCCCCGTCGACGAGGCCCGCGGCTCCATGGTGCTCGATATCGGCGGCGGTACCTCCGAAGTCGCGGTCATGTCGCTGAACGGCATCGTCTACGCGGCCTCGGTCAGGATCGGAGGCGACAAGTTCGACGAAGCGATCATCAGTTACATCCGCCGCAATTACGGCATCCTGATCGGCGTGGCGCCCGCGGAAAACGTGAAGCACAAGATCGGCACCGCCTATCCCGGCCGCGAGCTCCAGGAAATGGAGATCAAGGGCCGCAACCTTTCCGAAGGCATCCCGCGCAGTTTCACCGTCAACAGCAACGAAATTCTCGAGGCTCTGCAGGAGCCGTTATACGGCATCATCGCCGCGGTGAAGGCCGCCCTCGAAGCCACTCCGCCCGAACTCGGCGCGGACGTCGCCGAACGCGGTATCGTGATGACCGGCGGCGGCGCGCTGCTGAAGGACATCGAC
>DASUFE010000132.1:0-9227 GCA_036274675.1 Gammaproteobacteria bacterium
GTTGTTATTCAAGGTATCGCCCTTCAAGCCTTGTGCAGCGCTTGGGAAAGTCGGAGCGCGTCCCTTGAAAGTCCGATCATACACCTATTCCGGCATGTCAAAAGGGGAAGAATCAAGGGTTGAGACTTCTTGAAAATTCAAGTGATACGACTTCTTCCATATCACCGCAAAACAATGAAGATCTAGTCAGGCTTATGAAGGGGGTGGCCGGGGCTCGCCCATAAAGAAGATTTTTCGTATGCCTGAATGAGCAGTACGCTGACGCTTTGGCGGTACTTAAATCTTTTGGATCTTGACGGTTGCAGGAATAGTTTTCGTATTACCGGTTGCGGCATTAATGTAATTCTCGGGGTTGGGTTACTTGAGGGAAGGGAGTAGAGCGTTATTCCCCGCGGAAGAATTTCCCACGGGAAACGGGGGTGCAAAATAAAATGAAAATATTCGCTCACTCCAGAACTCTTGACCATGCTATTGTGTTGCCCTATCCTTTTTTGAATACCAAAGTTAGCATCGCAGAGAGAAAAGAAGTGGCTAATGTTCTTCGTAATAGAAAGATTACCGGCTATACAATCTATAACGCTGAACAGGCGAGGCGCACCAAGCGTAATGATCTGCCGGATTTTTATCCGGACTTGCCTCGCAAGAAATACGACATCATTTATGCGGATCCGCCGTGGGATTATGGCGGAAAGCTTCAGTTCGACAAGAGCAGCACATCCGCCGATAAGCTTGATCTGAGAAAAAACATTTTTATCAGCTCGGCTAATTTTAAATATCCGACCGTCAAAACCAAGGATTTAAAAAAGATTCCTGTTCAAGAAATTGCAAAGGACGATTGCCTGTTATTCATGTGGGTAACGAATCCGCATCTTGCGCAGGGCATTGAACTGGGCCAGGCGTGGGGTTTTGAATATAAAACAGTGGCCTTCGTTTGGGACAAAATGGTTCATAACCCCGGACAATATACCCTGTCTTATTGCGAGCTCTGTCTGGTTTTCAAACGGGGACGGATTCCAACGCCCAGGGGCGCTCGAAACATCCGGCAATTAGTGCGCGCTCCCCGCACGGAACACAGCGAGAAACCTTTACAGGTTTTGGAAAATATCGAAAAAATGTTCCCGACACAGGAAAAAATCGAGTTATTCGCCAGGGATAAGCCCAAAGGCTGGGACGTCTGGGGGCTGGATGTGCGCGAAGTGTATGAAGAAGAGGCTCTCCTCTAGGCGAGGAGAGGCGCCAGACGTTCTTCGAAATGATCCAGCAAGGGAGCCGGGTCCGCCGTTTTACGCCACAAAAAATAATGTGCCTTGTATTCCGCGTACCAGCATGCAATTTCCCGTACTCGACAGGGGTCTCTGGTTATATCTCCCAGGAAAACCGTCCAGAAAGGAAGATGCTTGCTGTCGATTCCGCTTTTTTCCCTCGGGATTTTTAACAGACCCGGAGTAAAAAATTTACAAGAGCGCTCATGGGCATTTCCCCTGCCGTCAGCCCTTTTTTTGCCTTCCACCCAGCCGTCCTGCCTTTTGACTTCGACATATAAGGTTTTGCCGGTGGTTACATTATCTATGGCGTAATCCGGAAAGACCCCGTGTTTTGTAACCGGTACGCTGGGAATATATATCTGCGCCAATTCTTCCTGCATCAGCTCAACGTCGACGTAAATTTTGCTGAATTCCTTGGGCTTTTTTCGGATTCGAAAATCAGTTCCATCGAATACGGTATTAAAAGCAACGAAGAAACTGCTTTCGGCGATTCCCGCGTTTTTGCCGCTATAGTCCTGCCACTTCTTTCTGAGTCTGTTGTGCCCGCTGCCCATTTACTTCACATTCTCCAGCAAGCTGGAAGGCGAAACTTTCAAGGCGCCTGATAGTTTCAGGATATTGGTTAAGGTTATATTCTTTTCCCCGCGCTCGATCATTCCAACGTAAGTGCGATGAACTCCGGCCTTGGAAGCGAGTTCTTCCTGGGACAGTCCTTTCTCTTTTCTGATGGTTTTGACGTTCCTGCCGAACAAGGCAAGGTGATCTTTTGTTTTCATGGGGATCCTCGCAGTCAAAAAAAGATAACTTTAGTATTCATTTCCATCTACATACTATGATTATCATTTTGATGGTGGATGGCAATGTGGTAAAAGCAGGGGATAGACTACGTTGTATTGAAGAAAAGGGGACGTTACCCTTTACTGAAGAACAGTAAGAGCGTCTTGCAGGCTGATGTGGAAGTTTTACTACACAGCAATCATTGAATCGCGGTGACTGGAGAACCGTATGAGTGCCGAAGAACGTTATAAAACTTTTGCCGGGTTCTACTCCCGGCTCTATCTCGTCGAGCATCAGCATCCGATGTCGAGGCGGCTGCATTTTATAGGCATCAGCTTTGGAGCGGTTATGCTGCCTACGGCGCTCTTTACCTTGAACGGGTGGCTGGCGCTTGCGGCATTCGCCCAGGGTTATGCCTTCGCATGGGCAGGGCATTTCTTTTTTGAACACAATAAGCCTGCGACCTTCAAGTACCCCTTGTACAGCTTTATGGCTGACTGGGTGTTCTGGTGGGAAGTCCTCGTGCGCAAGCGCGCCCTCTGACGGGCCGCACAGTTTCTTAAGAGAGGCGGGAGAAAATGAAAAGCAGACTTTCATCTTTAATATTGGTGTTGACGGTTTTGGCTGCAGGCTGTGTCGGCATGTCGAAAATGGTGCAGGTTGAAAAGACGCCGCCGCCTCGTGCTGACGAGGTACTGGTGAATTTTGTGCGCTCCTCTTTTTTATACCGGGGCGCCGGTATTGGTTTTGAACTGTGGCATGGCAAACGCTTTATAGGCACACTTTATGACCACACTATAATCCAGTACAAAATGAGCCCCGGCGAACATGTGTTCATGGCGAATTCCCATGGTACGGGTTGGGCTTATTTGAAGCTTAAGTTTCTGCCGGGTACTACCTATTACGTGGTAACGAATGTTCCCTATTTGGGTGAAATATCGATGAAGCTTGTACCGGCCTCGAATCCCGAGGTAAAGAAGTGGAATGAATCGTTGCAAACGGTCGGTATCGATCCGAATCAAAAAGTCCCTCCGAAAGCGCAGAAGGAAGCCGCCGCCAAGCTGGCTGAATTCAATGCAGGCGGGTTGACCTGGTGAATGCCTGGGGAAGATCGCGGTTTTAAAACTATTCCCCCAAACCGGCGTCGAGATAGTTTTACGGTTCATAACGATGGAGTAGTGATATGGCGAAGCCCGCAAAGAACACAATCTGCCTTTGGTACGAAAAGGACGCCGAGGAAGCGGCGCGGTTTTACGTGAAGACCTTTCCCGATTCATCGGTCGGAGCGGTGCATTATGCGCCGGGAGATTTTCCCGGCGGAAAGAAAGGGCAGGCATTGACGGTCGAGTTTACGGTGATGGGAATTCCCTGCCTGGGGCTCAATGGCGGGCCCGCGTTCAAACAGACCGAAGCCTTCTCGTTCCAGATCGCGACCGTCGACCAGGCGGAAACGGATCGTTACTGGAATGCGATCGTCGACAACGGCGGCCAGGAGAGCGCCTGCGGCTGGTGCAAGGACAAGTGGGGCTTGTCGTGGCAGATCACGCCGATCGCGCTGACGAAAGCGATTACCAGTCCCGATCGCGCCGCTTCCAAACGCGCCTTCGATGCGATGATGCAGATGGGAAAGATCGACATCGCTGCAATCGAGGCGGCGGTCCGCGGTTAGGAATAGCGTTGGATTAGAAATCACAGGCGACCATTATGAGCAGCACAGACAAGGTATTCGCGGGCTCTATTCCGAAGATTTACGACGCGTATTTGGTGCCGCTGATCTTTGAGCACTACGCCGCGGATCTGGCGCAGAGGCTGAAGGGGCGGCGTCTTTCCAGCGTGCTCGAAATTGCCGCGGGTACGGGAGTGGTGACGCGCGCCTTGGCATCGACGTTACCCGAAAGCACCGCCATCGTCGCAACCGATTTGAATCAGGCAATGCTGGATCAGGCGTCCGCAGCAGGCACCAGGCGTGCGGTTGAATGGCGCCTGGCGGATGCCATGCTGTTACCCTTTGAGGACGCAACTTTCGACGCCGTGGTATGCCAGTTCGGCGTCATGTTTTTTCCGGATAAGGTCAAGGCCTACTCCGAGGTGCATCGGGTGCTCAGACCGGGCGGCATCTTTATTTTCAATGTGTGGGGCAGCATCGAGGAAAACGAATTCGCGGACGTTGTTACGATTGCGCTCGAATCCGTCTTCCCGAAGGACCCGCCGCGCTTTATGGCGCGTACGCCTCACGGGTATCACGATCCCGCCCAGATTGCCCGGGATCTGGCGAAGGCCGGATTTGTGGCCGAGCCCCGGATAGATACTGTGACGGCGCGCAGCCGCGCAGAGTCCCCGCGCGAGCCCGCCGTCGCGTTTTGTCAGGGGACACCCTTGAGGAGCGAGATCGAAGCCCGTGATGCCGCACGGCTCGACGAAGCAACCGATGTTGCGACGGAAGCTATCGCCAGGCGATTCGGGCGTGGAGCCGTCGATGGAAAAATGCAGGCTCACATTATCACTATTCAGGCCGGGGGCTGAAAAAGAGGGGGCAACCCTAAGCATTTTAAGCGGTTTGATTTGAGACTATTCAAAAGAACCGGGGGCGAATTTCGCCCCCGGTTTTTTTTTTTGACTGTCGGGATAGCTGCCTTACCACCAGTAGACCGAGGCGTAGGGGTAAGCGCCCGCGCTGCTGTTGAAGTGGTAATAAGCGGTCGAACTCTTGGCGGGCAGCGGCGCGCCGATGGTGGTCACCGCCGTGCCGGAACCATTCACCGTTACGGCAATGCTGCGGCCGGTAAAGTTTGAAACACCCCAGCCGTTCACGGCGCTCTGCACGCGGAAGCAATAGGGGCCCGTGGTGTTGAAATTGCCGGAATTCCCGCCCGTGGCAATCGCATTGCAACTACCGCCGCCCGAACTGCTCGAGGATGAAGCGCTTGAGCTGCTGCTTGACGAGCTGGATGAACTCGACGAGGAGCTGGAGTTCGAGGAACTCGAACCGGTTGAGGAGCCGGAGCTGGACGATGAACTCGTACTGCTGCTCGAACTGCAAACGGGGGTTTGGCTGCCGGATGAAGAAGAGGAAGAGCTGGGTCCGCCGTTGCCGGGGATGGTGACGGTGACCGTGTTGCTTTCCAGACTCGTGCCATATTGGTTAATGGCTCTAACGGCAAGCGTATATCGTGTGTTCGCGGGAAGGTTGTTAATCCTGGCGGAAGTCGCGGTCCCCGGTACTTCCAGAACAGTGCTCATGCCGGTGGTCTGGGACATGTAGCGGACGCGATAAGTCGTTACCTCGACTCCGAGCTGCGAATGCCAATACAAGGTGGCACTGCCGGGCGCTACCGTCGCGCCACGGATAACGGGCTTACAGGGAGCAAAGGCGCCCGAGGATGAGCTGCTTGACGAGGAGCTGGATGATGACGAACTGCTGGACGACGAACCGGCTCCGCAATCCACCGGGCTCACATCGTTGCCATATATCTTCATATAATCGATATTGGGCATCCAGTTATAATCGATGGTGTCTGTTCTAAGAGTAATTACATTATCTCCAGGAAACAAAGGAACGCTCCTTTGCGCTGTTGCCCAGTTATCCAGGGAACCGGTGTTGTCGAAAAGCACGGTACCCATGGGGCTGTTGTTAACTTCAATCACGTCGCTACGCGTCCAGGTGGTATGCGCATAGCGGAATTCAAGCATATGAGTCCCGCCCGATTCACTCCAGATATGCCAGGTAATGCCCTTGAAATACTCATCATCAGTATTGGCAAAGCCGACGCCGGTATAGCCCAGATGGTTGTTGTCGATAGTGCCGTCCACCTTGCAAAAACCGCTCGCATTTTCCTGCAATACCAAATCCGCATGAGCCTGCTGGGTATAAATGCACAGGCTGAATGTAGCTATCAGAAAGCCTAATAAATGTTTTGATGAAAACATAATCCCTCCTCCTTAAGTTAATGATGGTCGTTTGTCCGCTACTTCCCGCCGCGGCCAATTTATGTAAACGTATTCAATCTAACAAATGCCCTACCCGAATTAAAGGATTAGATTTCTTATGAGATGGCTTTGGAACTCACCCTCTTGGAGGGACATGTTGCCGGGGACATGTTTACAATAACCGATTGGTTTTGACAGGGAAGAGCACGTATCAATTTCTGACACGCGTTGGGTCTGCGCAACCGGTAAATAGTCGGAACGAGATCAAAATTCTGGGTGAGAAAAGTAATGTCGTATCACCGTGGTTCGATATAGCGTTAAGGAGGTCAATTTCGTGAAGATCGTATCTTTCTATGATGTAGCGCCTGGAGCGCTCGCCAGGATCAAGGAGTTTTATCCCGCCCATCGCGCGAGGCTCGAAGAGTTCCATGCGCGCGGAGTTCTGATCGCGGCGGGCCCGCTTGGAAATCCGCCCGAGAGCGCCATGGGCATATTTACCTCGCGAGAAGCAGCGGCGGAATTCATCGAGGGCGACCCATTCGTAACAAACGGCCTGATCAGCAAGTGGCGCCTCCTTGAGTGGAATGATGCCTTCATGTAATGAACAATGGAGTCAGATTCGACACATGGCTTCAATTAGCACATATCGCTCTTGCCGCTTGCTGTCGCTTCGCGCAATTCCTGACACGAACAAGATTGAATCCGGCGCAGTCGAACCGGCATGATTGACCCAGACTCATCGATTGAAATCTATACCATTCGCGCCTGTGGTTTTTGCGCCATGGCCAAGGAAATGCTGCAATCGCATGGCATCCATTATATGGAACACGATGTGACGTCCGATGCCTTGAAACGCCGCGAAATGCTGCGGCGTTCCAGGAGCCGCGGCTTGCCGCAGATTTTTATTGACGGCGAGTTCGTCGGTGGTTGCCACGAGCTTAAGGAGTTATTGGATTGAGGCTGATAAGCCGTTAAGATTTTTCAATTCAAACTACGCGTGTGCCGGCAGCATAACCACCTATGAGTTGTCTTCACGGGAATTGAACGCCCAAACCTCGTTCCGGGTCTTTAAAAAGAGGAGGAAACCATGTCCAGAGTAAGCGTGCGCTACATTATCGATGACGTTCCGGCCGCGGTGCGCTTCTACACGCAGCGACTGGGTTTCACAGTGGAGCATGACGCTTCACCGGCCTTCGCGTCGGTGGTGCGGGACGGGGTCCGCCTGCTGTTGAGCGGCGAGGGCAGTTCGGGGAAGCGTCCGCTACCGGATGGCCGCCGTCAGGAACCGGGCGGCTGGAATCGCGTGCATATAGAAGTGGCGGATCTCAGGGCCGAAGTCGAGCGGTTGCGCGGCGCGGGAGTAGCCTTCCGCATGGAGGATATTGTGAGCGGGCCGGGCGGCGCGCAGATCTTGCTCGACGATCCCTCGGGCAACCCGGTGGAGTTATTCCAGGCTCAGGCGCGACGCTGAGCGTCGAAAATCGGCCGCGCGCCTTGACAGCAGGCCGAATCAAACCAAAACTCTGGTCTGTTAAAAATTCTCAAACGAGGAAGCCCGGTGACTACTTTCGACACCTCCCGTGAAATCCCGGCCACCGTAGAACAGGTTTTTGCCGCATTTGGCGATCCGCAACGGCTGGCACGCTGGTGGGGGCCGGCCGGTTTCGCCAATACGTTCCAGGTCTGCGAGTTCAAGAGCGGTGGGCGCTGGTCTTTCACCATGCACGGACCGGATGGCCACAATTACCCGAACGAAAGCGTGTTCGCGGAAATCGCGGCGCCCGGGAAGGTCGTGATCCAGCATGTTTCGGAACCCAAGTTCCGCCTGACTATTTCCCTTGTGAGGTCGGCGCAGGGAACTGTCATATCCTGGTCGCAGGCATTCGAGAGCGCGAAAACCGCCAGCAGCCTGCAGCATATCGTGGTCCCCGCCAACGAGCAGAACCTGGATCGTCTGGCGGCCGAGGTCTTGCGCAAAGCCTGATGCCGGTCAAGACGCCGTGATTTTGCAGGCCGGCGGCGCGGGACTTGCCGGATCTTTCACGCCATAAAATAACCGGGCCAGCAACAGCGAGACTGTCCAGCAGAGGGTGAAAGAAAAAAATTGTGGCTCAGAAAGTGCGCGCCCCGGATTTTCTGGGTAATAGAGAAAATGCTCAACACGGGAATCACCAGCCCGTAGTAGCGGGATCTTGAGCGCAGTGTGTAAAAAGAGGACTGAAAAATAAATAAAAAGCAAATTAGCAGTCTTATCGGCGGTCTGCTGTTCGTGGCGACGGCCTGCTACCTGTATTCGAAGTTCAACTACGATTTCAACGATCTCGACACCCGGCGCAGCGAGCATGGGATCGCCAACGCCGCCAGTATTTTTCTGATCCTGGGGGTCCCCGGGCTGGTCTATGCGCTCTGGTCCGGATTCGGCTTGCAGGGGCGGGCGGGAACGGTCTGCAGGCAAATTCTCCGGTCGGCGACGATCGTCACCGGTTTGGTGCTCGGCGTGTGGGGATTTTGGGCGGAGCCGGCAAGCCTGCAGGTCTCGGAGCATCGGCTGACGGTTGCGAACTGGCCCCGCTCCTGCGACGGTTTGCGGATCGCGGTGCTCGCCGATTTGCATATCGGCTCGCCGCACAATGGTCTGGGTCGGTTGCGGGAAGTGGTCGACAGGACGAATGCCGCCGGTGCGGACCTGATTCTGCTGGCGGGGGATTATGTCATTCAGGGCGTGCTCGGCGGCGAATTCGTGCCCCCGGAGCAGACCGCTGAAATTCTACGGGACTTGAAGGCGCCCGCCGGCGTGTTCGCGGTACTCGGGAATCACGACCGGATGCTGGGCGCCACGCGCGTCAAGCTGGCGCTGGAGCAGCAGCTCATTCCCGTGCTGGAAGACGTGGGCGTCGAGCTCCGGCATGGCGAATGCAGGCTCAATCTGGTCGGCGTCAGCGATTTCTGGGAAGGGCCGCACGATGTGAAAAAGGCGCTGGCCACGGTCGCGGCGTCGCTGCCGGCGATGGTATTCACCCACAATCCTGATCTGTTTCCCGAGATTCCACCGGCGGTCGTATTCACGATCGCCGGTCATACACACGGCGGGCAGGTTTGCCTGCCGGGCATCGGCCGCCCGGTCGTGCCTTCGCAATATGGCCAGCGTTACTCGGCCGGCTTTATACAGGAATCGGGAAAGCACATGTATGTCAGTACCGGGATCGGTACGAGTATACTGCCGGTGCGTTTCCGGGTGCCGCCGGAGATCACCGTGCT
>DASUFE010000133.1:0-40597 GCA_036274675.1 Gammaproteobacteria bacterium
GTCGTCGAGCAGTTCGAGCTCGTCGAGCAGCGGCTGCGCGGGAACGGCGATTACGCCTTACCTGCAGGTGAACGGCGGGGCCTGGCAGCAGACCTCGAGCGCGAGCATCACGGCGGGCGGTTCGGTGAAATTCGGTCCGCAGCCGGCGTCGGGCGGTTCCTGGAGCTGGTCGGGCTGCGGTACTTCGGGAACCTCGCGCGAGCAGACAGTGTCGCCGACGGCCAGTTGCGCGGCGGCGGCAGTCTACACTAATAGCTGCGGTGCGCAGAGCACCCAGGTTTTCAATGTGGCGGTCAGCGCCGGCGATCGTTGCGATGCCGGTGTCTATAACCCGGCCGATCCGCCGCAGATCGTTGCATTGAGCGGCAACCTGGGAACGCACGACCCGACGATCATCCAGCAGAACGGCGTGTTCTATATCGCGCAGACCGGGCCGGGTCTGCAGAGCAAGCAGTCGACCAATATGACGAACTGGAGCGGCACCGGCAGCCTGTTCAGCTCCAATCCGTCCTGGATTTCCCAGCAGGTGCCGGGCGCGACCGACCTGTGGGCGCCGGATCTTTCTTTCTTCGGCGGCCAGTATCATCTGTATTACTCGGCTTCGACTTTCGGCAGCAATCGGTCCTGCATCGGGCACGCCACGCGCGCCAGCATGGCGTCGGGCAGCTGGGCCGACCAGGGGCCGGTGATCTGCAGCCAGACCAGCAACGACTACAACACCATCGATCCCAACGTGATCGTCGATCAGGCGGGTACACCATGGCTGGCTTTCGGCAGCTTCTGGAGCGGTATCAAGCTGATCCGCCTCAACTCCAGCGGCGGCCGCGCCGACAGCACGATCAATTCGATCGCTTCGCGTAACGGCGGCGCCATCGAGGCGCCGGTGATCATACGTCGCTGCGGCTTTTATTATCTGTTCGTCTCGTTTGATGCTTGCTGCCAGGGCGCCAACAGCACCTACAACATCCGCGTCGGCCGCTCGACGAATGTGACGGGGCCTTATGCTGACCGCAATGGCGTGCAGATGATGAATGGTGGCGGTACGCAGATCGTCGCCGGCAACAGCAGCTGGCGCGGTCCGGGTCATAGCTCCGTGTTCTTCGTGGGCAACAACGCCTATAACATGTACCACGCTTATCGCGCGAGCGATGGCGCGCCGATGCTGCGCATCTCGGAGATGGCGTGGGATACGGGCGGCTGGCCCATATCGGCGGGTCCTTAGCCGCACACCAGGTTATTTTTGTTCCAAAAACGCCCGGCGAGCCTGTCTCACCGGGCGTTTTTTATTGCCCGCAATTTTCCGAAGGGTTGAACGGGAATTTGCGTACTCTGCTGCCAAGAGAAAGCGACCGGATATTTCGGTCGATATCGCGCAGCTGCGCACGCCGCTGCCACCATCAGGTTTTTGCCCTTGCTAAAAACAGGTAAGGCTTTTCGTGTATACGAGAATTTAACTTCAGGTATACGGTCTGCTCATCTGTTTGTATCCCATCATGGAGGATGGCGATGAATATGCTTGGATCAGCGTCGATTGCGGCCATGTTACTGGCCGCCTTACTGTCGTTGCCGGGCTGCACCAGCGGCAACGGCGACCCGGAGGATCCCGAAGTCGGCGATAACCGGACGGCCTGCGAGGCGCTTGCGCCGCCCGGAAGAAGCGGGGGCAGCAAAGGGCTTTTAGGGTTCGCGGCGGTCGAGGCGGATGGCCGGGCGCGTACGACGGGCGGCGCGGGGGGCAGCCTGTATTCCGCGCGCAGTTATGGCGAACTCGCCGGCCTGCTGGATAACGGCCACAACGACGCGCCCAAGATTATCGAGATTTCCGGAATTCTCACCGGCACTGAGACGCTTATGGTGGGTTCCAACACGACTCTCATCGGAGTCGGCGACGAGCCGGCCATACATGGATTCGGATTCAAGCTGAGCGGCAAACAGAATGTCATCATTGCCGACCTTGATTTCAGCGGCGGTCCGGACAATGCGCTCGGCATTACCGACGGCAGTCATCACGTGTGGGTGCATCACAATGCGTTCAGCGCCTACAAGGATGATACGGTTGAAATCCGCGAGGGCGCGTCCTACGTGACGATCGCCTGGAATCACTTCCACAACCAGAACCGGGTTCTGTTGGCGGGGCATTCCGACGACAACGGAGGCCAGGACACGGGCCGGCTCAAAATCACTTTACACCACAACTGGTTTGACGGAACCACCCAGCGTCAGCCGCTGGTGCGATTCGGAGAGGCCCACGTGTTCAATAATTTTTACGACAATGTCGATTTCTACGGCGCGGCTTCCAGCATGGAAGCGGATATGCTGGTGCAGGCCAATTATTTTAAAAACGTGAAACTGCCGACGTCACGGGGACCTGTTGCAACCGGTACCCTGGACGAGGGCGATGTCGTCGAGTGCGCTAATGTTTATGCCGACAGCGGCGATCCCGAGACCAGAGGCGCCGCTTTCGATCCCGCGGATTTTTATTCCTACCCGCTGGACGACGCCGCGGATGTGCCGCGTATCGTGATGGCGGGCGCGGGGCCTGATCCCGCGGCGCCGTCGGACGATGATCCGGTGGTACTGGATCCGCAGCCGGCGCCCGACGAGCCGGCGCCGCCGCCGGTGGATGAACCACCACCGCCTGAGCAACCGCCGCCGATGAATGAGCCTCCGCCTGAAGAGCATCACCCGCCACCACCCCCGCCTGAAGATCGGCCGCCACCGCCACCTCCGCCCGAAGATCCGCCGCATCCACCGCCTGAAGATCGGCCGCCGCCACCGCAACCGCCATCTGAGGATCCGCCGCATGACGGCGGGCCGGGCATGGGAGCCGATGATGGCTCTGGAGGCGGTCCGGGGTAATGGCGGAGCTGCGGATGCTCCGGGCGCGGCGCTCGACGGCGACTGAGAAGAGTAGCCCGGCATCCCCGGTTCTTGCGGGCAATCGTTCTTTTCTTATGGAACGGGAAGGGGTACCATGCCGCCCTTTGCCGCAGCAGCTATAGTTCCAGTCATGTCCAAGTCCGGAAACACACGTCCCAAGATCGGTTTTGTCAGCCTCGGTTGCCCCAAGGCGCTGGTAGATTCCGAGAGAATACTGACCCAGCTGCGCGCCGAGGGTTATGATACCGTTCCATCCTACGAAGACGCCGGGCTGGTCATTGTCAATACCTGCGGGTTCATCGACGAGGCCAAGGCGGAATCGCTGGGCGCGATCGGCGAAGCGCTGGATGCCAACGGCAAGGTGATCGTGACCGGATGCCTCGGCGCGAAGGAGCAGGAAATCCGCGCGGTGCATCCCGCCGTGTTGAGCGTGACCGGTCCGCAGGCCTATGAAGCCGTGATGCAGGCCGTGCATCAGCATCTGCCTCCGCCCGCGCAGCATGATCCCTTTATCGACCTGGTGCCGCCGCAAGGCATCAAGCTGACGCCGCGTCACTATGCTTATATAAAGATATCGGAAGGCTGCAATCACCGTTGCAGCTTCTGCATCATTCCGTCCATGCGCGGCGATCTGGCGAGCCGGCCGGTGAACGAGGTGATGGACGAGGCTGAGCGCCTGGTCAAGGCCGGGGTGAAGGAGTTACTGGTGATCTCGCAGGATACCAGCGCCTACGGCGTCGATATCAAATACCGCACGGCTTTCTGGCGCGGTCGCCCCCTGAAGACCCGCATGTACGATCTTTGCGAGGCCTTGGGATCGCTCGGAGTCTGGGTGCGGCTGCATTATGTATACCCCTATCCGCACGTGGATGAAGTGCTGCCGCTGATGGCGCAGGGCAAGGTGCTGCCGTATCTTGATATTCCGTTCCAGCACGCCAGCCCGCGTATATTAAAGAGCATGAAGCGCCCGGCCGCAGCCGAAAATACGCTGGCGCGCATCCGCGCCTGGCGGGAAATCTGTCCCGAGCTGACGATACGCAGCACCTTTATCGTCGGCTTTCCCGGCGAGACGGAAGACGATTTCCAGCAGCTGCTGGATTTTCTGCAAGAGGCGCAGCTCGATCGCGTCGGCTGTTTTCAGTATTCGCCGGTGGAAGGCGCCACCGCGAACGCCTTGCCCGACCCGGTGCCGGACGAAATCAGGCGGGAGCGCTGGGAGCGTTTCATGCAAACCCAGGCCGCAATCAGCGCGGCGCGGCTGCAACGCAAGGTGGGAACGGTGCAACAGGTACTGATCGATGCCGAAGAAGCGGACCGGTACGTCGGCCGCAGCATGGCCGATGCCCCCGAAATCGACGGTTGCGTTTATATCAAGAAGGGCAAGACTTTGAAGCTGGGCGAGGTGGCGCCGGTTTACATCGAACAGGCCGACGACTACGACCTCTGCGGCCGGCTCGATGATAATAAATAAAAGATTCTCTCGCCAAGCCGCAAAGGCGCAAAGAATAAAAAAAGATTCTTTACTAGGTAAGAATAAGATTTTTAACTTGGCGCCTTTGCGGCTTGGCGAGAGCGATTTTTAATTCTTTTCGCCTTGCGCCTTGGCGAGAGTAATTTTATTTTTCTTCAGTTTCGGCGGCGATGTTTGTCGTCTTGTCCTGTTCGAACAGTCCTTTCAATTCTGCCGCCGCCCGTTTGGCGGCGGCGATCATCTGTTCCTCGTCCTGATATATGGCATGCTGCTTTTTGACCAGGTCTTCGTCGTATGCACGGAAGGCCTGCGCGATCCGTTGTGATTCGTCCTCGCTGAAGCCCAGTCCCTGCAGCACGTTCTGCGCCAGATCGATACCGGAAAGAATGGTTTCCCGTATCACGTAATCGACGCCTATGTCCATCAGCTTGTAAACATGCTGGCGGTTGCGGGCGCGCGCGAATATTTTCAGATTCGGGAAATGTTTCTTCACGATCTCCGCCGTGCGCAGGGATGCTTCCAGGTTGACGATCGCCAGCACGAAAATCTGCGCCTTGTCCGCATGCGCGGCGCGCAGCAGTTCGAGGCGCGAGGCGTCGCCGAAATAGACCTTGTTGCCGAACTTGCGCACGAAATCCACCTGTTCGAAATTGGCTTCCAGGGCGGTGAAGCGGATTCCTTTCATGCTGAGTATGCGCGCGGTGACCTGGCCGAAGCGGCCGAAGCCCGCGATGATGACCTTGGGATTGTCGTCCTCGATGGCGTCGAAAGGCCGCTCGGGCTTTTCTTCAAGATTGCGCCGGCTGGCCCAGTATTCCTGCAGGGCAACCAGGGGCGGTGTCAGCGCCATGGACAGCGCAACCGCGACGACCAGCATGTCGGCCAGTTTTTTATCGATGATGCCGAGCAGATTCGCCTGCGCAAGCAGTACGAAGGCGAATTCGCCACCCTGGGAAATGACAATGGCCAGACTGAGGGCGGATGCCATGGTGTAGCGGCTGAGTTTGCCGATCACACACAGCACGGCAATCTTGACGCTCAGCAGGCCCAGCGTGAGCGCAGTTATCAGCAGCGGTTCGGCCAGCACCAGATCCAGATCCACCGACATGCCGACCGAGATGAAGAACAGGCCGAGCAGCAGGCCCTTGAAGGGTTCGATGCTGGCTTCCAGTTCGTGGCGGAATTCCGAGTCCGCCAGCAGCACTCCGGCGAGAAAGGCGCCGAGCGCCATGGAAAGGCCGGCAATATGCATCAGCTCCGCGGTGCCGAGCACCACCAGCAGGCTGGCCGCGCTGAAGAGTTCGGGAATACCGGCCTTGGCCACCTGCCGCAGCACGGGCCGTATAAGATAGTGGCCAGCCGCGATCACCGCGAAAATGATCGCGATGGATCGGATGGTGGCTTCGAGATAATGCGTTTCCGTATGCGTACTCTGTTGCCCTGTCAGCAGGGGCATCAGGGCGAGCGCCGGGATTACCAGCAGGTCCTGGAATAACAGTATGGAAAAAGCGCCGCGGCCGTGCAGCGTCAGCAACTGATTCTTCTCGCCAAGCATTTGCAGGGCGAAGGCGGTGGAGGAGAGCGACAGGCTGAGCCCGATCACCAGGGCCGTTTGCCAGCTCAACCCGAGACCCATCGCAATGCCCCCGAGCGCCAGTGTGCTCAAGGCCATCTGCAAACCGCCGAGGCTGAACAGCGGCTTGCGCAGCACCCACAGCCGGGTGGGCTGCAATTCCAGCCCGATGATGAACAGCAACAGTACGACGCCGAGTTCCGCGAGATGCAGGGTGTCATCGATACGCTGGATCAGGCCGAGTCCCCAGGGGCCGATCATGATCCCCGCAATCAGATAGCCGAGAATGGAACCGAGCCCGAAACGCCGCGACAGCAGCACGGCGATAACGGCGGCGATCAGGAAAATAATTGCTTCATTCAGGACTGACATGCTGCTACCTCTGAAATGCTGGATTCCGGCGTCGTATTACTGGAGCCCCTGGAGTAAACGCCTCGCGCTTCCAGTTGTTTAATGTAAGGCGTGCTAAGCATAACACGATGTGAAAATGGTTCATGAGCCGGACCCGCAGCTCAAGTCTCAGGTCGGTTTCATGTGGTCATCCGCGCGCGCAGGGATGGCCGCAGACCTGCATCCGGATCAGTTCATATTCCCCGGATTCCCGAGGTGAATTCGAGAAACAAGCACATATTCTGCGAATGACAAAAGTCGGGGATGAGGTAGAATAACCTTCCAATAACACCAATAACTTTAGCTCGCTCCGGGTATCTCGGCATGTCTTCAGGGAATATCGGCAATCTGGATATTGGCAGTCTGCGCGCGGCCTATTTGTCCGGCAAATACGAGGCGGTGAGTTTTATCCGTGGTTTGCTGGGAAAAATCCGCGCCGGCGATCCGCATCGCGCCTGGATTTACGTGCTGAACGAGGCCGAGATCAAGCCTTATCTGGAACGCCTGCACCAGTCATCCATCGAAGAGCTCCCGCTGTACGGGATTCCCTTCGCGGTCAAGGACAACATCGATATTCACGGCGTACCTACGACGGCCGCCTGTCCCGAGCTCAGTTATCCGCCGGCGGCTTCGTCGAAGGTCGTGGACAAGCTGATCGCCGCGGGCGCGGTTCCGCTGGGTAAGACGAATCTCGATCAGTTCGCCACCGGTCTCGTGGGCGTGCGCTCGCCGTACGGCGCCTGCCGCAATTCCTTCAACCCGGAATACATTTCGGGCGGTTCGAGTTCGGGCTCGGCGGTCGCAGTCGCGCTGGGGCAGGTCAGTTTCGCGCTCGGCACCGATACTTCCGGTTCCGGGCGGGTGCCCGCCGCTTTCAACAATCTGATCGGGCTCAAACCGTCCTGCGGCGCGCTCAGCAACAGCGGAATGTTTCCCGCCTGCAAAAGCCTGGATTCGCTGTCGTTGCTGACTCTGAACGCGGCCGATGCCGCGTTTCTGCTGAAACTGACGGCGGGATTCGACCGCGATGATCCTTATTCGAAGGAGATCCGCTTCAAGCCGCCGCTCTCTAAAGGCCGCATAGTGGTCGGTATTCCGAAATCGGAACAACTGCTGTTCTTCGGTAACCGCGAATACGAGCGGTTGTTCGACGCAACGATCGCGAGCCTGCAGGATCTCGGCTATGAAGTGGCCGAAGTCGATATATCGCCACTGCTGGAAGCCGGGGCGCTTTTATATGAGGGCCCCTGGATCGCCGAGCGTGCGATCGCGCTCGAGAAAGTATTGCGCGATTGTCCCGAGTCCGTACTTCCGGTCACGCGTTCAATCGTCGAGCTTGGCCGGTTGCCCGCAGCGATGGAGGCCTTCCGCGCCCAGTACCGCCTGCGGCGGTACCAGCGGATGGCGCAGGCTTTGTTTTCCCAGTACGACCTGTTGATGACGCCTACGGCCGGAACCATTTACCGGATCAGCGAGGTGGAGAGCGATCCCGTCAACCTCAACAACAGGCTCGGCTATTACACGAATTTCGTGAATCTGCTCGATCTGTGCGCGGTCTCCGTTCCCGCGGGTTTTCAGACGGATGGGCTGCCTTTCGGGGTGACTCTATGTGCGACCGCGGGCTCCGATTATCATCTGTTGCAGGTGGCGGAGCGACTGCAGGCCGTGCGCACCGGGTTTGCCGGAGTGGGTCAGAGGCTTAATAAGGCGAGTGTAGTCGTGCCCGAGTTACCCAGCGTCAAGCTCGCGGTCTGCGGCGCGCATCAGTCGAGTCAGCCGCTGAACCACCAGTTGCTCGAACTAAACGCCACCCTGGTCGAGTCCACCATTACCGCGCCGCGCTACCGGCTGTATGTGCTGCCCGGTGGTCCGCCGTTCCGTCCCGGGCTGGTGCGCGACATGACCGCCGGCAATGCGATTGAGGTTGAAGTGTGGAGTGTTCCGGTCGAGCAGGTCGGCGCCTTCATCCGTCAGATTCCCGCACCGCTTGGGATCGGGCGCATTGAGCTGGTGTCCGGAGAGTGGGTAAGCGGTTTTATATGCGAGGGTTATGCCGTGCTGCAGGCCAAGGAGATCACAAAGCTTGGCAGTTGGCGCCGGTTTATCGAACAGCCCGGCAAAGCCGAATTCCACGCGACTTGAAGGGCGGCTCAAAAACAGTCTCTTAATACGGTATACAGGGGTTCGCGCAATCTTTGATTGGCCGGCGCTCCTCTATATAATTCGTCAGGTCCGGATCGGTCCCTCCGCGGCGTGAAACTGTGAACCCCGCCAGGCCCGGAAGGGAGCAACGGTAGCAACGTAGCGGGTGCCGGAGACCAGGCTGATCCGGGCACCTTCCACACTGCCTGTGCCGCCGCGCCCTTGATCCGCGTGATTTCAACTGCCATCTGCGCGGTGGGCTTTCGGGTATAATGCCCGCCCATGCCATCTTCAATGCCAGAGCCATGTCCTACCAGGTACTAGCCCGTAAATGGCGGCCTAAAAGCTTTGCCGAAATGGCGGGGCAGGAGCACGTGCTGCGTGCGCTGATTCATGCTCTGGATCAACAGCGCCTGCACCAGGCCTATCTCTTTACCGGGACTCGCGGCGTAGGCAAGACCACAATCGCCCGCATTTTGGCCAAGGCCTTGAATTGCGAGACGGGTATCAGTTCGCGGCCTTGCGGCAAGTGTGCGGCCTGCCTGGAAATCGACCAGGGCCGCTTTATCGATCTGATTGAGGTGGACGCCGCGTCGAGAACCAAGGTCGAGGATACCCGTGAGCTGCTCGATAATGTGCAATACACTCCGACACGCGGCCGATTCAAGGTTTACCTGATCGACGAAGTGCACATGCTGTCGGCGCACAGTTTCAATGCCCTGCTGAAAACCCTGGAAGAGCCGCCGCCGCATGTAAAGTTCTTGCTGGCCACCACGGACCCGCAGAAGCTGCCGGCCACCATCCTGTCGCGCTGCCTGCAATTCAACCTCAAGCGCATGTCGCCTCCGCTGATCGAGCAGCAACTGCTGAAGATCCTCAAGGAGGAAGCGGTACAGCACGACGTCCCATCGCTGCGTTACCTGGCCCAGGCCGCGGATGGAAGCATGCGCGACGCTCTGAGCCTGCTTGACCAGGCCATCGCTTATTGCCAGGGTAACTTGCGCGGCGACGACATTGCGCAGATGCTCGGTTTCATCGCGCGCGAACCTGTGTACGAACTGCTTGAGGCGGTCATCGCGGCCGACACACCGCGCGTTCTGGACGGAGTCGCGAAGCTGGACGAACATGCTCCCGACTATCAGACCGTACTGGATGACCTGATTACGGTATTGCAGCAAGTGGCGCTGGCGCAGTGGGATGAGAAGGCGATCGATGAGCAGCTGGAAAACAAGGAGGTGTTGACCGGTTTCGCGCGCCGCCTGCCGGCGGAAGACATCCAGCTCTTTTACCAGATCGCACTGATCGGCAAGCGCGATCTGAAGCTGTCGCCTTCGCCGCGACGGGGCTTCGAAATGGTGTTATTGCGCATGCTGGCTTTCCAGCCCGCCGAAGCGGCGGCCGGCCTTGCGCCAGCAGCGCCCAAAACACAGCTTTCTGCGGCCAAACCCCAGGCCGCCGCTCCCGCTAAAACGCCTGCGTCAAAACCCCCGGTCGGCGAAAGCCAGGGTTCAGCGAATGTACCGACGCAACAGGCGCAACAAGCCGATGTTACGGGGTTACCGTGGAAGGATTTACTGGCGCGCCTCAATCTGAAAGGAAGGGAAGCGGAACTGGCGGCCAACTGCGACATAAAATCCTGGCAGGGCAGCGAACTGGCTCTGGTTTTATCCGAACAGCGCGCCCAGTTATACAGCCCCTCCACGGAGGAACGATTGTCCAAGGCCTTGTCTGAATATGCAGGCCGGCCGCTGAAACTGAAAGTCGAAATCGGCACTCCCGTCGCTGAAACACCCGCGCAATCCGTGGCGCGCGAGGCCGATGAGCGGCAGCAGGCCGCGGTAAAGTCGATTGAGGAGGACGGCCTGGTGCGGGCGCTCAAGGAAAAATTCGGCGCCGAAGTAGTGGCCGACAGCGTGCGTCCTAATTCCTGAGTCCGCCGCGCGCGGGCCTTATCTGTTAAGGAGATGTGAAGATGAAGGGTGGTTTGGGTAATCTGATGCAGCAGGCGCAGAAGATGCAGGCTGAAATGCAAAAGGTGCAGGCGGAGCTGATAAAGCTCGAAGTCGAAGGTCAGGCCGGCGGCGGCCTGGTCAAGGTCGTCATGAATGGCGGCCGCGAAGTCATGCGCGTCCGGATCGACGACAGTGTGTTCGGTGATGACAAGGCCATGCTTGAGGATCTCATTGCCGCCGCCTGTAACGACGCGGCGCAGAAGATCGAACAGGCCAGCAAGGAGAAAATGTCGCGTTTCACCTCCGGCCTGAACCTGCCGCCCGGATTGCAGTTTCCGTTTTGAATAACCCGCGTGCGGAGCGCCGGATCAGGCGAAGCCCCGCGTGGAAACGGATGAGAGAGTGAAGGCGCTTTAAATTACAAAGAGCCGAGTAAGGCTTTTACGAAGTATCTATGAATTATTCCCCGCTGCTTCAGCAACTCATGGACGCCTTGCGCTGTCTGCCCGGCGTTGGCCCGAAATCCGCGCAGCGCATGACCTTCCATCTGCTCGAGCGGGACCGCGAAGGCGCCTTGCGACTGGCGGCGACGCTTCGCGAGTCGATGGAAAAAGTCGGACATTGCAGCCTGTGCAGAACTTTTTCCGAAACCGAAAAGTGCGCGATTTGTCTGAATCCCAAACGCGATCCCGGGCAGTTATGCGTTGTTGAAACGCCGGCCGATGTGCTCGCGGTGGAACAGATCGCGAACTATCGCGGTTTGTACTTCGTGCTGATGGGACACCTGTCGCCGCTTGACGGGATCGGTCCGGCCGAGCTCGGGCTGGACTTGTTGAAAGCGCGATTCCAGCAGGCGGGCCTGCAGGAGTTGATCCTGGCGACAAATCCTACCGTTGAAGGCGAGGCCACGGCGCATTATATTGCCGAAATGGCGCGCGGCGCGGGTATCAGGGTCACGCGCATCGCGCATGGAGTGCCGCTGGGCGGCGAACTGGATCTTGTGGACGGCGGCACGCTGGCGCATGCGTTCAACGAACGCAAGGCCGTATAAATAGTAGCAATTGTGGAATGAATGCCTTGACGCCGCGACGCGAAGACGCGGAGTATTTAAAGTTGATTTATGCAAATTTCTCTGCGCCTCAGTGTCTCCGCGTCAAAATTTGAATCAGAGGATGGTTTGTTATGAGTGATACGATTTTCAGCAAGATCATCCGGCGCGAAATACCGGCGGATATCGTGTACGAGGACGGCGAGGTGCTGGCTTTCCGCGATATCAATCCGCAAGCGCCCACGCATGTACTGATCATTCCGAAAAAAGTAATCCCGACCGTGAACGACCTGAAAGAGGCCGACGCCGCGCTGGTCGGTAAACTCGTTCTGACCGCGCAGAAGATCGCGGCGGAACAGGGGTTGTCGGAAGACGGGTATCGGCTGGTGATCAACTGCAATACGCGGGCGGGGCAGACGGTTTATCATCTGCATTTGCATCTGCTGGGAGGCAGGCAGATGAAATGGCCTCCCGGCTGAGAGCTTACTCAAAACCATATGCTCCGGCTTTGCTTTACCGCCTTCGTCCATGCAGCGTGTGTTTGCTGATATATAGAGCGCTCATTTACTGCCTGATTGTTTCCACGCAGGGCTCCGCCAGGCGCTATCCTTTTTGCCTGATTTGATTTACCCGGTACTCCTGCTTGGCCTTTTGGCGATTTCTGGCTGGCTCGGCGCTACTTGAGTTTGTTCTGCCCCGGCGATTCGGGATCGATGAGTAATGTTTCGTCGCCTGCGTTCTCGGTATTCAGGGGATCCTTGTCGCGCAGCGGCGGCCGGATAATCATTGTCTTCATCAAATCGGGATTTTCCTCTTCCAGGTCGTGCTCGACCTGGAAGCCCGGCACGATCATGGTTCTGACTTCATCGGCGTCATCCGGAGGCGTCGCGAGCTCGATGTTCTCGTCGCCGAAATCGGGCCCGAGCTCCGGCTGCGCGATGACGGTGGCTTCCTCGTCCTTATCCTGGCGAACGCTTTGCATGCCGGGCGGGAGGATGACGGTTTTCAGGAATTGATTGGAAGGTTGTTTGTCCTCTTTGGGAGCGGGTTCGACGGGGGGCGGAGGCGCCGGCTCGTCTACGATTTTAACCATGGGAGCCGATGATTTCTGCGGATTTTGCAAATGGGGCAAGGTCGGTTCATTCTCGGGATCAAGACGCAGCTCGTCTTCTTCATGCAGCACGGTCGGTTCCGGCGCCGGAGTTTTAATCTCCATATCCAGCAGTTCTTCAGCCTCGGACATATTGAGTACCGGAGCTTTCACCGCAGGCCGGGGAACGCTTCCGGTTTTTGGCCGGGACTCCAATATCGCCTGGGTTTTTTCGGCGGTGGTCGTACTGGTACTTTCCGGTGTGCCCGTGTATAGCGCGTCTATCTTGGCGGCGCAGATGAAGTCGTTGACGGTGAGGCCGCCAGCGGCGTGAGTGGTTAACTTGATTTTGCAACGATTGTTGCCGATTTCGAAATCGGGATGATGGTCTTCCGTATTGGCAATCCAGGCGACCGCGTTTACGAAACTCATGGTTTCATGGAAGTTCTTGAAACTGAATTCCTGCTCCAAGCCCCTGGCTTCGCCGTTGAAGGACCAGCCGGGCTTTAACTGTTTGATCAGGGAACGGGCGATACTGGCACTGATCGGTTTGGTGCCTTTCTTGATCGGCGTACAATGCCGAAGCGCAAGTTTAGCCATGAACCTTCCCCTTACCTCTGGCTTCCTCTGATATATTGCTTCACTATTCGGTGTTCGGGCAAATGGCGTTTTTAATTCCCAGAACGCTTAAATAAAGCCGTATATGTTATTGATTATACTAAGGCTTGGTGGAAAAGCGAGTTAAACATGGCCAGAGACAACGAGAATCTGATCTGGATCGACCTGGAAATGACCGGACTGGATACCCAGCGCGATACCATTATCGAAATTGCGACCGTTGTAACCAACAAACAGCTCGAGGTGCTGGCCGAAGGGCCGGTACTGGCGATCCATCAGCCGGAATCGATTTTGAGCGCGATGGATGACTGGAATACCCGTCAGCACAACATGTCCGGACTGATCGCCAGGGTCAAAAGCAGTCGCCTCTCGATAGCCGCCGCTGAACGCCAGACATTGGAGTTTGTGTCACGGCACCTGGAGAAGGGTTATTCTCCGATGTGCGGCAACAGTATCTGCCAGGACCGGCGCTTCATGGCGCGCCTCATGCCCGAACTGGAAGCCTTTTTCAGTTATCGTAACCTGGATGTGAGTACTCTCAAGGAACTGGTCCGGCGCTGGGCTCCGAATATCGCGGCCGGGGTGCAGAAAGTCTCCACTCACCTCGCCCTGGATGATATCCGGGATTCAATTGCGGAGCTGCGGTACTACCGCCAGCACGTGATGAAAATCTAGGAACCGGCCACTCGCATCGCTCCCGGATTAAAGGCCATAAAGGCCGAAGCAGAATATCTCTCGTTGTGACGCCGAGAGCGCTGAGGAATCAATTTAAATTTACCCCCGCGTTCACTGCGTTCCGCAGCTCCGCGAGAAACCCTCTTAAATTTAAAACCGACTTATCTCAAGAGCTGATTTCAACCGGTGTATCCGACGCATTGGCCCAGTCGGACCAGGCCCCGGGATATCCTTTTACTTCCGGATAGCCCAGAGTCTCCAGCAGCAGGCACAACACCGATGAGCGCTGGTGCGACTGACAATAACAGATGACCTCTTTGTCCGGTGTGATCCCCAGCGCTTCCAGCCGGAGGCGCAGTTCCGCGGCCGGCTTGAAATGTCCGGTGGCGGACTCTTTGCTGTCATTCCAGTCGAAATGCACGGCTCCCGGGATATGCCCCCCGCGCGCGGTGCGCCGGTCCGTGCCTGCATATTCAGGCAATGTGCGCGCATCGACCAGTACCGTGGTTTTCTCCGGCAGACGGGTTTTTATATAGTCGCGGTTTGCGATGCGCCGCGGGTCGAGCCGGACCTTGTAGGAAGAAGGCCGGATTTCCGGTACATGCATTTCCGTTCCGCCGCCGGTTGCCAGCCAACCGCTGTAGCCGGCATCCAGCATGGCAGCCTGTTCATGGCCGCAAGCCCGCAAGGTCCAGGCCAGGCGCGCCGCGGAGGGTCCTCCCGCTTCGTCATAAACCACCACCATATCGGTAGGGCCAAGACCCAGTGCCGAGAACAGGCGGTCAAGCGCGGCCGGTTCAGGCAACAGGCCGGAGACCGGCGGCTTTTTTGCATTGATCTGCTCGATGTTGAAATGCATGGCGCCCGGCAGGTGTGCCTGGCGATAAGCTTCCGCCGGACGCACATCGATCAGTTTAAGACCGTTCTCACCGAGTTGCGCTTGCAAGGAGAGACTGTCGATTACCGGAAAAAAGGGAGGGTCCTGCATATGGAGGTGGTTGCCGCGCGACTTTACTCGATATCGAGCGGCGCCATGGACTGCCTGGCCATGAAACTGCCATGCTCGGCTTGGGACGTCACCGGATTGGGAGAGAGGATAGTCGGTTGCGTGGAGGGCAGCGTTTCAGGGTAGTCCAGAGTGTAATGCAGGCCCCGGCTTTCCGGACGTTGCCGTGCGCTGCGCACGATCAGGTCCGCGACGGTGGCCAGATTACGCAATTCCAGAAGATCATTGGTGACCTTGAAATTCCGGTAATACTCGTTGATTTCCCGCATCAATAATTTGATACGGCTCTCGGCGCGCTGCAGTCGCTTGTTCGTGCGCGCAATACCGACGTAATTCCACATGGTCTGGCGTAACTCATGCCAGTTATGAGCAACCACAACTTCCTCGTCCGAATCGGTCACGCGGCTTTCATCCCAGGCAGGCAGGGCCGGCGGCTCGGGGGTATCACCGAGCAGTGTGGCTATGTCGCGAGCAGCGGCGCTGCCGAACACCAGGCATTCCAGCAGGGAATTGCTGGCGATCCGGTTGGCGCCATGTAAACCGGTGCAGGCGGTTTCACCTATTGCATAAAGTCCTGGAATATCGGTCCTGCCGCGCAGATCAGTCAGGATGCCGCCGCAGGTATAGTGAGCAGCGGGGACGACCGGAACAGACTGCTTGCTGAGATCGAAGCCGAAACTAAGGGCCTTGGCGTGGATATTTGGGAAATGCCGGCGGATAAATTCCGGGGATTTATGGCTGATGTCGAGGTAGACGCAGTCCAGTCCCAGGCGTTTCATTTCATGGTCAATCGCGCGCGCGGTGATGTCGCGCGGCGCCAGTTCACCCCGGGGGTCGAAGCGGTGCATGAAACGCTGTCCGTCGGGTAGCAGCAGGTGGGCGCCTTCACCACGCAGGGCTTCCGAGAGCAGGAAGGATTTCGCCTGGGGATGATACAGGCAGGTCGGGTGAAACTGCATAAATTCCATGTTGGAAATGCGGCAGCCGGCCCGCCAGGCCATGGCGATGCCGTCGCCGGTTGAGCCGTCGGGGTTGGTGCTGTAGAGATAGGCTTTATTGGCCCCGCCGGTCGCGAGCACCACGAAGCGGGCGCGCAGGCATTCCACGTGACTGTTATCCAGGTTCAGGGCATAAAGGCCGAGACAGCCGGAATGACCAAGCCCGAGTTTGCCGCCGGTAATGAGATCAATGGCGATCCGGTTCTCCAGGATTTTGATATTAGGATTTCTCAGGACATGGGACAGCAGGGTTGAGTGCAGGGCCTTGCCGGTGGCATCGGCGGCATGAATCACGCGCCGGTGACTATGCCCGCCTTCCCGGGTCAGATGGTAGGGGCCGACCCCGTCCTCGGTTTCCTCCCGGGTAAAGGGTACGCCGAGCTCTTCCAGCCAGCGGATCATGGCCGGGGCCTGTTCTATGGTGTAGCGTACAGCGGCTTCATCGCACAGGCCCGCCCCCGAATTCAGGGTGTCGGCCACATGCGAGTCGAAATCGTCCTCGTCGTCGAGGGCGGCGGATATTCCGCCCTGGGCATGATAAGTGCTGCTGTCCTGCAAGGCGGATTTGGCCAACAGGGTTATCCGCGCATGGGGTGCGAGATGCAGGGCCAGAGTCAGGCCGGCGGCCCCGCCCCCGACAATAAGCACATCATGAAAGTCTTTTTGGTCCATGCTCGCTACTTTTAGCAAAATTTGTGCAATTGTGACATACTTGGCCGGCCTCAAATACAGGCCCGCGCATTATTCAGACCCAGCAGATATCCGGATTTTTACCTTGCAGTTCCTGAACTTTAATAACCGCCACCCAGTCTATGAACGCATTGTACGGACAGTTCGCTCACTCCAATGCATGCCCGAGGCCGGATTATGAGCGAGCGTGAAGTCGACCTGGTTCTGGTGCAGCGGGTTCAGTCAGGCGATAAAAGCGCCTTTGACCTGCTGGTTAAAAAGTACCAGAGCAAAATTGCCAAATTGATAGGGCGGTTTATCCATGATGCCGCCGAAGTGGAAGATGTGACCCAGGAAGCCTTCATCAAGGCATATCGGGGTCTGGCGAATTTTCGCGGTGAAAGTGCCTTTTATACCTGGATGTATCGGATTGCAATCAATACCGCGAAGAATCATCTGGTTTCGACAGGCCGCAAGACTCCTGATATCAGCATCGATGCCCAGGAGGCCGAGCAGTACGAAGGGGTTTCCTATCTCAAAGAGTATGCGACGCCCGAGAGCCTGACGCTTGCGGATGAAGTCAAGAAAACGGTTTTTGAAAGCATAGAAAAGCTGCCGATGGAACTGAAAACCGCCATTACCTTGCGCGAACTCGAAGGTCTCAGTTACGAAGAAATTGCACAAGTGATGGACTGTCCGATCGGAACGGTGCGCTCGCGGATTTTCAGGGCCCGCGAAGCCATAGATGAGAGCTTGAAACCGTTGTTAAATCATACTTAAACTACGATAAAAACGTTCCCGGCACGGCCTCAGGTTTTTTTAATTGAAAAGTCAAACTCAATGAGTGGCGCAGGATCATACAAAATTGTGGAGAGAGGATTTTCTGTATGAGCAAGATGCAAGACTTCAGTGAAAGCGTGTCCAGTTTTATGGATGGCGAACTCGGCGATCATTCGGCCGTACTCGATAAGCTGAAAAACTGCAAGGAAACCAAGGCATGCTGGCTTCGTTATCACATGATACGCGATACTCTCCGTGACAGCCGCCCGGTCAATCTCTCCGCCGATTTCAGCAGCCGCGTCATGAACGCGCTGGCAAGCGAACCCCTCATCATCAATCCCCGTTTCTCCCGTTATCGGGCTTCATTCCGTCGCCACCTTTTCAAGCCGGCCGCGGGACTTGCGATCGCGGCTTCGGTGGCTGCAATCACGGTGTTTACCATGCAGACGTTCTACATGCCGAATTCACAGTCTGCTTTCAATGTAGCCGCCAATTCCGCCACCCCCGTTTACCCCGTCGCCACCGTTTCCTCCAATGAGCCCCGCGTTGACAAGCAGGATGACGATCTCAACTCCTATCTGCTCGAGCATATGGAGCATTCGGGCGGGAGCGTGCAGGGTGTGATGCCTTATGTGCGCCTGGCTGGTTTCGAGGACAGTCAATAATTTTATGTTGCAGCGCCAGCTTATTGCTGCATTCTGCGTTCTTCTGATGCAGCCGGCGGCCGCGGCCGACCAGGCGGCCGATGGTTTCGAACTGCTGGACAGCATGTCCCGCGCGATGCAATCGCAGACCTATAGCGGTACCTTTATGTACCGGCATAAAGACAAGCTCGAAACACTCAGAATTCTGCACCGTAACCGGGATGGCCATATTGATGAGCGGCTCATCACGCTGAGCGGCAAGCCGCGCGAGATTATCCGCGCGGATTCGGTCGTGACTTGTATCTGGCCCGACACCAAGCTGATACGGGTGGATCGCGGCCGGCCAGGCAGTAATTTCCCAGGGCTGGTGTTTCAGGATTTGAAGCGCGTGGTCCAGAATTACAATGTGGGTGTGGCGGAACAGACCGAGCGCATGGCCGGGCGGGATTGTCTGGTCGTGGACGTTCAGCCCAAGGACCGGATGCGCTATGGATACCGGCTGTGGATCGACCGGAATGATCATCTGCTGGTCCGTTCCGATTTATTGAGTGAAGCGCAGCAGCCGCTGGAACAGGTGTTTTTCACCGAGCTCACTACGCACGATAGCTTGCCCGATTCGGCGTTCGCCCCCGAACTGCTGGCCGACGGGTTTAAGCGTCAGGAAACCGACGAGAGCGACCAATCCGTCGATATAGCCGATACAGCGGCCAAGGAATGGCACGTCAACCAACTGCCTCCCGGATTCGTCCTCCAGTTGCACAAACAGCGTATGCGCAAAAAAGGCAATGTCCGGGTCGAACACATGGTTTTCTCCGATGGTCTGGCTTCGGTCTCGGTGTTTATAGAGCCCGCGGCCGGCGATAAATCTTCCCGGGAGGACCGCCGTCGCGGCGCCCTGAACGTGCATAACAAACTGATCGCCGGGCGCAAGGCTACCATCGTGGGCGAAGTTCCTCCGCAGACTGTCGAACTGATCGGCGAATCGCTGCAGTATGAAGGGGAGGAGTGAGTCATCGACTTGCTCTGAATCGGGCTGATTTTCACCGCTTCCTGATAGGCAACCGCAAATGGCTGTAAACAGCATCTGCACGAGAGGTAAGGTAAAAATGCGTGTACTGGTAAAGTGTGTGTTGTTGCTGCTGGTTTCGGACCTGCACGCCGCAAATCTGCCCGATTTCACCGGGCTGGTCGAAGCGAGCAAACCCTCGGTCGTCAATATCAGCACCACGCGCAAGCCGGACCCCTCCGAGTTCCACAAGGAGTTCCAGTTGCCCGACGACATGGAAGAAGGGCCCTGGGGCGACTTATTCCGTCGCTTTTTCAAGGAGCCGGGCGATGACGAATGGTCCGGGGAGGACGATCACTCGCTGGGTTCGGGTTTTATCATTTCAGCCGACGGGTATATCGTCACCAATCATCACGTGGTCGACAAGGCGGATGAGGTGATCGTGCGCCTGGATGACCGGCGCGAGCTTAAGGCCAAGGTCATCGGCAGCGATCAGTTGAGTGATACCGCTTTGATCAAGATCGAGGCCTCGGGCCTGAAGCCTCTGCCGATCGGGAGTTCCGCCCAGCTGAAGGCGGGCGAATGGGTGCTCGCCATCGGCTCGCCTTTCGGTTTCGATTATTCGGTCACGGCCGGCATCGTCAGCGCGAAGGGGCGCAGCCTGATGAACCAGAACTATGTTCCCTTCATCCAGACCGATGTTGCGGTGAACCCGGGAAATTCCGGCGGGCCGCTGCTCAACCTCAAGGGCGAGGCCGTGGGGGTGAACTCTCAGATATTCAGCAATACCGGTGGGTTCATGGGACTCTCTTTCGCAATTCCCATGGAGCTCGTGCTGGACGTGGTCGAACAGCTCAAGGCGGGCGGGCAGGTGTCCCGGGGCTGGCTCGGGGTGATGATCCAGGGAGTCACGCGCGAGCTGGCGGAAAGTTTTAACATGGACCGTCCCCGGGGAGCGCTGGTGTCGAAAACCGTCGAAGACGGCCCTGCCGCACAGGCGGGAATCAAGGTGGGCGATATCATTATCGAATTCAACGGCGAGTCTATCGAGAGTTCGGGTATGTTGCCGCCGCTGGTGGGTCGAGTCCATGCAGGTGAATCGGCCAAGGTCAAGCTGTTGCGCGAGGGCAAGACCAAGGAGCTTACGGTCAAGATCGGGCAGCTTCCCGAGGATCCCATGAGTTCGGAGAAGCCTCTGCCAAAGAACCGTAAAGGCCAGGAGGCCGATCGCCTCGGACTGATCCTGGAGGATACTGACGACCGAATTCGCGAAGAGTATAATCTCGACGGCGGCGTTGTAGTGATGGATATTCAGCCGGGGCCGGCGGCTACGGCCGGATTCCGGCCCGGTGACGTGATCGTCAGCCTGAACAACGCCCCGGTGAAGGGAACCAAGGATTTCGTCGAGAGGCTCAATAAACTCAAGCCCGGCGCTTCGGTTGCGGTTTTAGTGCAACGTTCGAGCGGGCCGCTTTATCTGGCATTGCGGATACCTGAAAAATGAATAAACCAAGACCGGTATTACGCTTGTACACGAGGGCCAATTGCCATCTGTGCGACGTAATGAAGCGAGAGCTGCGCGAGCTTGAGCATAAGCTTGAATTCAGGCTCGAAGTGCATGATGTTGATGCGCAGGCAGGCAATAAAGAAAAGTTCGGTGACTTGGTGCCCGTACTGCTATGGGGGCGGGACGTGATCTGTTATCACCAGCTGGATCAGAACCTGCTGGCCCGGGCTCTGGGAAAAGAGATACCGAAGAATTGAATTTATAATATTTCGCCTCATGCCGCCGTGCTCCCGCCATCCGGAAGCATGCAGCGGCATGAGGCTTTTTGGCGTTTAGAGACCGATGGCAGCAATCCAGCACATACGCAATTTCTCGATCATCGCCCATATCGACCACGGCAAGTCTACCTTGGCCGACCGGTTCATCCAGATCTGTGGCGGTTTGAGCGAGCGGGAAATGTCCGAGCAGGTGCTCGACTCGATGGATCTGGAGCGCGAGCGCGGCATCACCATCAAGGCGCAGAGCGTTACCCTGAACTATGAGGCGAGTGACGGCATCATCTACCAGCTTAATTTTATCGATACGCCCGGACATGTCGATTTCTCCTATGAGGTATCGCGCTCGCTCGCGGCCTGCGAAGGAGCTCTGCTGGTGGTCGATGCTTCGCAGGGCGTTGAAGCACAAAGCGTGGCCAACTGCTACACGGCGATCGAGCAGAATCTTGAAGTCCTGCCGGTATTGAACAAGATCGATCTTCCGGCCGCGGATCCCGAGCGTGTGGTCCATCAAATCGAGGAAATCATCGGCCTCGACGCACAGCATGCGCTGCGCATCAGCGCCAAGACCGGTCTTGGCGTCAAGGACCTGCTCGACCAGTTGGTGCAGCGGATTCCGCCGCCGCAGGGCGATCCAACGGCGCCGCTGCAGGCCCTGATCATCGACTCATGGTTCGATAATTACCTGGGCGTAGTGACGCTGGTGCGGATCAAGCAGGGAACTTTAAGGACCCGGCAGAAGATCAAGATCATGTCCAACGGACGCAGCTTCCAGGTGGAGCGGGTCGGCGTTTTCACGCCGAAAAAACTGGACCGGACTGAACTGTCTACCGGTGAAGTGGGCTATGTCATCGCCAATATCAAGGAAATCGAGGCGGCTCCGGTCGGCGATACCATCACGTTGTTTGACCATCCCGCACAGGCCCAATTGCCGGGATTCAAGCAGATACAGCCGCGGGTATTCGCCGGGCTTTATCCCATCGCCGCCGACGATTATCAGGCGCTGCGCGAAGCCCTGCAAAAGCTGCGCTTGAACGACGCTGCGCTGCATTTCGAGCCCGAGACCTCGCAGGCGCTCGGTTTCGGCTTCCGTTGCGGATTCCTGGGACTGCTGCATATGGAAATCGTGCAGGAACGCCTGGAGCGCGAATACGACCTGGACCTGATCACCACCGCCCCGACCGTGGTTTACAGGGTCGTGACTACCAAGGGCGAGACCATCGAAATACAGAACCCGAATGAGCTGCCGCCCGTGAATCATGTCTCCGAGATTATGGAGCCGATCATCGAGGCGAATATTCTGGTACCAAGCGATTATGTCGGCTCGGTCATCAACCTTTGCGTCGAAAAGCGCGGGGTGCAGAAAAAAATGCAATACCTGGGCAACCAGGTCTCGCTGCAATACGAGCTGCCCTTGAGCGAAGTCGTCATGGACTTTTTCGACCGGCTAAAGTCCGTCAGCCGGGGCTACGCGTCCTTCGACTACAGTTTCGCCCGTTTCCAGGCGGATAACCTGGTGCGGGTGGATGTGCTGATCAACGGTGAACGGGTGGATGCCCTGTCGATTATCGTGCATCATAGCGTAAGCCAGCCGCGCGGGCGCGAGCTTGTGGAGAAGATGAAAGAACTGATCCCGCGTCAGATGTTTGATGTGGCGATACAGGCGGCGATAGGATCGCATATCATCGCGCGCACCAATGTGGGCGCCTTGCGCAAGAACGTGACCGCGAAGTGTTATGGCGGGGACATAACCCGCAAGCGCAAGCTGCTGGAGAAGCAGAAAGCCGGCAAGCGGCGTATGAAGCAGATCGGCAAGGTCGAGATTCCGCAAGAGGCGTTCCTGGCGGTGCTGAAAGTCGAAAAATAAAAGAGGCGTTGCGCATGCTCAATTTCTCATTAATTCTGGTATTGGCCACGTTTTTCACGGGTTTGGTCTGGCTCGTCGACAGCCTGCTGCTCGCGCGCCGGCGCCCGCCGCAACAGGGGCGGGGCGAGCTCAAGGAACCCCTTCTGGTCGAGTATTCCAAAGCTTTCTTTCCCATCCTGCTGATCGTGCTGGTGCTGCGCTCTTTCGTTGCCGAGCCGTTCAAGATTCCCTCAGGTTCAATGCTGCCGACACTGCATATCGGCGATTTCATTCTGGTCAACAAGTTCAGCTACGGTCTGCGGCTTCCGGTGTTGAATACCAAGATCCTGCAACTGGGCGAACCTGAGCGGGGCGATGTCGTGGTTTTCAAGTATCCGGAAGACCCCAGACTGGATTTCATCAAGCGGGTGATCGGGTTGCCCGGTGACCGCATCAGCTATCGCGGCAAGCAGATCTACATCAACGGACAGCCGGTCGCGGTGGAACCTCTGACTTCCGCGGTCCCGTTGCCGTCCCGGACCGGCTTCGGTTATCTGCAGGAACTGGTCGAGCACCTGCCGGAAGTGGAACACCATATCCTGCTGGATTCCAACCGGTCTTCGGCCGATGTCGAGTACCAGGTTCCAGAAGGCCACTACTTCGTGATGGGTGACAACCGCGATGACAGCCGCGACAGCCGGGTATGGGGATATATGCCGGAGAAGAATCTGGTGGGCAAGGCGTTTTTTATCTGGATGCACTGGGATATTGGCGGGGATGGCCTAGACTTTAGTAGGATAGGCGAACGTATCCATTGAGTTCCTGCAGGACAGAATCGGGAAACAAGGAGCAAATTATGAATACTTTCAGCAATCAGCGCGGGATGACGATATGGGGATGGATGGTTGTCGGTACCATGGCGGGTGTCTTGCTAATCACGGGGCTCAAGCTTTTCCCCGTGTACATGGAGTATTTCACGATGAAGGGGATTGTTGACCAGGTAAAGGACGATCCTGAACTGAAAGGCGCCACCAAGGACAAGATATTGATGGCGATGCACCGGCGCGTCGGACTTGCGGACGTTAAAAACGTCAATACCCAGGATTATGAGGTGACTAAAATCCCCGGCAAGAACGCCTATTCCATCGACCTCTATTACGAGGTACGCACACCTCTGTTTGCGAACTTGTCGATGGTGACCGAATTCGAATACTCGCAAGAGGTCGGTGAGTGAGGCGGAGCCTGGATGAACTCTACAAGATTCTGGGTTATTCGTTCCAAAACGAAGAGTTATTGCGACAGGCTTTGACGCATCGCAGCGTGCGCTCGCGCAACAACGAGCGTCTGGAATTTCTCGGCGACAGCATTCTGAATTTCGTCATAGCCGCGCATGTCTACGATCGGTATGCCGAGTCCCCTGAAGGAGATTTGAGTCGCATCCGCGCCAGCCTGGTCAATAAGGACACGCTGGCCAAGCTGGGCCAGAGGCTGCAGCTGGGAGATTTTCTGGCGCTGGGCGCGGGCGAGTTGAAAAGCGGCGGCTTCCGCCGCCAGTCCATTCTCGCGGACGCCGTGGAGGCGGTTTTCGGCGCCGTCTTTCTGGACTCCAATATCGGCCGTTGCAGCAAATTCATCCTCAAGCATTACGAAGGGCTGCTCGCCGAACCAGTCGATGTCCAGTTCCTCAAGGATCCCAAGACGCAGTTGCAGGAATATCTGCAGTCTCGACAGCGCGAACTCCCGGTGTACGAACTCATGGAGGCTTCGGGCAAGCCGCATGCGCAGACTTTCAAAATCCGTTGCTCGGTCCCAGGCATGAGCGAGACCACGACCGGCATCGAGAAGAGCCGACGCAAGGCCGAGCAACAAGCGGCCCAGGTCATGCTGGAACTCCTCAGGCAGGCATGAACATCCCGGTTCCCGAACATAAGAGCGGTTATGCCGCGATCGTCGGTCGGCCCAACGTGGGCAAGTCCACATTGTTGAACGCCCTGGTCGGCCAGAAGATCAGCATCATCACCCACAAGCCGCAGACGACGCGTCACCGGATCCTGGGAATTTACAGCCGGCCTGATGCCCAGATTATCTTCGTCGATACGCCCGGCTTCCATTTGAAACAGTCCCATGCCATCAACCGCTACATGAACAAGGCCGCGTTGTCCGCGTTGCATGACGTGGACGTTATCCTGTTCGTCGTTGAAGCGGGCCGCTGGACGCGGGAGGATGCAGCCCTTGCGGAAAAGCTGCAAGAGCAGACGCAGCCCGTCATCGCTGTTATTAACAAGGTGGATGTGGTCGCGGACAAAAGACAGCTTTTGGAGGAGATCGAACGTCTGAACCGGCTGATGAAGTTCCAGGCGATCGTACCGATATCGGCGCAATCGGGGGATGGGCTCGATACTTTGAGATCCCTGGCGCTCGAACGCTTGCCCGCCGGAGAGCCCTATTTCGATCCGGAGCAGGTGACGGACCGCAGTCTGCGCTTTCTCGCCGCCGAAGAGATCCGAGAAAAACTTTTTCTGCACGTGCATGCGGAATTGCCCTATGCGCTCACCGTGCAGATCGATGATTTCACCGAGGAGGAGAAGCTTTACCGTATCCGCGCCACCGTCTGGGTCGAGAGAAAGAGCCATAAAGGCATGGTGATAGGCAAGGATGGCGCGCTGTTGAAGCGGGTTGGCACAGAGGCCCGAAAATCGCTGCAGGACTCGTTCGGTAGAAAGATATTTCTGGAGCTCTGGGTCAAGGTCAAGGAAGGCTGGAGCGATGATGAAAGAGCGCTCCAATCCCTGGGTTATCATGATAGCTTCCAGTAATGGCGCACCAGGTATTATTGCAACCCGCCTACGTGCTCCATCAAAGGGCCTATCGTAATACCAGTGCCTTGCTGGAAGTGCTGACGCGGGATCACGGCCGAGTCGGAGTAATAGCCAAGGGCGTCAAAGCAAAAAGCGGCGCCGCATATCGCGGCTTGCTGCAACCCTTCGCGCGCCTGCTGCTCAGCTATTCCGGCCGGCAGGACCTGCATACATTGATCTCCGCCGAAGCGGCGGACGATCACGCGCGCCTCTCCGGCCAGCCTCTCTTCAGCGCCTTTTATCTGAACGAACTGCTGATGCGCTTGTTGCATCGCGGCGACGCGCATGAGCGGTTGTTCCACGATTACGACGAGGCGCTGGCAAGTCTCAAGCGGGCGGAAGAGTGCGAACCGGTGCTGCGCCGCTTCGAGATGGCCCTGCTGCAGGAATTGGGTTATGGCTTGCAGTTGGAGACCGAAGCCCTGAGCGGGAATCCCATCGAGAATGGGCGCCTGTATTATTACGATCCGCAGCGCGGCCCGGTCCCCGCCCGTGTAGCGGACTCGCGCCTGCCGACCATCAGTGGCGCCTGCCTGCGCGCACTCGCGCAATCCGACTTCTCCGAGCGGCGTTACTGGCCCGAAATGAAAACTCTTATGCGCGGCGTTATCACGCATTACATGGACGGCCGGCCCCTGCGCAGCCGTGAGCTGTTTCTCAAGGAGTGAATCGAGTGGGCAATGTATTCGAGCACGCACACCGGGTGTTGCGAGCGACGGAACCGCAGGAAAAATGTCGCCTGGCCTTCGAGTTAAGCAAGGACTGGGAGACGGGGATTCTGGTGTATGAAACGAACAGCCTGGAATCCGTAATGAATATTACGGCTGCCGGGCGTCCCGAGCGGCCGGTGTTGACGCGGCCGCGCGGAGTGGCGCGCCGCTCCCTGCATACCTCCGAAGGACGCAAGGCATTTATGCACGCCATTGCCCACATCGAATTCAATGCGATTAACCTGGCCTGCGATGCCGTGCATCGTTTCCGCGGCATGCCGCGAGACTATTACGGAGACTGGATCGGCGTCGCCGCCGATGAGGCGAGACATTTCACCTTACTGCAGGATTATCTGCACAAACTCGGCTGCCGCTACGGCGACTTCCCGGCGCACGGCGGCCTCTGGGATATGGCGGAGCGTACGGCGCATGATGTGCTGGCGCGCATGGCACTGGTGCCGCGCGTGCTGGAAGCGCGCGGTCTTGACGTTACGCCCGCCATGATCGAACGTTTGCAGGCGGCGTGTGATATCGAAGGCGCGGAGATACTGCGGATCATTTATCAGGAAGAGATCAGGCATGTCGCGGCCGGCAGCCGCTGGTTCCGTTATCTCTGCGCGCAACGCGGCCTGGAACCGCGGGCCACATTCCGGGAACTGGTTGAAAGGCATTTCACGGGAGAGCTGCGAGGCCCTTTCAATATGGAAGCCAGGATAATGGCGGGTTTTGATGCGGAGGAGTTGGAAGGTTTTGCCGGGTAAGCTTCCAAATATGAAACTCTCTCTGGAGGGGGTAGGGTGAGGGAAATATTAAATTCTTTAATTAAGTTTATCCCCTACGCGCGCCCGGCAAATCTTTAGGGGATAAGCATTATGAGCGATGAAAACAAATTAACCGGGTTTCGATAAGCTCTCTTGTAGTTGCATTCATGGCGATAACATCTGGGGTGCTGAAAACAAATTTGACCGCGAGGCTGCGGTTGGGATAAAACGATACGAAGTAATAGGTGGGTGCTAAATTCTGATAAGGCGTTGTAACGTGACTGATACAAATCAAGAGAGGAAGGACTGTCTCGCAGAGCATATGGAATACCATGTAGCACTGAGTGAGCAGGCTTATTCGTTGATGTATGTTGCCTTCTTGTCGATCCACGCGATGGGGCATTACAGCGATGTCAAGGAGTCTTTCGCGGATGCGACGCGTTTCTCTTTGGGGCGCCTGGATGAAGTGGAGCGGCTGGAAAAAATCAAACCGGTTTTTCGTTCGCGGTTTTCATAAGCAATGGATGAGGGGAAACAGTAATGTCACGCTATTTCAGATTTATAGTTTTGTCGTTAAGCCTGCTCTCAGCGGGCTGCCAGAAATCCGCGACCTATACCATCTACAACAATACTCCCTTGGATCTCGTGGTTGAATTGCAGAATGGGGAGATGGAGTGGGAGGCTGGAACGCCGCTGCAGATTGACGGCGCAATGCAGCAGAGGCTGCTTTGGCTGGAGGAAGCAGGGCGGCGGTTTCCAGTACTCACGATCCGGCATGACGGCAAGACCGCGCGTTACAGTTTTACCTCGCCAGATTATCCTATACCCGCTGAATACCGGAGTAAGGGCGAATACCGTTTCCAGTTACAACAGGACTGGAATTTATATCTCATGCTCCCCGGCGACCCTTATCCCGCACCGGGCAAGCACCTCAGGTTCCAGCCGCAGGGTTTCCCCAAGGCACAAGATAAAATTTCCGGAAAAGCCAGTTAAAAAGGTTTTACAGCGGTTCGGAAAAATCCGTGTCGCGGAGCTCGAAACCGTCGGGACGATAAATCAGCACGTTGCCTCTGTTATACCAGTCGCCGAGTACAATGCGTTGCGCCTTTTTGCCGTCCGCCTGCAGAGAGTGCACGCCCGGACGGTGGGTATGGCCGTGAATTAGAAGATCAACGCCCTGTTGCGCCATAGCCGTGGCAACGGTGTCCACGTTGACGTCCATGATCTCTTCCGGTTTTTCCTGGGTTGCCTGCTTGCTGGTGGCGCGCAGTCCCATGACGATCTGCCGCCGTTCCGCCAGCGGCTTGCGCAGGAAGTCGCGCTGCCAGTTTTCATCCCGTACCATACGCCGGAAGGCCTGATATTTAATATCGTCTGTGCACAGGGTATCGCCGTGCATCAGCAAGGCGCGCCGCCCGTACAGTTCGACGATTGCGGGGTCCTGCAATAACCGCATTCCGTAAGCGGCCGCGAATTCGCGGCCGATCAGGAAATCCCGGTTGCCGTGCATGAGGTATACCGGCGTTCTTGTCGTGAGCTCCCGCAACTGGGTGAAAACCGCGTCGAGGCCGTGTGCGGAGTCGTCGTCGCCGATCCAGTATTCGACGAAATCGCCGAGTATGTAAACGGCCTCGGCCTGCGTACCGAAATTTTCGGTAAAGCGCCGGAACTGCCGCAAGATATCCGGTCTGCCCGGGTCCAGATGCAGATCGGAAATAAAAAGCGTCGGCTTCACTTCAGCTGGGATCGGGTTCAGCCGTGACTTTCTGAATGACAACCGGGGTTACCGGCACATCCTGATGGCCGCCGTGATCGCCGGTTTTGGTTTTGGCGATCGTCTGCACGATGTCCATGCCTTCCACAACCTCTCCAAAGACGCAGTAACCCCAGCCGGAAGGGGTAGGCGATTTATGATTGAGGAAATCATTGTCGGCGACATTGATAAAAAACTGGGCGGTGGCGGAATGGGGGTCTGAAGTGCGCGCCATCGCGATAGTGCCGGTTTTGTTGTTCAGCTTGTTGTCCGCTTCGTTCTTGACGGGTGTGCCGGCCGGTTTCTGCCGCATGTCCGGTGTGAAGCCGCCTCCCTGGATCATGAATCCCTTGATTACGCGGTGGAATATGGTGCCGTCATAAAAACCCTGTTCGACGTAGCGCTGAAAGTTGGCGCAGGTGATGGGGGCTTTGGCCGTATCCAGCTTGATGTGGATGTCGCCGTGGCTGGTCTGCATTTTGATCATGGTGTTTCCTTGGTGGCAGGTTGAGATTTGACCGGCGCTTCCTTTGCCGAAGTTTCTTTCGACGGTGTTTCTTTTGCTGGAGCGGGCGTGGCCTCCGGTTTGGCGGGAGCCTGTTTCGATTTCTTGGGGCTGCTGGCCGCGGGAGTGGCGATGCGTTTGACGGCCTCGATCACGACCGGCTTCTGCGGCACATCGGTGGGGAAAGAACCGCCTGAACCGGTCGGTATTCTGGCGATTTCATCCGCCACCTTCATGCCATCGATGACCTTGCCGTAGACGCAATAGCCCCAGCCCTGTGGATCGGAGGAACGGTAATTCAGGAAATCGTTGTCGACGACATTGATGAAAAACTGCGCTGTCGCCGAGTGCGGGTCCGAGGTGCGCGCCATGGCGATGGTGCCGCGCGCGTTTTTGAGACCGTTATTGGCTTCATTTGGCACCGGGTTTTGCGTGGGCTTCTGCTGATAATCCAGGTCGAACCCCCCGCCCTGAATCATGAAGCCGGGGATTACGCGGTGGAAAATCGTCTTTTCATAAAAGCCGGAGTCGACATAATGCAGAAAATTCGCTACTGTCTGCGGCGCCTTGTCAGGGTAGAGTTCCAGCGTGATATTGCCGTAATTTGTCTGCATTTGCACCTGGACCGGCTGGGCCGCCATGCCGTGAGCCGGGGCAAGAGACAGCAACAGGAAAAATGCCGGTAACCGAAAGAATCTGGACATATCTGGACTCCATGAATAATCTTGTAATGCCCCGGTATCATAAAGCGATTTATTACGATTAGAAAGTCGGCCGCCTGACAAGTGCCACGTATAAACAGTTAAAGCAATAAACCGCGATGAGCAGTAAACAGAGCAACGACGCTTCCTTGCAAATACATGATTCGCTGCGTGGCGACAAGCGGCCGTTTGTTCCCATGGAGAAAGGGAAAGTCCGCATGTATGTTTGCGGCATCACGGTCTACGATTACTGCCACCTTGGCCATGCGCGGATGCTGGTCGTCTTCGATATGATATACCGGTATCTGAAAAACCGTGGATATAGCGTCACCTATGTCCGCAACATCACCGATATCGACGACAAGATTATCAAGCGTGCGCAGGAGAACGGGGAACATTTCACTGCCCTGGCGGAGCGTTTCGTCAGGGCCATGAACGAAGATACCGCTGCATTGAACATTCTGCGTCCCGACCATGAGCCGAAGGCCACGGAGAATATCGAGGCTATTCTCCACATGATCGAAACTCTCATTGACAAGGGCCACGCGTACCGTGCGTCCGGTGGCGATGTTTATTATTCGGTGGGCTCCTTCCACGAGTATGGCAAGTTGTCGGGCAAGCAGCGTGACACTCTGCTGGCCGGTGCCCGGGTGGAGGTCGACGAAGACAAGCGTGATCCGTTGGACTTCGTATTGTGGAAGGCGGCCAAGCCCGGCGAGCCCAGTTGGGAGTCGCCCTGGGGCGTGGGCCGTCCTGGCTGGCATATCGAATGCTCGGCCATGTCGACCCGCCTGCTCGGGCCGCACTTCGATATCCATGGCGGCGGGCTGGACCTGCAGTTCCCGCACCATGAAAACGAGATCGCGCAGAGCGAGGCCTGCTTCGGTGAGCCTTTCGCCAATTACTGGATTCACAACGGCTTCGTGCGCGTCAACGAGGAAAAGATGTCCAAGTCTCTGGACAATTTTTTCACCATCCGCGACGTGCTCAAGCACTATCAGCCGGAGGAAGTGCGCTTCTTCATTCTCAACAGCCACTACCGCAGCCCGCTGAACTACTCCGATGAACAGTTGGATAAGGCGCGTGCATCACTCACGCGACTTTATACCGCGCTCAGAGATTTGCCACGCGCCGATTCGGGCAATGCCGGCGATGAGTTCAGGCAGCGCTTTATGCAGGCGATGGATGATGACTTCAACACTGCGGTCGCAGTGTCCGAGCTGTTCGCCATCGCCCATGAGATCAACCGTCTGCGAACAACCGACGCTGGCGCCGCCTCGAAACTGGGTGCATTGCTGAGGGAACTGGGGGGTATACTCGGAGTGTTGCAGGCCGATCCGGAAGCCTATCTGCAGGCGGTCGCCCCGGCCAGCGATGATTCGAGCCTCGCGGCTGAACAGGTCGAACAACTCGTCGCGCAGCGCCTGCAGGCGCGTCAGGCCAGGAATTGGACGGAAAGCGACCGTATCCGTGATCTGTTGAAGGCCCAGGGCATTATTCTGGAAGACGGTCCCAAAGGAACCACTTGGCGCCGCGGTTGAACGGCAAGGATTGAATCAAAATTTCAGTCTGCGGCAGATTCCCAAATTTGCAGCGTATTTGTCAGTAGCATGGCGATGGTCATCGGGCCGACGCCGCCGGGAACGGGAGTGATCCAGGCTGCCCGCTCCCGCGCCGCCTCGAATTCCACATCACCTGCGAGTTCGCCGTTCTCCAGCCTGCTGATGCCCACATCGATCACGGTTGCCTGAGGTTTGATCCATGATCCTTTTATAAGGCCTGGTTTGCCCGCAGCCGCAATCACGATATCAGCTCTTTCTATGTAGGGTCGCAGATCTTTCGTGAAGCGATGACAGACGGTCACCGTTGCGCCGAGCAGCAGCAGCTCCAGGGCCATCGGCCGGCCGACGATATTGGAGGCTCCAATCACGACAGCTCCGCGCCCGGTAAAAACTTCCCCGGCCGATTTCAGCAATTCGATAATGCCATAGGGGGTGCAGGGGCGGAGTTTAGGAATGCGCTGCGCCAGTCTGCCTACGTTATAAGGGTGAAAGCCGTCCACATCCTTCATCGGCAGGATCCGCTCGATCACGATGCCGGGGTCGATATGGCCTGGCAGCGGTAGCTGCACCAGGATTCCATCGACAGCGCTGTCCCGATTGAGCGCATCGATCAGCGCCAGCAGCTCGGCCTGCGAAGTTTCGGCCGGTAACAAATGGGACTTGGAAATAATCCCGACTTCCGTGCAGGCTTTGTGCTTGCCGGTTACATAGACATGAGAAGCGGGATCGGTTCCGACCAGCACAACGGCCAAGCCCGGCGGGCGCTTGCCATCCGATAACCGCTGGTTCACCTGCTGACGAATCCGGTCGCGGATGCCGGCTGCGATGGCTTTACCGTCTAGGATGCGGGCTGTCATGGCGCGCGATTGTCGCATGTAGCGATCGACAGGGACAAGCGACGCGGGAGGCCCACCTGGTTCCAACTGCTAGAATAAATATCTCGCGGCAGGGGTTTAAAGTTTGACGTGCTCTATCCGCATGCTTATTATCGCGCCCCTGTACGGCCGATTCGGGGCATAGCGCAGCCTGGTAGCGCATCTGCTTTGGGAGCAGAGGGTCGCAGGTTCAAATCCTGCTGCCCCGACCAACGAGTCCACGGGACAGTGGTTTTAGCTACTGATGTGTCACGACTGCGGCAGGGTACAACTCTGGAGATGCTGCTATTGACACGAAAGTGTCAGTAGTCGGACGGAACGGAATAGCGGTTTTTAAACGAAGTGCGCCACGATGGCAGCAGGGCACAACTCCGGGGATGTAACTATTGGCGTGGACGTGCCAGTAATAAAACAGCCCAAACAGCGGTATCAAACAGTGAGGTCGCGATTGCTTCGGCTGAGGAACGAGGGACATGAATTATTTTGTTATTTTGTGTCCGGCGCGTGATAATTCACGCCGTTGCGCCCGTAGCTCAACCGGATAGAGCACCGGCCTTCTAAGCCGGGGGTTGCAGGTTCGAGTCCTGCCGGGCGCGCCAAGGTGATGTGGCTCCGCAAGACAGGTTCGAGTCCTCTCGGCCGTGCCACGTGGCAGTTCAGATTTGAACAAAATGGTGGAATGGGTGATTGTTGGTATGATTCCAACCGCCCTGCGTAATGTAAAATGCAAAACAATGGTGGGCGTAGCTCAGTTGGTAGAGCCCCGGGTTGTGATCCCGGTTGTCGTGGGTTCGAGCCCCATCGCTCACCCCAGGTTCGGTATCCGATCCTCATAAGGGACCGGATACTTTCTTGGGCCGTTAGCTCAGCTGGTAGAGCAGTTGACTCTTAATCAATTGGTCGTAGGTTCGACCCCTACACGGCCCACCAATTTATCCGGGGATTGGTTTCAATCCCCGTAGTTCTGAAATCTGCGCTGACGCTCCATTCCCGGTATCTTTAAAATGTAAATACGGGCTGGCTGAAAATCCGTATCACGCTTGAATATAAGCAAAAGACATGCTCATGCGCGAAAGTGGCGGAATTGGTAGACGCGCTGGATTTAGGTTCCAGTGGGGTAACCCTTGAGAGTTCGAGTCTCTCCTTTCGCACCAACAAGTCCATTAAACTGTGGCTTTAGTCGCTAACTATCACGATGGCAGCACTGATTGCGATATTTAAACGGAGCCATAACGACGACAGTACAGATTAGTATATCAGTTGAAACCCTCAGCAGTCGGCAGCACTGTAAAATCCGAACTTGTAGCTTCAGCCAAGGCTGCATCACGACTGTGGCACTGGTTACGATATCCAAATAAAGCCTGTATTACGGCTGTGTTAGTGAATGTTCCGGAGATTTTCCGAAGGACTACAGCTGTTTCAGCAGCCGGACAACTGTAAAATCCGGATTTGTGGCTTTTAGCCACTGTAGTACCGCTACAGCAGCACGCATAGCGAGTCCAAATGGAGCCCGTGGTGCCGGTTACCATAGCCAAATACAGCGTATTACGAGGCTGCGGTATTTATTCAAACCGAGGCAGAGGCATCGGGGCTTGTTCCAGGCAGGATTTGGGCGAGGACAGGCGCGCCTTCCTGCCATGCGTTAGAATGGTGGCCGGCTGATCCGGAACGGCGTGAATTTTGGTAGGTGTGGGCCCTACCGCGATGAATTTATCGTTATTTAATGAATCTGGAGTATTAATTAAATGAGAGTATCCATCGAGTCCGGCAAGGGGCTTAAGCGCAGAATGAAGATCCAATTGCCGGCGGAGCAGTTTGATAAGGCGTTTGACGCCCGGCTCAAGTCGATTGCCAAAACGGCGAAACTGGCCGGCTTTCGTCCCGGCAAGGTGCCGATGAAGGTAATCAAGCAGAAGTATGGGCCCAGCGTTGAACAGGAAATATTGAGCGATTTGGTGCAACGCAGCTACGGCCAGGCGATTGCCCAGCAGAAGCTCAAACCTGCAGGGGTGCCGCAAATCGACGCCAAGCCCGCCAAGCCGGGGGAGGATGTGGAATTCACGGCTATATTCGAGGTATATCCCGAAATCAAGCTTGGTGATCTGCAAAAACTGAAGATCCAGCAGCCGGCAGTACAGATTCAGGACGATGATATCGAAAAAATGCTTGATACCCTGCGTAAGCAGCGCGCGGAATGGATTGAGGTTCAGCGGTCCGCCCGTGACGGCGATCGGCTCAAGATCGATTTCGAGGGAACCATCGACGGAGAGGCTTTCGAAGGTGGCAGTGCCCAGAATATTCCGCTGGTTCTAGGTTCCAAACAGATGATCGAAGGCTTTGAAGACCAGCTGATCGGTATAAATACCGGCGCGGAACGGATAATCAAGGTCAAATTTCCGAAGGACTATCCCAAGTCGGAACTCCAGGGCAAAAAGGCCGAATTCAAAGTTTTGTGCCATGCGGTGGCGGAACAGAAGCTGCCTGAAGTCAATGAAGACTTTATCAAGTCTTACGGTGTACAGGAGGGTGGTTTGGATACCTTGAAAAAGGAGCTGCAGCAACATATGGAACGGGAGTTGGCGGAAAACAGCCGTTCCTATGTAAAGCGGCAGTTAATGGACGGCCTGCTCGACATGCACAAGGTAGAATTGCCCGATGTGCTGGTTGATCAGGAAATCCAGCAGTTGCAGCAGCAAGCCATGCAGCGTATGGGTATTCCCCAGGGCGCGGCCGCGCACTTGCCGCGGGACCTGTTCGAGGAGCAGGCGCGACGTCGCGTGGCCTTAGCACTATTGATCGCGAAGATTTTTGAAGAGAAAAAACTTAAGGCCGATACGGTGGCGGTGAAAGCGAAGATCGAGCAGATTGCGTCCCAGTACGAGCAGTCCGAGCAGGTGGTTCAGTATTATATGAGCAACAAGAACCTGTATCGGCAAATTGAATCCCTGGTAATCGAAGACCAGGTGATCAATATGTTACTTGAGCAGGCTAAAACCTCTCAAAAGGATATGCGTTTCAGCGAGCTTATCGAAGCCAATCAGAAGGCGACGGCTTAAACCCGGAGAATAACGAATGAAGCAAGACAAACATTATGAGGATATAAAAGCACTGAACCTGGTGCCGATGGTGGTCGAACAGACTGCTCGCGGCGAGCGCGCCTATGATATTTATTCGAGGCTGTTAAAGGAACGCGTAGTCTTCCTGGTGGGGCCCGTTGAAGACCATATGGCCAACCTGATCGTGGCGCAACTGCTGTTTCTCGAATCCGAGAATCCCGACAAGGACATATCCTTGTACATTAATTCTCCCGGCGGCTCCGTGAGCGCGGGCTTGTCGATCTACGATACGATGCAATTCATCAAACCCGATGTCAGCACGCTTTGCGTCGGTATGGCAGCGAGCATGGGCGCTTTATTGTTGACCGGGGGCGCCGCCGGCAAACGTTATGCGTTGCCGAATTCCCGCATCATGATCCACCAGCCGCTGGGCGGTTTTCAGGGACAGGCAACGGATATTGATATTCACGCACGGGAAATACTTAAAGTCAGGGAACAGATGAATCAGATCATGGCGAAACATACTGGCCAGCCGATCAGCCGGATTCAGCAGGACACGGAGCGGGACCGGTTTCTGGATGCGTCCGCTGCCAAAGAATACGGGATTATCGATGAAATCCTGACTCGCCGCGGTTTGATGCCGACAGAAAAGGCCTAAAAATGACCGGATTTGTCAGCTTTGGCCCTTAGAGGCTACAGGTTGACATTCCGCCCTAAACAGCAAACAATCAAAGAACGGGTGCAGAGATAAGTAGTTGAGGATCGGTAATGACTGACGGCACTGGCGACAAAACCCAAGACGGCGGCAAATTACTCTATTGCTCGTTTTGCGGCAAGAGTCAGCACGAGGTACGCAAGCTGATCGCCGGCCCGTCCGTGTTCATATGCGACGAATGCGTTGATCTATGCAACGACATAGTACGTGAGGAACTGCAGGTTCAGGTGTCCTCCGTCGGAACCAATCTGCCCAAGCCGAAGGAAATCCGCAAGAACCTCGATGAATACGTAATTGGCCAGGATCGCGCCAAGAAGGTGTTGTCGGTGGCCGTATACAATCATTACAAACGCCTGGAATCCCGCAGCCGTAATGATGATGTAGAACTCGCGAAAAGCAACATCCTGCTGATTGGGCCCACCGGCTCCGGTAAGACACTGCTTGCGGAGACCTTGGCGCGCTTTCTCAACGTACCTTTCACCATCGCGGATGCGACCACGCTCACGGAAGCCGGTTATGTCGGTGAGGACGTGGAGAACATCATCCAGAAACTGCTTCAGAAGTGCGATTATGACGTCGACAAGGCGCAAACCGGGATCGTCTATATCGACGAAATCGACAAGATTTCACGCAAGTCGGACAACCCCTCGATCACGCGCGACGTGTCGGGCGAGGGGGTGCAGCAGGCCCTGTTGAAGCTGATCGAGGGTACGATCGCCTCTGTGCCTCCGCAAGGCGGGCGCAAGCATCCGCAGCAAGAATTCCTGCAGGTCGATACTTCAAATATTCTGTTTATCTGCGGTGGAGCTTTTGCGGGCCTCGACAAGGTGATACGCGAGCGCTCGAAGAGGGGCGGCATCGGCTTCGCGGCCGAGGTCAAGAGCAAGGCCGAGGAGCGGTCGATCGGGGAAGTTTTGCATGACGTCGAGCCGGAAGACCTGATCAAGTACGGGTTGATTCCGGAATTCGTCGGCCGTCTGCCTGTTGTAGCAACTCTGGAAGAGCTGGACGAGCAGGCATTGATGCAGATTCTGACGGAACCGAAGAATGCGCTGATCAAGCAGTATCAGAAACTGTTTGAGATGGAGGAGTGCGAACTCGAATTCCGCGATGACGCCTTGTATACCATCGCGAAGAAAGCCATGGAGCGCAAGACCGGTGCCCGTGGTTTGAGAACCATCCTTGAAACCGTGCTGCTCGATACCATGTATGAACTGCCGGGTATGAAGGATGTGTCGAAGGTCGTGATCGATGAGGCGGTTATCAACGGGGAAGCAAAGCCTTATCTCGTCTACGAAGGTAACGAATACAAAAAGGCCGCCCCCCATTGAACGCACAGTGCTCGCACTTAAGCTTCATTCCCGCTGTTTTGCTGTACATTGACATTTCTTCCGTCCGGCATCATCCTGATGCAGATGCCGGCTCTACAGACCCTGAACTTACCGAGTAATCATAATGCGCAAAGAATCTGATGCCATGAGCGGAATTACTGACCAATACATACCATTATTGCCGTTGCGTGATGTCGTCGTGTATCCGCATATGGTGATCCCGTTGTTCGTCGGGCGGGAAAAATCCATCCATGCGCTTGAAATGGCAATGGCAAACAGTAAGCAAATCCTGCTGGTGGCGCAGCGAAGCGCCGAAGTGGACGAGCCCTCAATGGAGGATATTCATTCGATCGGTACCTTGGCCGCCATTCTGCAGCTGCTCAAATTGCCGGACGGGACGATCAAGGTCCTGGTTGAAGGCATCAAGCGGGCCAAGGTGCACCAGTTGAAAGAGGAGGACGGATATTTCTCCGCGAAGATCGATACCATCGACACCGAGCAGCCGATGGAAGACCGCGAGATTGAAGTACTGACCCGTTCCATCCTCGGCCTATTCGACCAGTATGTGAAACTGAACAAGAAAGTCCCCCCCGAAATCCTGACTTCGCTGTCCGGCATTGATGAACCGTCGCGGCTCGCGGACACGATCGCGGCGCACATGTCGCTGAAGCTGGAAGAAAAACAGCGGGTGCTCGAAATCGCCAATCCGCGTGAACGTCTTGAGCACCTGATGGGCCTCATAGATGCTGAACTCGATTTGTTGCAGATCGAAAAGCGTATCCGCGGCCGCGTCAAGCAACAGATGGAAAAGAGCCAGCGCGAGTATTACCTGAATGAGCAGATGAAGGCCATTCAGAAGGAACTGGGCGATATTTCCGATGAAGCCAATGAGATCGACGAGTTGGCCAAGCGGATCGAGCGTGCCGGCATGCCCAAGGAAGTGCGCAGCAAGGCTGAAGCCGAACTGAAGAAAATGAAAATGATGTCGCCGATGTCGGCTGAAGCGACCGTGGTTCGCAATTATATCGACTGGCTGTTGAACGTGCCGTGGAGAAAGAAGAGCAAGATCCGCCACAGCCTGCCGGAAGCCGAGAGAGTGCTGGAAGAGGATCACTACGGCCTGGAAAAAGTCAAGGAACGTATCCTTGAATATCTCGCGGTGACCAACCGTGTGCGCAAACTCAAAGGCCCCATTCTATGCCTGGTCGGCCCCCCGGGAGTCGGCAAGACGTCCCTGGGGCGTTCGATCGCACGCGCGACCAACCGCAAGTTCGTACGCATGTCCCTGGGCGGTGTGCGCGATGAGGCGGAAATACGCGGGCACCGGCGCACTTATATTGGTTCGATGCCCGGCAAGATTATCCAGAATCTTTCCAAGTCGGGGACCTCCAATCCGCTGTTCCTGCTTGATGAAATCGACAAGATGGCCATGGATTTTCGCGGCGACCCTTCCGCTGCGTTGCTGGAGGTTCTGGATCCCGAACAGAATAATACTTTCAATGACCACTATCTCGAAGTCGACTTCGACCTTTCGGACGTGATGTTCGTGGCCACAGCGAACACCATGAATATCCCGGGGCCGTTGCTGGACCGCATGGAAGTCATCCAGGTGCCAAGTTATACCGAGGACGAGAAGATTAATATCGCCGCGCGTTATCTCGTGCCGAAACAAATGAAAAATAACGGCATCGAGGAAAATGAGCTTACCGTTACAGAAGACGCCTTGCGCGGCATAGTCCGCTATTACACCCGCGAGGCTGGCGTGCGTAATCTTGAACGCGATATATCCAAGATCTGCCGCAAGACCGTGAAGAATATTCTGCTCGAAAAGGAAAGAACCGGCGGCGGGGTTGAAGTTACGATCGATAATCTGGACAAGTACCTGGGCGTGCGCCGTTTCCGTTATGGCATGGCCGAACAGCACAACCAGGTCGGTCAGGTGACCGGTCTTGCCTGGACCGAGGTCGGTGGAGAATTATTGACCATCGAAGCGGCAGTCGTACCCGGCAAGGGCAAGGCCACGTATACCGGACGCCTGGGCGATGTCATGCAGGAGTCGATACAGGCTGCGATAACCGTGGTGCGCAGTCGTGCCCAGAGCATGGGTATCGAGCCGGATTTTCATGAGAAGAAAGATATCCATCTGCACGTGCCCGAAGGCGCCACCCCGAAAGACGGTCCGAGCGCCGGCATCGGCATGTGCACGGCGATTGTGTCGGCATTGACCGCGATTCCCGTCCGTTCCGACGTGGCGATGACGGGTGAAATCACATTACGGGGCGAGGTTCTGCCGATCGGCGGATTGAAGGAAAAACTGCTTGCGGCCTTAAGGGGCGGTATCACTACAGTGCTTATCCCCGATGAAAACCGCAAGGATCTGGCTGAAATGCCGCCGAATATCATTGAAAGTCTGAAAATTCATCCGGTGAAATGGATCGACGAGGTCCTCGAACTGGCGCTTACCCATAAACCGGCTCCTTTGCAGGCCCCCGCGAAAGTCGAGGTAAGCAAGGATACCGAAGAGTCTGACAAGGCCGAAGCCTTGCGTCCTCATTAAAATCAAGTGCCTTGAATTATTTTTTCATCGCGAAGCGCGTCAAACGGTTGGAGTTTTAAAGGAAACCGTTTGACATCGCTTCGAAGCAGTTGGTATAAAATCCTTCCATTTCGTTCGGGCTGTATCCTGCTCATAGCGGGGTAAAAAGGAAAATCTTGACGTATAAGCGAGCGTCCCAACCTTCTTAAGGATAAACAAAATGAACAAAACCGAATTTATCGATGCGCTTTCCGAGGCCACCAGTCTTTCCAAAGCCGATGCCGGCCGCGCGGTTGAATCAATGATCGATATCATCGCCAGCACTCTTAAAAAAGGTGATCAGGTCGTGCTGACCGGTTTCGGTACCTTTCTGGCGCGCAAGCGCGAAGCCCGCAGCGGGCGCAATCCCCGGACCGGTGAGACCATTCAAATCGAAGCCTCCAACGTCCCGGCATTTAAAGCTGGAAAAGCCCTGAAGGATGCCTTAAACTAGCGCGCCTTTCGGGGACCGCCCAGCGGTCCGCCGGGTGCTTAGCTCAGTTGGTAGAGCATCGCCCTTACAAGGCGAGGGTCGCAGGTTCGACCCCTGCAGCACCCACCAGTGTCGGAGTGGTAGTTCAGCTGGTTAGAATACCGGCCTGTCACGCCGGGGGTCGCGGGTTCG